>JBKPAI010000118.1:0-14988 GCA_046726355.1 Acidobacteriota bacterium | reverse complement strand
CGATCGAGGTCAAGCCGTCGTACGGATTGACCGACGACGAAGTGGAGCGCATGCTGCTCGACTCGCTCGATCATGCCGACGCCGATATTGCCGCGCGGCTGCTGATCGAAGCCCGCACGGACGCCGAGGCCGTCATCGCCGCGACCGAGAAGTCGCTGCGCGCGCCGGAATTCGCCGACATCGAAAGGACAGAGCTCACCCCGGCCGAACGCCAGAAAATCGATGCGGTGCTCTCCGGCCTGAAGATGGTGGTCAAATCGACCGACCGCGAGACGATCCGGAAGTGGACGCAGGCGCTCAACGACGCGACGCGCCATCTTGCCGAAGTGATGCTGAATCGTTCGATCCAGGCGGCGTTGTCGGGGAAGAATGTGAACGAGATTTGAAGCGTGCTCGAAGTGCAGGCCTTCAGGCCTGCCGTCGAGGGCGGACCTGAAGGCCCGCACTACACTCTTTGCGTCCGTGCCCAAAGTCACCTTCATCATCGACGGCGAGACGCACACGGTAGAGTTCGAGGCCGGCACGCTCCCGTACTCGCACCATGGCAGGGCGGAATCGTTGCTCGACGTGGCGAAGAACCACGGCATTCCGCTCGAGCACGCCTGCGGCGGCAGCTGCGCGTGCACGACCTGTCATGTCATCATTCGGAGCGGTGCGGAGCACCTGACCGGAATGGAGGATGACGAGGCGGATCGGCTCGACACCGCATGGGGTCTTACGCCGGATTCACGGCTGGGATGCCAGGCCGTCATTTCCGGCGACGTCGTCTGCGAGCTGCCGATGTACACGCGGAATTACGTGCAGGAAGGCGGCGGCATTCAGCTGGGCAAGTCGGAGCTGTCAAGCGCCAGGAAATGAGCGGCGCGATGATAGCCCACTTTCGACAAGGCGGGATTGAACCTCCGCGTCCTCCGCGTCCTCCGTGGTGGATTTTGTCCCAGGGTGCAGGGAGGAATGCTGTTGAAATGGACCGACTCTGAAGACATCGGCCTTGCGCTGGCGGAAAAGTTCCCGGACCTCGATCCTCTCACGCTCCGATTTACCGACCTGCGCGACCGCGTCATCGCGCTCGATGGGTTTGACGACGATCCGAAGAGATCGAACGAACCGAAGCTCGAGGCCATCCAGATGGCGTGGTACGCGAACTGTCGCGATCGCTAGGCGCGCGACGCGCGCCTGCGAGGGAACGGCCCCCCCTTCGCGCCGGAGGCGCTACGGCGGGGTCCGCCGTAGCTGTAGCGGAGGCGGAAGCGGGGCCGCCGGGTCCCCGCGAGTGACCGAGCCGGTCCGGGGTAGAGCCCGGGTAAAAAAGGACGTTCGCAACTAATGGTCCGCAACATGTTCCGGCCGGGGATGCGAGGGTATCTCGTTCCGCTGGGCGCCGGCATCACGCTCACGGTCAGCGCGTTCCTCCCCTGGGTCATCATCGGAGAGCAGTCGCGCCGCGGCATGCCGGACGTGTGGGCGATGTGGGTGGCCGGTCTTGGCGTCGTCGCCGCGGTGCTCGCCACGCTGAGCATGATCACGCGCCGGAACTCGCGGCATCCGCTCCTGGTCGTCGGACTGCTCGCGCTGGGGCTGACGTTCCTCGCGTGGCGGATCGTTCCGTCGTCGGCTGAGCGGGGGGCCCGTACCTGGGCGCAGGCCGTAGCGATCGCGGACGGGGCCTCGGCAGCCGCCGTCCCCGAAACGCACGCGCTGGTCGGCAGCGGTATCTACGTTGGACTCGCGGCTGCGGCCGTCATCGTCTGCTTCGGACTGACCATTGTCGTGAAGCGTGTGTCATCGGCGTATGTTGTGCGCGATCCGGACGATGATGTGTGAGCATCGACAGTTCTTCGGAGAGTACCTGCGGCTCACAACTCAAAACTCACAACGTTAGTAAAATACGCAACGCTCTGCTCGTCTCCGTTCCTTCGTTTCTCTGTGTGATACCGTTTCTCCGTCGCCTCCGTTAACGTTAACCGACGAAGCCACCGATGAAGATTCGAATCGCTCACAGCCCCGATTCCGACGACGCGTTCATGTTTTACGGCCTGGCGTGCGGCAAGGTGCCGGCGAACGGCTTTGAGCTGGAACATGTGCTGGCGGACATCGAGACGCTGAACCATGCGGCGTTCAGCGGCACCTACGAGATCACCGCAGTCTCGTTTCATGCGTACGCCCATCTGACCGATCGGTACATCCTGCTGCCCCATGGCGCCAGCATGGGCGACCGCTACGGTCCGATCGTGGTGTCGAAAGCCAGACCATCGTCGCTGAAGGGCGTGACGGTCGCCGTTCCGGGCACACTCACCACGGCGTTTCTGACGCTCAGACTGTTCGAACCGTCCGTGCAGTACGTCGTGATTCCGTTCGACCGCATCCAGGAAGCGGTGCATGCCGGCGAGACCGAGGCAGGCTTGTTGATTCACGAGGGGCAGCTGACGTGGGCCGACGAGGGACTCAACAAGATCGTGGACCTCGGGGAGTGGTGGGCCGATCGCACGGGCGGTCTTCCGCTGCCGCTCGGCGGGAACATGATCCGGCGTGACCTCGGGACATCGGCGATCTCGAGTCTGTCCAGGTTGTTACACGACAGTATCGCGTATGGGCTGGAGCACCGCGAGGAAGCCGTGACCTATTCGATGCAATTCGGTCGCGGTCTCGATCGTGTGCGGACCGATCGGTTCGTCGGGATGTACGTGAACGATCTGACGCTCGATTACGGCGACCGCGGGCGCGAAGCGGTCAGACGTCTCCTTGGCGACGCGGCGGCGGCCGGCTTGCTGCCCGGGCCGGTGAACGTCGAGTTTGCGACGTGAGGCGGCGTGGCATGTGACGCGCACCGGGACGGTCCCGCTGGGTTGGTAGCGCAGGCCTTCAGGCCTGCACCGCCGGCCGCCGGAGCAGCCCCAAAAGGGCTGCGCTACAAGTGCGTGTTTCATGTCCCGGCCGCGACATCCGAGAGAATCCCGTGCAGCTGGCGCACCCCCTCGGTCAGGCTCGCGGGCCCAGGCTGCAGGATGTAGGTCGACTTGATCTCGTAAATCCGATCGTTGCGGACCGCGCTCACCCGATCCCATCCGGGCCGTTCGACGATCGTGGCCTTCCTCATTTTCTTTCCGCACCACGAGGCGAATACGACCTCCGGATCGCGGCGCGCCACTTCCGCCGGATCGACGATCCGCTCTTTCGCGAGCCGCGCCTTGGCCAGCTCCGGAAAGATCGGCGTGCCTCCCGCCATCTCGACGAGCTCCTCGACCCAGCGGATCCCGGAGATCAACGGCTGGTCCCACTCTTCGAAAAAGACCCTCGGGCGCGCCGGAAAATGTGATGCCGTTTCGCGAATGACGTCGAGATCCGCCTCGAGACGGGCGGCGAGCGCCTCCGCCTCGTGCTGGCACCCGACCAGGCCGCCCAGCATTCGAATCACCTGCAGGATCTCGGCAACGCTTCGCTGATTGAATGTCACGACGGCAATGCCGCGCCGGACGAGCTCGGAAACGAGGCCGGCCTGCAGATCCGAGAACGCGAGCACCAGATCGGGCGCGAGCGCCTCGATCTTGTCGAACTTCGCGTTGATGAACGCCGAGATCTTGGGATGCCGGCGCGCTTCGGGCGGCCGCACGGTGTACCCGGACACGCCGACGATCCGGTCGCCTTGTCCGAGCAGGTAGAGCGTCTCGGTCGTCTCTTCGGTCAGACAGACGATGCGTTCGGGGTATTTCGACATCAGCACCCTGCAGCGAAGCGCCCAGCACCCTAGAGCGAAGCCCCCCAGCACCGTGTAGCGAAAGCTGCCCCAGCACCCTTCAGCGATAGTTCCCAGCACCGCGCAGCGGACGTCTATTTCAAATCCGTAAACACGAATCCATCCCGCTCGACGGTGATGCCCGCCACGACCGGAACCGGCCGCGCGAACATCGGCCCGTCGTAGGCAAACGTGTGGAACTCGCCACGTTCTCCGCACGGATCCACGGAGGCCGGCAGCTCGTCAAGCAATGCCGCGTCGAACTCCCGGCCGGCGAACCGGCGATCGAGCTGACGCGGATCGACGCACGTAATCCGCGCCCGCAGCCCGGCGGCCATCATCGTGCGGGCCAGCACCGCCGTATCCGAATCGAAGAGCGGAAACAGCGGTGTCAATCCGCTGCCCGCGAGCTTCTCCTCGCGATAGCGCCGGATGTCCTGCAGAAACAGGTCCGCGAACGCCACATGAGAGAATCCGTCCCGAACGGCACGATCGACGGCCGTCCGCATCGCCTGTTCGTAGGCTTCGTTCGGGCACGGCGATGGAATCGGCACCATCCAGAGCGGCAGGCCCAGGGCGCCGGCCTGAGCCTGGAGCAGCTCGACGCGGACCGCATGCATCGCCACACGCTGCGCCGGTTCGTTGATCGTCGTGATCAATCCGCCAAGCCTGATGTCGGCGCGCTGGCGGAGCACGTGCACCATCCAGGCGCTGTCCTTTCCGGTCGACCACGAGACGAGTACTTTCACTTGAACGCCTCGGGATGGAGCGTGCGCGCGATTTTCTCGGTCGCCGCTGCCACCCGTGGACCGGGGACGACGAACTCTTCGCCGCGCAGCATGTAGACGCGTTTGTTCCGCACCGCCGGCACCGACGCCAGCACGTTCCACTCACGGAGATCGGACTGATCCGTCGCGTCCTCCCTCGCGTAGCGCAACTCGATGATCACCTCGGGCGCCCGCGCCAGCACCATCTCCGTCGTCATCGTCACTGACTGGCGCTTGACGTCGCCCAGCACGTCGGCGCCGCCGGCAGTCTCGAGCATGTCATGAAGAAAGCCGACGCCGCCGCTGGCGTCGATGTTCCTGAGCGAGGCGGGCTCACGCGAGAACACCAGCAGGGTCTTCGGGCGCGGACCGTACCCTGCTCGCGCCCTGATCTCGGCGAGCTGCCGCTCGATCCTCTCCGCCAGCGCGTTTGCCTGCCGCTCGACCCCGACACGTGCGCCGAGCGATCGCATGGTTTCCGTGATGTCCGCCAGCCCGCGATGCGTATACGGGAAACTGGCGATCTGTGCTCGATCGAGCTGCATCCGGAGCTCCGTCTGCGTGCCGTAGACGATCACCAGATCGGGACGAAGGGCGATGATGCGTTCGACATCCGGATCGAGCAGCGCGCCGACGCGGGGCAGCCTTTCCGTCTCTGGAGGAAACCGATCGTAGCTGCCGACCGCCACCACCCGATCGCCTGCGCCCATTGCGAACAGCATCTCGGTTGTGGCTGGAATGATGGAGATGATGCGCCGGGCCTCTGCGTTGAGCCCGATCGAGATCACGAGCAGCAGCGCGACGACCAGGTACCGGTAGTGTCCGCCTTCAGGCGGACCCTCCACGGTGCGCCTGGAGCCGGATCGCGCGGTCCGGCTGAGGCCGGACACTACGGTTTCGCGAGGGGTTGTCACGCGAGGCGTGTAAACAGCAGCCATAAAAAGAACGGTCCTCCCAGAATCGCGGTCACTGTGCCGACCGGAAGCTCCACGGGCCCGAACGCGGTCCGCGCCACGAGATCGCACACGATGAGAAATGACGCGCCGAAGAGCGCCGACGCGGGCAGGACCAGGCGATGATCCGCGCCGACGAGCAGCCGCACGATGTGCGGCACGATGATGCCGACGAAGGGGACAGGCCCGCCCAGCGAGACCGCGGCGCCGGTCGAGAGCGACGCGCTGACGAGCGCCACACGCTCCGCTCGCCGCACGTCCACACCGCGGGAGGCAGCCGCTTCCGTGCCTAGACTGATGAGATCGAGCACGCGCGGCAGCGATCCGACGAACGCAAACGCAATCGCGATCGGCACCAGCGACACGACAATCGGCGTATAGCTCGCCACGTCGAGCGAGCCCATCATCCAGCGGATGCCGCGGAACGTGTCGGTGAAATCTGCGATCACCTGGATCAATCTGACCAGGGCGCTGAGAAGGGCCGACAGCGCGACGCCGGCGAGAATCAGCACCGTGCTCGACGTGCCTCTCCGTCGCGCGGCGGCGATGAGATAGACGATCCCGAGGGCGCCGGCGGAGCCCAGGAAGCTGGCGACCGGAACGGCGGTGAGGCCGAGCAGCGCGATGTCGATGTGGAACGTGATGGCGATCATCGCGCCGAGTGTGGCGCCGGCTGACACGCCGAGCGTGTCGGGCGATGCCAGCGGATTGCGCAGCAGCGCCTGAAAGACGACGCCGGCGACGGCCAGGCCGCTGCCGACCAGCGCCGCGGCCACGACCCGCGGCAGCCGGGCCACGAAGAACACCTGCGCATCCACGTTGTCGGCGAAGGGGATGGTGCGGCTGAACGCGCGCGAGAGACGGACCGGGGTGCTGCCGATCACCGGCGCCACGAGGCACGAGACGATGGTCAGCGCGCCGAAGCCGGCGATCGTCCAGGCGAAGCGGCGGCGGAGGTCAGTCGGTGCGGGCAAGCGGCACCACGGTGAGGTGTCCCGCGCGCGTGTGGCGCGCGACATCGGCGTCCACGCCGTACAGGGCGCGGACGTTGGCCGCCGTCAGGACGTGATCGAGCGGCCCATGCGCCAGCACACGGCCCGCCTTGATCAGGAGGAGCTCGGTGCACAAGGTTGCCGCCAGGTTCAGGTCGTGAGTCGACACGAGCAGCGTGACGCTGCGTTCACGGTTGAGACGCGCGAGGAGCGCGGCGATCTCGAATTGGAAGCCGAGGTCCAGCGACGCCGTCGGCTCGTCGAGCAGCAGGATGCTGGACGATTGCGCGAGGGCGCTCGCGATGACGACGCGCTGTTTTTCGCCGCCGCTCAACGCAGCGAACGGCCGGTTTTCGAGCATGGCGGTCCCCGTTGCCGCCAGCGCGTCGCGTGCAATCCGCAGATCGTCGGCGCCTTCGAGCTCGAGCGTGCCGAGATGCGGATAACGGCCCATCAACACGATGTCGAGCACGCTGAAGTCGAACGTGGAATGGGTTTCCTGCGGCACGACGGCGACGCGGCGCGCCAGCTCGCGGCGCGAAAGCGTCTCGATCGGGGCGCCGTGAATGACGATTTGCCCGCGGCGGGGGACGAGTGTGCCGGAGAGCAGCCGCAGCAGAGTCGTTTTTCCCGAGCCATTCGGGCCGAGCAGTCCGATTATCCCGCCGGGCGGGACAGCCAGCGTCACCCTGTCGACGACGTCGCGCCCGCGGCTGTCGTAGGCAAAGGAGACGTCAAGCACCTGGAGAGCGAGGGATCGATCGTTCATGATCAGTTGTAGCGCCGCCCTTTAGGGCTGCCCGCCGGCCGTGATGCAGGCCTGAAGGCCTGCGCTACGAGAGGCCGCCGTTCTAGAAGCCAACCCGTACGCCTGCACGAACGGCGCGGCCGAGCGCTGGATACCCCAACGCCTCCATGTAGTTGGTATCGCCGATGTTGTCGATCGACACGGTGCCGGCAACCCGTGTCGTCACCTTCCCCACGACGCGGGCGTCCCACGTCGTGTACCCCTCGTTCCGCATGATCGGGGGCTGCAGAGAGGAGAAGTCGCTGTCCACGAAGCGGCCGATGAACAATCCGTCCACGTTCACGCTGAGCCGCTGCCAGGTCCAGCCGGCTCCGACAAATCCGGAGTGCCGCGGCCTCCGGAACATCCAGTTGCCGGCCTGAAGCACGACGTTGTTCGGGGCGGTGCTTTCAATCACCTTCGAGGCGAGCAGCGTGTAGCCGGCACGGACGCGGATCCGCTCGGTCGGGACAACCTCGGTCGACAGCTCGGCGCCGCGCGCTCGCGACAAGCCGATGTTGAAATACTGCGCCTCGAAGGTGGCAGGATTGGTCGTACGGGTGGAGATTCGATCGGCGAAGCGGTTGTCGAACCACGCGGCGTCGATCTTGGCGCGATCGCCGCCAAGGCGCTGCTCGATTCCTGCTTCCACGGTGCGCGACCGTTCCGGCTTGAGCTCGGGGTTTCCGCGGAAGAACGGCGACGGGCTGAACGACTCCAGAACCGTCGGCTCCTTGATCCCACGGCCCGCGCTTGCGCGCAGCCGGGTTTCGCCGACCGCGCCGCGAGCGGACCTGGCGACGACGACGATGGAGCCGCGCGGAACGACTGCAGTGCCGAAGCTGCCATTGCGCTCGACACGCGCACCGGCCGTGGTGAACACGCGCCGCCACAAGGCCTGGTGCTGGAACGACCACCCGAAATTGTCGCGCGCCGCGCGCGTCAGCGTGGACGCAAGCCGGTTCTCGAGGGTGGCGCGCTCGCCGTCCCAGTCGACCAGCGCGGTCAGCAGGTGCTCGCCGCGGCCGGCCGCGGCGACTCGCCAGTCGGCCTGATAGCTGCCATGATGCCGGTGCACGTTCGTTCTGCTGTCGAAGAGAAAATCGGAGAACGCGAATGGCGCCGCCCTCCCGCTGAAACGCGGCACGTATGAGGGATCCTGGACAAGATTCGTCGACTGCTGACCGGATGCGGCCACCGAGTATGCGGCGCGCTGCCGGAAACGGCTGTGCGCTTGATGGTCGAGCGAAATACCTGCAGCCTCGTCGTGCCGCTCGAAAAAGGCGTCGAGATCCGGCCGTCCGAATGCAGTCTGTCCCGGCGTGCCGGCGTGCTCGCGCTCGCTGCGGACGATGAACCGGATCGCCGCCGCGCCGCCGGCGGCAACGCCGACATTTGCGGACAAGGTTGTGTTCTCGAAGGCGTTGTTGGGCACCCGGTTGTCCGTGTTGAACCGCTGCGCGCCGACTGCGTAATCGACGCGGCCGGACGCGCCTGATGCGGTCGCGCCGCCGCGCACGGTTCCGTAAGTACCGCCTTCGATTGAGACCACGCCCTGCGGCCGCGCGCGCGACCGATCGGGGCGTTTGGTCACGAGCTGGACCACGCTCGCCATGGCATCCGAACCGAACAGCGCGGAATGCGCGCCACGAACGATCTCGATCCGCTCCAGATTGTCGGTCGTCAGGTTGTTGAAGTTGAACGTGCCGCCCGGCTCGTTGAGCGGGATCCCGTCGAGCAGCACCTTGTTGTAATTGCTTTCGCCGCCGCGCACGAAGAGCGACGCGAGCGCACCCGCTCCGCCGCTGCGGACGACCGTGACGCCGGGCGAGGCGCGCAGCACGTCGGCCACCAGCGGCACGTTGCGCCGTTCGAGATCGGCCGCAGTAAATGTGGTGACGCTCACGCCCACTTGATCGGCGGGCGCTTCGGTCCGCGTCGCGCTGACGACCACCGTCTCGTGCACCGGCGCGAGCGGAAGCACGATTCGCAGCGGCGAGGCGCCGCACGCGGCCACCGTGGTCTGGAACCCGGTCAGCGAGGCTTCGATCCGGCAGCTGTCGTCGTCGACGTCAAAACGAAACCGGCCGCCCTCGTCTGTGAACGTCGCCGCGCGTTCGAGCGCCGATCGATCCAGCACGCGGACAAACGCACGCGGCAGGGCCTGTCCGGCTTGATCGACGACGGCGCCGGTCAGTTCGCGATCCGCCGCCGCCAGCGGCGCGATCGGCGATCCAAGAGCAGTGAGAAGAATGACGATCGGAAAACGGCCGGCTGCGGCCGGCCGCCAGAGGCGGGGTGTGCGCATCAGGTTCCTCCCGGCGTCTCGCGCGCCGAAGAAAGGACGCCCCCGATGGCCAGGTTTCCTGACTCGCGGGTTGAAACACGCTGCGCGTGCCTTCCCAAGCTGTGGCTCAGTGGCGGGACCCGTCGATCCTGACCGGATCGGGGGACCGTTGCGCGGCGTTACCGCTTACAGTGGCGGGACCGTGTGGGCTTCGCACCCACTTCGCGTGGCCGCCGGGGTGAGCGTCAAGCTGTCCGTTCGCGAGTATAGCAGGGTTGCCACGCGTGCGCGTTTTTACGTAACATTGCCCAGTCCTGTCCGAATACGGACGTACGTACGCGTTGGTGCGGGGAATCAAGAGGAAGGCGCATGAGCAAGAGTTCGACTGTCACTGTTCGCGAAAATCCCGTTGAGCGGGTGGCATCAGCGGCAGTTGGGGGCCTGACGATTCATGGGGAGACCTTCGTCGTCGAGACCGATCAGCGCATCGAGCTGGTCGACATCACGATGCGGATCATGGAGTTCGTCCGGCGGTTCAATATCCGGGAAGGCCTGGTCAGCCTCTGGTCGATGCATACGACCTGTGCGCTGTTCATCAATGAATTCCAGACCGCGCTGCTGGCGGACATCAAACGGTTCCTCGAGCAGATTGTCGCGCGCGATGCCGAGTGGCTGCACAACGATCCGCAGCACTCCGACTGCGATCGGATGAATGCCGATTCGCATCTGCGCGCCCTGCTCCTTGGTCACAGCCTCACCCTCCAGGTGAGCGGTGGTGAAGTCGTACTCGGCCAATGGCAGCGCGTGCTGATGGCGGAGCTCGATGGGCCCCGCGCCCGCTCGTTACGCATCCAGGTCTGGGGCATATCCTGAACCACAAGGTGATGAACCACAACGCTCACAAAGACGCTTTGTGACCTTTGTGGTGCTTGGACGTGTGATTCGGTGATTTGGTGATTAATTGAGTGATTTGCAGTCAATTCGTCAGTCAATCACCCGATCGCCAGATTCCCCAATCACCAGATTGAAATCCGCCGGCCTCGGCCGTATTGCGGCAAAACTTGACGCCGGCGATCGTCTCGACCTCGAAGACGGCGTACAGCTGTTCGAGTGCCCCGATCTGCTCGCTGTCGGCTGGCTTGCCAACCGCGAGCGGGAGAAGCGGTATGCCGGCCGCACCTTCTACAACTACAACATCCGCATCGAAGCGACGAATGTCTGTGTCGCGAGCTGCCTGTTCTGCTCGTTCGCGCGCCTGAAGCCTGGGGATCCGGGCGCATACACGATGTCCCTCGATCAGGCGTGGGACAAGCTGCGGCAGCGCGCCCACCAGCCGCTCACCGAAATCCACATCGTCAACGGGCTGCACCCGGATCTGCCGTTCGAGTATTACACGGAGCTGCTGCGCGGCTTCAAACGGATCCGGCCCGGCATTCACCTCAAGTGCTTTACCGCCGTCGAAATCGCGTTCTTTGCCGACCTGTACTCGATGACCGACGAGCAGGTCCTGCGCGAACTGATAGCGGCCGGGCTCGATTCGCTGCCGGGCGGGGGCGCCGAGATCTTTGCGGAGCGGGTGCGGAAGAAGATCGCGCGCGACAAATGCGGGACCGATAGGTATCTGGACATTCATCGCACGGCCCACGCCCTCGGCATGCGCTCCAACGTGACGATGCTCTACGGTCATATCGAGACCGGAGAAGAGCGCGTGGATCACATGCTGCGTGCGCGGGCGCTGCAGGACGAGACCGGCGGGTTTCAGGCCTTCATCCCGCTGGCGTTTCATCCCGACAACAACCAGATGCGCAAGCTGCCGGCGCCGAGCGCGGCCGATTCACTGCGCGTGCACGCAATTTCGCGGCTGATGTGCGACAACATCCCGCACGTGAAGGCGTTCTGGATCGCGACCGGGGTGGAAGTGGCGCAGACCGCGCTGTGGTATGGCGTGGACGATCTCGACGGGACCGTGCAGGAGGAGAAGATCTATCACATGGCCGGCGCGCGAACGCCGGAGTCGATGACGCCGCGCGCCATCGAGCGTCTCATCCGCGCCGCGGGCCGCGAGCCGATCGAGCGCGACACGCTCTACAACGTGGTTCGGCCGGCGAATCGTGGTAGCGCAGCCATTTAACGCCTGGAAAATCGGCGTGTAACGGCGTCCTTTACGGGCTGCGGCGGCAGCTCCGATGCAGATCTGAAAGGGGGGGCGCTACGGCTCGCCGCCGGACGGGATGGTATAATCAGAGAGGCGCTTGCGAAAAGTTTCACAAAGTAGGCGCTGGTTCATCGTCGAGCATCATGGTCATTCCTCTGCTCACCGCGTACGAAAAGGAGCACGTCTCCGAACGGCAGCCGCTGCCCGAGCGCTATCTCGGCCTCCGCGACGAGGAGATGGACGAGCGCATCGCGGCTGCGAAAGCGCGGCTCGGCCGCCGCCTCGTCATTCTCGGCCATCACTATCAGCGCGACGAGGTCATCAAGTTCGCCGACTACACCGGCGACTCGTTCAAGCTCGCGCGGCAGGTCTCGAAGCATCCCGACGCCGAGTTCATCGTGTTCTGCGGCGTCCATTTCATGGCGGAGAGCGCCGACGTGCTGAGCGCTGATGACCAGCAGGTGATCCTGCCCGACCTTGCTGCGGGCTGCTCAATGGCCGACATGGCCGACCCCGATCAGCTCGAGCTGTGCTGGACTGATCTGGAGCAGATGCTCGGAAGTACGGCTGGCGTGGTGCCCGTGACCTACATCAACTCTGCCGCGTCCATCAAAGCCTTCGTCGGCGAGCGCGGCGGCGTTGTGTGCACCTCGTCGAACGCGGCGGCGACGCTGCGGTGGGCCTGGGAGCGCGGCGATCGGATCCTGTTCCTGCCCGATCAGCATCTCGGCCGCAATACGGCGTACAAGCTGGGTGTTCCGCTCGATCGGATGGTCGTCTGGGATCCAGCCGAGATTTGGGGCGGCCTTGAGCCGGATGCCGTCAGGCAGGCGCGCATGATCCTGTGGAAGGGGCACTGCTCCGTCCATACGCGGTTCACGGTGCGTCAGATCGAGACGCTGCGCGCGCAGCACCGCGGCATTCGAGTGATTGTCCATCCCGAAGTGACGTGGGAAGTGGTCCAGGCCGCCGACGATTCCGGATCGACCGAGTACATCATCAAGCAGGTGACCGGAAGTCCGGCCGGATCGACGTGGGCCGTGGGCACTGAGATCCATCTCGTGGAGCGACTCGCACGCGAGGTTGCGCCCGAGCGGACGGTCCTTTCGCTCGATCAGTTCGGGTGCCTGTGCTCGACGATGTTCCGCGTCTCGCCGAACCACTTGCTGTGGACGCTCGAAGGCCTGGTCGACGGTGAAGTCCATAACCGCATTGTTGTGCCGGACGACCGTAAGTACTGGACCAGGGTCGCTCTCGATCGCATGTTGTCGATCACGTAACACATTCCGCCCGCGCTTGCTCTGAATCCGTCACAGAAGTACGATCCTCTGGTTTGGGCACTGCTGCCGGCGCGCGGAGCGCGCCTGCGAGCCGGGGCCCCGACGGCGTGGAGTGTGCGCCGTGGGGGTGGTGTGAGCCGGGTCCGGGGCAGAGCCCGGAATGGTTCGACTCCGCTCAACGTAATAAGGAGGACCGATCGATGGCTCAACAACTTGTGGCTCACTCGCTCCCGCCGCTGCCCTATCCATCAGACGCCCTCGAGCCCCACATCGACAGGCAGACGATGGAGATTCATCATGGAAAGCACCACAACGCATATGTGACCAACCTGAACGCTGCGCTCGAGAAGCACCCGGAGCTCCAGTCGAAGGGCCTGGACGATCTCCTGAAGTCGCTGAGCAGCGTTCCGGACGATATTCGAACCACGGTTCGCAACAACGGCGGCGGCCATTGGAATCACACGATGTTCTGGCAGATCATGGCACCGAGGGCTGGCGGTCAGCCGACCGGCGCCATCGCCAACGCGATCAATGCCTCGTTTGGCGGGTTCGACAAATTCAAAGAGGAATTCAAGAAGGCCGCCGTGGGCCGATTCGGCAGCGGATGGGCATGGGTGATCGACAGCGGCGGAAAGCTGACCATTGAGAGCACGCCCAATCAGGACACGCCGATCATGGACGGCAAGAAAGTAGTGTTCGGTCTCGATGTCTGGGAGCACGCGTACTATTTGAAATATCAGAACCGGCGGCCCGACTACATCGACGCGTGGTGGAATGTCGTCAACTGGACCGAAGTGAATAAGCGGTTGCAGGCACGGTAAGACCAGGGCAGAACGGGCAGGAAAAGCGGGAGAGAGGCAGGATAGGGGGGACTGGGCGCGGCAAACGCGGTCGCTGAATTTCCTCCGGCCTGTCCTGCCCCTCCCGCCTGTCCTGCCCCTCCTGCCTGTCCTGCTCATCCCGCCCGTCCTGCGCATCCCGCCCCCGTACAATCCTTGATTAATGTCGCTGTCCGCCGTCCTGTTTCTGTTCCTCGCACATCTCGGCATCGGCATCACCGTGACGCTGGTCTTCGTTTCACGCGAGGCCGGAGTCAAGTTCTTTCGCTTCAATGCCGGCCTGGCCGCCATGCTGATCGCGATCGCTCTCGCCTTTCGGTTCAACGAATCGGCGCCAGTCGATGCCGGCGCGCTGTCGCTCGTATGCGTCGAAGCGGCGCTGGTGTTGTACTGGGCAACAGTCGGCCGCATGTTCGCCCGGGTTCGGCCGATGCTGGTGGGCGTGGCAGTCGCGGGAGGACTCCTGGCGCTGGTCGCCCAGGCGCTGTCGCTCACCGCCGATCGGGGGCTTCCCGCCAGGCTGCTCACCGCGGCGAGTTTCCTGAGCTCGGCATCGCTTCTCGGCGGCGCCTGCACGGCGATGATTCTCGGTCACTGGTACCTGATTCTTCCGTCGATGCGGGTGTCGCATCTTCAATCGATCGTCAAGCTCCACATCGTTTCGATGATCGTCCGGGTTGCGGTCGTGGCGACGGCGGTGTACATCGCGGTTGCCAGCTGGCAGCCCGGTTCAGGCCCGAGCTTTCGCCACTACATTACGTCGGTCGCCGGTATTTTTTTCTGGCAGCGCGTGTTGTTCGGCCTGGGCGGTCCCGCCGTCCTGTCGTATCTGACTTGGGAAACGGCTAAGATCCGTTCGACCCAGTCCGCGACCGGTATCCTGTACGTCGATTTTTTCACCGTTGTCGTGGGGGAGGTGCTGGCCAAGTATCTCCTGCTCGTGACGCGGGTGCCGGTTTGAGTATCGACGCTGACGACGGCGGAACAAGCAGGCGGGTCTTCGGGATTGAACCTCCGCGTCCTCCGCGTCCTCCGTGGTGAGTCTGAAGCGCACGAGTGTAGTAAAGTGGATGTTTGCGGATTGCACCGCGGTCCGGAACCTGTGCAATTCCAGCCTGCGAACCGCGTCAGGGCCGGAAGGCAGCAGCGCTAAGCAGATCCTGGAATGTGCCGCAGGCCCTCCGGACTGCGGTGG
>JBKPAI010000117.1:0-12262 GCA_046726355.1 Acidobacteriota bacterium | reverse complement strand
CCATGCCATCGGCGGAGTCGGGATCACGATGGACGATGCTGGCGTTGTTGGAGCTGTCGATGTTGAGGCCGGGGGAGTTGGTGACGATCGCGTAGCTCTGGATGGGCGACTCGAAGCCCGAGTAGACCTTCCCGCGTGAGGCTGCGAGGCCAATCACGTACGCATACGCGCCCTGGGTCGACCCGCCGGGCACCGGGAACGGCGCGAAGAAATGGACGTTGACCGCCGCCTGCGCGTGCGAGGTGTTGAGGAAGTCGAGGGTTCGCTGCCGGAGGACCTCGAAGGGGACGACCGGCCAGTTCGGTGTGGTAGAGCCAGGCGCCACTACCGGCAGGTTCTCTCCGGGCGGCGTCAGCTTGAAGTGGACCTCGGGCGACGTCAGGTCGACGAGCAAAATGTTCAACCGCGCCAGGCGCGGGTTCGGCGTCGGCGCGGGGCACCCGGGACACTGGAACGGCGGGTACTGCTCCGTTCGCTTGATGTGCGTGATGCCGGGAAACAGCGGAGTGACGACGGTCTGCGCCTCCGCTCCAGTCGAGCCCGAGAGGGCCAGGCCCGACGCGACGATCAAACGGGCAGCTCGGTAAGACATCACACCTCCCGCGGCCATCGAATGCGCTTGTTCTCGATCGACTGAATGACGGCTCTCTGGAAGTTCACATCACGCCCGTTCTAACCCCTCAATTCACTTGTGTTGAGTATCCATCCGCTCAGACTCCCGGTCGTTCGCGACGGATTCGGCGGATCAGCGAGCCGTTGAAGTGTCCACTCACGTGAGTTGTGGGGCCAAGCCCTCCCCTCACGACAGCGCGGATACGGCCGTCGTTTGGAGCGCGATTATCGCCAAATCGGCAGGACCAATAAAGGAAAACGAACGTCGGGGAACAGGAATGACGCGCCGCGTCGACACCCCTCCTCGCGGAATGCGACGCTCTCACTGGCGGCATCGAATTCAGGAGCGTCCTGGGATTGATCCGCATGTGTCTCGAGTCGTTGCGGCGGCGCCCGTGCTGGCCGGGGCTCCGTCGCAAAATTCGCTTCACGATAGCCGCGTGCTCAATCAGGCTCCTGCAACAGACAGCCGTTGCCGTCGGGATCGCTGAAGGAGACGGGCGGGTAGCTGCAATGCTCGGGATCCGGTCCGCTGACCCGGACCGCGGCCGAATCTATCCGATCCTGGGCCGCCTCACCCGCGGAGGGCGGCTCGAAGCCAACTGGGTCGAAGGTGAAGCGCCGCATCCGCGGAAGTACTACCGGCTGACGTGGGGCAGAAACGTCTCGACCAGATGACCGCCGAGTGGCACGCGTTCGTCGACAAGATCGATCGGCCGATGGGCGCGGCCGGGCGCGCGCCGCGGAAGGCAAACAGGTCCACATCATGACCCTCACACAAACTGGCGAGTCGAACGGCTATCTCTTCGTCCTGGAGCGATCGCTCAAGTCGTTCCTGGCGCGCGATGTGGTGCGCGACGCCGTTCGCGAAGGAACGAGGATGATGCTGTCGCCTCGCGTGTGGGCGGCCGACGAAAAGAATCTGAGTCTCTTTCCCGCCCTGGTAGAGTGTCAGGCGATCTCGGCACGTGTGATTCGGCAGGCGCGCGGTTTGTTCGTCGGGTGGTTTGCCGATGATCACTCATCGATCGCGAGGAGTCACTCTGATGCGAGCAGCTTTCTTGCACGTGGCGCCCCTCGTCCTGTTCGCTGGCTTCGGCGCTGGCCAATCGCAGACGGCAAAAACACTGGAGGCGTACCTGATCGATGTCGAAGGCGGCAACGCACAGCTCTACCGTCTGCCCGGCGGCGAGTCGGTGCTCATCGACTCGGGGAACGGCGGTGCAGGCGCGACGCGCGACGCGGCTCGAATCATGGCGGCCGTGAAGGACGCTGGCCTCACCCAAATCGATCATCTGATCACGACGCATTACCACGGCGATCACGTCGGCGGGCTGGCCGAGCTCGCGACGCACGTGCCGATTCGCGAATTCGTTGATCACGGGCCGAACGTTCAGCCCGGTCCGCAGATCGATCCGGTGCTCGCACGGTATGCGGAGTTGTATGCGAAGGCGCGGCACCGCGTCGTCAAGCCAGACGACACGCTTGCCGTCAAAGACGTCGACTGGCGTTTCGTCAGCGCCGGGGGACAGGTACTCAAACGGGCGCTACCCGGCGGCGGTCAGCCCAACCCCTATTGCCAGGCGTTCACGCGACATCAAGTTAATCCCGTTTCCGGAGCCCCGGTCGGCAACACCGAGGACGAACAGTCTGTCGGTAGTCACGTCACGTTCGGAAGGTTTCGTCTTCTCTATCTTGGCGATCTTACCTGGAACCAGGAATTCGATCTTGCGTGTCCGTCGAACCGGATTGGAAAGGTGGATCTGTTCGTCGCTTCGCGTCACGGCCAGCCCAGTTCGAACTCCGAAGCGCTCGTGCACGCCGTCCAGCCGCGGGCGATCCTGATGAACAACGGAACGCGCAAAGGCGGCCAGCCGCAGGCCATGAGGATTCTTCTCAGTTCTCCGGGGCTCGAGAACTTGTGGGCCGTTCACTTCTCCCAGCTTGGTGGGCAGGAGTACACGGTGCCGGGTCTATTCATCGCGAATGTGTTCGACACGCCACTGACAGCGATGCCGGTGGCGCCGCTAATTCCCACGGATGGAGCGGCGCCGCCGCCGGTGCCCGCACATAACGGGATGGCTTACTGGATCAAAGTGTCGGCGCGGCCCGATGGCCGCTTTACGGTGACCAACGGACGCAACGGATTCGGCAAGACCTACGAACCGAAGTTGTGACATCGTCTCAGCGAGACGCGCTTGCTCACTGCTGAGTCGCGTTGTTACTTATCGCCGATGAAGACAACTTGGCGGCCGGCGCCGCCGCCTCAAACGAAGGCGGTGCAACGCCGCCGCGAATCACGCGGCCACCACGTAGAGCGCGGTCGGTATTGGCGGTTGCGGGCCCCCGCAACCAACATTATCTGCACGAGGTCGTCATCGCCTGGCGACCTCTCAGCTCCCCAACGTCGAAGCGGCGCCAGCGGCGTACCGGTACCCTGGCCTGCGCTGCCTTGAGCATTGCGGCCAGTTTGCCCTGCGGCTCGATTTTTGAGCTCTCCTTCTTGCGGGGTGAGGACGATCGCGTCGATGAGGCTTCAGTCGCCCTCGAAGACGCTTCTGAATGGCCTCCCAGCCGTCGCCAGCACTCGGGTCCGATTCCAGGTCGCGCAAACGTTCCGAGATCACTTCACTCGAGAGCCGAAAATAAATGGCGATCCCGCGCGATGCTCAGGGTTCGAACCAGCTCGCAAGTGTGGCAACATCAGCGCGTGCGCCTTTCCGTTCGCAACAGTTGCTGGCTGACGTTGCTGGTGGTGTTGCTGCTCCACTGCCCGCTGTCGGCCGTCGCACGCGGCGAGACCAGACAAGTGTTGGTGTTGTCGTCCTCCGAGCGACCGTTCGCGCCGCAATCCGGCTTCGCCGACGCGCTCGTGCGGGAGCTGATCCGATCGTCTCGCGAGCCCATCCGTTTCGTCGAGGTATCGGTACAGGCCGCGCGCGCGAGCGATGAGGCACCCGGTGTCTCGATTGCGCAGCGCATACGGGTCGCGTTTGGATCTCAGAGGCTGGACCTGGTCATGACAATCGGCGGGCCCGCAGCTACTTTTGCGCAACAGTTTCGCCAGGAGCTCTTTCCCGCCACGCCGATGCTCATCGCCGGCGTCGACCGCCGCTTCATCGAGAACGGCACGTTCACCGATAACGAGACGACGGTGGCCACTCAACACGATCCGGCGTTGATGATCGACGAGATCCTGCGCCTCTTGCCCGAGACGCGCACCGTCATGGTGGTCGTTGGTGCCTCACAGGTGGAGCAGTTCTGGTTGCAGGAGATGAAGCGTGAGTTCCGACGGTTCGGCGGCCGGCTGCAATTCATCTGGACCAACGCGCTGTCCTTCGACGAGATCGTGGAACGTTGCCGGACGATGCCGGCCCAGTCAGCCATTTTCTTCGCGATCCTGTCGCTGGACGGCAAGGGTGAACCGCGGGTCGAAGGTGACACGTTGACATCGCTCCACGCCGTAGCCAATGTGCCGATGTTTGCGTTGTACGGCATTGGGCGCGGCATTGTCGGCGGCCCGCTGCTGTCCACCGACGAACTGAGTAGAACGACCGCCCAGGTCGCGCTCCGTGTGCTCGCCGGCGAATCGCCGGGCAGCATCAAGACAACCACGCAGCGCACCGGCCAGCCGACCTACGACGCGCGCGAGTTGCGACGCTGGAAGATCGACGAGGGCCGGCTCCCGCCGGACAGCGTCGTGCTGTTCCGCGAGCCGACGATATGGCAGCGCAATCAGCGTGCGATCACTCTCGGCGCGCTGCTCGGCGGGATCCAGCTCGTCGCGATCGTCCTGCTCGTAGGCCTCATCAAACGACGTCGCGCCCAGAGCCGCGTACCCGTTGCGAAGGACGTTCTCACGCCGGGGCCTGCGGATGCCACGGTCAGGGTGTGGACCGCGGGCGCCGATGGCCAGCGCGTGGAAGCCGGCCATCCTGCCGGCGCCGCGCAGCACGACTCGTGGACGGCCTTCGTGCATCCCGATGACGTCGAGCAGTGCCGCGAGATCTACCGTCATGCGCTCGAGAGGCGTGAGCCTTTTCAGATGGAGTACCGCGTCCGCGAGGCCGGCGGCGTGGAGCGATGGATTCTCGACACGGGACTCCCGAGGTTCTCCGGAAAGGACTTCGACGGTTACGTCGGGTCGGCCGTCGATATCACCAGGCTTCGGCGGGCGCGCGCGGAGCTGTCAAATCTGAGCCGCCACCTGCTGCAGGCGCACGAACGGGAGCGCGTCGCGCTCGCCCAGACGCTGCACGAGGACGTCTGCCAGCGGATGGTGGCGCTCACGCTGCGGCTGCACCATCTGCAGGGCGCGGCACATGACGGCGAGGTACAAGCTGTCGTCGCCGATATCAGAGAGAAACTGACAAGCCTGGTTTGCGAGGTCGCCGCAGTGTCGGACCCGGTCCATCGGCGGCTCGAGCTGCTCGGTCTGACGACCGCAGGGCGGAGATTCTGCGCGGACTTATCCGCGCGGTACGACGTGAAGATCCACTTTCAGGATGAAGAAGTTCCTCGCTATCTGCCGTCCGACATCGCGCTCGCCCTCTTTCGGGTGTTACAGGAGGCAACGGTCAACGCGGTCGTCCACTCTGCCGCACGCGAGGTCTGGGTGTCGGTGCGCGGCACCGCGACTGAGATTCGTCTGCAAATCGTCGATCGCGGGGTCGGCTTCGATACGCAGCGTGCCGTTCCGAGCGGCGGAGTTGGGTTGGTGGCGATCCGCGAGCGGCTCAAACTCGTCAACGGCGACACCGTTATCGTATCTCGCCCAGGCGAGGGAACTCGCGTCGAAGCCTGGGTACCATTGCGGCTAGACGCTTGAGCACTGTTTAGCTGATTTTCACGAGCGCACCGCAGCGGTCAGGACCGCCTCTACGCCTGTACTGCTTAGAAAATAGGAACGCACGCCACGAAAGGTGTGCGATGAAATCGAAGATGTCCGTCAAATCCCCGTTAGCAAACCGCCTCACGCCGCGGGTCGCCAAAGCTGCAGATCACGTTGGTTGCGAGCCCGCGATTTGGAACCCGCGGACATGTTCTTGTTTTCCACCCGAGACCCGCAGAATCTTGATGGCCCCTGAGCTGTGATAATTGGATTAGCATCGGAGCCCTCCAATGTGCTGGTGCCGGCATTGGCACGCGGCCCGATGCTGGACCCCTCGTTAATAAGGCCACGTTCAACGTCCTTTAGGCCCGTCCTGCGCAGTGACCGCTTCGTGGGCGGAGACGGCTGATGCCTTTACCGTCGCAAAGCTTCAAGGGGGCTACACTCGGTACTTCAGCGCTTGGCAGGGACTGAGGCCCGGAGTGGGCGCCTCGGTCTCGGCCGGATTCGTGCCGGAAAGCTTGGAGCCTGTCTACGGCGGCCGCATCAACCCGGGATTCGGCGTGTCGTGACGTTGCGCCCGTCCGCAATGATGCACCGGGGCAGTGCTGCGGCGAACGCCCCGGTCGATCACGCGCAGCACACACTGTCGCAGCCGACGCAATCCACCCCACCAGCGGGTGCTGCGCAAAGCCTGCTGGTCGCACGATGGTGATGGTTCAGACGGCGCTCGATCCGGCGAAGCTGTCCTGTTCGCCAAGGATCGATCCGAAGGAGGCGCCGAAGACCACATATCAGGGAGAGACCTACTACTTCTGTTCGATGAACGAACGCGACGAATTCCTCACGGATCCGGCGATGAGTCTGTCCATGATGCCGCCAAAACGGTGAGGGGCGCCGCATGACAGGGACGCAGTAGTACGCTCAACGAGGACATCAGGTCATGACAATGACACCCGGCCTCCGCAAGTTTGCACTCACCACACACGTCACCTCGTCGGTCGGATGGCTTGGCGCCGTAGGGGCGTTTCTGGCTCTCGCCATTGCCGGCGTCGGCAGCGAGGACGCTCAGATCGTTAGAGCCGCCTACCTCGCGATGCACTTCATCACGTGGTTTGTCATTGTTCCATTCTGCCTGGCCGCTTTGCTGACCGGAATCGTCCAATCATTGGGTACCACGTGGGGCTTGTTCCGACACTACTGGGTCGTGACGAAACTTCTGTTGACCGTCCTTGCGACACTGATCTTGCTGGTCCACACGCAGCCCATTGGCCGCCTAGCGGCAGTAGTCGCACAGACAACACTTGCGATTGGCGATCTCCGCCAGCTTCGGCTTCAGCTCGTGGGTGATGCCTGCGCGGCTTTGTTTGTGTTGCTCATGACGACGGCGCTCTCGGTGTACAAGCCTTGGGGCATGACGCCTACGGGCTGCGCAAGCAGAACGAGGTGACCGGGGCGTGGCTGCCGACGACGAGTCGACAGGTTGCACCTTGGGGTCGGTACGTGCTGTTCGGAATCATCGCCGTGGTCCTGCTGGTTCTTCTCGTGCATCTGGCCGGTATTGGGCTGCACGCCCATTGAGCAGCGAAGATGCAAGACTAGCCATGGCGCGTGAGCTGACGAGGCCCAACAAGTTCGGAGGAGGAGCACTCCTGGCGAGTGGCATCCTGTTCGTCGTCCTGGCATTCCTGGACTTCCGGGCAGGTCCGCCGCCTTCGAGCGGAGCCGAGATCCTCCTGTGGCGGGATTCGCAGGTGCTTGTTCTGGACTTCATTAGCGAGTTTCTCTTCTTCGCGACCGTCCTCCTGGTGCCCGGGACAGTTGCTTTGTATCGGAGCCTCGTTGCTGTCGATCGAACCAAGGCAACGACGGGCTGCGGAATCATCGCGGCGACGATTCCTGTCATGGCCGTGATGCTCATTGTTCACGGGCGCCTCGTCTATCCCATTTATGGCATGCGCATCGACACACCGGACGCCGCAGCGCTTGTGGTCATGGTTTTCTACGGCGGCCTGCACGCTATCTATCTTCTTCTGGCAGTCGCGACCATCGTCCTGAGTCTGGCGATGAAACGCGGCGCCTACGCGAAGTGGATCGCATATTTCTGTTTCGCCACGGCTGTACTCGACATTATTGGCTCCTATCCGTGCGCTATCGGACCCGTTCTGACGCTCGTCTGTGAATTGTCTTTCGGAGGATGGTTCGTGGCAGTAGGCTCGCAACTTTTCAGAATGCGCAGTGTCGCCTAATGCGCAAATGGATCCGGCGCGGTGTGGCTCGTGAAGCCGCGCGGCTCATAGGTGGTCGTTGGGCTCGAGCGTCGGCGCTGCGGGTCGCTTTAGACCACCTTCGCTGTCGATCGTGCAGCGGATCCTCGATTTGCATCGAGGCACGATCCGGCTCGACTCGCCGGCTACGACCACTGGACTGCAGGTCACGATTGCTCTACCGCGTGTTGCGGGATGAGCGCGCCTGACCCATGCGACAGGAGGTTCCATGTTGTTCTCGGAACGCAGTATCTGGTCCCTGGCATATTCACATCCAACGATAAGGCGACCCTTCTACTGGTCGGTATTGCGACGGCCTTGGCGGCGGGCTTCTTCGAGGAGCTGGGCTGGACGGGATTCGCGATCCCCAAACTGAGGCAGCATCACGGTGTGCTCACTACAGGGCTCATGGCGGGCGTGCTGTGGGGAGCGTGGCACTTGCTTGTTTATTTCTGGACGAGCGGCACAGTGTCCGGGGCGCTCGCTCTCGCCGGCTACCTGCTCGATGCTTTTCTATTCCTGACGCCCTTCAGAGTGCTCATGGTGTGGGTGTACGACCGTACTGAGAGCTTGCTCGTGGCGATGTTCATGCACGGGAGCCTCACAGCCAGTGCCCGGATCCTCATACCTCCGGGGACAGCCGGGGTGCGGCTCTTGACCGTTGACCTTGTATGGGTCGCGGCGCTGTGTGTCGTCATTGCAGCGGTCGCCGTGGCCAACAGCGGACAACTCTCCCGGCGACCGCTCCAGAGGCGAATGGCGGCCCTGGAGCAATGACCCGAAGCATCCGGAAAAGACCAGCCCTTCCATGGGCGCAAGCGAGCCGAGTCGCAGTGAATCCGATTCTTCGGCCGCGGACTGAGAGGAGTGAGCGATGGTACGAAAGGTCTTGCTCGTCGGCGGTGTCCTCTCCTCCCTGTATCTGATCGCCATCGACAGGATCGCGGCCCTCCGATATCCGGACTACCACAACTACGCGGACCAGGTGGTGAGTGAGTTATTCGCTGCAGGCGCTACAACAAGAACCCTCATGGTCTGGCTTTCCAACCCGTACAACGTCCCTTCAACCACTCGGACATCTCTCCACTTTAAAATCAACGGTTTGCGAGCGGTCTGACTCAGATTATCGCAAAACGTCCTTCAAATCCTACTGTTCTTCGATGCGATGTGTATGCCGCAGTTTACGGGCAAGCCGAAACGGATCGTCGCCGAATTGTGTCAGACCCTCTAATGTCGTCCGATCACACACGGGCTTTTTGTCGGCCCTGTTGTCGTGGTGATCGGCACTATTTCGCATGCAGTGCAGTGCGGTCTCGGGCTCCCGCTTCCACAGGCGAGGCGTCCGCTCGGGACGGTCAACGCGGGAACTCGAATCAGAAGTACAGATTCAGCACCGTTCCGATGGCGTACACCTGCCGGTTGTGATCGTCACCGGTGTCGTGCTGGTAGTCGAAGTACCCTTCGAGTTCGACGCGCCGGTTGAGGGGAAACGCCGCTCCCCCGATCCACTCCGTGCGGCTCCACGCATCGAACCGACTGTCGTAGAACAGCTCGCCCCGGACGTACGGATTCATCCTTATTGGACCGATCGAAAACTCCTTCTCGACAGAAAGCCGGCTGCGGAACCGCCACGAGTACTCGCCGTCGATGAGCCGGGCATCGACGCGGCCTCGGTTTGAGACGAGGACGCCACCCGTCAAGGGATAGCGGGCCGTTGCCTCGAGCACGATGCGATGTTCGTCGGGATCGCCGCTAAACGAATGGAGGTATCGATAGCCGACCCTGAGCAGCAGGAATCGGTTCTTCGATTCATCCAAGCGGAACCCGGCAAGGCGCTTGCGTTCTCTGAACGGCCGAAGGTAGAAGTCGAAATTCGGACCGAACTCGCCTTCCGTGGACTCCTGGCTCTCTTTTACCGTCGTCGCCAGGAAGTAGAAGCGCATCCTGTCGTTCAGCCTGGTGAACATGCTGATCTCGGGCCAGACCTGGGTGATCTGCGCGTGCGCAGAGATCTCGGACGAGACGACAACCAGCGCGGCCAAGACGATCCGGCGCACGTCTACCTCACTGCGGGGCGTTCTCGAGCCGCCGCCGAGCTGCTATCTGGCCGTACTCACGAGACGGAATCCCAGATGATTCGTACCCGTGCTGCCCTCACCTTAACGGCCAAGTGGATGGTGGCCCGCGTTCTGGATGACGACGCGGATTTTCTTCGCCGCGGCATCGAGCGTCGTTTGTGCCGTATAGCTGGTACCGTCGGCCAGTGTGCCGAGCTGCACCGCGAGTGCGACGGCATCCTCGGCCTGGTCCAGGTATGAGGCGACGGTCAGGCCGCGCAACTGGTTGGCCTCACGGATTGGAAAGCTTGAGAGGCTTCATGAGAAAGGTGGCCAGCATCGTCAGCGCACTGCCCTGCGTCGTGGTTCGGGCGTAAACCTCCCACTGGTAATTCACCTTCAGGAAGCCATAGAGCGTGTTGTTTTTTGCCAGCGCCAGCTGCACCTCGGGCCCGACCGCGAATACCTTGTTCTTGCCCCGGATGAGGATGTCGGGAAAGCCTTCGATCTGGTCGTCGGTCAACTTGAACGACGCATAGTAGTCGAGGCCCGCGGTCAGACCGCCCTTGAGGAAGTCACCACCGAGGCCGCCCTCGAGGTTCATGACGTTGCCCACCTTCGTCTCCCTGTCTTCCTTCTTCGACTGAAAATCAAAGGTCGCCAACGTGGCGGCGTGCCATTGCCGTGATGCGCTTAAGTAAACGGTCGTGCCTGCCGAGAGTTCGTTCCCCCACATACCGAGGCCGGTGTTGTTGTTCGCGCCATCGGTGTAGCGCCCGGTCGGCACGAAGATGGTGTACCCGGCCGTCGCATCGGCGCGGGTGGCGTGCCACCCGAGGCTGATCAGCGTGATGGCCGAATCGCTCAGACCCGCGCCGGGATTGGCATCGATCTCAGTGCCTTGAATCCGATTGTTCGCACCGACTGGAAACAAGACCTGGAAGCCGTAGAAACCGCCGAAGAGTTTCGTCTTCGTGACGACACTGACGCCGCCGCCGTACACCTGGCTCGTGAGATCCGCGGCGAAGGGAAGGCGGTCGCCGTCGCGGTCTTTCACGTCATCGGTCTTGTAGACGTAGAACAGCGGCGCGATGAAGTAGACACCGGGAGGCGCTTGCGATCCGCTCTTGAGTCCAACGGTGCCTTTGATGTGCTGGGTGTTCAATTGCGCTTCGACCGGCGCGACCATGGAGACGCAGCCGAGGACGACGACCATCACCATCCTCGAGAAAAGGCGATTGGTGAGCACAACAGTCCTTTCCTGGTTGCCCGACGAAACACCGCCCATCGCCACTGCGTCGGGCGTGCTCTGCCAGCGTGCCACAGTGCAAGGCTGTCGACGTTTGGCCGTCTTGGGGCCACGATGCTCAGGACTCTGAGATCGAGTGGATGTCGTTCAGGAGCAGATCCCGCGCCAGCGCAGTATGGTCTCGCGTAGAGAGGGAATCTGCAGTCAGCACAGGAGTTGAGGGGCGCACGGGCGCCGGAGATGAGCGGAGCCGGCGCCCGGACGACTCCGGTATGTTGGAGCATCTCCGGGAATCGGATAAGCCGCGCCGTCGCGAAAACCTGGTGATTCCGGACACGAACCCTCGATCCTCGCGTGTCCGAAGAAAACAGGACACGTCTCGGCCACCGGAAGACGGTGGTGGTCGTCTTGCAGCCCGTACTCGGTTCAACCTTAACGATCGTGCACGATGCGATTTCGTCGGCGAAGACATGAGGAAGGTGCCCTGCCCATGAGGCAACTCGTCGTGATCGGGACGGTGTTGTTCGCCGCCGCGTGCGGCGGCCCAAAGTCCACGCCAGGGCCACAGGCGCCTCCGGCCACGACTAGCGCGGAGCCGGCGGCCGCCGTGCAACTTGGTGGTCCGCCGACCGGCGCCGGGACTTCTACCGCCGACACCGGCGAGATCAAGCCGGCCGATCCGACCATGTTCTACAAGGAGCCTGGCTACTCGCCGTACGCAGGCAGGCGCTATCCCGAACGGCCGTACTTCGGTGACGAGCACGTTCACACGTCGTGGTCGGTTGATGCGGGCGGCAGCGGCGCAACGCTCGGTCCCGAGGAGGCCACGCGGTTTGCCCGGGGCGAGGAAGTCACCTCGACCAGCGGCCAGCCGGTGAAGCTCGGACAGCCGCTCGACTGGGTCGCCATCACGGATCACTCCGACATGATGGGCATGATCACCGAGATCAAGGGTGGCAATCCCGAGATGATGGCCGATTCGACGCTCAAGAGATGGCACGACATGTTCGTCGGCGGTCCGGTGGAGGCGAAGAAGGGCGTGATGGAACTGGTCGCCGCGCAGGCGAACAGGAAGTTACCGCCGATCGCGACGGATCCGCGGTTTGCCAAGAGCGTCTGGGCGAAGACCACCACGATCGCGGAGAAGTACAACGAACCGGGGCGCTTCACGGCGTTCATCGGCTACGAGTGGACGTCGAACGCCGGCGGCGGCGACAACCTGCATCGGAACATCATCTACCGCGAC
>JBKPAI010000116.1:0-68434 GCA_046726355.1 Acidobacteriota bacterium | reverse complement strand
GGCCCGCCGCGCACGCCGACGGCGTCTGCATGTGGACGCCCGCGGCGCGCGACGGCCTCTCGTCGCGCGTCGACGACGCCGTGCGGCGCTTTCGCGGCCGGATGTTTGATTATTAACCTTAATCCGTCAAAATCATGTCGGCACTTGGTGGTTCGGCGATTCGCTGAAGGTGAGCGAGGGTCAGTGCTCGTGATTTACATCGGGTCCGTTATCGCCGTCCTGGCCTGTTGGGAGCTGGTGTTTGAGTTGATTCTGTGGCCGAGGGCCGATCCTGCCGACGGTGTTCGTCGTTCGACGTCGTGCTCATGGTCATGCTAGTCGAAGGCTCGCATGAGCTAGCCGTTGCCCCCTTCAGCCCGTTAGTCTAGCACTCAACCGTTGCCGTCACCGTGACGGCTCGACGCCGACCTCGATAACGAATTGTAGCTTCGCTCTCCCTGCCTGCGCCGTCACCTGCCAACACCCCGAAGTCGGAAAGGTGAGACCACTCGCCTGAAATGTCGAGGGATAGCAGCACGGAATGTCGGCGCTGAGCGGTGCGGCTTCGGCATCGAGACGCTGGCCCGTCACGACCAACTGCTCGCCCGCGGGCCGGATCCACATGACCTTGTTTCCGCCTTGCCGGAACTCCCAAGCCGACGCCCACATCGTACGATCGGCGTTGATATACCAAGATCCGACACCGATATCCGGATAGAACGGATTGGGGTCGCGTGGCGGCTGGGCGTAAACTCTGGGCGTTACCGGACAGCTTGCCGTGGAGGCAGGCACCACGGTCGGCACCACGGTCGGTTCGACTCCGGTGCCCAGGTGATTCCCGCCACATCCTGCGGTGACAGTGAGACCGAGAGTAAGACTGAGAATCGCTGAGGATCGGCTCACTCTGGGCTACCTTCCACGAGACCAAGCGGATGATACGCCTGTTCCTGAGAGATGCGAATCGAGGTGTCCCATTCGGGATTCGTCGCGACGGTCGAGCTTCAAGCCGATCTGGCGAAACACGCCGCTCACCTGCATCGCGTCAATCACGGATTCGCAACCCAAACCGGTAGTGACTCGACCCCGGATGCGCCGCGCGGCCACCGTGAACGATCGGCGGTCGTTGATGCGGTAGTCGTTCAGCACGTCCGCGGCCGCCTCGTCGAAGCGCAACCGGTCCATTTTCGGCGAGAGGCGCTTGCCGCTCTTCACGGCGCCGACGCGCCGGTCGAGCATGTCCTGCGCGGCCTGCTTGCTGTCGGTGTGTGCCGCGACTTCGTAGGAGTGGCCCTTGCGGTAATAGCGCAGATACCACTTCTTGCCGCGTTTCCGGAGTGTGCCCATCGGTCATCGTCCTTTCAGCGGCCGGGTGTGTCCGAGGCCGCCCGCCCTTCTTCCCGTTCTCGCGGGCCGCCTGCGCTTTCGCGGCGCTACGCGACTGCCCGCCTTTCCGCCCCAGTGCGACGGCGTGTGGATTCTTTCGCATGAGTCAGGATAAACCCAACCGGTTGGGTTATCAAGGCAAACTCGTGGGCAGTTCGTGTGCAGTTCGGCGCGATCCGCCAGTCAGGCGAGGCGAAAGGTCGCGATTTTATTAGGAAAAAGTGGAGGCGCCGCCCGGATTTGAACCGGGGGTGGAGGTTTTGCAGACCTCTGCCTTACCTCTTGGCGACGGCGCCTCACTGGGTGAGCGACTGACCCGTAAGTGCCTGCGAGGCAGAAGGTTCCGCAACGCGAGGCTCGGTGGGGGTCTCTATCAACGTTACTGCAGAATCCGCCTCTTGTGCAACGTCCGGCGCTTTCTCCACGTGCTTGAGCGTCTCATGCATACCACGCCGGTAGTATGTAAGCATGGCACTGCGGAGCGCGCCGACGATGATCGTCGAGCTCGTGCTGCGCGAACGGCCGTTCCTGACTGCGTGCGGCTTTGCCGTTGCCGCCGCTCCTACTTGATCACCGGGGTGGATAGGAACGCCAGTAGATCGGGTCCGAGTCGATCCAGGCTTGTGCCGGCATGGACCACGCCGGACGCACGGCAAAGACTCGAGCGTCGGACCCGGCCTGCGTGGCTATCGCGTCAGCTTCCTCGCGACCGGATGCTGATCTGAAGATGAAGCGCATGCCATTCTGCGCTTCGAACACGGTGCCCCAGATTCTCGCATCGGTTTCCGTAATACTGATGACGAGGAACCGCCCGCGACCGAGCAGCCATGGTACGCCCCGCGTCACGTCCTGCCGGTAACTCGTGAACACCTCGATCGGCGCTTCAGTCAGCGCCCCCTGCCGCTTGGCGGCGTCCAGCAGCGCCGTCATCAGTTTCGTGTTGCCGGCGTAGGCCTCGTAGACCCTCTCTCGGTCGGTCGTCGAATCGTAGCCGTTGAAGAACCACACCTCCTTTCGACCCGAGAGCGACTCGATGCCGAGATACGGGTGAGGGCACTTCAACTCGAGGCAGAGCCGCGTTTTCTCTTCCTCAATGGCTGCCCAGGCAGCTTCCTGCTCAGGCTTGAGGGGTTCGCGGTAAATCTGAAGGATTGCCGGTGGCTGCTCTGGTGCGATGACCTGCATCGTGAGTCCGGTCAGGACGGCAGACCAGCTGCGCATCGAATGCAGCGGAAGAATAGCGCTGCGTGCCCGCAATCGGAGCAATCCATGTGAGACCCGAACGTCACGGGCGAACCGATGAAAGCACCTCGCGTACCGCGTTCACGATGATCTCGGGCTCGGGGCTACACGCAGCGCAAGGCGACCATGGGATCGACTCTGGTCGCCCGCCGCGCTGGAAGGTAGCATGCCAGAAGCGCTGCGCCGCAGAGCAGCAATGTGGCGCCGATGAAGGTCACCGGGTCGGTGGCCGTCACGCCGAAGAGCAACGACGCCACAGTGCGCGTCAGCGCCAGCGCTGCCACGATCCCGATCGTGATCCCAATGACGATCGTGCGCACGCCCTGGCCCAGGACCATCCGCAGTACGTCGCCGGTCGGCGCGCCTAGCGCGACGCGCACGCCGATTTCGCGCGTACGGAGGCTCACCGAGTAGGCCATCACGCCGAACACGCCCGTCGTCGCGAGCACGAGCGCGGCGATACCGAAGAAGCCGATGAGGATCAGGTTAAAGCGCCGCGAGCCGAGCGATGCGGCATAGATCTGCGGAAACGTCCGGAACCGCGCCGGAATCTCAGGGTCCAGATCGTGCAGGATTCCCCGCGCCGCCGTTGTCACCATCTGTGTGTCGGCGTCGGTCAGCATCGCCAGCGTTGCCGCCGCACGCGGACGCTGGAACAGGTTGACGTAAACGGTCGGCCGCGGCGGAGCGTCGAGGCCATAGTCATGCGTGTCGCCGACGATGCCGACGATGGTCAGCAGACGCAGGTCGCCATCCATGTTGCCGAATTCGATCGTGCGACCGATCGGATCCTGATCAGGCCAGCGCTCCCGGGCGAGCGACTGTGTGATCATGGCAACGTGTGCAGCGTCGGCACCGTCGCGCGCGTCAAAGATGCGTCCGCGAATGAGGGGAATGCCGAGCGCCTGGAAGTAGCCGTCCGTCGCCACGCAGAAATCCGCGATGCCGACCCGCGATTTCTGCCGAAACAGCTCGCTCAATTGCGTCTTCGTTTCCGGCGCCTCGTTCGGGGCCACCAACGCGAACATACCGTCTGAATGCCCACCATCCAGCGGCAGGTCACTGGTTGCGCCGACCTTGCGCACCCCTGGAATCTGTCCGAGCCGTTCAATCAGGCTGGCGAAGAACCGCGCCTGGCCGGCCCTCAGCTTCGCATCCTCGCGCCGCGGCAGCGAGACGTCCATCGCGACGATCTGGTCCACGCGGAATCCGGGATTCACTTCGAGGACTTTCATGAGACTGCGCCCGAGGAGGCCGGCGCCGACGACAAGCACGATGGTTATCGCCATCTGCGCGGCGACGATCACGCGGCCGGTGCGCAGACTGCCGTGCGAACCAGCCTGGCTGCGGCCCCCTCCGGCCAGGTCTTGACGCAGATCGACGGAGGTCGCGCGCACGGCGGTAAAGGCGCCGACGCCGAGGGCGACCGCAGCAGACAGAAGCAACGCGAACGCCAGGACGGGCACGCTGATCGACACGCTGTCGAGCCGCGGCAGGTTCGCCGGCGCGAGCGCCACGAATCCGGCGACGCCCCAGAACGCGGCAATCACCCCGAGGCCGCCGCCGACGAGCGACAGCAGCAACGCTTCGGCGAGGAATTGACGAACGATGCGGCCGCGCCCGGCGCCGAGCGCACCGCGGACGGCGAGCTCCGTCTCACGCGCCGACGCCTGCGCGAGCAGCAGATTCGCGACGTTCGCACACGCCACGAGCAACAGGAATCCCACGGCGCCGAGGAGCACGAGCAGCGGCGAGCGCGCATGGCCCGTGAGCGAATCCTGCAGCGGGATCACCACGCCATCTTTCAGAAGATAATCGCCCTGGTCGCTCGAACTATCGTGAATGCGACGGGCGATGTCGCTGATCTCGCGATTGGCCTGATCGACCGTCGCACCCTGGCGGAGGCGCGCGACCGCGCGGTGGTTGTGCGACGTGCGGCTCGGGTTCTCCCCTTCCAGATCGGTCGGCACCCAGAGATCGGCGCCTGCCGGGAACTGGAATCCGGGCGGGAGCACGCCAAGCACGGACACGGGCCCGCCGTCGATTTTCAGGTGTACAAGCGAGAGTTCCGCAGCTCCGAGATACTCTTTCCAATATCCGTAACTCACGAGCGCGGTGAGTGCGGCGCCCTTCTTTGCGTCGGAGGCCGTGAAGTCACGGCCGACGATTGGCCGGACGCCGAAGACCTTCAGAAATTCGGGCGAGATGCGCGCGACGAGCGAGCGCGTGGCCTGAGACCCGCTCGACACCGACACCATGCGCGCGGTGTACTTGGCGATCGCCTGGAAGCTGCGGCTCTGATCGCGGAAGTCGTCGAAGTTCGGGTCGGCTAGGCCCGTCGGCCTGCCCCTGGGCGTCACTTCGAAGATCGCGACAATCCGATCCGGCTCCGTGTACGGCAACGGACGCAGCAACACGCCGTAGACGACGCTGAAGATGGCGGTCGCGGCGCCGATGCCGAGCGCGAGCGTCAGGACGGCGACGAGAGCGACGCCGGGTGTTCTTCGCAACGTCCGCGACGCATATTGCAGATCCCGCCGCGCGTCATCGAGCCATCCGACTGATCCGGGCATCCGATGAAGCTCCTTCGCCAACACGATGCCGCCGAATCTCCGCCGCGCGGCCGGTCCCCTCTGCCTGCCTGGCGCCGCGACGCCGGCACTCGTCTTCGAACCGCGTCAGATGGGCATCGATCTCCCACCAAGATCGGGCTCGGCGCGTCCAGGATACCGCGAAGAGGCGGAGCAGAAGCCGTCTTGGAGCAGACATCTCTAACGTGGGCTCCGCCCCACACCCCGGCTCGTTCGCTCGCGGGGGCTCTCCGCCCCGCTCCGGTCCCTCGCAGGCGCGCGGTGCGCGCCTTAGTTAGCGGTGCTTGCACGGCAGACCCACAATCCGAATCCGGTAAGACGTCGTGGACGCCGAATCGCCTCAGCCTGGCGGCTCGCGGGTCGCCGACGTTTGAGCGGCCTCCCTCAGGAAGGTTCAGCAACCGACGATGCGCCGAAAGGCGAACGTTGTGCCGATTGTGCCACGGCCGTTGTCGGAAAGGCGGACGTATACTCTGACCGCCAACGCGTCGTTTGGAGGAACGAGCGTGTGCAGGAGTCGGTGTGCGCGATCGGCTCGGGGCTCACCGGGCAACAAAAAAGCCGACCCAGAATACGGGTCGGCTGCGATGGGCCGGCGACGTCGTTTTGTGTGGCAGAGCTTGCGTTACTTCCTGGCGGCGCGCCCGAAAAACGGCGCGCGCCCTCACGAGGGCCGCGAGAGGTACGGAAAAAAGAATGGAGCGGGAAACGGGATTCGAACCCGCGACTTCGACCTTGGCAAGGTCGCACTCTACCACTGAGTTATTCCCGCCCGAACGCACCAAAGTACCACACGGCCGGGTTGGCTTTCAAGCGGTCAACTTCACGTTGCGCAGCACGCGCGCCGCTTCTTCCGGCGACGTTGGATTGATGTAGAACCCGGTCCCCCACTCGAACCCGGCTACCCGGGTCAGCTTCGGCATCAGTTCCAGGTGCCAATGGTAGATCTCCGACGTGTCCAGAGAGAACGGCGACGAGTGCACCACCAGGTTGTACGCCGGCAGCTCGAGGGCGCGGTCCATGCGCTGCAGCAGCGACTTGAGCAGCCGTGCCAGGCTCTCGTATTCGTGCCGCGGCGCGTCCTCGAACCGCGACGCGTGGCGCTTCGGCAGCAGCCAGGTCTCGAACGCGAACCGCGGCGCGAAGGGCGCGAACGCCACGAGATCGGCGTTCTCGGCGACGACCCGCCGCCGGTCCGCGAGCTCCTGGTGGACGATGTCGCAGAACACGCAGCGTTCCTTCTCGCTGAAATGCCGGCGGGCGCCGTCGATCTCGCTGCGGACGAAATCCGGCACGATCGGCAGCGCAATCAGCTGTGAGTGCGCGTGCTCCAGCGTCGCGCCGGCGGCCGCGCCGTGGTTCTTGAAAATCAGGATGTGGCGCAGACGCCGGTCCTGCTTGAGATCGTTGATCCGGTCGCGATACGCCGACAGCACCCGCTCGATTTCGGGCTCCGACATCGAGGACAGCGTCCGTCCATGATCCGGCGTCTCGATGATCACTTCGTGCGCCCCGATCCCGTTCATGCGATCGAACATCCCGTCGCCCTCGCGGTCGAGCATCCCCTCGACCTGCAGGGCCGGGAACTTGTTGGGCACGACGCGCACGTCCCACCCGGGTCCGTTGGCCGCGCCGCCATACTGGCGATAGGACAGCACCTCGGGCGGGGTCAGCGACTCCCGCCCCGGACAGAAAGGACACTGATCCCGGCCAATGGTCGCCGCGCGATCGATCCGGAAATCGTTCGGCCGCTTCTGGCGATCCGTGGAGATGATCACCCAGCGTCCGGTGATCGGATCCCTACGTAATTCCGGCATCGAACGCGTTCTGAAGAATCTCCACCGCCGGCCGGCCCGCCTCGAACTGGATCGACACGATATCGAACCGGCACGGCATGCCGGTCAGATGGTGCCGCATCACGTACTCGAGCGCGAGCTGCACGATCCGCCGCTGCTTGCCGCGCGTCACCGCTTCGACCGCGTCGCCGAACCAGCGGCCGCCGCGCGCCTTGACCTCGATGAACACCAGCGTGGGACCGTCGCGCGCGACGATGTCCAATTCGCCGGCGCGCCCGCGGTAGCGCCTGGCAACAATTGCGTACCCGCGGCGTTCGAGCTCGCGGCACGCGAGATCTTCGCCCGTCTTCCCGAGAATCATCCGCTGGCGCGACATGGCGGCGAAACGGTGAGCAATATTCGCGCCAGAGGAGATGATGTCGCCGTTCGCTGTCATTTCACCGTCGCGGCCGCCCGACCTCTGTCAGCGCCTCGTCGAAAATCGCCACCGCCGTATCGACGTGTTCCCGCGTGATGACGAGCGGCGGTGAGAACCGGATCGCGTTCCTGCCCGCACCGAGCAGCAGCAGCCCCCGCGCGAACGCTCCATTCACGACCGCGTCACGCTCCTCGATCGCCCGCTCTTTCGTCCGGCGATCGCGAACCAGCTCGACGCCCACCATGAGGCCGCGCCCGCGCACGTCGCCAATCAGTGGATGCCTCGACATGAGCGCTTTCAAGCTGTTCATCAAGTATCCGCCGACATCGGCGGCATTCGCGATCAACTTCTCCTTCAGCAGCTTCAGCGTGGCCAGGGCGGCGGCGCACGATACCGGATTGCCGCCGAACGTGCTCGCGTGCGCGCCCGGCGGCCAGGCCATCAGACCGCGGCGCGCCGCGGCCACCCCCAGCGGCAGCCCGGACGCGATACCCTTCGCGATCGCGACCATGTCGGGCTCGACGCCGCTGTACTCGAGGGCAAACATCCTGCCCGACCGCCCCATGCCCGACTGCACTTCGTCCACGACGAGCAGAATGCCATAGGCAGCGGTGAGCTCGCGCAATCGTTGCAGGAACTGGTCGGGCGCGACGACGTAGCCGCCTTCACCTTGAATCGGCTCCACGATGACCGCTGCGACTTCGTCCGGCGAGACAAGGTGCACGAAGATCTGATCCTCGAGATAGTCGAGACACTCGGCGTGACAATTCTCCGCCCTCAGCCCGAGCGGACAGCGATAGCAATCGGGATACGGCGCGTGGTACACGCCCGGCAGCATCGGGCCGAAGCCGCGCCGCTGGATCGCCTTGCTCGCCGTCAGCGCGAGCGACCCCATCGAGCGGCCATGAAATCCGCCGAGAAACGCGATGATGTTCGTCCGTCCGGTGGCATACCGCGACAGCTTCAAGCAGGCTTCGACCGCTTCGGTCCCCGAGTTGCCGAAGAAGGATCGCACCCCGCCGCGAATCGGCACGGCAGCCCCGAGCTCCTCGGCGAGCTGCACCTGCAGCTCGTAGTAGAAATCGGTGCCGGACATGTGGAGAAACCTGCCGGCCTGCTCCGTCACGGCGCGGACGACGTCGGGATGCGAATGACCGGTGGCGTTGACCGCGATGCCCGCTGCGCAGTCGAGAAACACATTCCCGTCGACGTCCTCGACCATCGCGCCGGAGCCGCGGGCCATGACGAGCGGGTACCCGCGCGTGTAGGACGGCGAAACCACGGTGTGATCGCGTTCGATCACCGCTCTGGCGCGCGGTCCGGGGAGGGGCGTCTTGATGAGCGGTTTCTCTGACATTCCCTTTATTTTCGTTTCCATCGGGTACCGCCTGCAGTGTCCTCGAGGAGCACACCTCGTGCCGCCAGCTCGTCACGGATGCGATCCGCGGCGGCGAAATCTCGCCGCCGCCGGGCCGCGTGCCGGTCCTCGATGAGCTGTTCGATCTCCTCGATTGGAATCGGCGGCCGCGCTTCCTCCACGCGTCTCAGGCTCAGGATCCCGAGCACGCGATCGAACTCGTCGAACGCCGCCCGAATCACCGGCACATCGTCCAGACCCGCGTCGCCCGAATCGATGGCGGCGTTCACCACGCTCACCAGCTCGAACACGGCGCCCAGCGCCGCAGCGGTGTTCAGGTCGTCCATCATCGCCGCGGCAAACGCCCGGCGCGCGGCATCGATGCGGGCCGTCAACTCGGCGTGCGACCCCGGCTTCGTGATCAGATCGAGCCGTGCCAGGCAGTCGCTCAGCCGCTGCAACGCCTTCTCGGCGCTGCCGAGGCTTTCCCACGTGAAGTTCAACTGCTTGCGATAATGCGCCGAAAGCAGCAGATAGCGCACCGCCGACGGCCGGTAGCCCCTGGCCACGATATCTGGAATGGTGTACGTGTTGCCGAGAGACTTCGACATTTTCTGCTCGTCGACGATGAGGTACTCGACGTGGACCCAGAATCGCGAGAACGGCTTGCCCGTCGCGCCTTCGCTCTGGGCGATTTCGTTTTCGTGGTGGGGGAAAATCAGGTCGATTCCGCCGGCGTGGATATCGATCGGCGCCTCCCCGAGCAGCCGCAGTGCCATCGCCGAACACTCGATGTGCCATCCCGGACGGCCGGGGGTGATTCCTTCGTCGGGAAATTCCCACGACGGCTCACCTTCCCGGCGCCCTTTCCAGAGCACGAAGTCGCGCGCGTCCTCCTTGGCGTAGTTGTCGGAATCGACGCGAGCGCCGGACCTGATCCCTTCGTGGTCGAGCCGCGCCAGCTTCCCGTACCCGGGCAGCGTCGCAATCCTGAAGTAGATCGATCCGTCGCTCCGATAGGTGTGGCCGTTCCGATCGAGCGCGGCGATCATTTGCGCCATGGCGTGAAGATTCTCTTCATCGGTGGCGCGCGGCATCTCCTCGATGTCTTCGAGGCCGAGCGCGCGCGTGTCTTCACGGAATTCGGCGATGTACTGGTCGGTGTACGGACGCAGATCCATCCCGGCTCTGCGGGCGCCGTTGATCGTCCGATCGTCGACGTCGGTGAAGTTCATCACCTGCCGCATCTGGTGGCCGCACAGGTACTTCAGCGTCCGGCGCAGGACGTCGAGGCAGACGAACGTCCGGAAGTTGCCGATGTGCCCGCGTGCGTACACGGTCAGACCGCACGTGTACATCCGCACCGTGTTGCCGGCGCCCGGCGTGAACGGCTCTTCCCTCCGGGTGAGGGTATTGAACAGGCGCATTGATCCCATTGATGCGATCACGGCAGGCGTCGCGACGTGCGCCATTCGACCCCGTCATCGAACGTGAGCGCCATCTGCAGCTCGCCGTCATGCGCGTGAAAGGCGACGTCGCACTCGCGGCAGCCGTTGTCGAGCGCCTTGGCCACGACGCGCTCGAGGCTGCCGATGAGGTCGGTCACCTCGCTGTGAGCGTACCCCACGTGATGCAGGACTGCGGTGGCGAGCTCAGCGAGCATGGGATTGAGATCCGCCTCATGTGACAACGCCAGTGAAAACGTGAACTCGGGGCGCCCGGCAGCCGGCACGATGCGAAATCTTATAGCGAAAGCCGATCGAACAGCACCCGGGCGCGCTCGCAGTCCGCAGCAATCTGCGCCTTCAGCAGATCGAGCGACTCGAACGCGCGTTCGTCGCGCAGACGCTGGACGAAACCGACCCGAATCAGCGATCCGTACAATTCCACCTCGCGATCGAGGACATGCGTTTCCACCTGGGTGCGTCCTGACGAATCGACGGTTGGGCGCGTACCGACGTTCGTCACCGATGACCACACCGCGCCGTCAATCCTGGTGGTCGTGGCGTAGACGCCGTGCGGCGGCAGCAGCTCGTTCTCGGTGCACAGGTTCGCCGTCGGAAAGCCGATGGTCCGGCCGCGGCGATCGCCGTGCATCACCGTCCCGTCGATCGAATACTGGTGCCCGAGGAGCGCACCCGCCTCGTCGACGCGGCCTTCGCCGATCAGCCGGCGTATCCGTGTGCTGCTGACCACGAAATCCTTGTAGCGCACGGGATCGATCTTGTCGGCCTTGAACCCGTACCGGGCGCCCAGCGACCGCAGCATGGAAAAATTGCCCGCCCGGTCGTGGCCGAACAGGAAGTTGGCGCCGACCCAGACCTCCGCGACGTGCAGCCACTCCACGAGGACATAGCGCACGAACATCTCCGGGTCCCAGCGCGACAGCTCCGGCGTAAACCGGACGATGGCGGTGCCCTGGACACCGGCATCGGCCAGCGCCTCGAGCTTCTGCGCCTTCGTCATCAGCAGCGGCGGCGCCTTGTCGGGACGCACGACACGCGGCGGGTGGGGATCGAAGGTCATGACCACCGGCGTGGCGCCGTGCTCGCCAGCGACGCGGCGGACGCGTTCGAGAATCTTGCTGTGCCCGCGGTGGACGCCGTCGAAATTCCCCAGAGCCAGCACCGGGTGCTTCCAGCGGGTCGGACGCGCGTCCTCAGGGAAGTGAATCACGTCCACGCGTGCGGCTCTCCACAGACAGAGGCGGTCGCGAAGCCGGAACCTGAACGCATGCTAACGTGGGGCTCCGCCGCTAAGCCGTGCGTGCACGGCAAACTTCTCACGTTCGTACACATGCACGCCGTGCACGCACGGCTCGTCGCGCCTCTCCGCAGCGGGCGGCCCGTCCGGTCCGCGTCATTCGACCTCCAGAACGAGCCCATCATAAGCCAGTTCAACGCCGGGCGGCAGCTGCGCGCAGGTCTCCGCATGCGGCAGGTCGTGGCAGATGTGGGTGAAGTAGGCGCGCTCGCTCCCGACGCGGGCCGCGACCGCGATGGCTTCGGCAACGCTGAAATGAGTCGAATGCGGGCGACGACGCAGTGCGTCGACGATGAGCGTGCGCACGCCGTGCAGCAGCGGCCACGACTCGTCCGGAATGCGATTGCAGTCGGTGAGATACGCGAACGAGCCGATGCGGAACCCGAGCACCGGCAGGTGTCCGTGAAACACTCGAACCGGCACGATCTCGACGCCGCCAAGGGTAAACGGGCCGGCAATCGGAAACAGCGACAGCTGCGGCAGGCCGCCGCCGATCTGCGCCGGCGGATTGAAGACGTAGGCAAACATCCGGCGCAGCCCGAACAGCGTTTCGGCATCGCTGAAGCAGGGAATCGATGTCCGCTGCATCTGGTTGTACCGCCTCACATCGTCCAGCCCGAGCACGTGGTCGGCATGGGTGTGGGTAAAGAGGATCGCATCGACCCGTCGGACGCCAAACGTGAGCGCCTGTGCGCGCAGATCCGGCGAGGTGTCGACGAGGATGGACCTGACGGTTTCCGAGAAAGCGGTGCCGGCCGCGTCGACCTCGATCAGGATGGACGGCCGCATCCGCCGATCGCGCGGATCGCTCGAGCGGCAGACGGCACAGTCGCAGCCGATCGCGGGGACGCCGTGAGAGGTCCCGCTGCCTAGAACGGTGACTCGCATCGCGCGCGGGAACCGGCCGCCAGGTCCTGCCCTCTCACGGTTCGACGATCCGCTTTTCGGCGCTCTTGGCCTGCACGAACCGCATTCTCAGCTCGTAGAGCACCTGTTCGAGAACCTGGCGTTCCTCGGCCGTGAGGTTGCCGCGCGTTTTCTGATCGAGCAGGCTGAGGATCTCGATCATCTGCGAGGCGCCGTCGAGGTTTGGCTCGAGCGGCTGCCCGGAGATTGGATCGGGCAGATCGCCGAAGTGAATCGCAGCCGTGCTGGCGAGCGACAACACGAACGAAGTGAAGGACAGTTCAGGCATGGAAGCATCTGGTAATCGAGTAATCTGGTAATCGAGTCATTGGATTTGCCAATTGCCCGACTCCATTGATCATTCATTCAGTCCAAGGACCAGATTATCCAATTACCAGATTACCAGATGAAAGAATTCGACCAGCTAGTCGAGATCATGGCCACGCTGCGCGGTCCCGCCGGCTGCCCGTGGGATCATGAGCAGACGATCGACACCTTGAAGCCGTTCGTCCTCGAGGAGACCTACGAGGTTCTCGACGCGATCGATCGCCACGATCACGACGCCCTGTGCGAGGAGCTGGGCGACGTTGTCTTCGAAGCCGTCTTTCTTGCCCAGATCGAGTCGGAGCACGAGCATTTCACGATCGCCGACTCGCTGCGCCGCGTCGCCGAGAAGCTCGTACGCCGGCATCCGCACGTGTTCGCCCGCAATTCCGGCGAAGCGCCGCTCGATTCGGCCGGCCAGGTCCGCACGCGCTGGGAAGAAATCAAGGCGCAGGAGCGCGGACCTGAATCCGCCGCAAAGACGCTGCTGAGCGGCATCGCACCGGCGCTCCCGGCGCTGCTGCGCGCGTACCACATCGGTGTCCGCGCCGCTTCCGTCGGCTTCGACTGGCCCGCCACCGGCGACGTCGTCGCCAAGATTCAGGAGGAGGTCGGCGAGCTCGCGGAAGTCGTGAACGCGGGCGGGGAACCCGGCAGCGAGCGGGCCGAGGAAGAGATGGGCGACCTGCTGTTCGCCATCGCCAATCTGTCGCGCAAGCTCGGGATCGAGCCTGAAACGGCACTGCGGAAAGCGAACGAGAAATTCACGCGCCGTTTCACGGCGATGGAACGCAGCATCGCGAGCAGCGGCCGCGCACTAGGACAGCTTTCGCTCGAGGAGCTGGAGGGAGCCTGGCAGAGTGTGAAAACAGGGCATTCCAGCGAAGAGTTTTGAGTTTTGAGTGATGACGTCAGACGGGGCGTACGATGCACAGTCTCCGATGCGGCGGCTCGCCACTCTGGCAGGGTGACTCGAGACTCACAACTCAAGACTGACAGAGATCCTCCGTTCGTGCTCCGTTTCTCGCGACTCTATGTGCAGAAACCGCTACCGAACAGCCACTATGCATGGCAATTTCTGCGCGGCCAACGGCTTCGTCGAAAGATCAGGAAGAACCTGAACTTTCCGGAAACTAAAGCCCTTCAATGACTTCGTGCTCGTCGCGTCTCCCCGCGCTGTTCAGATAAAGCCCCGTCGCCAGTATTGCACCGCCGGCGGCCGTGCGCGCAGTCGCTGCGATTCCTGCGGCCGCTCTTCTCGCCGGCTCCGCCAGCGGTCTGCTGTTTACTGATCCTCCGACTACTTTCGTGTACGTCCTGCTCACGGTCAGCGTGGCCGGCGCGGTATCAGCGTGGGCGGTGCCGCACCGCGTCCTCTTCACAGCATCTATCGCCCTCGGTTTTCTTGCCGGCGGTACGTTGCTGTCGTCGACTGAGTGGCGGCGCGTATGGCGGCCGTCATTGCGAAGAGCGTTCGAGGAACTGGCCCGCCATGAACGCCGGGTGGCGGCGATCGAGGGCCGTGCTCTGCCCGAAGACGACAGCGCGTTTGCCGTGATTCAGGGTGTGCTCCGCGCGGATGCCGCGCGCACCGAAACCGGTGCGGCACTCGGCATCATCGTCGATCGCATCGAGCAGGGCCGCCCGCCGGCCGGCACGCCTGAGTCAGAACTGACCACTGAGGTCGTCCACGGTGGCGTCGACGCAACCGTCGTCGGCACGCTTGCTGCGGACCGGATCGGCGAATGGCGTGCGGGCCGCACAGTACGGCTCCCGGTGCAGTTGCGCCGGCCCGCGCGGTATCTCGATCCTGGCGTGCCCGATCAGGAACGCGCGCTCGCGCGCCGCGGCGTCACGCTCGTCGCCACCGTCAAGAGCGGCGCCCTTGTCGACGTCATCGCTCACGCATCCTGGCTCGACGAGCGCCTGGCATCCGTCCGGGCCTTCGGACGGCGGGCGATAACGGCCGCCGTCGGGCGATGGAGTATCGCCTCGGCATCAATCGTCACTGCCATCGTCCTTGGCGATCGCGCCGGCCTCGACCGCGCGATCGAGCGCCGCCTGCAGGAAGCGGGAACCTACCACGTGATCGCGATCTCCGGCGGCAACATTGCCATCCTCGTCGGCCTGCTCCTCGGCGTGTTCCGTATCGCCGGATGGCTCGGCCGCGCCGCGGTGTTGGCTGCCATCGCGCTGCTCATCGCGTACGCACGCCTGGTCGGCGGCGGCGCCTCGGTGGATCGGGCCACGCTCATGGCTGTCGTGTATCTCGGAGCCCGTGCCGCCGATCAACGGACGGCGCCGCTCAACGCGCTCGCCGTTGCCGCCGCATTGCTCCTCGCGTCCGATCCGCTGTCGTTTGCCGATCCGGCGTTTCTCCTGACGTTCGGCGCCACGTTCGCGATCGTTGTCGCCGCGCCCGTTGTCGCCGGATGGAGAGTGCCGGCGTCCGTCCGCCCGGTCCTCACGCTGTGCGCGGCCTCGATCGCGGTCGAGGCAATGGTCTTCCCGATTGGCGCGGCGCTCTTTTCACGCGTCACGTTTGCAGGCCTCGGGCTCAACCTTGCGGCGATTCCGCTGATGGCGGTCGCGCAGGTAGCCGGCATGGCGGTGGTCCCCCTGGCTCTGGTCTCAGCGCGACTGGCTGCGGCAGCGGGCCTGGCGGCGCACGCAGGAGCCGCCGGACTCGTGTGGTCGGCGCAACTCGTCCGCTTCGTGCCGTGGTCGACATACCGAATTGCGCCGCCTGCGGCATGGGTCGAGGCGCTTTATTACCTGGCTCTCGTCGCCGCCTGGATCCTGTGGCGCCAGCGGGCCGCCGCAGGCAGCGGCGCCGATGCCGTGCTGGCCGGCCGCCTGTTCGACACCCGCAGTGCGGCATATGCATTCCTGGCGCGACCGGGATTCAGCCTGGCGGTCCTGCGAGCGGCAGCCGGAGTCGCGATCGCATCGGGCCTCTGGATTCTCCTCGACCCGTACGCGCTGATCGGAGCCAGAGGAGACGGCCTGCTGCACGTCACGTTCCTCGACGTCGGGCAGGGCGATGCGATTCTGGCCCGCTTTCCACGCGGCCGCACGCTTCTCGTCGATGCCGGGGGCCTTGGCTTCTCGTCATCGTTCGACGTCGGCGAACGCGTCGTCGCGCCCGCCGTCCGGGACGCCGGTTTCTACCGGATTGACTACGTGGCCCTGACGCACGGCGACCCCGATCACATCGGCGGGGCGGCCACGGTCATCGACGAGTTCCGGCCGCGCGAAGTCTGGGAAGGCCTTCCGGTGCCACGATTCGAAGCACTCACGACGCTCCGGACCCAGACACAGAGATCCGGGGCACGCTGGGCCAATGTCTATCGCGGCGATCGTCTCTCGATCGACGATGTCGAGATTGCCGTGCGCCACCCGGCGCCAGCCGAGTGGGAACGGCAGAAAGTCCGGAACGACGACTCAATCGTGCTCGAGCTCCGCCGCCGCGACGTCTCGATCCTTCTCACCGGCGACATCGGGCGCGCCGTCGAAGCGCACTTAGCCGGCGACATCCCCTCCGCGCGGCTTCGTGTGATCAAGGTGCCGCACCACGGCAGCTTCACGTCGAGCACACGGGAGTTCGTGTCGGCCGTGCACCCGTCGATCGCTGTCGTCAGCGCCGGCCGCGGGAACCACTTCGGCCATCCGGTGCCAGAAGTGCTGGAGCGATATCGCGCCGTCGGTGCGGAGATCTTCCGCACGGACCAGGATGGAGCGGTGACCGTTACGACTGATGGAACCTCAATCGAGGTGCGGACGTTCACAGGACGGAGGGGTTCGGTCCTGCCGGGTCGCTAGAACCAGCCACAAAGATGTCAAACACCACAAAGAGTGCAAAAGACAAATGAACCACAAAGATCACAAAGATCACAAAGAAGACAAAGAAGACCAAAAAGCCAAAAACGTCGACGATAGAGCGGCTCGTAACGGACGCGAGGCATACCGCCCGCTGCCGGCAGACACTGAACGCATCATTCGCGAGATCATCGGCGCTGGAATCGCCGTGCACCGGGCGCTCGGGCCCGGCTTTCTTGAACCGGCGTACGAACGCGCGCTTGCGATCGAGTTGCGGTTGCGGAATCTACGGGTTGAAACCCAAAAGATCGTCCTGATCCAGTACCGCGGCGAGGTCGTCTGCCGGCACCGCATCGATCTGATTGTTGAAGGCGTTGTGATCGTTGAAGTCAAAGCCGTTCGGCGACTGCGCCGGCTTCACCAGGCACAGATTCTTTCGTACCAGAAGGCAACCGGCTGCCGTGCGGGGTTGTTGATGAACTTCAATGTCAGAACATTCATTGAAGGCCTTCAACGGTTCATACGGTGAGATGATGTTCCGATGGTCGTTAAGGCCGTTACAACGCCGGCTGGACGTTGTTGTGCTGGTCACTGGATTCTCTTCTTTGTGGTCTTTGTGCCCTTTGTGGTTCCAAATGAACCACGGGGCGCAAAGAGCATAGGAACCACAAAGATCACCAAAAGCACACAAAGCAGGCAACCCTTCAGCGAACGTACGGTGGAGCCGCTTCGACCCGCTGCTATACCGGTCCGTAGCGCCGTGGGATCGGCGTGTCCAGCGCATCCCACTTGTATTCCTGTTGGATCAGCCGGCGCAGCCGCGGAATCAGGGCACCTCCGCCATCACTGTTCGTCATGATGACCGCCCCGTAACCGTTCAAACGATGTGCGATGAGGTCGCATTGGAAGCCCCAGTTGCCCCCGCCGTGCATGAAGTACCATCCTTCGCCCTCTTTGCCGATCTGGAACCCCACTGCGAAAGGCCCCACGCCAACCGGCGTCACCATCTCGCGCACCGTGGCCTGCGAGAGCACGCGATTCGATTTCCCGAGCAGCGACAGCTGCACCTCGATCGCGAACTTGGCCAGATCGGTCGGCGTGGTCCACAATCCTGCAGCGGCCTGCTCCGGATAGACGTGCCACGGGTCGCCCATGCGCGCTCCCATCCGATTGTGCGCTCGGGCAGCCTGTTTCTCGCGATGCGGCGCTACTGGCTGCTCGAATGTGCTGTTGGTCATGCCGATCGGATCCAGGACCCATTCGCGGGCGATCTCCCCGAACGGCTTCCCGACGGCGTCCATCAAGGCAAGCTGCTGAATCATCACGGCGCCACCCGAATACTTGAAGCCGGTCAGCGGCGGACGCTCCAGACGAACGGCCCTGAGATTCGATGGCGGCTGCTCACCGTCGAGGATCTGCGGGATCGACGGCAGCGCCGCCCGTGGCGCGTATCCAGGAAAGCCGAATCCATCTCCTGTCCCCGACGTGTGGCTCATCAGGCTTCGCGGGGTGACGCGACGCTCCTTCGTGAACGGCCCCTCCGGCAGCTTCCAAGACGTCAAAATGGTGTTGACGTCCTGGTCCAGCGAGAACCGTCCGTTCTGCACCGCCTTCAGCGATACCATCGCGGCCACGGGCTTGCTGATCGACGCAGCCTGAAACATCGTTTCCGTCGTCAGCGGGGCGCCGGTCTCGACGTCGGCGACGCCGTAGGCATACGTCGCCGCTATCTTGAAGTCGTTGATCACGGCGATGCTGACGCCCGGCACATTGAACTGCTTCATCAGCTGCTGAACGGCCGATGCATCCGACACGCTTCCGTTGACGGCGGGTGCGTCGCGTCGCGCGACGAACTGAATGGGACCTGGGGGCAGGCCCGTGGACTTGAAGACGATCTCGTCACCACTCACCTGCCCGGTCAGCGAGATCTCTTGGCTGTTCGGCGTAGCGAGCTTCAGCGTCAGCGCACTGCCGTCGACACGACCCTCGCGAATGGCGAGGCCCTCGATGTTCCCCGTGACGGTCTCGCCCCGGGCGTCGAGTTCCAGCCCAATGTTCTGCGTTCCGCCGCCAGGGGTGAGCAACACCGCACGCCACCGGCCGGTCACCGGCGTCTGGGTTGCAGGCGACGCGAACGCGATGAGAATCAGGCAGCCAATCAGGAACAGCCTTCTCATGAGCACCTCCTGAAACGGTTGCCCTCCTTAGACGAGAACCGACGCGAAGACGATCGCCAACAGCCGAGCGACCGAAAAAACGTCGGTCTGCCAGGGTCGGCCTCGAATAGTCACGAGCAGTCGCGAAGGGGCAGGCGTCACGTATGTCGCAGCGCCACTACCGGGTCCCCGAGAGCCAGTGTGAGAACGACGGCGACCGCGTGCAGGCGGCTGCGCCCGATTTGGCGCACACCATCGCGCACGTCCTGTATGAACGTCTCCACCCAGAAGGGCGTTACACCCTCTCCGCCGGCGTTCCCGCGTGGTAGTCCTGCAGCGCCCGCACGGCGACGCCCTGTTGCCGAAGCGCGCGGATGGCACTGACGGCCGCCGCCGCGCCGGTCAGCGTGGTGATGCATGGCACTTCGTGCATCATCGCGGCGCGCCGCACGGTGCGGTCGTCGAAGAAGGACTCTCGACCGAGTGGCGTGTTGATGATGAGCTCGATCTTCCGGTTCACGATTTCATCGGCGACGTTCGGCCTCCCCTCGTTCACTTTGTAGACCACGCCGACATCGAGGCCGTAGGCACGAAGAAACGCCGCGGTGCCGCGGGTCGCCACCAGCCGGAAGCCGAGATCCGCGAGGTCGCGTGCGATGGGCAGCAGGTTCGCCTTGTCGTCGTTGTTCACGCTCACGAACGCGGTGCCGTTCTCAGGCAGCCGCTGCCCCACGGACAACTGAGCCTTCGCGAAGGCGACGCCGAATGTTGACGAGCCGCCCATGACCTCGCCGGTCGATTTCATCTCGGGGCCCAGGATCGTGTCGACGCCGGGGAACCGGACGAACGGGAATACCGGGCTCTTCACGAAGACGCCTGCCACCTGCAGGTCGCCGGCAATGCCAAGCTCCGCAAGCGTGCGTCCTGCGGCCACCTTGGCGGCGAGTTTGGCGAGCGACGCGCCGGCGGCCTTGGACAGATACGGCACCGTGCGCGAGGCGCGCGGATTGACTTCGAGCACGTAGACCACGTCATCCTTGATCGCGTACTGGACGTTCATCAGGCCGGCCACCTTCAGCGCCCGCGCGATGCGCCGCGTGTAGTCGCGAATCGTCAACTGGTGCCGTTCCGGACAGATGAAGGGCGGCACGACACACGAGCTGTCGCCCGAATGAATGCCCGCTTCTTCGATGTGCTCCATGATGCCGCCGATCACGACGGCTCCGGTCGCATCGGCGACGGCATCGACGTCGAACTCGAACGCATCCTCGAGGAACTTGTCGATGAGAACCGGGTGTTCGGGCGAGGCATCGACCGCCTGAATCATGTAGCGGTCGAGCGTTCCCGCATCGTAGACAATCGCCATCGCCCGACCGCCGAGCACGTACGAAGGCCGCACCACCACAGGGAAGCCGATGGCGGCGGCCGCTTCGCGTGCCTCGCGCCGCGACGTTGCCGTGCCGCTCGCCGGCTGCGTGATGTCCAGATCCGCCAGCAGCCGGGCGAATCGCTTGCGGTCTTCTGCGAGGTCGATCGAGTCAGGCGACGTGCCGAGAATCCGCACGCCGGCGCGCTGGAGCGGCAGCGCCAGCTTCAACGGCGTCTGCCCACCGAACTGCACGAGACAGGCGACGTCGCCGCCGGCGGAGCGCTCCGTTTCAATGACCGCCATGACGTCTTCGAATGTCAAAGGCTGGAAGTAGAGCCTGTCCGCCGTGTCGTAGTCGGTCGACACCGTCTCGGGGTTGCAGTTGATCATGATCGTCTCGAGACCTTCCTCCTTGAGCGCGAAGGCCGCGTGACAGCAGCAGTAATCGAACTCGATCCCCTGGCCGATGCGATTGGGCCCGCTGCCGAGAATAACCACCTTGGGCCGCGCGGTCGGATTTGCCTCGCACGCCGACTCGTAGGCACTGTACAAGTAAGGCGTGAACGACTCGAATTCCGCCGCGCACGTGTCGACCCGCTTGTACACGGGCACGAGGCCGAGCGCCGCGCGCCGATCGCGAACTGCCGCTTCCGACGTGTTCATCGCCAGCCCGAGCTCGGCGTCACCGAAGCCGGCGCGCTTCAGCCTGCGCAGGTCGTCGGCGGCGAGGCCGTCGAGACCCGTGCAACCAGCCGAACGCCGCATCTCGACGATTTCCGCGAACTGGCGCACGAACCACGGATCGATGTTCGTGATGTCGTGAATGTCCTCGGGAGTCCAGCCGCGATCGAGCGCGCGGAAGATGTCCCACAGACGGCGATCGCTCGGGATCGCCAGCCGTCTGCGAAGGCTGGCCGCGTCCTCCACATCGGAGGCCGTCTCGGCATGGCGATCCATATCGGCCGGCGCGAACAGCAGGCCGTTGCGGCCCAGCTCCAGCGACCGGACGCCTTTCATGAAGGCTTCCTTGAACGTGCGGCCGATCGCCATGACTTCGCCCACCGACTTCATCTGCGTGGTCAGCGTGCGGTCGGCCTGCGGGAACTTCTCGAAGTTCCAGCGCGGGATCTTGACGACGACGTAGTCGATCGTCGGCTCGAAAGAAGCGGGCGTGAGGCGCGTGATGTCGTTCGGAATCTCGTCGAGGCGGTACCCGAGGGCGAGCTTCGCCGCGATCTTCGCGATGGGAAATCCTGTCGCCTTCGACGCCAGCGCCGAGGACCGTGACACGCGGGGGTTCATCTCGATGACGACCATCCGGCCGGTCTTCGGGTGCACGGCGAACTGGATGTTCGAACCGCCGGTCTCGACGCCGACGCGCCGGATGATTCGCCGCGCGGCGTCGCGCAGCCGCTGATATTCCTTGTCGCTGAGCGTCAGGATAGGCGCCACCGTGATGCTGTCGCCCGTGTGCACGCCCATCGGATCGACGTTCTCGATCGAGCAGATGACGACGAAGTTGTCGGCCACGTCGCGCATCACTTCGAGCTCGAACTCTTTCCAGCCGATGACCGACTCCTCGACGAGCACCTCGTGAACCGGGCTCAGCTCGAGGCCCCGTTCGGCGAGATCCCGGAATTCTTCGACGTTGTAGGCGATGCCGCCGCCGACGCCGCCGAGCGTGAACGAGGGCCGGATGACGAGCGGGAAGCCGAGCGTCCTGGCGAGCTCCACGGCCTCAGGCACGGAACGGGCGAGACCGCTGTTCGGCACGTCGAGGCCGATCTCGCGCATCGCGTCCTTGAACTGCTGGCGATCTTCGGCAACCTTGATCGCTTCGATGGAGGCGCCAATCAGCCGGACATTGAATCGGTCGAGCGTCCCGGCGTTCGCGAGCTCGACGGCCAGATTCAGCCCGGTCTGGCCGCCGACGGTCGGCAGCAGCGCATCGGGCCGTTCGCGTTCGATGATCGCGCTCAGCACTTCCGGCGTCAGTGGCTCGACATAGGTGCGATCGGCCAGCTCCGGATCCGTCATGATCGTGGCCGGATTGCTGTTGACGAGTACGACCTCGAGCCCCTCGGACCGCAGCGCCTTGCACGCCTGGCTGCCGGAGTAATCGAACTCGCACGCCTGGCCGATGACGATCGGGCCGGAGCCGATGATCAGGATGCGTTTCAGATCGGTGCGTCGGGGCATGATGGAAACTTAAAACACACGGAGGACGCTGAGGACGCGGAGGTTCAATCGGGAAAGCCCACAGGATTTTCCCTCCACGTCCTCCGTGGTGAGATTGGCATTTTCGCCGACGCGCTTCTAGGAGCCACCTTCAATCAACTCGAGAAACTCATCGAACAGATAATCGGCGTCGTGAGGGCCGGGCGATGCCTCCGGATGATACTGCACGCAGAACACCGGCCGCGTCCGATGCCGGAGGCCCTCCACGGTCCCGTCGTACAGATTGACGTGCGTGACCTCGACATCCTCCGGCAATGATTTCGGATCGACCGCAAAGCCGTGGTTCTGCGACGTGATCTCGACTCTGCCGGTTTCCAGGTTCTTGACCGGATGATTGGCGCCGCGGTGTCCGAATTTCAACTTGAACGTCTTGCCGCCCATCGCCAGGCCGAGCACCTGGTGACCGAGGCAGATCCCGAACACTGGCACCCCGGAGTCGACGAGCGTTTTCGCGTTTTCGATCGCGTAGGTCAACGGCGCCGGGTCGCCCGGGCCGTTGCTCAGGAACACGCCGTCCGGGCTGGTCGCGAGCAGGGCCGCCGCCGGCGTCGTCGCCGGATAGACACGAACATCGCACCCGTGCGCGCTCAGCCGGCGCATGATGTTCCATTTCATGCCGAAGTCGTACGCCGCGATCTTGAGACGCCGTTTTGCGCGGCGCCGGGGGATGACGCCGAATTCACCAGGATCTTCTTCCGGCCAGTCGAACGGTTGGTCGGTCGTGACGCCGCGGACCAGATCCGACCCTTCCATCTGCGGGACCGACTGTGCGTGGGCCACGAGCGCCGCGGGATCGAGCCCATCCCCCGTCGCAATGACTCCCCTCATCACGCCGCCCGAACGCAGCCGCCGGGTGAGCGCGCGGGTGTCGATATCGGAGATCGCGACGATACGATGAGTCACGAGATAGTCGCGCAGCGTCGATTGGGCGCGCCAGTTGCTGGCGACCGGCGACTCGTCCCGCACGATGAAGCCGGCCACCTGCGGCACGCGCGACTCCACGTCGTCCGGCGAGACGCCGTAGTTGCCGATCTCCGGGCAGGTCATCGTCACGATCTGGCCCGCGTACGAGGGATCGGTCAACACCTCCTGATAGCCGGTCATCGCGGTGTTGAAGACCACCTCGCCGCCTGCCTCGCCTTCCGCGCCGGCAGCGTTCCCTCGAAACCAGGTGCCGTCTTCAAGGGCAAGAAGGGCTTCCATCTTTGGTCTTTGGTCTTTGGTGTCAACGATCAAGCGACGCGGTCACACGATTGCGCTCGGTGGCGACAACGCGGATGGAACGGGTCCACCTCTGATAGCCGTCGCGCTCCAGCCGCACGACGTGTTCGCCGGCATTGACCCGAGGCAACGTCAGCGGCGTCCGGCCGACCGCTCGATTATCCAGAAACACGTTGGCACCCGGCGGCAGCGATTCCACCACCAGCGTGCCGGTATAGGTCTCGATTGTCGGCTCGGATTGCGGCACCGGCTGCGAGATCCGCTCCGCGGCGGGACGCCGCGGCTCCAGTGTGACTATCAGCGACGGCGCCGGCTGCGCCCTGGTGATGGCCACGCTCCGCTCTTCAGGGATGTATCCCTCCCGCACGATGCGCACGCGGTGGGTTCCGCGATCGAGACCGCGGACGACAGCGGGCGTGGGACCGTACTCGCGGCCGTCGACGATGACTGTCGCGCCGGCGGGCTCGGATCGAACAAGCAGCCGGCCCTCTACCGCGGCGGGGGCCGCGGCCGCGGGCGATCGCGGCTCCGAACCGGCGGCCGGCCTTGACGTCTTCGGCCGTTCTGGAACGGCGCTCTCGGTAAACTCGCGTCCAGGGGAAGGCGCCGGCGCCTGGGACTGCGGGGTCTGGGACGAAGGTGCCGGGGACGGCGGTGCCTCGGAGCCCGAGGTCGGCCCGGGTCGCGGTATCTCCGTGGCCGCTGGCGCCGGGGAAGTGTCGGGCCGGGCAGGCGATTCGCCGCCAGGTTTCAATCCGTATCCGACCGCGAACCCCAGTCCGATCCCAATCACCAGCACCGCAGCGATCGGCCATGCGGATCGTGAGCGCGTCGCTGGAGCCTCGGCCTGCGGTCTGAGCGTCAATCGGCGCGCCGCATCAACTGCGGAAGCGCCTGCTGCGACCTTGGCGCCGAGCGTCGGATCGGGAACACGAGCAGGAGCGACGTCCGCATCTCGATAGCGCGCGTGTTGCGTGGCACGAAGCTCGAGATCGGGCGCCGGCCGTGCGGCCGGCTGTGACGGTCCTTTCGCGGCGTCGTGCACGGGTCGAACGGGCGCCGCCGGCGCAACCGGGCCGGACGCTTTCGCCGGCGGCGCGGCCGCCGTCTCGATGACCGGCGGCTGCCATTGCTGATCTTCTTGTCTACGGCGCCCGGCCGCAAACCCGTGTTCAAGGGCTTCGGCAAATTCCAGGGCGGTCGCAAAGCGATCGTCGGGCTGATCCGCAAGCGCCTGCGCGAGCGCGGCGCGGAGTGCCGCGAGATCGCCGCCGGCAACCTCGGTCAACGTCGACGCCAGCTGGCTGGCGCTCCCGATGACCTGCCGTCCCCAGAGCAGCTCGTGGAACAACGCCGCCAGGGTGAAGACATCGGCGCGCCGATCCCAGCCGCCGCCGCGAATCAATTCAGGCGCCGAGTACGGGCGGCGCACGGGCACGTGAATCCCGACGCGTTGGAGCGCGCGGGCCACACCCAGGCCTGTGATGCGAGTATCGCCTGCGGAGAGCAGGACATCGCGCGGATGCAGCGCGCCGTGTACGACGTTGACGGCGGCAGCAAAGTCGAGAGCGCCGGCGATCTGGGTCACGACCCGCCGCGCATCGGCCGGCGGCGCGGGACCGTACTGCCGAATCGCCTCGTCAAACGATTCAGCCTCTGCGAAGTCGTGGGCGAGGTAGGCCGACGCCCCGGCCACGCCGGTGGCCACAGGCGCCGCAATCCCCGGGTGGGCGAGGTCAGCTGTGATCAGCCGCTCGAACTCAGCGACAAGGTGGCGGACCCGATCGGCCGGCAGGTCGACCTTGAACCATTTCACCGCGACAAAGCGGTTGCGCTGCGGGTCGTACGCGCGATACACGGGACCCAATGTTCCGGTGCCAATCTGGTGAAGCTCACGAAAAGGACCCAGTGGGTCGGGAGGCGTAGTACCGGGGACAGCCGTGTTCAGCGGATGACTCCTCCAGGCAGGACGACAGGCATCGTAACATTTTTCAGATGAACCGCATAGCGCCGCTCGCCTGGACCGCGACGATGCTGGGCCCGTACCACCGAGCCGGGGTGCGAGCAGAGCCCCATCATGGGCGCGCACAGCGCGCCTGCGACGGAGCGGCGCGGGGCGACGGGGCCCCGCAAGCGACCGAGCCGGGTGTAGGCAGAGCCCCGTCATAGGCGCGCACAGCGCGCCTGCGACGGAGCGGCGCGGGGCGCCGGGGCCCCGCAAGCGACCGAGCCGGGGTGTAGGCAGAGCCCCGTCATAGGCGCGCACAGCGCGCCTGCGAGGGAGCGGCGCGGGGCGACGGGGCCCCGCAAGCGACCGAGCCGGGGTGTGGGGCAGAGCCCCACGTGAATTTGACAGTATCGTTCAGGCTTTGAGACAGTAGGGCGTTTGGTGCAAGTCAACTCTTCTCAGGCTTCCGTGCGCATACCGGTGGATGTCCGCCGTTTTTCCTGGATCAGACGGCTCGCCGCCGATTACGCGTACGACTACAAGGCCGTCGCACCGTTCTTCTCCGGCGATCCTTCCGATCGCGCCTCCTGGGCCGAGGCCATCCGGCGTACGCAAGGACACGACCGGCGCCGGCCCGAGATCGCCACCGTCATCGCGCATCAGCAGGAACGGCGAAAGGCGCCGCCGCGTGCCCGCGAAGCCGCGCGGCTGCTCGCCAACCGGGACACGGTCGCGATCGTCACCGGCCAGCAGGCCGGGCTCTTCGGCGGACCCGTCTTTACGCTGCTCAAGGCGCTCACCGCCCTGAAGCTCGCCGAGCAGGTCACACGCGATACCGGCGTGCCGGCGGTGGCCGTCTTCTGGATTGACGCGGAGGACCACGACTGGGAGGAAGTACGGTCGTGTACGGTCTTCACCGAAAACCTGACCCCCGAGACGGTCTCGCTGCCGCCTCGCCCCGGCGTCGATCCCGTGCCCGTCGCGACCATTCGCCTCGATGAGTCGATTCATTCGCCGCTCGCTGCCATCGAGCGCGTGCTGCCGGCCACGGAGTTCCGGCCGTCGCTCGTCGGTGCGTTACGGCGCGCCTATGCGCCCGGTGTGGGGATGGCCGAAGCGTTCGGCCGATGGATCGAGCACGTGCTCGGGGATCGCGGACTGATCGTGTACGACTCGTCGGATCCGGCGTCGAAACCGCTCGCGAGTCCCGTGTTTGCGCGAGAGCTGGCGAAACCCGGGCAGACGGCGAAGCTCGCGGCGCTGGCGGGCACCGATCTCACGTCGCGCGGCTATCACTCGCAGGTCAACGTGCACGACGACAGCCTCGCGCTGTTTCGTCTCGACGGTCGGCGACGCGCCATCCGTCAGCAGGATGGCACCTTTATCGTCGGCGACGATCGATACCCGGCGGCGCAGCTGGTGCACCAGGCCATCGAACAGCCTGCCGGCTTCAGCCCAAGCGTGCTGCTCCGGCCCGTCGTGCAGGATTCGCTCTTTCCGACGATCTGCTACGTCGCCGGGCCGAACGAGCTCGCGTATCTGGGACAATTGCGCGGCGTCTACGACCACTTCGGCGTCCCGATGCCGCTGATGTACCCACGGGCCACGGCAACAATTCTCGATGCGCCGGCGCTGCGCTTCATCAACAAGTACCACGTTCGGCTCGAATCGCTGCAGGCGCGCGACGAGGCCGCGTTGAACGACTTGTTGAAGAGCCAGATCCCCCAGGTCGTTGAGGACTCGTTCAACGGGGCCGTACGGGCGGTCGACACCGAGATGACGCGGGTCATCGACGCGATGACGGCTCTCGATCCGACGCTCGAGGGCGCGGCGCGCTCGACGCTCGGCCGCATGCAGCACGACCTGCAGACGCTGCACGGCAAAATGATCCAGGCGGCCAAACGCCGGGACGAAACGCTCCGCCGGCAATTCATTCACGCCCGCAACCTGGCCTTCCCCAACGGCCAGCCACAGGAGCGCACGATTGCGTTTCTGACATTCCTGAACCAGTACGGTCCGGCCCTGGTCGAACGGCTGAACGAGGAACTCCCGCTCGAGCTGGGACGTCATTGGATCGTCGCGATTTGACGAAGCAGAGCCTTTCGAACGGGCGGGCGCCGAACGGGCGGCCCGGCAGAAGTGCCAGGCCTTCACGAATTGCTGTTGTGCAAAGACGAGCAGCCGATAAGTCTCTCTGAGCCGTCTTGGCGCTGTTTCGCATGAAAAAAGGCATTCGTCTCAAGGTACGCCTCTCGACGTGGTGGCAGAAGCCGTGGGTTCGACGTACGGCTGTGCTCCTATCGGTTCCCACAGCAGTGCTGGCGATCACGGCCGTTTACTACTACGTGAGCGTCGGCCGTGTCATCGACGCGCGCCTTCACGGTGAGCGCGAGCGCGTCTTTCCACGGGTCTTTGCCAGACCGGTCGAGCTGCGCCGCGGCCAGGCGCTGACCGACCACCAGCTGATCGATCGGCTCAACGATCTCGGCTACGCGCAGCGGGCAACAGTCGAAAAGCCCGGAGAATTCGCCGTCGGCACCGGCGCCGTGGCCGTCATGCCACGCCCACCGTACGCCAAGGCCGGCGCGGTCCGCGTCATCTTTCAGCGCCCCGCGCCGGCGACCACGCGAACAACGCGGGCGTCGCGAAAAGCGCCGCCGCCGCGGCCGGCCGATCACGTCGTGGGCCTGGAGCTCGCAGCGAAACCGGTCGAACGCGTGACGCTTGATGCTCCCGTTCTCACCGCGCTCGTCACCGGCGAGCGGGAAAAACGCCGGCCCGTCGCCCTGTCGGCGATCCCCGAGCGGATGATCCAGGCCGTCCTCGCGATTGAGGACCACCGCTTTTACGATCACCCCGGCGTCGATCCCATCGGGGTGCTTGGCGCGGTCATGTCGTACGCCACGGGACGGCGTACGTATCTGGCCGGCGGCAGCACCATCACTCAACAGCTGGTTCGCAACGTGTTCCTGCCGAAGTTCGAAGGCATGACGCTGCAGGAAGCCCGCCAGCGATCGCTCAAACGGAAACTGCTCGAGATCTGGGTGTCGCTGGTGCTCAACCGGCGCGCCTCGAAGGACGAGATTCTCGAGATGTATCTGAACGACATCCCGCTCGGACAGCGCGGTTCGTTCGCAATCAGCGGCGTGCCCGAAGCGGCGCGGCTGTTCTTCGGCAAGGACATCTCGAACGTGACGCTGGCCGAGGCGGCCACGATCGCCGGCGTCATTCAATCGCCGTCCGCGCTGTCGCCGTTCAACAACCCGGCCCGATGCAAGGAACGGAGGAACGTGGTGCTGCAGGCGATGGCCGAGGCCGGCTTCGTGACGGGGGAGATCGCCGATCGCGCCGCGCACGAGCCGTTGATCATTGTGCAGCGCGCGCTCGAAGCGGAAGCGCCGTATTTCGTCGATGTCGTCAATCAGGGGCTGTCCGACGACTATCCCGGCCTGACCACCAGGACCGATGGGGCGGTAGATGTCTATACGACCCTCGATCTGCACCTGCAGCGGCTGGCACAGGACGCCGTTCGCAGCGGGCTGACCCGGGTGGACGATCTGCTATCGCGGCGGAAGCGCCGCGGCAAGGCGGAAGCCGCGCTGATTGCCGTTGATCCGCGAACCGGCGAAGTGCTCGCGTTCGTCGGCGGCCGCTCCTACAACCAGTCGCAATACAACCGGGCTCTGGTCGCACGGCGGCAGCCGGGATCCGTGTTCAAGCCGTTCGTCTATCTCGCGGCCTTCGAGGAAGCCCTCGAGCGTGGCAAGACCGACGTGACACCGGCATCGATCGTCAACGACCAGCCGGAGACCTTCGAGTTCGACGATAAGGTCTGGACGCCCGAGAACTACGAAAACAAGTACGACGGCCCGATCACGTTCCGGCACGCGCTCGCGCATTCGAGAAACCTGGCGACGATTCACGTCGCCCAGGACGCCGGGTACGATCACGTAGCCGGGCTGTGGAAGAAGCTGGGCGTCGGCAATACTCCCAAACCCTATCCGTCAATTGCTCTCGGCGTGTTCGAAGCCACGCCCTACGAGATCGCGACCGCTTACACGCTGTTCCCCAACGACGGCATCGTGCGTCCGCTGAAGTACATCGGACGGATCGTGAGCGGCGGCAAAGAGGTGACGAAGCCGTCCACTGAACCGAGGCGCGTCGCCCGGCCCGACACGACGTTCCTCGTGACCAACATGATGCGGAGCGTCCTGAACGAAGGCACCGCGGCGGGCGCGCGTTCCGCGGGATTCACGCTCGACGCGGCCGGCAAGACCGGTACGACCAACGATCTCCGCGATGCCTGGTTCGCCGGCTTCACGCCTGAACTGCTGACGGTCGTCTGGGTCGGGTTCGACGACAATCAGCCGGTCGGCCTGAGCGGGGCGCAGGCGGCGCTGCCGATCTGGACGCAATTCATGAAGGCAGCCCTTGCGGGCCGCACCGACGTCAAGTTCCAAGCGCCTGAGGGCGTCACGTTCGTCGAGATCGACCCCGATACAGGCAAGCTCGCGGCGCCCGGCTGCCCGCGAACGTTCCGCGAGGCCTTCCTCGCCGGCACCGAGCCGGCCGAGATGTGCGAGCTGCATCGATTCTGAGGGAGGGCCCCAAAGGGCGGGAAGGGCCGGATAGGCGGGAAGGGAATGCAACCCGTCCTGCTACTTATCCCGCCCGTCCGGCGCCTCCGGCCGCCCCACCCGACCCACTCGCCCTACCCGACCTCGTATAATTCGATCAGAATGAATCGCGAAGTGTTCGCGGCCGTGACTGAGGCGCTCGACCGCGGCGAGCCGGCGGCTCTCGTCACCATCGTGTCGACCACAGGGTCGACGCCACAGCGAATCGGCGCCAAGATGCTGGTGTTTGCCGATGGCCGGACCGTCGGCACAATCGGCGGTGGCTGCTACGAGAACGACGCCTTCTGGAAAGCGCGCGAGGCGATCACCAGCCGCCGGCCGCAGCTCGTGCACTATGAGTTGTCCGACGATTTCGCTCAGGAGACGGGGCTTATCTGCGGCGGCCAGATGGACGTCTACATCGAGCCGATCGAGCCGTCGCCGGAGCTGTACATTGTCGGCGCCGGCCACGTCGGTTTTCATCTCGCCCGCCTCGCGCACGAAGTCGGCTTTCGCGTTCACGTGATCGATGATCGTGAGAAGTTTGCCAGCGCCGAACGGTTCCCGACCGCTGCGGAGGTTGTCGTCGACGACATTCCCTCGTGGATCGAGCGCGCCAGCCTTCCGCCGCACGCCTACGCCGTCATCGTCACGCGCGGCCACACCAACGACCTGGACGCGCTGCGCGCGCTCGCGCCGCGCCAGTTGCGCTACCTCGGCCTGATCGGCAGCCGCGCGAAGGTGGCTCGGATTTACGAGGCGCTCGTGGCCGACAACATCTCCGCCGACCTGCTGCGCCATGTGCATGCGCCGATCGGCCTCGATATCGGCGCCGTCACTCCTCAGGAGATTGCGGTGAGTATTCTCGCCGAGCTGATTGCGGTCAAGCACGGCAAAGAGCATCCGGCGTCGATGCGCTGGCTGCCGCCGTCGGTTCAGCCGCGGGACGCCGCCGAGACGGCTCCACGGCGAGCCGGGGCCGGCAGCATCCTCGAGAAATGAACATCTCAGCACGGAGAATCTGAAGGCTACAGTCAACGACCCTTCAATGGGTTCGGCCTCCGCATCGTCGACCACCCTCTGCGGTAACTCAAACGTGTCACTCACTCCAACTCGCGGCTCGCCGCAAACGGGACCAAGGGGCGCGTCCACGCTTCTGATTCGCGGAGGGACGGTCCTCACCATGAACGATGCGTTCGACGTTGTCGAGGCCGACATCTCGATTGTTGACGGGCGCATCGCCGACGTTCGCTCCCATATCAGCGATCGCCACGACCGGGTCATCGAGGCGCGCGGCGACTACGTGCTCCCCGGCTTTGTGCAGACCCACATCCATCTGTGCCAGACCCTCTTTCGCGGTTACGCGGACGACCTGAAACTGATGGACTGGCTCCGCCTCCGCGTCTGGCCGATGGAGGCGGCGCACACGCCGGCGACACTCCGGGCGGCGGCGCGCCTGGCCAGCATCGAGCTGCTCTCCGGCGGGACGACCGCCGTCCTGACGATGGAGACCGTCCACGATACGGACGCGGTCTTTGAGGCGATGGCCGAAACGGGCATGCGCGCGACGATCGGGAAATGCATGATGGACGTCGATGCAGATGTACCGAGACGGCTGCGCGAACGCACGCGCGACTCAATTGACGAGAGTCTCGCGATCCGGAAACGGTGGGACGGTTCAGCCAACGGCCGGCTCCGCGCCGCCTTTGCGCCTCGATTCGCAGTCTCGTGCACGCGTGAGCTGCTGGCTGACGTGGCGACGCTCTCGAGCGAGCACGGCGCGCTCGTCCACACGCACGCAGCGGAATCGCGGGACGAGCTCGCAATTGTCAAGGAACGGTCCGGCGGCATGACCAACGTGCAGTACCTGGCAAGTCTCCGCCTCGCCTCGCCCCGCCTGTGCGCGGCGCACTGTGTATGGGTCGATGCCGCGGAGCAGCAGATGATGGCCGAGCACGGGATCAAGGTGATGCACTGTCCGGGCTCCAATCTGAAGCTCGGATCGGGCGTGGCGCCGGTGGTGGAACTGCGCGAACGCGGCGTCACCGTCTCGCTGGGCGCCGACGGCGCCGCGTGCAACAACCGCCTCGATATGTTCGGGGAGATGCGGCTCGCCGCCGTGCTGCAGGCGGCGCGGCACCAGCCGGGTGCCCTGCCGGCGCGTGAAGTCTTGTGGATGGCGACGCGCGCGGGCGCCCGGACGCTCGGCCTCGAGCACGAAATCGGCTCGATCGAACCGGGCAAGCGCGCCGATCTGATCGTGGTCGATCGCGACCAGCCCCATCTGGCGGCGGGGCCCGATCCGTTCTCGACGCTCGTGTATGCCGCGAGCGGCAGGGATGTCAGGACGACTATTGTGGACGGCGAGATCCTGGTCGATGAGCGGACGCCGGTCCGTGCGGATCGCCGTCAGGTGACCATCGAGGCGCGCGCAGCGGCGCGCGACCTGGTCAGCAGAGCCGGATGGTGAATGGTGGCGGGCGCGAAGTGGGCTGGAGCTGCCTCCAACAGAATACACTCTCACCACGGGGGACACGGAGGACACGGAGGAAAAATCCTGTAATTCCTCGGGATTGATCCTCCGCGGATCGGACCTCCGCGTCCACCGCTGCCGGTCGAGCAGCTAATGCAGCTGCGGGACGGCGGCCTGGAAGTTCAAGCTCGAGGCCACGCTGGTCAGTTTCTGATCGGCTCGCTTTTCGTCCTCCAGTGTCCGATCGAGCAGCTGCACGGCCTCGCTCTTCCCGAGCACCCGCGCCCAGGCGCGCAGCGTGCCGTACTCGGCGATCTCATAATGCTCTGCGCACTGCGCGGCCGCAATCAGCGCGGCGTCCTTCACCGGTGCGTCTGCCTTCAGACCGACGACGTCTTCTCCCGCGCTGATGATGCCTTTGATGTTGTCGTTGGTATCGGCGTTCGGTTTCTGGCTGAACAGACCGAACAACTGCTCCGCACGCTGGAGGTGCGTCTCGGTTTCCTTCAGATGCGAATCGAAGGCGAGCTTCAGCTCGGGAGCGCTGGCCGCCTTCGCCAGCGTCGGAAGAGCCTTCGTCAGCCGTTTCTCGGCATCGTAGACGTGTTTCAGCTTTTGAATGAACAAATCGTTGAGTGATTCAGGTCGAGCCATCTTGACCTCCCGGTCTCTCGAAATTCTGGTTGGGCTCTCGCATCATGGAAACAATCAGGCGAGAGCCACGAACGAAAGGGTCCAGAGTTGGGTGATGCAATTGCCCGGCCGCCGATCTGGGTGCACGGGTCGTTTTTCGTTGCTGAGACCGAGAGGCCTGGGTTTTGCACCAGTTCAACACTTTCAGCCGAGTGATCGAGTCGCGCTTTTCGATTGAGTCCGCGACTTCGTGAGTTCGACACGAATGGAGGCTCTATGGAACCGCAACGAATCTCAGCGGAAGAGGCAAAAGGCAGGCTGGACCGCGGCGAGGCGGTTGTCTTCGTCGATACGCGCGCGGACGACGCCTGGCGGAAGGCCACTCTGCAGATTCCGAAGTCCCGGCGCGTGCCGCCGGACGGAGTCGAAGCACACCTCGACGACATTCCACGTGACGCGCTGATCGTGCCGTACTGCACGTGAGCCCAGGAGCACTCGAGCGCCCGTGTGGCGCAGACACTCTTGCAGCATGGTTGGAAAGACGCTCGGCCGCTGGCCGGCGGCTTCGACGCCTGGCGCAGCGCCGGTTATCCGACTGAGGCGAAATCGACGCAGCCGCGCGCGTTCAGCGCAGCCAAGGCGCGAGACTGACAACCCCAGGGGGCGCGCCGAGCGAAGTAGATAGCAGGGGTCCACCCAGCGTCAGAACCGACCTGTTCCGAACAAGCGTGGCACGCCGACACGCCTGCAGCGCGAAGGCGCCCGCGTCGCGCGTCCCTCGACTTCCGCGCTGCCGGCGGCATTTCTGAACATGTTCAAAATTCATCTTGACGGGTTCACTGCGCGGCCGCTATGAGTGACGGCGGTCCAGGAGTTCGTCACGCGTGGAGCCGGCACGCCGGTGCCGTTCGATCCGCCGCGGCACCTCGTGACGACGGGAGTGTACGGTTACGTCCGAAACCCGATGCAGTTGTCAGCGGTCGTGCTGTTGTTGCTGGTGGGGCTGGTCGTGCAAAATCCCTGGGTCGCGGCGTCGGCTGTCATGGCCCATCTCTACTCGTGCGGCCTGGCGGGGTGGGATGAGGAGGGCGATCTCCGGCCGCGATTTTGGTGAGGCGTGGACGATCTACTGCCGCAGCGTCCCAGAATGGTTGCCGCGCTTCCGTCCCTGGTACCGGCCCGATCACCCGCCGGCACGCCTGTTCGTGGCCGCCGGCTGCGGAATGTGCCGCGGCGTTGCGGAATGGTTCGGTCGCCGCGAAGCCCGTAATCTTGCCATCGTGGCTGCGGAAACCCATCCGTCAGGCACGCTGCGGCGCATCACCTACGAACCGGGCGACGGGAGCCGTCCGGCGTCGGGCGTCGAAGCGATGGCCCGTGCTCTCGAGCACATTCATCTCGGTTGGGCGTTCCTCGGGTTCCTGCTGCGGCTGCCGGTCGTAGGCGGGATGGCGCAACTGCTCGCCGACGCCTCGGGGGCCGACCTCGGCGCGTTGTCACGGCTTCCCTGTCATCGAGCGAATCACACGCACTTCTGCTTCATCGAACGGAGTGCCGTCCTTGTGAAACAGATCGTGATGCCACACTGACGGCGCCGCGCTGAACGGCGTCTTCCACGAGCTCCACGGATAAATCGTCTGCGTCTTGCCGTCCACCAGTCCCCACGTGTAGGCGGCCACATTGTTCATCTTCAGCACCGGCAGGACTGTCTGAATGGTGCTGCCGAAGGAGCGTGCAAGATACTCCGTGCACAGTAGCGGCCGCCCCTGACGACGTAGCACCGCAATCCGCTTCTCGACGCCGCTCGCATCGTTATAGGCGTGAAACGAAATCACGTCGGATGCCTCCAGGGCAGCGCGCGCGACAGCGGTCTTCGGCCCTTCGGCCCCAAAGTCCTCACCCCGCCAGAGGCCGACCGTCAACGGCTGGTCAGGATTGATCTCCCGGGCCCACGCGAACACGCTCCGCAGCAGGAGCAGCGCCATCTCGGCCTTGTTGGCGAGCTCCTGTTGTTTGTAGGCGTCGGCGTTCTCGTTGTCCGGCTCGTTGAAGAGGTCCCACGCGTGCACCCGCTTGTCATTCCGGAACTTCCGGATCACTCCCTGGACGTAAGGCCGCAGCTCGGCGTGCCGCTGCGGGTTCCCGAGGATCGCCGCACCAGGGCTCTGAACCCAGCCGGAATTGTGAACGTGGGGTCTCGGCGCCCGCTGCGGACCGAGCGCGGGACGCGGATCCCAGACGCCGTCGAGGAGCACCAGGATGACGCCGATGTGATGGCGGTCGGCAATGGTCAGGAACCGATCGATCCGTTCAAGGAATGCGGCCGAGTCCGGCTTCCAGAGCAAATCGTGGAGGAACACGCGCATGCTGTTGAAGCCGAGCCCCTCCGCCCAGCCGAGCTCCCGATCGATCGTGGCGGCGTCGAAGGTTTCGGCCTGCCACATCTCGAGCTGGTTGATCGCCGTGCTCGGGATGAAGTTCGACCCCGCCAGCCACGGGTGCTCCTTCTGCCACGTCGCAGCACGTTCGGGCGTCCACCGTGCCTGCGCGTCCACGCCCCGCACCGGCGATAGCGCCAGAAGAGCAATCAACCCGAGAAGCCGAATATTCAGCATGGCCTTTCCTCTGCTGTTTGCGAGGGAGCGGCGCCCAATCGAGAGTCGCCCCGAGCGACCCAATCCCGGATTCCGGGCAGAGTCTCCCGGTCTCTTGTAACGCTTCTACCACCGAATGACAAGCGGCCGTATGATCCTTGAGGCCCTCGAAAATGAATCCGTCCGACGACGCCAAGCCAACACCTGCGGACACCATCCGTGATGTCGCGTGCGCCCACCTGACCGCCATTGTGGAGTCGTCTGACGACGCGATCGTGAGCAAGACGCTGGATGGCATCATCACGTCGTGGAATCAAGGTGCCGAACGGATCTTCGGGTACACCGCGGCCGAGGCTGTCGGCCAGCACATCTCGCTGATCATTCCCGACGACCGCAAAGCGGAAGAGAACGACGTGCTCGCCCGCCTGCGCCGCGGCCAACGAGTGGACCACTTCGAGACGGTACGCCGGACCAAGACCGGTCGCGAGGTCCCGATTTCCGTCACCGTGTCGCCGATCAAGGACGCGCAGGGCACGATCGTCGGCGCGTCGAAGGTGGCACGCGATCTCAGCGACCGGCACAGGACCGAGGAGCTGCGCGCCTGGCTCGCCGCCGTGGTCGATTGCTCTGACGATGCCATCGTGAGCAAGACGCTGGACGGCGTCATTACTTCGTGGAACCGGGGCGCCGAGAGGATTTTTGGCTACACGGCCGCCGACGCGGTCGGGCAGCACATTACTCTGATTATCCCGGAGGACCGCAGGGCGGAAGAGGACGAGGTGCTCGCCCGCCTGCGCCGCGGTCAGCGGGTCGATCACTTCGAGACGGTGCGGCGCACGCGGGACGGCCGGCTGGTGCCGATTTCGCTGACGGTGTCGCCGGTCCGTGACGCGCGCGGCGTGATGATCGGGGCATCGAAAGTGGCGCGCGATATCACCGAGCGCAAGGTCGCGGAAGAAGCGCTGCGGCGCGCGCGTGACGAGCTCGAGGAGCGCGTGCGCGAACGGACCGCGGAGCTTTCCAGCGCCAACGAGGCGCTGCGGCTTGAAATGGCCGAGCGTCAGCGTATCGAAGGTGAGCGCGTTCAGCTGTTGACCCGCCTCGTGCTCGCTCAGGAAGACGAGCGTCGACGAATCGCGCGCGAGCTGCACGACCAGCTCGGACAGCAGCTGACCGCGCTCCGCCTGACGCTCGAGACGGTCAAGGCGCAATCGGTCGAACGAACCGAGCTTCGCGTGCAGGTCGAAACCCTGCAGGAGCTGGCGCAGCAGCTCGACAAGGACATCGCGTTCCGTTTGTGCGAGCTGCGGCGGACGACCATCGAGGACCTCGGCCTGCGCGCCGCATTGACGACCTACGTGCACGCCTGGTCCAAGCACTTTGGCATCCCGGCCCGGCTTCACGCGAGCCCGGCGACCGATCAGCGCGTGACCGCTGAAGTCGAGACCACGTTGTATCGGCTGGCACAAGAAGCGTTGAACAATGTGGCGAAGCACGCCCGCGCGGACCACGTAGACGTCGTGCTCGCCCGCACTGCCGGATCGCTGTCGCTCATCATCGAGGACAACGGGGTCGGTTTCGACGTGTCGGCTCTCGAGAACTCAGGACCGCGGTTCGGCCTGATCGGCATGCGTGAGCGCGCCGCCCTCGTCGACGCGGACCTCCAGATCGAATCGATGCCCGGACGCGGCACGACGGTCATCGTGAGAACGGCAACCTCGGCGGAGCCGCTCGAGCACACCTGACATGGCGGTCCCCCTTCGCATTCTTCTCGCCGAGGATCACGCGACGGTGCGCCAGGGACTGAAGCTGTTGATCGACCGCCAGCCGGATATGTCGGTCGTCGGCGAGGCGGGCGACGGGCACACCGCCGTCCAGCAGGCAAAGACCCTCAACCCGGACGTCGTCGTGATGGACGTCTCCATGCCGGGAATGAACGGCCTGATCGCCACCCGGATGCTGAAGCGGGCGCAGCCGCGCGTCCTGATTGTCGCGTTGACGCGGCACGATGAGCAGACGTACCTCGAGGGACTGCTGCGGGCGGGCGCGTCAGGGTTCGTCCTGAAGCAGAGCGCCCCGGCGGAATTCCTTCAGGCCATCCGCGCCGTCGCCGCCGGAGGCATGTATCTGGATCCGGCGATGACTGCGCACGTGGCCGGCGGACTGCTCGCGCAGCACGCGGAAGTCGCCCGCCCGGCCCGGGGATCGATCAGCGAGCGCGAAGCGGAGGTGCTGCGGCTGATCGCCGCCGGGCACAGCAACAAAGAGGTGGCAACCCAATTGAACATCAGCGTAAAGACTGTCGAAGTCCACAAGGCGAACGCGATGCGGAAGCTCGGCTTGACCGGCCGTGTCGACCTCGTGCGCTACGGTGTTCTGCAGGGCTGGCTGTACGATACTTAGGGAATCTCCCTACTTGCCACCCGTTCTCCCGATTGCCGCGGGTGCCCTGGAGTTTCTACGCTGATCACCTCCTCAGCGAAAGTGGGTGGATGTGACAGACAGATATCACGCGGTTCGTTTCTACGAGAACGAAAGATCGCTTTCCCGGATTGTCGCCGACTTTGTGCGAGACGGACTGGCCGACGGCAATCCTGGAATCGTGATTGCGACGCCGACGCAGCGCGGGGCAATTCTTCGAGCACTCATCGCGAGATCGCTGGACGTCGTCAAGCTGCAGCACTCGAGGGATCTGGTCCTCCTCGACGGCAACGAGACGTTGTCGACGTTCATGACCAACGGGCAGCCCCACCCCGAAACCTTCAAGGACAGCATGGGCGACGTGATCAGGAACGCCGTGCGCGGACGCGCGGACTGTACCGTCCGAATCTACGGCCAGATGGTCGACATCCTCTGGAAAGACGGGTTGCACGAAGCGGCGATCCGTCTCGAGCTGCTCTGGAATCAACTCGCCAACATAGCGGACTTTTCGCTGTTGTGCGGCTACGCGATGGGGAACTTCTACAAGGACGCCGTCATCGAGGAGGTCTCCCGCCACCATACGCACGTGGTTTCAGCCGACGGCGAGGCGGTTGCGGTTGCATGAAGGCGGGTTTCTTCCGCTGCCGAGCTTGCGGCCCATTAAATAGAAATAATCATAAGTGGAAATAATCGGCGCGCTTCTGCTCGAGAAACTGAACCGAGCGCCGTAATTCGTCGAGCCCGTTCATCCCGTCTTCGACCGAGATCCATCCGTCGAATCGAGCAGCCGCCAGGATCCCGAAGATCGCGTCGTAGTCGATCAGGCCTTTGCCCGTCTCGCCGTGTTTCAGTCTGTCCGAGTAGCCGCGCGTGCCGTCGGCGTCTCGTAGCGCGTCAAGCGCGCCTTCGACATACCGATCCGATGCGTGCATGGTGACGACGCGCGGCATCACGCGAACGAGAAATCGGACCGGATCGTAGCCACCCACGAGCGCGTTCGACGGGTCGTACTGAACTCCGAGCGCCGGCGAGTCGACGCGTTCGAGAATTTCGAGAAAGATGTCCTCCGGCTGCGCAAATTCAGGGTAGCGCCAGGTCCCGTCCTTGTAGTGATTCTCCAGGCACAGCACGACACCGCGCTTCTCGGCATATTCGATCGAACGGAGCAGACCGTCCACCGTCCGCGCCATGCCCTCGTGTCGCGTCAAACCCGGACGCTGCTGCCCGCTCAGCGTGCGGCAGTACCTCGTCCCGAGCGTCACCGCCAGATCGATCGCCCTCTTCTGGCGCTCGACCTGACGGGCACGCTCCGTGGCGTCGTCATGCGTGAAATCCGGTGAGAAGCACAGCATCGAGCTCGTCTGACCGGTCTCGGCCATCGCCGTGACGATTGGATCGACGTCGGCGGCTTCAAGGCTGCGGAAAAACCCGTCGTAGTGCTCGACGCCCTCAGCGCCGAGCGTCGCCGCCGATCGAATCCATTGCACGTACTCCATCTCGCCGCGGCAGAGCAGGTCGAAGTAACACTTCGGGAAGACGCTCACACGCGGAAACCGGCCGGTCATCTGAATCCTGCAGCCGTGGCTGGTGCCGTCTCTCGGTGACGTCAACCACATAGATGAGGAAACCACAGAGATCACAAAGACCACAAAGTAGAATACCCCTGAGATCTTCTTTGTGAGCTGTGAGAGCTTTGTGGTTGGTTAGTAGATCCTTGTGACCCTCGTGGTTCCAAATATGTGCGTCGATACCACATCGTGGTTCATGAGTCCGGCAGCGCGCCGGCTGGGTACTGCTCGAGATCGAGGACGCTGCCGGTCACGCACTCGCTCGCGCTCGACGCGAAATATGCTGCAGCGTAGGCGATATCGCGCGGCGCGAGCAGGCGCCCGAACGGACGGGTGGCAATCGCCTGCTCGATCCACTCCTCGCCCTTGCCCTCCTGTTCACGCTTGACCTTGCGCTCGCCCTCGGTGAGTGTCCAACCGACGTTGATCTGGTTGACGCGGATGCGATCCCGGTTCAGCAGCGACGCCGCGTTTTTCGTGAACGTCATCAAGCCGCCCTTCGACACCGAATACGCGCCGAGCTTCCGCTCGCCGACGTAGGCGAGGAGCGAGCCGATGTTCACAACCGAGCCGCCGCCCCGCGCGCGCATGTGCGGGATCGCCGCCTGCAACAGAATGAACGGCGCGCGGAGGTTCACCGCCATGATGAGGTCCCAGCGGGCGACCGGGATGTGCTCGAGATCGCCGCGGCCGGTATCGGCGGCGTTATTCACGAGAATGTCGAGACCGCCAAACGTCTCGACCGCAAAACGCACGAGCGCGCGGCAGACGTCTTCTTTCGTCAGATCGCCCTCGAAATACTCCGCATCGGGGCCGGCGGCCTTCACGCGCCGGACGGTCTCGAGCCCGTCGCGGCGGTCCAGGCCGTGCACCAGCACGCGCGATCCGAGCGCGGCAAAATGCTCCGCGATGCCGCGGCCGATCCCGGATGTCGAGCCGGTAATCAGAGCAATCTTCCCGTCGAGTCGGGTCATGGCAACAACACCGATTTGATCACCCGTCCATCGTGCATCGCATCGAACGCCTGGCGCCAGTCGTCGAGCGGCGATCTCAGGCCGACAATGGCATCGGGCATCGTCCGGCGTCGGTCGAGCAGGTGGATGACGCGCTCCCACATCGGGTACGTGTGGCTGAACGAGCCCTGGAGCCGCACGTTCTTCTGCACGAGCGGGTTGATGTTGATCGGCACGAGATCGGGTGACCAGCCGACCTTCGTGATCTGACCATCAGGCCGCGCCAGCGCCAGCGCGTCGTCGAGCGGCCGGCTTGCGCCCGTCGCATCGCAGACCAGATCGGCGCCGAGCGGCGCGTGCGCACGAACGATCTGATCGAGACTCTCCCGCTCGATGTCGACGACGCGCGTGGCACCGAGCCGAAGCGCGGTCTCCAGCCTGGCGGCGTCAGCGGAGCGGCCCGCGACGATCAACGGGTCGGCGCCTGCCAGCCACGCCATCCGGGCACAGAGCAGGCCGATCGGCCCAGGCCCGAGCACGACCACGAGATCGCCGGGACGGATCGTCGAGTTGACGCACATCGCGTTGTACGCGACCGCATGCGGTTCGGCGAGGCAGGCCAGCTCGAACGGCAGCGTGTCGGGAATGTGATGAAGACACCGGCCCGGGACTCTCACGTACGCAGCCATCGCGCCGTCGATCCCGTATCCAAACCCTTTGCGTCGCGGACACAGGTTGTACCGCCCGGTACGACACAACAGGCATTCGCCGCACACCTCAGCGGCGGTCTCGCACACGACGCGGTCGCCGTCGCGGAAGGAGTTTACGCCGCGCCCCGCCTTGGCAACGGTTCCTGCAAACTCGTGCCCGAGCACCACCGGCACGTTCACCGGCCACGAATGCGTGTTGTAGGCCTGGTGGACGTCGGAGCCGCACACGGAGACCGCGCCGACGCGGAGCAGCACGTCGTCATCGCCGATTTCCGGGACCGCCACGGCGCGCAGCTCCACCGCCAGCGGCGCGAGGGCATATTGGACAACGGCCGGCTGGGTCATAACCGAGCCACACAGACGAGCCTGATCAGGAATAACACACCACACGCGCAATGATTACGAACCACAAAGGTCACAAAGATCACACAGAAGAAAGAGGTGACGCGGTCCAGATATTCGAAGCGTCGTGTTCACGCAACCGGCTTCAAGTACGGCGTTTTACGGATCTCTCTGCAGATCTCGCCGAGCACGTCGCGCAGGGTGGCGCCTTCCGCCGACTTGAAGTCATCCGGCGCGATCACGAGCGGCGCGCCGAGCACGACGAGCGGCGCGCCGCGCGACGGACACGTAATCGCCTCACGGATTGACAATCCGCCGACGGCCTGCACCGGCACCGACACCGCACGGACCACCGCCTCCAGTTCGTCCATCGGGCTCAGCCCCTTCACCATCCGGCGTTCGTCGTAGCCGATGTGATGAACGATGACGTCGACACCCAGATCTTCCATCCACCGGGCACAGGCCACTCGGTCGGATGCGGCCAGATTGTCGCCCATCACCTTCAGCCCCAGTTCACGCCCGGCGTCGACCGCGCGCCTGATGGTCGCCTCGTGTGCGCGGCCCATCACGACCACGAGGTTCGCGCCGGCACTCGCCATCATTTTCGTCTCGAGATATCCGCCGTCCATCACCTTCAGATCCGCGACGATGGGATGATCGGGAAACTGTGCGCGCAGGCGCTCAACCGCCCGGACGCCTTCGGCGAGGATCAGCGGCGTACCGGCTTCCAGCCAATCGACGCCTGCGTCGACGGCCACGGCCGCCGTTGCGAGCGCTTCGTCAAGCGACGTCACGTCGAGAGAAATCTGGACAATGGGAAACGTCAGCGAATCGAGATTCACGTCACCTGACCAGAGGCGATCCGCTCGATGCGATACCCGCCGGCCAATCGATCGCGCAGGTAGATCGCCGTGAAGATCGCGATCAGCGCCGCCGGCAGCACGGCCCAGATCGACAGCACGCGATCCGCGCCGTACCGTTCGTTGATCCACCCCATGACCGGTCCGGCAATCGCGCTGGAAAATGCGCCGCTCGCGCCGATGATGGCCAGCAGCAGCGCGCCGCCCCGCGGAAATCGCTCGGACGTGATCCCGAGCATCGTCGGCCACCAGAACGCGGTCCCGGCGGCGAAGAGGGCCGCCGCCGCAAATGCGGTGAAGGGCGCGCGCGCCATCCCGAACAGGAACAATCCAGCTGTCGCCGGAATGGCCGTGAACGCGATGAGCGCCACCGGCGAGATCCGATGCGCGGCGGCGCCGGCAAACTGACGAATCAGGTACATGATGCCGTTCACCCAGACCAGCACAAGGATACCGGCCTGAGCCGAGCTCTTCATGACCTCGTTGAAGATGTTGCTCATCCACTGCCCCGGGCCGAGCTCCGTGGCGGCGGTCGCCCACATGCACAGCCACACCACCAGGAACAACGGCCGCAGGATCTCCTTGAACATGTCGCCGAACGGAACGCCCGCCGCGGCCCGTTCAGTCGCCGGGAAGACCTGGCCATGGAACAGCAGCGTGTAGGCGATGGATGGACCAAGCAGCAGCAGCATCTTCCATTGCCAGAGGGACAGCCCGAGCGCTGCGGAAGGTCCCGCCTGCGTGAGCAGGAAGCTCAACACGCCCCCGATCACGATGCCGCCGGGAAACCAGGCGTGCAGCGCGACGAGGCGGCGCGTTTTGTCGTCGGAGTAGACCGTCGCCACCAGTGGATTGATGGTGGCCTCGACCAGGCCGTTGGCGATCCCAATCGTCAGGGTGGCCGCGAACAAGACGAGAAAGTTCGGCGCCACAATCGTCGCCAGTGCGCCGGCAATATGACCGGCCGCGGCGAGCCGCAGCAGCGTTCCCATGCCCAGCAGATCGCACAAGGGACCGCCCAGCAGGATGGACACGCCGAACCCCCAGAAGGCCGCTCCGGCGATCCATCCGACGTCGGTCTTGGTGAGGCCGAAGTCGCGCTCGAAGTCGCTCATGATGTCGCCGCGGATCGCGAACGTCATGGCCGTCGCCACGAGCGCGACGCAGCTGGCGATGAAGAGGGGGCGCTGGTTCATACGTGCGGAGCACGTTACCACACCGTGCGTCTGTGGCAGAATCCGCAGGACCGGTGCACGATTGAAGGAAAAGCGTGGCCGCCGAACTGCCTGCGTGAGGCGGGAGCCTTTCAGGAGCGTCGAATGCGATGCTGGAGCTGCGATGAGGAAGCCCGGGGCGTGTGTGCCGCATGCGGCCGTGGACTGTGCCGGCGCCACGCCAGCTTCCACGACGAGATGACGCTCGCAAAGTCTGACACGAGCACTGGGTATGCGACGTACTTCAACGTCTACGGCGCGCTCAAGTGCTCGGACTGCCGGCTCGAGTGGAAATCGTTCACGCCGGACCGGCCGCGGGGGTAGATCGTGTGGCGAGGGTGGTTCTGACCTGCTGCGCAGCTGAGACAAAAGACACACAGGTCAGGCCTGTTATCCGTGCTCGGCGACCGGTTCAGAAATCGTGTTCCAGGATCGCCTGGCCGCGCCGGCAGATTTCCCGCCCGTACTCGACCCACTGCCCTTGCCCCCAGTAGCGGTAACAGCTGGTCTGCGAGGCCAGCAGATGAAACAACGCGTTGCGGTAGCGCGGCTCCGACGGCGACACGCCTGGCCGGAGCACCTTCTCATGAAACAGCGCGCTCACGCGCTCCATGGGACCGAGCAGCGTCTCATAGCCGCGCACCCATGAGATGTTGTTGGTCCAGGTTCCTCCTTCGACGTGAAAGCGTGCATCCTCGCGCCGGAGCTCGTCGATGATGGCGGCGAGCCGGTCGGAACCGGCACCGGCCGCGAATCGGTCCCAGATCCGCTTCTGAGAGATCGGCTGCACCACGGGCAGGTCTTCGTCCCGGATTCCAGCGGCGGTCAGATGTTCGAGGTACTCGCTGACGTTCATCAGCGGCGTGTCGGAACGGGATGATTCCCGGACCACGTCGATGTACTTCGGCGGGAACTCGTTCATCATCACGCCGCCGTTCTCTCCGTCAGCAATCTGTGTGACGAGGGGCGGCACGGCATGCCCGCCGACATCGCACCGGCCGAGGCTCTTGGCCTCGTAGTACGGCTGCATCTGTCCGACCAGCTTCGTGTCGCTTCCCTGGGTCTTGATGATCGCGCGGATGCTGGCTGACTCACCCGCCGAGCTCCGGCAGACGAGCAGGTGCGGAATGTGCTTGTTGGCAGCCGCGCTTCCGTCCGGCCGCTCGATCGAATGCTCCTGCACGAGCACCCACTGGTACCCGCACTCGCTCAGCGTGCGCACGAACTCGTACGCGACGTCGGGATGATTGGGCAGGGCCATTTCTGCCGGCGAAAAGCCGCGGACGCGGCCAAGCACCTCGAGGCCGAAGATGCCGGCAAAATGCTGCTGCCACGCCTTCACGTGCAGACGGTAGTCCTGAACCGGGGTCGACGGCGCGACCGGATGGCCCCAGGCGCAGCCGAGCCATTCCACCGCGCGCCGGTAGCGCGGATCGCACGTGATCCGGCGCAGACTGTCGAACACATCATGGGCGCCCATCTGTCGCAGGCCGTGGAGCAGCGTCCCCGAGTACTCGAGCATGACCCGCGGCTCCCTGCCTTCCCCGACGAGCCGCGGCACGATCTCGCCCATGCGCTTGTAGCACCACTGAAACACCGGCGCGTTGTGGTTGTCGCCGATGCCCTGGTGCTCCATCATGTACTGGAGGTTGCCGATCATGGCGGCCGTCCGCAGGTTCTCGCCGCCGGCCGGGACAAGCGGTTGATGCATGTGCAGCGCAACCGCCGCGGCGCTGCGGATCCTGCTGAAGTCGATCGGGTTCTCACGCGCGAACACCTGACGCCCCGCGGTCAGCCGCACCGCTTCGTCGACCTCCGACTCGGAACCGCAGATATTCGGCAGGCCATCGATGGTTTCAGCCACGCTGTTCATACGTCCTCGTCACTTGTGGCGGATGTACTCGTAGATGTTCAGGTAGTCGTAGCCCGAGTGGTGCCACGAGTAGTCATAGCGCATGCCGTTCAGCACGAGATGTCGGAACTCCTGCGGATAGTGGTACCACAGGCCAATGGCGCGGCGCATCGCCGACTCGATGCCGGCGCCGTCCGACTGATGAAAAACATATCCATTCCGCTCCTCGGGCGGACGCTCCGAGAAGTCACGATCAAAGACGGTCTCGCTGAGCCCGCCGACAGCGCGCACGATCGGCACCGTTCCGTATCTGAGCGCGATCATCTGCACCAGACCGCAGGGCTCGAAGTTGCTCGGCACCACGACAACGTCCGCCCCCGCATACACCAGATGCGCGAGACCGTTGTCGAACCGGAGTTCGAGGTGGCAGTCCGGGTTGTCGTTCAGGTCCTGCTTCAGGCGCCAGAACTCGTGTGCCATTGACGGATCGGCGGTCGGGCCGAGCAGCACGAACTGCGCGCCGTGGCGGAGCGAGTAGAAGAGCGCGTGCCGCACCAGGTGGACGCCTTTCTGCGAATCGAGACGGCCGATGTACGCAATGAGCGGCTTGAACTCCTTGCGCAGCCAGAGCCGATCGCGCAGGGCATCCTTGTTCCAGTACTTCCGCTCGAGGCTCTCCATGCTGTAGCGATGGGGAATCACCGAATCGATCTCCGGGTTCCACACGTCGTAATCGACGCCGTTGCGCACGCCGCCGATCTTGCCGGCGTGAATACAGAGCGTATGCCCCAGACCGTGTCCCTGATCGTTATGGGCCGCCTCCCACGCGTAGCCGCGTGAGACCGTGGTCACGAAGTTCGAGTAGACGATGCCGGCTTTGGTGAAATTGATCGCCGCTGGATTGAAGTTGTCGCGCAGACGGTCGTGGTGAAAGTAACGCCAGGGGCGGCCCAGCCCGGTCGCCCAGAGCACCCGCTCGCCGTCGATGCCCTGGTGCTTGAAATTGTGAATCGTGAAACAGACGCGCTGGTGCGGCATGCCGTGGTACTTGTAGATTTCGAAGAGCAGTACGGGTAGCAGGCCGGTCTGCCAGTCATGACAATGGATGATGTCGGGCCGCTTGTTGGCCTTGAGCATGTACTCGAGGGCTGCCTTGCTGAAGAAGGCAAACCGCATCGGGTCGTCGTCGCAGCCGTAGAGCGTGCCGCGGTTGAAGAAATTGTCGGAGGAGTGCGGCTCGATGAAGAAGCACTTGCGCCCGTGGACGTGACCGAACCAGACCGAACAATGAATGGCGCCGCCGTACCACGGCACCCGGAGGTCCGCGTAATCGAGCGTCCACCCCCAGATTTGATCGACGTGCAGCGAATCGTAGCGCGGCAGAATGATTTCGACGGCATGGCCGCGGATTTCGAGCTCGCGGCTCAAGCCGAAGATCACGTCTCCGAGGCCGCCCGCGTGCGCCACAGGCGCGCACTCCGGCGCCACCATGACAATGTACATCTGGAGCTACGACAGAGGAGCGAAACGCAGCCCCGGGCAAGCCCGTCAGCTCAATCCGCCTATGATCAACCTGTTATGAGTACTCAAGAGACGAAGCTGACGCAAGAGCAGAATGCGTTCAGCTTGCTGTGCAGGCGGTCGGGTGCCACTTGCCGCCGTTCGCCTCTTTCTTGAAATGCGTGCTCGTGATGAACGGCTGGTCAAGGTACCTGGGGTCGTCGACGATGGTTGTCACCGTGAACCAGACGTCCTGGTTTGCTTCGACGTGACGGTCGAAGAACTCCGTGACGACAGCGGTTGCGCTGTACGGAACGCCGTTCTTTCGCAGATACCCGGCCTTCATGTGGGTGGTCACTACCTTGAGCGACCCGCCGCGCGCGGCGGGGGCTCCGCGACCGCGTCCGGCCGCATCCGGTCCGGGACTCTGGACAGCGCCGTTGATACTGACGACGCCGCGCCCTCCCAGGCCGCCGCCTCCCCCACCGCCGCCTGCGCCGCGCTGCGGCGGCCCGGCCAGCTCCCAGCGCGCCACTGAGTAGCCTTGCCAGCCGACATCGCCCGCCGGCGGCGTTGAGGCCTCGCCAAAATGCAGCAGCCGCGTCTGCGTGCCGGCATCGGTGTCGATTTTGAGCGTGTTGTCGTCCTGCCAGGTGATGTGAAGCCGCCCGGGAACACGCATGATGTTGGCCACCCCGAACGACTTGCACTGGTTGCCGTTCGCTTCGTCCGTTGCCGGGTCCCACGCGTCGGCAATCGCGCGCGCCGCGCGGTTCAGCGGCACGCTGGCGTAGTCGCCTTTCGTGGGCGTCAGCATTCGATAACGCCAGTCCTCCGTCACGACCGACACCCAGTAGCCGGTGAGATCAATCGGCGCAACTGCCCGTGCCGTTGGAGGGCCGGTCGCATCCCCTCGCTGAGCCTGAATGACCAACGGCAGCGACCCGGCAACCAGGACCGCTCCCAGCGCCACGCAATTCAACCAGCTCGAGACGAGCAGCCGTCCCTTAGGCCACAGCCCTGGGCCTCGAGCCTTGTTGTGATGTCCCATCATGGCTATTGACTCTTGTTTTGCTTCGCGAGGTCGCGATAGACCGCCTCGACGAACTGGTCGGTCGTCCAGGGACCCGTTGTCGCGCCGTACCGTCCGTCGTAGTCCAGCGTCGGGCGATCGGCCTTTACCTGCGTGAGCGTGCGGCCCTTGTTGACGAGATCCTGGATTCGATCGCGGATGATCGTCACCATGTCCCGGTACTCGAGCACGTCGGCTTCGTCGCAGAGCCGGCCGTGACCCGGCACGATGTAGGTTCCGCCTTCCTGCTTGTCTTTTGGAACCGCGATGTCGAGGATGTTGTTCAATGCCCCAATCACGCCCTGAACGTTCCCGCCGCGCTCGGCATCGATGACGGGATAGGTCGTGGTGATGAAGAGATCGCCGGCGCTCACCACGTCGGACCGGCGGAAGAATACGATGCTGTCGCCATCGGTGTGGGCGGACGGCTGGTGCAGAATCTGAATCGCCTCGTTGTTGAAGAAGAGTTCCTTCCTCTTCGTGAAGTACGTGTCGGTCGGCCACGCCGCTTGCGGAAAGGGCGGCTGCTGTCCGGTCGGCGCGCTCATCCGGTTCAACACGTTTTCGTGCGCGATGATCGCCGCCCCGGTGTACGGTTGTCCCATATTCCCGCCGGTAATCATCGCGCCCTGTCTCGCGATCGCGGCATTGCCGCCGACGTGGTCGCCGTGTACGTGCGTGTTGACGATGTACCGGATTGGCCGGGTCGAAATCGTCCGAATCGCCTTCACGACCTGATCGGCCAGCCGCTCTACCGACGTGTCCACCAGCAGCACGCCGTCGTCGCCGGCCTGCACCGTGATGTTGCCGCCGCCGGCACCAACGAGCATGTAGACGTTGCCTTGCACGGGAAGGACGTGCACGTCGCCGTCCGGGGCCGGCCGCTGCTGCTCCTCGCGCGGCGCGGTGCCCTGCGCGGCGAGGCCACCTGCCGACACAATCACCGCCACCACCCACAGCAACGTCGCTATTCGCCGGACTGCCCTTGACTGGGTGCTCACGCGATGCTCCTCAATCTCACGTGGGGCTCCGCCCCACACCCCGGCTCGGTCGCTCGCGGGGACGCCTGTGCCTCGCTTCCGCCTCCGCTAAAGCTCCGACGGACGCGCCGTCGCGCCTCCGGCGCGAAGGCGGGCCGCTCCGTCCCACCCCACGGCGCACATTCCGCGCCGTGGGGGCCCCGTCTCGCGGGGGCGCTGCGCGCGCCTGAGCCGTGCTTGCACCGCAAACGTTGACGTTGTTCAGACACGCTCCTAGCGTGCCGACGACTTGCCGGGCACCGGCATCGTCTTCAGCTTCAGCTGATATTCGGGATACATCGTCTCTGCTCCGCCGCGTACCGCTTGTTCGGGCACGCCGCTCTTCGCGGGAAACTCGAGCAGGAAGGCATTGGTGCCCGGCAGGTAGTGCGGCACGACGCCCTGCGGCCGCTCGATCTCTTCGACGATCTGACACGGGTACGGCGCGATCTGCTGGTGCGGGTCCAGGACGAAATTCGTCGTGCGGATGAATGGTTCCGTGAGATAGATCGGATCGTCGATCACGATGATCCACGTGAGATAGTCGCCGTGGCGAACCAGGTGCTCGGTGACGGTGGCCCGATCGCTGCGTGGGATGCCGTTGCGGCGGATCCAGCCCGTCTTCAGGTGCGTTGTGGTCATCGTCAACATGTCGCCCTCCCAGCGGCCGGTAGAAAACCCCTGCCATGTGTGGGCGGCATAGTCGGGCGGATGCGGACGGCCATCCATCCAGATGGTGCGCTCCGGCGCCTGCCAAGAGATGTGCGTGTGATACGCGACAAGCTGCTGCGAAGCCGTGTCCACTTCCTTCCAGATGCGGACGTTCGCCGGACCCCGCGGTGAGTAATCGGATGGATGGGGCTTGCACTGGTGCTCTGGCAGGGTCAGAATCGAGGCGTTCCAGCTCTCCCCGTGCAGCCGCGCCGCCTCATTAATCGGCAGGCCGAGGTAATCACCGATGTCCGGTCCCGGAATACGCTCGGGTTGATCTTCGTGAAACCGCGGCGCCCACTCGCCGGTGAGATCGTATCCAGATGGCGCTGGCGTCTGCGCAAAGGCCGGCACGATGGCCAGGGTGACCGCAAGCAGCAGGACGATACGGGCCGCCGCAACTCGATCCGCGCGCTGCATCCTCGCAAACTCCGGCGTGGCCATTCTAGTGAATTTCAACGAGACCGGGGGATTCGAACCGCCGGACCCCCCAACGCCGTCACTGGCCGGAGACCACATGCCCCGCTCAGGCGGGCGCGCCGTGCGCGCCGACCGCTCTTCGGCGCTCCCAACGACAACAAATTCTCGTAGCGCGCCGTATAGCGGTGCAAGACAGCGCGGGCAAATCGTCCAGGCATCTTGACCCGTTCGTCGCCCCAGCGATAGGGTTCGCATTCATGCGACCGTTCGCGTACGAGCAGTTGCCGCTGCGCATCGTGTTCGCCGCCGGCGGATTGGAGCGCATCCGTGATGAGGCGCGCCGGTTGGGAGCGCGCCGCGCGCTCGTGCTCGCGACGCCTGGCCGTCGCACCCTTGCCGACGAGGTCGGCACCAGGCTCGCGGACAGCTGCGCGGGCGTCTTCGCGGAAGCAGTTGCGCACGTCCCCACGGAAAAAGCACTCGCGGCCCGCACTGTCGCCGCACGTCTCGATGCCGACTGCCTCATTGCCGTGGGCGGCGGTTCGACGATCGGTTTGGCCAAGGCCGTGGCCCTCGAGACCGCGTTGCCGATCCTGGCCGTTCCCACGACGTACGCGGGATCCGAGATGACGCCGATCTACGGCCTGACGGAAGGCGGCGTCAAGAAGACTGGGCGGGATCCTCGGGTGCTGCCCAAAACCGTCGTGTACGACCCTGCGGTGACTCTCTCGCTGCCGGCGAACATCTCGGCAGCATCGGGCCTCAATGCCATCGCGCACAGCGTCGAGGCGCTGTATGCCGCGGATGCCAACCCGATTACGTCGAGACTTTGCGCCGAAAGCATTGGCGTGCTCGCGCGCGCGCTGGCCGACATCGCCACCGACCCGTCGAATCTCGAGGCCCGATCCGACGCGCTGTACGGCGCCTGCCTCGCCGGAGCGGCGCTGGCGGCGACCAGCATGGGGCTTCACCACAAGCTGTGCCATGCCGTCGGCGGCGCATTCAAGTTGCCGCATGCCGAGGTCCATGCCGTCATCCTGCCGCACGCGACGGCCTTCAATCGCGAGGCGGCGCCCGGCGCGATGCGCGCGATCGCCGAAGCGCTGGGTGCGCGCGACGCGCCGCAGGGCATCTACGATTTGGCGGTCAGACTTGGCGCGCCGGTTTCACTCGCCGAGATCGGTATGCCGGCCGACGGGCTCGATCGCGCCGCCCGCATCGCCGTTGAGCGGCCGTACGACAATCCGAGGCCGATCGAGTACGCCGGCATCAGGCGCCTGCTTGACGATGCGTACTCGGGCAGGCGGCCGGGATGAAACCGGCGGGACACTTGTTGTGTCCGGCAGGCGTTGACCGCGCTCGATCCGGCGGTACCGTTCGTTGAAATCAGCACGCTGGCCGAGGAGGTGGACGCCAGTACGGCGGGCGAGCGACTCACGGCGGCGCTGGCCTCGGTTTTCGCGACTGTCGCGGTGTTACTCACCGCCGTGGGCCTCTACGGACTGCTGGCCTATGTGGTCGCGCAGAGGCGCCGTGAAATCGGCATCAGGATGGCCCTTGGCGCACAGCCTGTGGACAGTGGAGTCCTGGTGGGGCGGCAAGCGCTCGCGCTGGTGGTCGGCGGCATCGTCGTCGGGCTCGGCGCGGCAGTGGCGGCCGCTCAGTGGATGCGTTCGCTGCGCTACGGCGTTGCGCCGTCGGATCCGCGATCGCTCGCTGCCGCCGCGGTATTCGTCGTGGTCGTGGCCGCCGTCGCCATCGCAATTCCCGTTGCGTGCGCCACGCACATCGAACCTGCCGCAGCGCTCCGGCAGGAGAATTGACCCCTCTCAGTGTCTCGCCAGCAAATCGCCCCTGAAAGAAATCGATTCCGTCGGCGTCCGACCAGGCCCGCCGCGATGCGTCAGTTATTCCTCGAGCCCGAGACTTCGGGCATGAGCCGCGATCAACAGATCGTTGGCTCCAATCATTTGGCCGCGTGCAAGCGTCGACCGTCAGCTGCGCGGCTTCAGCACGAAATCGAACGTCAGCGTGTCGAACGGCGGCTCGATGTCGAAGCGCGCGGCGGCTTCGTCCCGCTCGTCATGCCGGACGAACCGGCAGATGAGCGAGTCCTTGACCGCAAAAACAGTGTCCGAGTCGAGGTACGGATCGCTGTCGTCGAACACGTGCGTCGTCACCGGCTCGTAGCCGTCGGCCGAGACGACAAAGTGGACGTGGGCGGGGCGGAACGGATGCCGGTTCGTGGCGCGCAACATGCGGCCGACCGGGCCGTCGGCCGGTATCGAGTAGGGAACCGGGCGAACGGTGCGAAGCAGATAGCAGCCGTCGCCGCCGGTGCGAAAGACGCCGCGCATGTGCAGGCCGCTGTCTCCATATTGCGAATCGTACATGCCGTTTGAATCGGCCTGCCAGACGTCGAGCCGCGCGCCGGCAATCGGACGGCCGTTCAAATCGAGCACGCGGCCGTCGATGATCATCGGCGTTCCGCGCCGGTCGCGCGGCGCGATGTTGCCGCCGGCCGGCATTTCGGGCGCGCCCTCGCGGTGAAACGGTCCGAAGACCGTCGACTCGGTTGCCCCATCCGGCTTTCGATGGTTGATCAGATCAACGACCATCGACACGCCGAGCGTGTCGGAGAGCAGGATGAACTCCTGCCGTTTGTCATCGCACATGTGACCCGTGTCGGTGAGGAAGCGAATGGCCGCGAGCCATTCTTCCTCGGTCAGTGCCACCTCCTTGACGAAGGCGTGCAGGTGGCGCACGAGCGCCAGCATGACCGCGCGGAGCCGCGGGTCCGGCGTTCTCTCCAATCGCCGCAGCACTTCGGCGGTGATGTCGTCTTCAGTCGTGGCGCGACGGTTGGCTACAGTCTGCATGATGGCTTTCTCCGGTGATTCTAGGGATGCTCAGTGAGGACGCCGAGGCCGCGGACGTTCAATCCCGAGAGCAAACAGGATTTTCCCTCATGTCCTCTGTGGTGCCATTTCTCGGACACGCTCCTGCACCTCCAGCAGCATCCGCTCATCGCGCCGTCTGCCATGGTGAAGAGGCTCCCGCGAGCCAGGCGCGCCCCTCCGCATACAGCGTCTCGACCGCCTCGCCGCGGAGTCCCGGCAACCCGCCTTTGACGGCGAAGCCGTTTCTGGATTGAAGGTACGCGAGATACCGGTAGCCTTCCGGAAAGCGAGCCAGCAGCGCCGCGTCGAGCGTCAGCCGGGCGGATGGATCGACGGCGGCCAGGCAATCCTTCTCGTAGATCGGTTGCCGCCGCACGATCGCCCACCGTCCGCCGCGCTGCTCGAAAAAATCGTAGAAGCGTCCGATGCAGGCCACGTCCACCGGGATGCCGTCGAGGGAGGCACGCTGGTGGATCGTCATCCTCGTCTGCGCGATCGCACGGCGGCCCTCAATGTCGCACGTCGAGCCGCCGAGGACATGCAGAATATTGACGCCGCGCTCGAACGCCTCGCGGCTGGCGGCGATGAAGTCGCGCGCGGCGCCCTGGAACCACGTCGCGGTCATCCACCCATCGTCGTGCCACACGGTCGCAAACCGGGCCCAGTCGCCGGAGTCGCGCCACAGCACCCAGTTTTCGACTACCCGGCGGATGGCGAGTCTGTCGCGATCGGGTTCATCGCCGCGAGGGTCGTCGACGGTCACGGCACTAACATAATTCCATCCCCGTGCCCGTGCCGATGTTTTACTGCGGCGATTTGGTCAACAAGTATCCTTTCTGTCCTCAGTCTCCTCAGTGCCCTTGGTGTTTTCCCCGCAGGGACTTCCGGACTCTTCACGAACCTGGCCTAGACCGCCAACCGCCTCAGGCGCTCTTTCGTGAGCGATGGCGTATTTCCTGCAATGCGGCTGCTCAATTGGAGAAGGCTGATGATTATCCATGCGGGCCAGTGGAGATCGTGAATTGAACGTTCAACCCGCGGTGCTGGTCGCCGAAAACGAGGTCCGGTCGCGAGAGATGCTCTGCACCCGGCTCGAGGACGAAGGCTACCGCGTGCATCGCGCCGCTGACGGATTCGAGGCCTCGCGAATTCTCTTGAAGGCTCCGGTGGACGCGGCGCTACTGGACATGGGCCTCTCGGGGAAAAGACGGGCTCGCGATCCTCCGCGAGCTTCAGAAGCGGGAGTGTGCTCCGGCCGTTCTGGTGATGACGGATTCCGGCAACAGTGGCGCGGCCATTCGGGCCATCGCTCTCGGTGCCTGTGACTACCTCACCAAGCCGGTCAGGTTCGAGCAGCTGCGCACCCAGCTCGAGCGCGCGATCGAACATCGCGCTCCACTGGACGAGCGGCTCGGTCGGACCCAGGAATGCCGAACAGCCGACAGCAAAGACGCGGGTCCCGAAATCATCGGCAACTCTCCGCCGATGCAGAAGCTCTACAAACTGATCGGCCAGGTGGCTCCCACCGATTCGACCGTCCTGATCTGCGGAGAGTCCGGCACCGGTTACTCACACCGACTGTGAGCTTCTCTCACACCTGAAGAATATCCGGCCGAATGTCCAAATCGAGGACGTTCGAGCGTCACTGCAATAGCGGCGGAAAGCGCCTTGAGCCGGGAGCCAAAGCTTGAGAGCCGAGAGCCCGGGCGGTCCCGACGAAAGAAGGAGAGAACCCAGATGAAATATGCGCTGTTGGATTACGTGAACGAATCCGGCTGGCCCGAGTTGACGAGGGCCGAGCAGGAACATTGGCTGGGAGCCTACAAGGCGTACATGGAGGCGATGACTCAGGCCGGCGTGTTGAAGAGCAGCGGCGGACTGCGGCCCACGTCGTCGGCGACAACCGTGCGGGTCGTGAAGGACAAGACCCAGGTGCTCGACGGTCCCTATGCCGATTCCAAGGAGCAGCTGGGCGGCTTTCACATCATCGAGGTGTCCGATCTCGATGCCGCCATCTCATGGGCAGCGCGCTCTCCTACTGCTCTTCACGGCGTCGTCGAAGTGCGTCCCATGTGGGAAGGCACTCTGCTGACCAGGGACACGAGCGACTTCATCAAGCCCGCGTGAGGCGTTCGCCACGAGTTGCAAACCTGCAGACGAAGGAGACGAGAGGTGAGGAGATTAATCGTTTTCAACAATGTGACGCTGGATGGTTACTTCGCCGGCACGGACGGCGATTTAAGCTGGGCCAAGGGCCGTATGGATCCGGAGTTCGGTGCGTTTGTCGCCGAGAACGCCAGTTCTGGAGGTCAGCTCCTGTTTGGCAGGATTACCTATCAGCTCATGGTGAGCTATTGGCCAACACCGCAGGCCAAACAGACTGAACCCGTGGTTGCCGACCGGATGAACAGCCTGCCGAAGATCGTGTTCTCCAGGACCATGGAGCGGGCGTCATGGAACAACACGACGCTCGTAAAGAGTGGCGTGGCCGAGGCGATCCGGAAAATGAAGAACGCGTCCGGCGATGACATGGTGATTCTCGGAAGCGGCAGCATTGTTTCGCAGCTGGCGCAGGAACGTCTGATCGACGAATACCAGATCGTGTTGAATCCCGTCGTCCTTGGTGCGGGCAGAACGATGTTCGACGGCGTCACACAGAAATTTCCGCTGAAACTGACGAAGTCGCGGACGTTCGCGAATGGCAACGTCTTTCTGCGGTACGAACCTGCGTCGTGAATGCGCCGGTCAACAATGCCCGCGCGAACGAGCCCGACATGACCTTCGAAGATGGCGCGCCGCAGAGCGCCGTGGCCGCGGTCGCGCGCCGCAGCTACGGCAAACTCGTCGCGTTTCTCGCGGCGCGCACGCGGGACGTTGCTGCTGCCGAGGACGCCCTTTCGGACGCCTTCGTTTCGGCGCTGGCGGACTGGCCGATCACCGGCTGCCCCTCGAACCCGGAAGCGTGGCTGCTGACCGTCGCCCGTCGAAAGGCGATCGACGCCGCGCGGCGCCGCAGCACCGGGGAGGCCGCCGCCGGGCAGATACAGATCCTCGCCGAGGCGTTGCAGGCGGCGGCGGACACGGACGTCCCTGACCGCCGTCTGGCGCTGATGTTCGCCTGCGCGCATCCGGCGATCGAGGCACGAGTCCGCGCACCATTGATGCTGCAGGTGGTCGTCGGGTTGGACGCGAAACTGATTGCTGCGGCGTTCCTGACGTCCCCGGCGGCGATGAGCAAACGGCTTGTCCGCGCCAAGGACAAGATCCGACACGCCGGGATTCCTTTCGCGATTCCCGGGCGCGAGGAGCTTCCACAACGGCTCACCGACGTATTGGATGCGATGTACGCGGCCTTCGCCGAGGGTTGGACCGATCCTGGCGGCACCGATGTAGTGCGCCGCGAACTGACCAGCGAAGCGATCTTTCTGGCGCGGCTGGTGGCCGATCTGCTGCCGCAGGAGCCCGAGCCGCTCGGTCTGCTGTCGCTCATGCTGCATGCGGAAGCCCGTCGACACGCGCGGCGCGATCAGGAGGGCCATTACGTGCCCTTTGCCGAACAGGATCAGACCCTGTGGGACTGGCGCATGATCGAGGAAGCCGAGGCGCTGCTGCGGCGCGCCAGCGCTCACGGATCCGTCGGACGGTATCAGCTGGAAGCCGCCCTCCAGTCCGCGCACGTGCATCGCCGCCGCACGGGTCAAGCCAATTGGGCAGAGGTGGTGCAGCTGTACGACGTGCTCTCGGCGCTGACCGGATCGCCGGTCGTTGCCGTCAATCGCGCGCTCGCCGTCGCCGAATTCGAGGGCGCCGCCGCCGGGCTCCAGGCATTGGGCGAGATCGCCGGTGATCCGCGGCTAGCCGAATATCAGCCGTACTGGGCGGCTCGGGCGGAGCTTCTGGCCAGGACCGGCTCTTACGGCGATGCCCGCAACGCCTACGAGATCGCAATCGGTCTCGAGTGCCACCCGGCGGTGCGCCGCTTCCTCGAGCGGCGTCAGTCGGCGCTGCCGGTCTGAAGTTATGAGTTATGAGTTATGAGCGAGGCGGAGAATCCATCAGGCTCGACGTCACAACTCAATGCTCACAACTCAGAGCCTGTGAAGAAATCCGCCGGCGGCCTCTTGTAGCGCAGGCCTTCAGGCCTGCATCACCGCCGCCGGGCAGTGCTAATTAAAGGGCTGCGCTACACCTGATTTCTTCACAGGCTCTCACAACTCATAACTCTACTGCCGATCGTCAGTGCGACCCAGCGCCGGCCGCCGCCGGCGCTTCGAAGAGCTGACGGATTTCGCACTCGCCCTCGCCGACGACGTCGAGGAAGCGCTTCGTGGCCTCAATCGCCTCTTCCTTCGACTTGGCCTCGAGCAGCGCGAAGCCGCCGACGAGCTCCTTCGATTCGGTGAACGGCCCATCGGTCACAGTGAACTTGCCGTCGGCGATTCGGACGCGCGCGCCCTTCGCGCTCGGCAGGCATCCTTCGGTTCCGATCAACACGCCTGACTTCATCATCTCGTCAATGAGCGTCCCCATCGCGGCCATGTGCTCCGGCGTCGGCGGCGCATTGGTTTCCCGGGCTTTGTAAATCGAGAGGAATCGCACGTGATGTCTCCTTTCAGAGAAGGTTTGAGTTTTGAGTCGTGAATGAGGACTCGTGCGGCACGGATGAAATCTGAAGCCGACGACTCAAGACTCACGACCCAGGACTGACGCTGATCACGGTTATTTCCTCGACTGAATCTCGCGCCGGTGGCGCTCTTCCTGTTCTCTGAGCTCCGGGGTTAATGCTGGTCCGAAGTCGTCAGCCTCGAAAATCTGGCGAATCTCGACCTCCGTGCCGCCGTCGAACGGCGCGCGCTTGAGCCATTCGATCGCCTCTTCCTTCGACCGGACCTGCCAGAGCCAGAAGCCGGCGACGAGCTCCTTGGTCTCGGTGAAGGGTCCGTCGATCACCGTCCGTTTGGCGCCCTCGAACTTGACGCGGGCGCCTTTGGAGCTCGCGTGGAGCCCCTCGCCCGCGAGCATCACCCCTGCCTTCACCAGTTCCTCGTTGTACTTGCCCATTGCCGTCAGGATCTTCTGATCGGGCAGGATGCCTGCTTCGGACTCCTTGCTCGCTTTGACCAGCACCATGAATCGCATCGTTTCATCTCCTCTGCTGATACGTCGAATGGGGCGATCGGAAATCGACAGCCGTCCCGCCTCGCCGAGCTGGGCTTGCGGGGCCTTACTCGGCCTACAACCGCCGCGCTGGGGGCCTACCCTGGACGAGTGGCCGAGGCGGTCGGCGAGTGGCGGAGTGGCTGCTCGACGGCCCTCAGACGCCTGGCAATGGTGTTGAATATTGCAGATCTGCCGCGTATGCTTTTCTGGAAGAAGTGTATGTCGAATGTGACGAGAAGCTCGATTTCTCTCTGGGTGATGGGCCTCGTTGCGGCCGGCGGCCTGGTGTTCACGGCAAAGGCCCAGCAACCCGAGCCTCAGCAAGTACTTGGTAATGCGCCGGCAACGGCCCCCCATCGCTCCCTTGTCACTCGGTACTGCACGTCCTGTCATAACGAGCGGCTGAAGCGGGGCGGGTTCGTGCTCGACGGCATTGTCGCGGGCGAGGTCAACCAGCACCCGGACGCATGGGAGAAAGTCCTCCGGAAGATCCGCGCGCGTCAGATGCCGCCGATGGGACTCCCGCGGCCGGATGAGCCGGCGTATGAAGCGGCGATCGCCTCACTGGAAACGTCGCTCGATCGCGCCGCCGCCGCCGCGCCGAATCCCGGCCGGCCGGCGACGCTGCGGCGTCTCACGCGCACCGAATACCAGAACGCCATCCGCGATCTGCTCGCGCTGGACGTCGATGTCGCCTCGCTCCTCCCGCCGGACGAGTCCAGTTATGGTTTCGACAACGTGACGGTCGGGGATCTTTCGCCGACATTGCTGGACCGCTACGTATCGGCGGCGGAGAAGATCAGCCATGTGGCGATCGGACGTCCGAGCCGTTCTCCGGGCGGCGACACCATCAGAATTCCGCCGGACCTCACCCAGGAGGAGCACCTGGAAGGGTTGCCGGTTGGCACACGCGGCGGCGCGGCGATCCAATACACCTTTCCGATGGACGGCGACTATGAGATCCAGATTCGGCTGACGCGAGACCGCAACGAGCACGTCGAGGGGCTGACCGAGCCGCACGATCTGGAGTTGCTGCTCGACCGGGAGCGCGTTCAGCTCTTCACGGTCAAGCCCCCTCAGCGGGAAGCTGGCTTTTCCGAAGACTACCAACCCTCGCACGACAACGTCGATCAGCACCTGAACGTCCGCGTTCCCGTCACGGCCGGGCCGCACGCACTCGGTGTGGCCTTTCTGAAGAACCCTTCAGCCCTGCTCGAAACGGCGCGGCAGCCCTATCAGGCTCATTTCAACTCGTATCGCCATCCGCGAATTCAACCGGCGATCTATTCGATTTCGATCATCGGCCCGTACGCGGCGAAAGGTCCTGGAGAGACGCCGAGCCGCCGCAGGATTTTCGTGTCGCGGCCAGTGAGCCCCGACAAGGAATCAGAGTCGGCCCGACGCATTCTTCAAGCGCTGATGCGGAGGGCCTACCGGCGCCCGGTCACGAACGAAGACCTTGAAGGCCCCTTAGAGCTCTACCGCCAGGGGCGAGCTGATGGAGGGTTCGAAGCCGGCATTGAAATGGCCCTCTCCGGCGTGTTGGTCAGCCCCGAGTTCCTGTTCCGCATCGAACACGACCCGGCTGAGGTCCCGCCGAATACCGCCTATCGCATCAGCGATCTGGAGCTGGCGTCGCGGCTCTCGTTCTTCCTGTGGAGCAGTATTCCGGACGATGACCTGCTCGACGCGGCGATCGCAGGAAAGCTGCACGAGCCGGCAGTGCTGGAACGGCAGGTGCGCCGGATGCTCGCCGACGTCCGCTCGCAATCCCTGGTGAGCAACTTCGCCTCGCAGTGGCTGCACCTGCGCAATCTCGCCGCGATAACGCCTGACATGCGGCTGTTCCCCGATTTCGACGACAACCTTCGTCAGGCGTTCCGGCAGGAAACAGAGCTCTTTTTCGAAAGCATCCTCAGTGAGGATCGAAGCGCGCTCGATCTCCTGCGCGCGAACTACACGTTTCTGAACGAGCGGCTGGCGAAGCATTACGGCATCCCGCACGTGTACGGCAGCCGGTTCCGCCGTGTGGCGCTGGATGGAGACAGCAGGCGGGGCGGGCTGCTCCGCCAGGCGAGTATCCTGACGGTCACCTCGTACGCCACCCGGACGTCGCCGGTCATTCGCGGGAAGTTCGTCCTGGAGAACATCCTCGGCACGCCTCCGCCGCCGCCGCTGCCCGATGTGCCGGCGCTGAAGGACAACACGGTGGACGGGAACCTGTCGGTGCGCAAGAGACTCGCCGAGCACCGGTCGAATGCGACCTGCGCCGCGTGCCACAACCTCATGGATCCGGTCGGCCTGTCGCTCGAGAATTTCGACGCGATCGGCCGCTGGCGGACCGCCGAGGGCGGGACGCCGATCGATGCGTCGGGCGGCCTGCCCGACGGCAGCCGGTTCGAGGATGTGCACGGACTCGAAGAGGCGCTGCTCAAACGCCCGGAGATCTTCGTCGGCGCGCTGGTTGAAAAGCTTCTGACTTACGCGTTGGGGCGAGGAGTCGAGCCCGGCGATGCGCCGGCGATCCGTGCGATCGTGCGGCAGGCGCGGCCGGAGGAATTCCGCATGTCTTCGCTCATCCTGGGCGTCGTGAACAGCATTCCGTTTCAGATGAGGATGTCGCGATGATTATCACCAAGAAGGCGTTGCCGCGGCGGACGTTCCTGCGCGGAATGGGCGCGAGCCTGGCGCTCCCTCTGCTCGATGCCATGGTTCCATCGATGACCGCCTTGGCGCGGACGCCGGCGGAACCGGTGCGCCGCCTCGGTTTTATCTACATGCCGATGGGGTGCGACATCGCGCGGTGGACGCCGCCCGGCGAGGGCAGGCTCACCGAGCTGTCTCCGGCTCTCCAGTCACTGCAACCGTTCGTGGATCACCTCACGGTGATCACGAATCTCGAGCTGAAGAACGCGTATCCCGGAACTCATGCGACCTCCAACGCCGCCTTCCTCAGCGCGGCCAAGGCGAAGTGGACCGAAAGCACGGATTACCATCTCGGCACGACCGTCGATCAAGTCGCGGCACAGCAGATCGGCCAGCAGACGTTGCTGCCCTCTCTGGAGCTGGCGATGGACCTGCTCCAGACGGTCGGACAGTGCGACAACGGTTACGCCTGCGTCTACCAGAACAACCTGTCGTGGTCGTCGCCGACGACGCCGCTTCCAGCTGAAGCGCACCCGCGGATCGTCTTCGAACGCCTCTTCGGAGACGGCGGCAGCCCGGCAGATCGCCGTTCGGCCCTCCGGAGGAGGGCCAGTCTGCTCGACTGGGTGCGCGACGATATCTCCCGGCTTCAAAGACAGCTCGGACCGGACGACAGGACCAGAGTCGGGCAGTACCTCGACACTGTGCGGGAGGTGGAGCGCCGCATTCAGAAAGCCGAGGCCGAGGCAGCCGACAATCACCTGCCGGACCTGGATCGCCCGGTCGGCGTACCCGCGTCCTACGCCGATCACGCAAAGTTGATGTTGGACCTGCAGGTGCTGGCTCTACAAGGTGACGTCACGCGGGTCATCACCTTCCAGCTCGCACGTGAAACGAGCACCCGCACGTACAACGAGATCGGCGTTCCCGACCCGCATCACCCGCTCACGCATCATGGGAACGATCCGGAAAAGATTGCGAGGATGGCGAAGATCAACGCGTTCCACGTATCGCTCTTCGCCTACCTCCTCGAGAAGCTGAAGTCCACGCCGGAGGGCGACGGCTGCCTGCTGGATCATTCCGTGTACCTGTACGGCAGCGGGATGGGCAACCCCAACGTCCACGATCACGTGAACCTGCCGATTCTCGTCGCCGGCGGCGGCGCCGGTCACGTCAAGGGCGGGCGCCACATCAAGTACGCGGAACCGACGCCCCTGGCCAATCTTCACCTGACGCTGCTCGAAAAAGTCGGCGTCCGGCTCGACGCCTTTGCCGACAGCAGAGGCAAGGTCGACGAACTGCTTGCGCTGTGAAAATGTCGGGGCTGGGTTCCAGGAATAGGTCCGAGACAACGGTCGTCCACCACGGAGGACCGAGGACACGGAGGAAACCTTGTTGCTATCAGGATTGACCCTCCGTGTCCTCCCGCCTTCGCTGAAGCTGGGGCGGGCCACCGTAGCCTTGCGCGAAGGTGGCCGCGTCCTCCGCGGTAAATTCTCAGGTCAGATCATGATTCGTGCGAAATGGTGGGGCATCTGTGGGATGGCGGTGCTGCTGATGCCTGTCAGCCTGAACGGCGCCGCGTCCGATGCTCTGCTGGCCGACGCCGCAGAAAAGATGGATCGGGCCGCGATTCGGACGCTCCTCGGCCGGCACGTCGACGTGAACCTGGCGCAGGTCGACGGGATGACGGCACTGCATTGGGCCGCGTATCAGGACGATCTCGACACCGCGGAGCTCCTGATGCGTGCGGGCGCCAACGTGAAGGCAGTGAACCGGTACGGCGTGACGCCGCTGTCGCTTGCCTGCACCAACGGGAACAGCGCGATGGTCGAAATGCTCCTGGAGGCGGGCGCGGACCCCAACACGATGCTTCCCGGCGGCGAGACCGCGCTGATGACCGCTGCGCGTGTGGGGACGCTCGCCTCGGTGAAAGCGCTGCTGTCCCGCGGCGCGAACGTGAACGGGAAGGACGATCGGCGTGGACAGACCGCGCTGATGTGGGCAGCGGCCGAAGGGCACGCCGCCGTCGTTGAGGAGCTGATTAAAGCTGGCGCCGATTTCCGCATGCGGTTGCCGTCCGGGTTCACCCCGCTGTTGTTTGCGGTGCGGGAAGGACGCGTGGACGTCGTTCGCGCCCTGTTGAAGGCGGGAGCGGACGTCAACGAGACGGTACCCGCCGGTGAGGGCGGACGAAGGCGCGGTTACGGCGGTCGGGTACCGCCGGCAGGTGCCACCCCACTGCTCGTGGCGGTGATGAACGCGCATTTCGAGCTCGCGGCTCACCTGCTCGATGCCGGCGCGGATCCGAATGCCGACCTGCCGGGCTACACCGTCCTGCACGCGTTGACAGCCGTCCGCAAACCCGGCGTCGGCGACAACGACCCCGCGCCGGAAGGGTCCGGCAGCATCAGCAGCATCGAGCTCGTGAAGAAGCTCGCGGCGCATGGAGCCAGGCTGAACGCGAGGATGACGAAGCGGGCGAACCTGTCCAACACGCGTCTGAACGAAATCGGGGCCACGCCGTTCCTGCTCGCCGCGCTGACCGCCGACGCGGAGCTGATGAAGACCCTCGCCGCGTTGGGCGCCGATCCGCTGCTCCCCAATGCCGACAACAGCACACCGCTGATGGCGGCCGCCGGACTCGCCACGCGTTCACCCGGCGAGGATGCCGGAACAGAGAGCGAGGTGCTGGAAGCCGTCCAGGTGGCACTCGATCTCGGCGCCGACATCAATGCGGTCGACAACAACGGCGAAACGGCCATGCATGCCGCGGCCTACAAGAACCTGCCGAAGGTCGTGAAGCTCCTGGCAACGAAGGGCGCCAGGATCGAGACGTGGAACCGACCGGACAGGTTCGGCTGGACGCCGCTCGCGATCGCCGTCGGCTACCGCTTCGGGAATTTCAAGCCGTCACCCGAAACAGAGGCCGCTGTTCGAGAGGTGATGATCGCCGCGGGCGTCACGCCGCCCAAGACCGTGGTCGCGAAGACGCAGCAGATTTATTAACACCACGGAGGACGCGGCCACCTTGGCGCAAGGCTACGGTGGCCCGCCGTAGCTTCAGCGAAGGCGGGAGGACGCGGAAATGCAATCCTGCCCTTCACTTTCGTATCGGTTCAGACGGTCCCGACCTCTTCGTCAAGCGCCCGAACCAACAAGGATTCTTCCTCCGTGTCCTTCGTGTCCTCCGCGGTTAGAAACATTCCGGATCTCTTCCACGTTCACTCACGGCGGTCACCCGGCGTCGCGTCGGTCGAATCCGGAACGAGCATTCGAATCATGCCGTCCTGCCGTGACGTCAGCAAGAGCTCCCCGTCGCTTCTGCGGCTGATGTGCAGATCGGCCCGAACAGCGGTTGTTCCGTTCGCCGCCTCGATGAGCTCCCGGAACGTGACGTACGTTCGATTGCCGCTCGTGTCGCGCGTGTAAAGCTGAACCTCCTCGACCGGCGCCACCGTTTCTGGAATGCCGTCTTCAGCCTTTTTCATGACCGCGACGTCGGCGACGAACAGACGGCCGCGGACGATGTCCCCGAAGACGAACTTGCCCTGGAGCGCTGGGATGCGCCCCTGATAGGCGAATCCTCCGGTCACCGCCTGCCCCTGCGTATGGTCGAACATCGCCACTGGATACGTGAACTCGTCTTTCGTGCGGCCCTTCAGGATGTCCGCGCTCAGCGGAAACAGCTGGTTGAGTGCGCCGCCTGGCCTGGTAATGCCGTTCTCGAACAGCCCTTCGCGCTTCATCCACCCGTAGTTGCGGCCTTCGCGAACGATATTGATTTCCTCGATGTTGTTCATCCCGATATCCGACGCGAACATCGTCCCGTCAGCGAGATCCCAGGAAAGCCTGTGGGCGTTCCGGAACCCGTAGGCGTAAATCTCACCGAACGTCTTCGGATCGCCGTCCGCGGCGAACTTGTTGATCGCCGGAATGGTGTAGTCGCCGAGGCCTTTCGTCCCGCCGGACGCGGAAGGACTGCGCGGGTCGATGCGCAGAATGGCGCCAATCAGCGTGTCGAGGCGCTGGGTCTGTCCCGGGTTGTTCGCATTCGGACCCCCGCCGTTGCTGAAGCCGAGATCGCTGCCGCTCGTGTAGAGCAGGCCGTAATCGGGGGCGCCGGGTTTCGCGGTCGGATTGAATTCCAGATCGCCGAACGGGTGGGTCAGGTTGTTGACGACCTGGGCCACACGCAGCAGTTCACGCCTGGTGCCGTCGAAGGTGTTCGCAGCCGGGTTGTTGGCGTGCCACTCCGTGATGACGTTGTAGTGGGTCGCATCAGCCCGTGTGAACCCCGGGGGAATGAAGTCGGGCGCCGCGGGATTGCCCGTCGCCCGCTCGCCGTGCACGGTGTAGAAGAGTCCGTTGCGGGCAAACTCGGGATGGAACACAAACCCGATGAACCCGCTTTCCAGCCGGTTGTAGACAGCGAACGGGAACACGTCGGCGACGTTCGCGTACACCGAAGGCCGGTTGTCGCGATCGAGAACGTACAGGAATCCGCGCGAGTCGTTCACGAAGCGGCGGCCGTCGGGAAGGTCGCGCACGTAATTCACCCGCGCCCATCCGGCCGGCACCACGTCCTGGTCCGCCGGGCGCAGGCCGCGTGTATCCGGCAGGCGCGCCACGTCGCGGATTTGGACGGTCAGCCCGCGTTTTGTGATCGGCGCCGGGATGGGGTTGCTGACGATCGGTCCGACCTGCGCGTCGAGTGCACCAGCGGCGCAGAGCGCCAGGAGTAGAAGCATGATCACCGGCCGCGGCGTACGCATGAACCCTCCTCCTCCGGAGTAAGTGACGTTGCGCCCTTTCCTAGGATACGCTCATCTTCGCCGGTCGATCCTGGTGGCCGATCAGCGCGGCCCACGCCACGACCGACAATGACGTTGGCCATCGTCCAGGCAGCTGTGATCGCGAATTGAATCGAGGTGGCCATGAGGCACAGGTTCGCCATAGTCGTCCTCGGGCTCGCGGGCATCGGTACGGTCGCCGGAGGCGCGCCGCAGCAGGAGCCGGTCACGATTCGCGTCGACACGGCGGCTCGCAAGGGTCCGATGTATCCCTTCTGGGCATGGTACGGCCACGACGAGCCGAACTACACCTACACCACGAACGGCAAGAAGCTGTTGTCGGCGCTTCAGGATCTCAGCCCCGTCCCGGTATTCATGCGCGTGCACAACCTGCTCACGTCGGGCGACGGCAAGCCCGCCCTCAAATGGGGTTCGACGAACGCCTACACTGAGGATGCCAACGGCAGGCCGGTCTACGACTGGACGATCCTCGACCAGATCGTTGACACCTACATGGCGCGCAAAATGAAGCCGTTCGTGCAGCTCGGCTTCATGCCGGAGGCATTGTCGTCGGCACCGGCAGGCACACCGTACCGGCACTTCTGGAAGCCGGGCGATTCGTACAACGACATCTACACCGGATGGACGTACGCGCCGAAGGATTACAAGAAGTGGGAAGAGCTCTGCTACCAGGTCACGAAGCACCTGGTCGAGAAGTACGGCCGCCAGAAGGTGGAGAGCTGGTGGTTCGAGCTCTGGAACGAGCCGGACATCGGCTACTGGAGCGGCTCGGTCGGGCCGAGCGCGGGCCGCGACGATCCGCGCGCCGCCGAGAAGGCCCAGACGCGGCGCGACGAGTTCAACAAGCTCTACGACTTCACGGTTGAAGGCGTCCGTCGCGCGCTGAGCACCGCGAGAATCGGCGGTCCGGAAGTCACGGGCGGTGCGCACGCGATGCTCCGCACGTTCCTGCAGCACACGTCGGCGGGCACCAACTACGCGACCGGAACGATCGGCACGCCACTCGACCTCATCACGTTCCACGCGAAAGGCAGCCCGGTCTTCGTCGAGAACCGGGTGCGCATGGGCGTGGCGAACCAGCTTCGCAGCATCAACGACCACTTCGCGGTCGTCAAGGAGTTCCCGATGTATGCGAAGACCCCGATCGTCATCGGCGAATCCGATCCTGAAGGCTGCGCGGCCTGCGGCGTGAGCCATTACCCGCAGAACGGCTACCGCAACGGCACGATGTTCCCGACCTACACGGCGCTGCAGATTGCGCGCACGTATGAACTGGCCGAATTGCACCAGGTGAACCTGCTCGGCGCCGTGACGTGGGCATTCCTGTTCGAAGACCAGCCGTACTTCGACGGCTTCCGCGACCTGGCGACCAACGGGATCAACAAGCCGGTCCTGAACACGTTCCGGATGCTCGGGCAGATGAGCGGCGATCGCGTGCAGGCGACAAGTACGGCCGGCCTCACGGTGAAGGAAATCCGTGACAAGGGCGTGCGCGGCGCGCCCGACATCTCGGCGCTCGCAGCCCGGTCGCCGCGAGCGGCCACGGTCCTGATGTGGAACTACCACGACGACGACCTGCCCGCGCCGGCGGCGCCGATCACGCTGACGATAGGCGGGCTGCCGGCCGGCCGCGCGACCGTGACGCACTATCGCATCGACGAGACGCACAGCAACTCGTACTCGGCCTGGCTGAAGATGGGCTCACCGCAGAAGCCGACCCCGGCGCAGTATGCCGAGCTCGAGAAGGCGAGCGAACTGCAGGCTTTGAGGCCAGCTCGCCAGGCCACGATCGGCCAGGACGGCCGCCTCATCGAGACGTTCGATTTGCCGCGCAAAAGCGTCTCGTTCGTGAAGGTGGCCTGGTAACGTCACGAACACCGCGTTGCCACCGCGGGAGCGGGCGTTCGCCGCGGGCGACGCCGAGGCCAGCAGGCTCAAGAATCGACCTTCTCATGAAATTGTGCAGGTTTATCGCTGCAACCAGCCCGGACGTTCGCATCGGTCTGATCACGAACGGGCAATCCGTCCTTGACCTGTCTGACGCTGGCGTGCATCGCATGAAGGTCCTCATCGAACGGGCGAACCTCGCAGACGAGCTCATGCGACTGAGTCAGGCCGGACTCGCGGATCATCCGCTGGACAGCATCCGGCTGTTGACGCCGGTCGAATCCCAGGAAGTGTGGGCCGCCGGTGTGACGTACTTCAGAAGCAAACAAGCGCGCATGGTGGAATCCGAGTTCAGCGCCAACGCCTATGACCGCGTTTACGATGCGGTGCGTCCGGAGATCTTTTTCAAGTCACTTCCCGAAAAGGTTGTTTCTCCAGGCGACGCTGTCGGCATCCGAAGAGACGCTCGTTGGAGCGTTCCGGAACCGGAGCTCGCGCTGGTAATCAGTTCTTCAGGGAACATCGTGGGTTTCACAATCGGAAACGACATGAGTTCCCG
>JBKPAI010000115.1:0-17560 GCA_046726355.1 Acidobacteriota bacterium | reverse complement strand
GTCAGTTGGTTGCTCAACCAGCCGCTGCATCTGGTGTCATTATGCCTCGCTTCCCTACCTCGGCCTGTTCGGCGCGCACCGTGAAGGAGAAACAGCATTCTGTCGCTGAGTCGCCCAGCGGTTTCCGCCGTCGGCGTCGATGATCACGTCCTCTTCATGCGTCATCTGCATCGGCTGTCCGCCCCACGATGTCCTGCATCGCGTTCGCGTTGGCGAGCGCCTGCTTGAGCCCCGCGGCGCATCGCTCTCGCCGGAACGCAGGACACAGGCGAGATCTGGTGTCGGTGTTGGACCGCGCGACGGTGATGCCGAATCACAGTGCAGGAGATCGCCCGGCATGATGACGGGATCGTCGCCGAGGTCTTTCGCGGTCGCCCCTTTGCGCTGCACATCGATGCTCGGCCAGGCGCCGAGCCCCTGATCGTTGGTTCCCTGCCGCCACCACCACACGAGGTCCTTCGCCCTCGTCGTGCCCGGCACGATCACCTTGTGATCAGAAGCCGGAGACAGCGCGGATTTCGCAAACCGCAGGGCTCGCTTCATCAGTTGCGCGTCGAAACTGTCTAAAAAGTTCGTCAATTTCTGCCCGATCTCGCTCGGTGGCGTCGTTCACGCGGATAGCTTGGCTGTGCACCGATTGCGGACTATACTCGCCGCCACATTGTAGACATCGCCCCGCGAGCGAAGGCATGAGGGTCCGGGGACGGCGCCCCCCGGTTGATAGCTGTTAAGGAGGATCTATGCGGTTGGTCAGAGGTCTCAAGGGCATCCGCGCCCTAGCCCTGATAGCCCTCGTCCTGGCGGGCTATCCGACAGTCCTTTGTGCGCAGACGACAAGCGCCTCGGTTTCGGGAACGGTCCAGGACTCGCAAGGCGGGGTCCTGCCTGGCGTGACAGTCACGTTGACCAGCGGCACGCAGGGAAACGCATTGACGGCGGTCACCGACGAAGGTGGCCGTTTCGTCTTCCCGATCGTCCGTCCGGACGTTTACGCGCTCCAGGTGATGCTGCCCGGTTTCAAGCCGCTGCAGCGGACCAACCTGATTGTGAACGCGAACGACAAGATTTCGACCGGCGCGCTGACGCTGGAAATCGGCGGGCTGACCGAGGAAGTGATCGTCTCGAGCCCCACCCCGCTGCAGTCGGTGAGCGGCGAACGGTCGTTCACGCTGTCGAACGAGACATTGAAGAACATCGCCAACAACGGCCGGCTGCTCTTCAACTTCGTGACGCTGGTGCCCGGCGCTCTCTCGCAGAACCGGGGCAACACGGAGATCGGCGCGGCGGACGGATTCACCGTGAACGGCCAGCGCCCGAACTCGAACAACGTGACGATCGACGGCGTCGCCAATATCGATACCGGCAACAACGGCGGCAACATGGCGACGACGAACATCGACTCCGTCGCCGAGTTCAAGATTCTGACCAACGCGTACCAGGCGGAGTACGGGCGCGCAGTCGGCGGCCAGGTGCAGGTCGTCACCAAGAGCGGGACGCAGAACTTCCACGGCTCGGGCTACTGGTACGGCCGGCGTTCGGCGTGGGACGCCAATTCATGGCTGAACAAGCGCGAGGGGACCGCGAAGCCGAAAACGTCGCGCAACGACTCCGGCTATACGATTGGCGGACCGGTCACCTTCCCGGGCTTCAACACCGACCGGAGAAAGCTGTTCTTCTTCTGGAGCCAGGAATACCAGCGGCGGACCAACCCGCCCACGGTCCATAACACGCGCGTCCCGACGGCGCTCGAGCGGCGCGGTGACTTTTCGCAGAGCGTCGACAGCAGCGGCAACCCGTTCCCATACATCCGTGACTTCACCACCGGGCTGCCCTGCAGCGCATCCGACACGCGTGGATGCTTCCAGGACGGCGGCGTCCTTGGCCGCGTTCCGGCCAACCGCCTGTATACCCCCGGCATCGCCGCACTGAACATCTTCCCGGAGGCGAATTTCTCCGGCGGCAGCGGCCTGAACTTCACGAGCCAGGTACCCGACCAGGCGCCGCGGCGCGAAGACCTGCTGCGCATGGACTTCCAGGCGTCGGACAAATGGCGGATCACCGGCCGTTACATGAAGAACAAGGAAGACATCCTGCAGGCGTACGGGACGACGTGGGCCGGCAACGGCAGCGATCAGCTGCCGACGCCGACGCTGTTCAAGCACCCGGGCTCCAATTACCTGCTCTCCGCCACCGGCGCGCTGAATTCCAGCACGTCGCTGGAGCTGAGTTGGGGACGCGCCGGAAACTCCCTGAACTACGAGCTGCAGCAGCAGCAGTTGTTCCGGAAGAACGCCGGGCTGGCGTCGTTCCCGCTCTTGTTTCCTGAAGCCGCCCAGGGCGACTACGTGCCCTGGTTCGTCTTCCGCGGCGACAACGGCACCGGGCGTACGGGCAACTCCGGCCAGTACCAGACCGATCGCGGTCCGTTCACGAACAAGAACGTCACGCACGACGTCATCGCGAATGTGACGAAAGTGTGGGGCGCGCACTCGTCGAAAGCCGGGTTCTACTACCAGAACAGCTTCAAGCCGCAGAGCATCTTCGCCAGCTTCAACGGCCAGATCAACTTCGTGGACAATTCGAGCAATCCCTTCGACACGGGATTTGGCTACGCCAACGCGGCCACCGGTGTGTTCAACACCTACCAGCAGGCGAACAAGTACGCCTTGCCGGAATGGCGCTACCACGAGGTCGAGTGGTACGCGCAGGACAACTGGAAGAGCGGCCGGCTGACGCTCGATTACGGCGTCCGCTTCTACCTGCAAACGCCGCAGTGGGACACGACACTGCAGGCGTCGAACTTCCTGCCCGACCGGTTCGATCCAAATCAGGCGGCGAGGCTGTATTCGCCGGTGTGCGTCGGCGGCCCGCCCGGCGCGGGGTGCACGCGGCGTGGGATGGACCCGACGCTCATCGCCCAGGGTGTGGCGCCGACATTGGCCAATACGGTCGAAGAACGCTTCATCGGCCGGCTCACGCCCGGTTCCAATCGCTTCAACGGGTCCTTCCAGGCGGGCCAGGGAATCAACGACCAGCTCCAGGACGGGAACGCCTTCCGGACCTCGCCGCGGCTGGGCGCCGCCTACGACGTGACCGGCCTCGGAGAGTTCATCGTGCGCGGCGGCTTCGGCGTCTTCTACGACCGGCCGCAGGGCAACATTGTCTTCGACATGATCGCGAACGCGCCGGGCGTATTGAACACGCAGCTGCAGTGGGGCCGGCTGCAGGATCTGACCGCCGCGAGCGGCGATCCGTTCTCGACGCTCTCGCTGAATCCCACCGCGTTCGATTTCAAGCCGCCCCGCATCACGCAGTGGAACGTCGGCGTGCAGCACAAGCTCGTCGAGGAAGTGATTCTCGACGTCGCCTACGTCGGCTCCAAATCGACCGACCTGCTGCGCCAGGTGCAGATCAACGCGCTGCCATTTGGCGCGACGTTCAAGCCGGAGAATCAGGATCCGACCCGTGTGCCGAGCGCGACGCCCGGAGCGAATGCGCTGCCGAACGACTTCCTGCGGCCGTACCGTGGCTACGGCGGTATCCGCATGTGGGATTACAGCGGCTATTCCGACTACAAAGGACTGCAGACGGCGGTGACGCGCCGGTTCGAACGCGGCTTCCTGCTGTCCGGCTTCTGGGTGTGGAGCAAGGCGCAGGGCATCAACAGCACTGACTTTTCCGCCGGCGTGCCAAACCTCAGCAAAGAAGAGACGCGGCGCCTCGACTACTCGCTCCTGGACTACGACCGGACGCACAACCTCACCATCAATGCCATCTACCAGACACCGAAGGCGACCGACAGCAAAGGACTGGGTGTGCTGGTGAACGACTGGCAGCTCTCTGGCGTCTACCGCTGGACGAGCGGGCGGCCCTACACCGTCAGCTTCTCGATTCCTGGCATTGGGGCCGCGAACCTGACCGGTACTGACGGCAACCCGAACGCGCGCATCGCGCTCACGTGCGACCCCGGTAAAGGATGGAGCGGCGATCCGTACCAGCAGTTCACCAACGTGGGGTGCTTCGCGCCACCGCAGCCGGGCAGCAGGGGCGACGAAACGCCGCGGTTCTTCGCCCGCGAGCCGCCGCTCAACAATTTCGATCTGTCGCTGTCGAAGAACTTCCCGATCGCGCACGGGGCGAAGTTCGAGATCCGGCTCGATATCTTCAACGTGCTGGACAAGGTGCAGTTCACGCAGGTGAACGCGACGGCGAACTTTGCCAGCCTGACGGACAAAACGATCACGAACCTGCCGTACGATGCGCAGGGAAGTCTGGTGCAGCGGAACGGATTCGGCACCATCAGCGGCGTCGCGGATCCGCGCCGGCTGCAGCTCGTCACCCGGCTGACATTCTAGGAACGTCACCACGGAGGAGGCGGAGGACGCGGAGGTTCAGTCCTGAGAGGCGCGCAGGTTTTACCTCCTTCCCCCGTCTCCCCTCGTGGATTCGCGATCCGCCGTCGCCGCGACACGGCACGACATTTCACGCAGAACCCGCAGAACTCGCAGAACAAAGCGACTTCTGCGGGTTCCGCGAGTGCTGCGTTGATTGTCCTGGCTGTCATCAGTGATCGGGCTCGAGAGTGCCGGCGGCTCTCGAGCTGCGCGCTACAGGGCGAAGGCTCACTTCGGTTATGGACCCCACGGCATGCCGGCTTCGCGCACGTCTGAAGCGGCGCTTGGTTGTTATTGGTCTGTGTGCGCCGCTCACAGCGATTGCCGCCTTCATTTCGCCAACTGCGGCGCAGCAGGCACGCGCTGACGCCCCGGATCGCGCCCGGCTGCTGCAGCTGCAGCGCGACGCTGTCGCCCTCCTCCGACAAGCGGCGCGTCCCGGCGCGCCGGTCGACGAAATTCGACGCGCCGTTCTGGATGCCAGCCGTAGCCTCGAAACGTTGGGAGCCGATCCCGATCCGGCGAACCCAACAACGCCTCTCAACCCGCCGCTGCGAAGCGAGTTGCGTCGCGCCGCGTCCGAGCTCACGGCTCTGGCATCAGGAGACGCTCGAGGTGTGGTGCCGGCGATCGGCCCTGTCCTTGCGCTCCTCGAGAGAGCGCGGGCTCAACTCGAGGGGGAAATCGCGCTCGGCCTCGCATTCCAGGGAAGCTACAGCCAGACGAAGCCCAAGGATCCTGCGTACGGCAGCCACGCGTCGGCGATGGGTCCCGCGCCGCCGAACATCGCGCCGCCCGAAGACGGCGCGCCTGTGCCGGTCACCTTTGAGGTAGGCGCGCGCCTGCCCACGAAAATGTATTGCGGGGGACCGACGAAGGACCACATTCTCGAGTCGGCCTGCGGCGGCGTGGCTCTGTTCGACTACGACGGCGACGGACTGCTCGACATCTATTTGGTGACCGCGGCGGAGCTCACCCCGGCACGTGAGCGTGTCCCCCATCGCAATGCCCTGTATCGCAACCTCGGCGGATGGAAGTTCGAGGACGTCTCAAAGCAGGCGGGCGTCGATCTCGCGGCGTGGGGCAGCGGCGCCTGCGCCGGTGATTTCGACGGCGACGGCCGCATCGATCTCTACGTCACCAATTGGGGCCCGAATGCGCTGTTCCGCAACCGCGGCGACGGCACGTTCGAGGAGGTGGCGGCCCGCGCCGGCGTCGCTGCCGGCGGCTGGAGCACAGGGTGCACGTTTTTTGATGCCGACGCCGACGGCGATCTCGACCTGTACGTCGCACGCTACGTCGAGACGACCTGGGAGTCCATCGTGCGAGCGCAACGCACGCTGGTCTGGCGGAACGGGCCGCATATCATGGTCGGCCCTGCCGGACTGCCCGGAGAGTCCGATCTGTTCTTCGAAAACGTCGGCAACGGACGCTTCGTGGAAGCCACCGACGCGCACGGCCTCTCTGATCTGTCCCGGGCGTACGGCTTCGGAGTCGTGGCGACCGATTACGACGACGACGGGTTCGTCGACCTCTTCGTGGCGAACGACTCGAACCCGAATTTCCTGTATCACAACCTCGGAAACGGCCATTTTGAAAACGCCGGACTGACTGCGGGCGTGGCGGTGAACGGCGACGCGCGCGCTCAGGCGGGAATGGGCGCCGACGCCGGCGACTATGACGGCGACCTGCGGATGGACCTGGTGCTCACGACGTTCGCGCACGATCGCTACACGCTGTACCACAACGTCGACGGCCGGCATTTCGAGGACGTGAGCACGCCGGCGGGCATCGAGGGCCCCACGTTCGCGCGCATGGGCTGGGGCGCTGCCTTTGTCGACGCCGACCTCGATGGAAAGCTCGATCTGTTCTTCGCCAACGGCCACATTTTCTCGGATGTCGACCACTTCCCGCAGGTCGGCGAAACCTACCGCCAGAAGAACCAGCTGCTCTTGAACCACGGCACCCGGTTCCGCGACGCTTCGGAACGTGCGGGCGCAGCCATGCAGATCGCCGCGGTCGGCCGCGGCCTCGCCGTGGCCGACCTCGACAACGATGGCGATCTCGACCTCGTCGTCAACAACACGGACGAGGCCCCGACGCTGCTCGAAAATCGGCAGGGGACGTCACACCACTGGGTGGCGGTGCGCCCTGTGGCCGCCTCAGGAAACCGGTTTGCAATCGGCGCAAAGGTGACGATCAGCGGCGGCGGCACGAAGCAGGTGCGCGAGATCCGCTCGGGCGGAAGCTTCCTCTCACAGAACGATCTGCGGGCGTACTTCGGGCTCGGCGATTATGCCGGTCCCATCGATGTGGAGATCCGCATGCCGGGCGGGCGTCGGTGGGAATGGAAACAGCTGCCGGGCGACCGGCTCCACGTACTCAGGCTGTCCGAATCAACCAGCATTCAGCAGGCCGGCATCGCCCGATGATCTCGCACATGATTGATGCCGGCCACGACGATCAACGCAGAACTCGCGGAACCCGCAGAGAAAGCCGGTTTTGTTCTGCGAGTTCTGCGGTTTCCGCGTTGCATGCCGTCGTGTGGCGGCTGTGCATAGCTCCTACGAAGGGGCTCCTCTTCGCGAGCCTTCTGGCGATGTTCGCTCTTGTTGCTGGAACAGCGCAGGTCCAGGAAAAAGCGGTTTATCGACCCACACTCGCCGTTTCGGAAACGATGGAACCGTTTCTGAAACAACTCGAGCCGGGGAACGACGGGTTCCCGCTGGAACGTCAGGCAAAAGAGCTCGAGGCGCGGCTCCGCGACTTGTCCGATGCGCTTCGCGCGGGCGGATCGCGCGCCGCGGCCGTCGCCAGCGATCTGCTCGACCCAGGCTTTCGCGGCGCGCGACTGCTCTCGATTGAACAAGCCGCGACGAGTCAGGCGCCGCTCGATGTGAAGCGGACGAAGGACCTGCCGCGCGATCCGACGCTCGACGCTCGTGCATTCGGCGCGGAGCTGCGGCGCCTGGTAGACGATTTGCGCGACGTCGCCGTGGCGGAGCTCGTCATCACCTCCATCGAACCCGACGGTCCGGCTGATCCGCCATCAGCCCTTCGCACCACCGTCCGTTACGACATCGTCGGCGCCGGAACCAAGGCGTACCGGGTCGAGCACGATGGCGAGTGGGAGATGGGATGGCGACGAAACGCGTCGGGCTGGCAGATCGTTCGCTGGACTGCCTCGTCGCATCTGGTGAGCCGGGCCCAAACCCCCATCTTCACCGAGATCACCGCGGCGGCGCTCGGCGGCAACGACTCGTTCCGCCGCCAGCTCAACGTCGATCTCGACTCGTGGATGGCGGCGTTCGACTCGGTCCTGACGCGCGACTCGAACGGCCATCAGGGCGTCTCGGTCGGCGACGCGGATGGAGATGGACTCGACGATCTGTACGTCGCTCAGCCGGCCGGACTGCCCAACCGTCTCTACCGGAATCGCGGCGACGCGACATTCGAGGACATCACGGACACCGCGGGCGTCGGCGTCCTCGATGACACCGCGCAGTCGCTCTTTGCCGACGTCGATAACGACGGCGATCAGGATCTCGTTGTGGCGACATCGACCAACCCGCTTCTGTTCACCAACGACGGCACGGGGCATTTCACTGCCGTTCCGGACGCCTTCCGATTCGCGCGGCCGCTTCAGGGCGTGCTGACGTCGATTACGATGGCCGATTACGACCGCGACGGCTTTCTCGATCTGTATCTGTGCGTGTACTCGTATTTCTTCGGCGCCGGCGAGGACAAGGCCGGCACGCCGGCGCCGTACTACGACGCCCGCAACGGACCGCCTGGGGTTCTCTTCCGGAATGACGGCCGCGGCCGATTCGTCGACGCGACCCACGACGCGGGCCTCGACGCCGGCAACGACCGCTATCACTTCGCCGCAGCGTGGGCCGACTACGACGGCGACGGCTGGCCGGATCTGCTGGTCGCGAACGACTTCGGGACCAAGAACCTGTATCACAACCTCGGGCGCCGCGACGGCAACGTGAGGTTCGAGGACGTCGCGGCATCAGCGGGCGTTCTCGATCACGGCGCCGGCATGAGCGCCGCCTTTCTCGACTACGACAACGACGGCCTGCTCGACATCTATACCGGCAACATGTGGAGCGCCCCGGGGCTGCGCATCACATCGTCGCCGGCCTTCATGCGCGATGCGACGCCGGCTGTACGCACGCTCTATCGCCGACACGTTCGCGGGAATTCGCTGTTTCGAAATCTCGGAAACGGACGCTTCGAGGACAAGACGCTCGAGGCGCACGCCGCGATGGGCCGGTGGGCGTGGTCGTCCGACGCGCTCGATTTCGACAGCGACGGCTGGGACGATCTCTACATCGTCAACGGCATGCTGACGCGCCAGGCGGACGCTGCCGCCGGCGGGGACCTCGAGGGATTCTTCTGGAGACAGGTCGTGGCGCGCTCCCCGCTCACACGAGTGCCCGGCACTCCCTACGATGATGCGTGGCGTGCGATCAACCAGCTGCTGATTCACAGCTCCATCGCCAGCCGGCAGCGGAACGTGTTCCTGCGCAACGACGGACACGGCGGCTACGACGAGATCTCAGGAGCGGTCGGCCTTGATCTCGACCAGGACGGCCGATCGTTTGCCGTTCTCGACATCGACCGTGATGGCGATCCCGACCTTGCGGTGATGGCCGATCGGCAGGCGCCGCAACTTCGCATCTTCCGTAACGATTACGCGCCAAAGCCGGCATCTCTCGCGGTCCGCCTGCGCGGCACCCGCAGCAACCGCGACGCGATCGGCGCCCGCGTGACCGTCGAGACCGACCGGCTCCGCAAGGTCGACACCGTGCAGGCCGGCTCCGGATTCCTGTCGCAGCACTCGAAAGAGCTGCTCATCGGACTCGGCGCGAGCGAGCCCGTCCTGAAACTGACCGTGAGCTGGCCGTCGGGTGAAACGCAGGTGTTCACTGACGTACCGGTCAATCGCCGCATTCGGATCGTCGAGGGCGGTGACATCGAGACGGAGGCATTCAAGCCGCCGCCGGCAGAGAAGGCGACCGGCGCGGCAGTGGCTCAGGGTTCCGCGCCGGATGCCACCTGGATGTACGAACCGTTTCCGGCGCCTGATTTCTCGCTGCCGGATGTCGGCGGCGCGACGCGTTCGCTCGCGGCGTTGACAGGCAAGCCCGCGATTCTCCTCGTCTGGTCTCCCGAGGTGACGGGTTCCCGCGCGGCACTCGACACACTCCAGCGCGGCGCAGCGACGTTGACTGGCGCCGGCCTCGGATCGATCGCCGTTGCCGTCGACTCATCGGGCGATCGCGTGTCGCTCGGCGCGGTCCCTTCCGGCGCGACGCCGGTGGTCGTTGCAACTCCCGAAGTGAGCCTGAGCTATGCCATCCTCAACCGGCATCTGTTCATGAACCGGCAGGATCTGGTTCTGCCCACGTGTCTGCTCCTCGATGCCGGCGGCCATGTGGTGAAGGTCTACCGCGAGCGCGTGGACGTCGGCCAGATCGTGAAAGACGCGAGGACGATCGACGTGTCTCCGGGCGAGCGTCTCGACCGCGCGGTGCCCTTTCGCGGAACCTTCTATTCCGCACTGCCGCTGCGCAACTACCTCCCGTACGGCCGGGAACTGCTTGACAACGGACTCGAAGCGGCCGCTGTGATCGCGTTCGATCGTGCGGCCCAGGCGAATCCGGGCGCCTCCACGCTGTATCGTCTGGGTACCCTGCTCGTCAGAAGCGGCGAAACGGCCCGGGCCCGCGCAGCGTTCGAGCGCGCCCTCGCCCTGCAGCCGGATCTGGCCGAAGCGAACAACGATCTCGGTGCGCTGCTCGCACAAGGAGGCAATCTCGAGGCCGCCATCAGCCGGTTTCGTGCGGCGCTGGCGTCGACACCGGAGTACCCCGACGCGCTGAACAATCTTGGCTATGCGCTGCTGCTGACCGGCCGCGAGGAGGAAGCTCGCGGCTTCTACGAAAAGGCGCTGGCGCTGCAGCCGGACTTTCCCGAAGCGCTGAACAATCTGGGCCTGCTCGTTGGCCGGTCTGGCGACATGGATCGAGCGGAGCGTTATTTCCGTGATGCGCTCGCCCGCCGCCCGGACTACGGAGAGGCGGCGAACAATCTCGCGCTCGTGTTCGTGTCACGAGGGCAGGCCGACGCGGCGGTCGGCCTTCTTCAGGGTATTCTGCAGCGGACTCCCGAGTACGAGGCCGCCTACGTGACACTGGCCAAGATCCATTTCAGCGCCGGCCGTTCGAGAGAGGGCATCGCCGTGCTCGAACGGCTGCTGCAGAGGAACCCGACGCATGCGGTCGCGCTGGAACTGTTACGCCAGTGGAAAGGGCGCTGAGGCGCGCCGGCGGCAGGCTGCACAGACCTGGCCCGTGTCCACCACCCGGGTGCTGGCGTTGTGGAGACGGCGAGCTACTCTCCAGACACGTTCGTCTTCGCAAAAGATTACGGGTACGAGAGTTCTTGACCGTCCGCACCCGGCGGTTCCAGAATGGAGGAATAACGGAGGAACGGATGGCAACGCTGAACGTCAAGAATCTGCCAGATGGCCTTTATCGGAAGCTGCAGGCTCGGGCCAAACGCCAACGCCGATCGATCGCGCAGGAAGTCACTCAAATCCTGAGCGACGTTCTCGAGTCGCCCAAGGCTCTTTCCATCCTCGAGCTCCAGGGTCTCGGCAAAGAAGACTGGCGGGGCATCGATGCTGCAACTCACGTGGATCGTGAACGGGCGGCGTGGGACTGATCGCTGACCTTGGCCGTGGTGCTGTTGCCGTCGACACCGCAATCTTCATCTACTTCATTGGAGAGGAACCACGATTCCTCCCGCACATCGTGCCCTTGTTTGAAGAAGCGGACCGGGGGAAACGCGAATTAGTCACATCGGCCCTCACGCTGCTCGAGGTGTTGGTTGTGCCGTATCGCGCGGGGAACACCCAACTTGCGGAACGTTATGAACTGCTGCTGACGAGAAGTCGAGGGATTCGAATGACCGAGCTGTCGCGTGATCAACTTCGCGCGGCGGCACAGCTTCGCGCAGCAACAGGCGTGAAGACGCCGGATGCCTTGCACCTCGTATCGGCGCTCACGACGGGCTGCAAGACATTCCTGACAAACGATCGGCGTCTGCCGAGACTTCCAGGGTTGCGGGTAATTCAGCTCTCCTCGTACCAAGCGGCGTGAGCCACTGGCGATCAGTCGGCGCATGGCCGCCCGTCGGCTGCAGCCACATGTCAGGCAGCCTCGCTACCCGGGCTGCGGCCCTCAACGAGAGTTCCATTGTTAGTTCGATTTCCCCGTTGGCGTGTCCCACGCACCCGGAGCCAGGTAATGGAACCGAATCAAGTACACCCTGTTGCCGCGGCCGTGTCTGGCGACTCGCAGCAAATCAGCCACGCTGTCGAACCCCGACTCGCGCGCCAGGTCGTCTGTGATATCGCTCATGCGGATCGGCGTCATCGAATCCACGACAATGGAGCCCTCGTCCATCGCGTAACGACCACCCACCTTCACACGGGGATGCTTCCAGATGCGAATGCTGCATCTGATTCTCCCGCGCCGGATTCTGTCGCGAAGGTGTTTGGTGAACAGCATATCGACTGTCGTATCTGAGTTTTCAGATCGTGCAAAGTATCGATCTGCCACGACGCCGGACCACCTCAGCGAGGCTCCAACGACATAACACGCGGCGCCATAACACGCGGCGCCGTACGCGATGGCGTCTGGCACCTGAGTTGCACAACATCTCAGGCAGTTGAACGGATGAGGTCGGCAATCTCGACGCACACCGATTCGATCCATGCCGTCAGCGACCTTCGATGATCGCCCCGTGACGATTCGGCGGCCGGGGGTCGCCGCGTGGCGGATGCCCGGGAACCTTCGTGAATTGACGCAATACGCTGATCTGCTGCGCACGCTCACCGAACACCGCATCCGCGTCCGGCACAAGCAGTCGATCCTCGGTCTCTGCTGGGCCCTTCTCCAGCCTTTGTCGATGATGCTCATTTTCACGCTGGTGTTCGGCCACATCGCGCGGGTGCCGAGCGAGGGAGTGCCGTATTCACTCTTCGCGTTCTCCGGGCTGCTCCTCTGGAGCTTCGTGTCGACCGCGTTGAGCAACTCGACGCATGCGCTGGTGTCACACGCGCAGCTCGTGACGAAGGTGTATTTCCCTCGGGAAATCCTTCCCCTCAGCTACGTGGCGGCGGCGATGTTCGACCTCGCCATCGGAACTGCCGTGTTGATCGGCCTGCTTGCCTGGCACGGCCGGGCGGTTACGGTGCACCTGTTGCTTGCGCTGCCGATCGTGGCAACCGCGATCGCCCTCACCACCGCGATTGGCTTCGCGCTGTCCGCCGTTCAGGTGCGGTATCGGGATGTCGGTCTCGGCGTGCCGCTCGGCCTGTACCTGTGGATGTTCGCCACGCCGATCGCGTATCCGCTCAGCGCCGTGCCGGCGCGGTATCACACCATCTTCCAGCTCAATCCGCTGACCGGCATTATCGAAACATTCCGCCACGTCGTGCTGCAGACCGCCGCGCCGGCGCCGGAGCTGCTGGTCGTTCCGATCGCGGCGACCGCTCTGCTCCTTCCCTGCTCGTACCTGCTGTTCAAGCGCGCGGAAGCCACCATGGCGGACGTGATTTGAGCACGAATGGCGAATGTCCCCATCGACGTGTGTTGCGACAGGATCTCCAAGCGCTACCGCCTGACGGAGCGCAGGAAGCCTGGCACGCTCTGGCGGCCGCGCCGGGACTTCTGGGCGCTGCGGAATGTCAGCTTCGAGGTGCGCCGGGGGGAAGCGCTCGGCATCATCGGTCGCAACGGCGCCGGCAAGAGCACCATTCTCAAGCTGCTCGAAGGGATTACGGCTCCGACCGAGGGCGAGATCACGATCCGCGGCCGGCTCGCGGCCCTGATCGAGATCGGCTCCGGATTCCACCCGGAACTGACCGGTCGCGAGAATGCCTATCTGAGCGGGACGATTCTCGGACTGCGCCGGCGGGAAATTACCGAGCGCCTGCCGAGCATCGCAGAGTTCTCCGGCATTGGCGCATTCCTGGAGACGCCGGTGAAGTTTTACTCGTCGGGCATGTACGTCCGGCTCGGGTTCGCGATCGCCGCGCACCTTGAACCTGACGTGCTCCTCGTCGACGAGGTGCTCGCGGTGGGCGATGCTGAGTTCCAGGCGCGCTGTCTCGCCCGGATTCAGGAGCTGAAGCGTCGCGGAACGACCATGATTCTGATATCGCACGATCTCGGCGCCATCGAACAGATGTGCGACCGCGCGCTGCTCGTCGAGCGCGGCACCATCGCGGCGTCCGGCGACACCCATGCCGTGATCACTGCGTACCAGGGTCTCGCGGCCGGCGTCGATCCGGCGCTCGTGGGCGCCGACGACGAGACCGGCGTTGCCGCGTCCGGACTGCAGATTGCCGGTCTGACACTGCACGCCGCCGACGGCGCGACCACCCTCACCGCGAACGCCGGCGCCCCGCTCGTCGCGCGTGCCACGCTGGAGTCGGCCGTGCCGTTTGCCGACGTTGAAGTGGTGCTGTCGGTCTACGACTTCGAGCGCGGGACGCTGCTGGTCGAACTGACCAGTCGCACCGCCGGCCAGGCGCGGCCTCTCGCCGCCGGGACGACATGTGTCGATTTCATCATTCCCGAGCTGCTGCTCGCCCCGGGCGTGTACACGTTAGGCGTGACGGCGATGCCCGGCGGCGCGGTGCGGCCAATCGCGTGGCGCTTCGGCCGCACGACGTTGTACGTCGAGGGTCGGGGCCGAAAAGGCACGTTTCTCCTTCCGTACGAGTGCCGGACGTCGACAGCGCCGTCGCGTCGTCCGGCAACCCTCACCATCTGACGCCGGCCCATGGACGCATCCCCCACTCGCCCGATCGACCCGGCACCGATGGTGTCGGTCGTCATCCCGTGTTACAGACAGGCGCACTTTCTCGGTGACGCCATCGAAAGCGTGCTCGGCCAGACGTATCCGAACACCGAAGTCATCGTCGTGAACGATGGCTCGCCGGACGACACCCGTGCGGTGGCCACGCGGTACACCGTTCGCTACATCGAGCAGCCGAATCGTGGGCTCTCGGCCGCGCGCAACGCTGGCCTCCACGTCAGCCGCGGCGAGTTCGTCGTGTTTCTCGATGCCGACGACCGGTTGACGCCGCACGGCCTGGAAACCGGCGCGGGCCGGCTGATGGCCGACCGGACGCTCGCGTTCGTGGCGGGTTACAGCCAGTACATCGCGCCCGACGGCACGCCGCTTCCAACCGAACAGCCGCTGCGTCACGGGGCCGACCCGTATCTCGCACTGTTACAGCGCAACACGATTCGGATGCCCGCGATGGTGATGTTCCGGCGGTCCGCGCTGGTCGAGGCGGGCGGGTTCGACTCGCGCGTAGATGCCTGCGGTGATTACGACCTGTATCTTCGCATCAGCCGCCGGTTCTCTGTCGCCTTCCATAGCGAGGTGGTCGCCGAATACCGTCGCCACACCGCGAACATGTCACTCGACCCGCGCCTGATGCTTCGGCAGCTGCTGCGTGTGATGCGCGCCCAACGGCAACACCTTGGAGCGAATCGAGATCGCCGGGCCGCGCATCGCGCCGGCTGCCGCCGCATCCGCATGTTCTACGGCGACCGGCTCGTCGAGCAGATCCGCCAAACGCTCCGGGAGCGCCGCGGCTGGCGTCGGACCGCCCCGGATGTCGTCACGCTTCTCCGCTGTCACCCCGCCGGCGCAATACGGCATCTGGTCCGCAAGGTGTCCAACACGATCCGCTTGGTTCGCTGGCGGGTGCGCCGCCGGCGGTCCGATGTGCGCAGCACCGCGATTTATTGAGCGGCGTCAGCGTGCGTGCGCCGTCTGCGCGGTGCGCGACACGGCGCCGAGCTGCTCGTAATCGACCCGGCACAGGATGAATCGCCCGTCCGCGTGTTCGACCACGCACGCGTGCCGAAATCGCGGCGAGGCGATGGCAAGCCGCGCCAAGGGCTCCCGCCGGAAGGCGCGCGCGTCGTACAGAATGTGCGTGACCTGCAGCCGCTTGAGCGCGCTGCCGACGGTCTCAATGTCCGAATCCGCCGGGTTCCAGACCGCGGCCCGCGCAAGGACGGTGTCGTGCGGCACCCGTCGCCGGCGGCTGTACAGCTGATCGCCCCCGGAGAACGTCAGGACGCGCGCGCTCCAGGGCAGCCGCGCGTTCACATATTGCCACGCCGCGTAGGACGGCACTTCGCGCGCGAGATACGCCTCGCTCGACTCTCTGCCGAGCACGACCGCTGCTGGTGCCCCGCGGAGCACGTGCGTGAGCTGACCGGTCCAGCCTGCCCGGTCAGCCTCCTGGATGACGACAAACGGTGGGAGCTGGAGCACCCCAACCAGCAGCAGCGCCGCCGCAATCACCGGCGTGGCCCCGCGGATGCGAACGCCCGCCGCCGTGAGATGCTGCCATCCCTGCGCGCCGAGAATCGCGAGCACGGAGACCACCGGCATCAGGAACCGCAGCTGCAGGCTGCTGATCGGCGACGCCCACACCGCCGCATAGGCGACCGCGCCCGCGCCGAGCACACTCGTGGCCCGCGACGGCCAGCCGCCGAAAAGCACGGCAGGGCTCAACAGCAGAAACAGCGCGCCGAGCGACCCGCCGAAAGATGCTGCATGGACCGTCACATCCCACGGCAGGCGCATGACATCGAGCAAACCATGTCCACGACCGAAGTGGGCTTTGAACATCATCAGCCCGTGCTCGGTCAGCGCATCCCATCGATCCGGCGGTCCGCCGCCGAACACGGCGTAGAGCTCGGGGAAGAAGGGATTGCCCGATGCCTGCCAGCTCCGCACATACCATGGCACCGGCAGAACGAGTGCGACGCCTGCGATCACAGCCGCGTCCAGCGCCAGTGCACGAACGCTCCGGCGTCGTGACCATGCGGCCGCCATGAACCCGGCGATGGCGATGGCGAGCACCACCAGCCCGAGGTGCTTGGTCGCGGCGCCGAATCCGAGCTCGATCGCCGCCACGATCTGCCAGGAGCGCTCGCGGGATTCGATGAACCGCGCCAGCGCATAAACGCCGGACGCTGCGTAGAGCGCAAGCGCGAGGTCCACGTATGCGGTGCCCGCCTCCCACAGCACGGTCGGCGCGGTGAGCAACAGCCCGACGGCGACGCCCGCGGGCGTCGAGCGCGGATCGCGGCCAGCCACCAGCGCGACGCACACAGCGAGCAGGGGCAGGCAGATGAAGTGGAGCAGCTTGGCAGCCACGACGCCGCCGAAGACCAGACCGGCGCCGAACACCAGTTCCCACGTGAGCGGGTACAGCGAAACGTACTCCTCGACGAGGTCGACGGGGTGTCCGCCTTCGAGCCAGCGCTGCGGCAGGTAGAGGTGATACCAGAGCGCGTCGTATTCCGTTTCGGGTGCGAGAGCGGCTACCAGCGCGAACGACACCGCGACGGCGCCGAGCACCAGCCAGGGGATCTCGAACCGCTGCGGCCGCCAGCTCGCGAGGTCGAAGGCGGGGGCGACGGGCGCGGCGTTTGCGCACGGCGGACGCATCCACGCACGAATGCCTCCACCGATCAAAATGATGGCAACGAGCGCCGCCACGGTCGGCGGCCGGTAGACGCCTGCACCCGCACACGCGAGCGACAGGTACGCCAGCGCACCAAGCCCGAGCGTCGGGGCGAGCACCAGCCGCTCCGTGCGTGACGCGCTCACGACGCCGGCCAGACCGAGAATCATTCCGCCAAGTGCGAACCCGGCACCCGCGACGAACGCCGCGCCGACAAGACCGACGAACGCCCGCCCGAACGCTTCGCCGGCATGCGCGACGAACCCCGTGTGCAGGAGCGCCTGCCGCGCGGCGAGGGTGTCAGCGCCGGCAAACCACACCGGCGCAGCCACGCCGGCGGCAATCATCAGCACCGCGCCGCTGCGATCGCCCAGCCGGCGACGCACCGAGCGTCCCGCGACATGCGCCGCTCCGGCAAGAACCGCGACGGCGACGGCAACAGCGGTACATATTCCCGTTGCCCGCAGGGCGCGCCAGACGAGTGCGCCGACGGCCGCAGGCCCTTCGTCTGCGGCAAGGCGCCAGAGCTGCACGTGCACACGCGTGACAACAAGTGTCGCCCATGCAATCCACACTGCCAGGAGGA
>JBKPAI010000114.1:0-24965 GCA_046726355.1 Acidobacteriota bacterium | reverse complement strand
GATACTGCTCGAGTTGCGGTGTGGAGACGAAGAGCAGGTCTGCAATCGTATCGAAGCCGGTGCTCGTGTTGTCGGCCGGCAGCAGCAGGTCGAGATCGGCGTCTTTCGACAGGCCGTCGAGCGCCAGCAGATCGCGAATCGCGTTCTTGTACTCGGTCCGGGTCAGCCGGTGCAGGAGCGGGAGCCGGCCGGGATCAGGGTGCGCCGACGCCGCGCGATCGAGCGTCGCCTCGAGCTGTCCGGCGACCGCCGCGTACGTCGCGGCATCGGGTCGCGGCCGACCGGCCGGCGGCATCGCGCCCGACCGGAGTTTTCGCACCACCTTTTCCCACCGAGCCGCGTCCGCGCGGACGTCGTCGGGGTTCATTCGGTCGAGCGTCAGGCCGGCAACGTGGGTCTTCTCGTTATGGCAGCCGAAGCAGTATTTACTGAGAACCGCCCGGCTCGACGACGGTGTGTGCGAAGTCGGAAGGAGTGTTTGCTGCCGGGCGTAGACCCGGGGTCGCGCATCGCTGGCCAGCCCGGCAGTCAGGATGACCAGGAAAGCGGCCGTTCGCGGGACACAGGACGGCATGACGCGCGTACGTAAGTATACGCAAAGGTCCGACCTTTGAACCTCTCCAGAACAATCGTCGGCAGCCTCGGTTGCCGTTTGCGCATTCCGGCAGCGTCCTTTAGCATGAACACGGCTTAAGGCGAGCCACGGGCGCGCCCGCCGGAGCGGTCCGCCTTCGCGCCGCAGGCGCTACGGCGCGTCCGCCGTAGCTTTAGCGGAGGCGGAAGCGGGGTGCACGGGGCCCCGCGAGCGAAGGCGTGGGGGGCCGCGGGGCGAAGCCCCCCGGATCTAGATCGTCGTGCGCGAAGCTGGAGAACCCCGATCATGAGACGTGGTCGCGGCCGCATCGTCTGTGGACTCGCGGTGTGGCTCTCGGTGGCGCCCGCGTCGCTCGCCGCCGGCGCTCAACAGCCGCAGCTGGGCAGCGCGACACCGCTGCACCGCGCGGTGGAGCGCGACGATCTCGCGGCGGTCACGAACCTGGTTCGCGGCGGCGCCGACGTCAAGGCGGTCAACCGGTACGGCCTTTCACCCCTGTCGCTGGCCTGCGCGCGCGGAAACGCAGACATCGTCGAGCTGCTGCTCGGCGCCGGCGCCGATCCGAACACGGCGAATCCCGAGGGCGAAACGTGCCTGATGTCGGCGGCGGGCACGGGGAATCTCCGCGCGGTCAAGGCGCTTCTCGTGCGCGGCGCGGACGTCAACGCCAAAGAACGGTGGAAGGGACAGACGGCGCTGATGTGGGCCGCGGCCGAAGGGCACACGCCGGTCGTCGACGCCTTGATCGAAATGGGCGCCGCCGTCAACGCGCGGTCGAAGGGCGGATTTACGCCGCTGCTGTTCGCGGTGCGGCAGGGATCGGTTGGCGCCGTACGCCGCCTGCTCGCGGCGAACGCGAACCCCAACGACGTGGCGCGCGCCGAAGCGACCTCGTCGAACTCGACGGCCAGGACGTCCGTCGAGACCACGTCGGCGCTGGCGCTGGCTGTGATCAACGCGCATTTCGAGGTCGCCGGAGTGCTGCTGAAAGCGGGCGCCGACCCGAACGTCGCCGACGCCCGCGGCTCCGTGCTCCACGCGCTCGCCTGGATGCGGCGTCCCGGCGTCTCGGCCGGAAACCAGGTGCCGCCGCCGCAGACCGGAAACCTGGCCAGCATCGATCTGGCGAGGATGCTTCTCGAGCGGGGCGCGAACCCGAACGTCCGTCTCGCCTGGAAGGAGATTCCATTCGATCGCGACGATGGAGAGGTGAAGAGTCCGCCGAACATCGCGGCCGGCCGCGATTTCATCAGCCTCGTGGGCGCGACGCCTTTCTACCTCGCGGCGAAGAACGGCGACGTCGAGTTCATGCGCCTGCTGGTCGAGCACGGCGCCGATCCGCTGCTCACGACCGTCCAGCACGTCACGCCGCTGATGGCGGCAGCGGGTCTGGGAACGTGGACCGGCGAGACGCCCGGACCGTTGAATGGAACGTCCGAAGCCGAGCGGCTCGAAGCGGTCAAGCTCGCGCACAGTCTCGGCAACGACATCAACGCCGCCGCCGACTTCGGCGACACGCCCATCGTCGGCGATCCGATCAAGCTGTTTACGAGCTACCCGGAGAACCTCGAACAGTTTCCCGAAACCGCGCTGGGCGACATGCGGTGGAGCGGCAGCACCGCGCTGCACGGCGCGGTGACGACCGGCCAGTTGTCGATCGTGCAGTATCTGGTCGAGCACGGCGCGAAGCTGGATGCGCGCAACAAGCTGGGATGGACGCCGTTGATGGTCGCCGAGGGCGGTCAGTTCGGCGCGACCGTGAAGGAATTTCCCGACGCCGTGGCGCTGCTGCAGAAGTTGATGCGCGACCGCGGCATGGATCCCGCCGAGTACAGCAAGGCCGGCCTGGTCAAAAGACGGGGAGCGAACAGATAACAAGACGGGCGACAGCTTCAAATGGGACGACCACGACTGGCTCGCGTCCGCGCTGAAGGTCGCCTGTCAGACGATAGCCGCCCAGGCCGTTTGCGCACAACCGGTGTCTAAAGCTCCGAGACGCAATCGAGGAGGGCGGAATGAATCGAGCCTTCTCGCAGGCCCTTCTGGTGCTCGTGCTGTTTTTCGTCGCCGCGGTATGGCCGCGACCCTCCGGGCAGGTCCGGTTGAACCTGCCCGACATTCCGTATCGGTACTCGTTCGTCGAGCTGCCTGCTCATTTCACGACTCCTGCAGGCCATACCGACAACACGCCCGCTGACAACCCGATTTCCGACGAAGGCGCAACGCTCGGCCGCGTGCTGTTCTACGACACGCGGCTGTCGGCGAACAAGACGAAGTCGTGTGCCTCCTGCCACGTCCAGGCGAACGCGTTTTCCGATCCGAAGCCCTTCAGCAGCGGCTTCCAAGGGGCGATGACCGACCGCCGCGCGATGCCGCTCGTGAACCTCCGCTATTACCAGCGCGCGCGATTCTTCTGGGACGAACGCGCCGGCAACCTCGAGGAGATGGTGCTGCTGCCGATCAAGAGCCGCATCGAGATGGGGCAGGATCTCGATACGCTCGTCGGGCTGCTCTCCCACGACACGGTCTACCCGAGCCTCTTCGAGCGTGCCTTCGGCACAGGTGAGATCACCGTCAAGCGCATCGGCCGGGCGCTCGCGCAGTTCGTCCGCTCGATGGTGTCGTATCAGTCGCGCTATGACGAGGGCCGCGCTCGAGCTGCCTCACCGCGCGAGGATTTCGAGAATTTCACGCGACAGGAGAACCGCGGCAAGGCGCTCTTCATGCGCAACTGCGCGAGCTGTCACATGAAGCAGGGCGATGAGCATTTCTTCGTCCCGAGGCCGGCCAACACGGGGTTGCGCGGGGACAGTCCCTGGGCCGACGGCGGCGTTGGCGATGTGACGTTGCGCGTTGCGGACCTCGGATCGTTCAAGTCGCCGTCGCTCCGCAACGTCGAAGTGACCGCCCCGTACGGCCACGACGGCCGTTTCGCCACCCTCGACGCGCTGATCGATCACTACAGCGAGAACGCGATCTCGGACCCGAATCTGGGTTATTTCGTTCCCGTGGGGCCGCTGAAGTTCACCGCATCCGAAACGGCGGCGCTGGTGGCGTTCCTGAAGACGCTCACCGATCGGAAGTTCCTGAACGATCCAAAGTTCTCGAACCCGTTCGCAGAGTAGGAGGAAACATGCCGCGTCTCTTCTGGACGGCACTGATCATCGGGGTCGTCGCGGCGGACGCCGGCTCTGCGCGTCCGCCGGGGGAGGCATCACAGCCTGAACGGCTCGCACGTTTCAACCCGGCGCGGGTCGTCAACCGCATCATGTCCTTCGATCGCGACGCCGACGGCCGGGTTACGAAGGACGAACTGCCCGAGCGGATGCAGGAGCTGGTCGCTCGCTATGACTTGAATGACGATGGCGTCCTGACCGCGGACGAAGTTCGGACGTCAGTGAACTCACGCTTCACAGTCACGGGCGGCGTGATCACGTCGGGCGCCGCTGCCGATGAAGGACTGCCGGGCGTCATCAACGATCTGAAGCTTCCTGCGTCGAAACGGGAGCAGGCGCTGGCGATCGTTCAAGGTCAGCCCGCACTGCGCAACATCGAGGACCCCGCCGGTGTGGACGTCTACACCAAGATGCGTCAGCTGCTCGACGACGAGGAGTACACGAACTTCGAGGCGGCGGCCCGCCGGCTCACCTTCCGGCGAGGGGTCGTCGGCGGCATTGTCGGGGGGATCGTTCGTTAGAACGAGATCGATATCGCCCCAGCGACACGCCAGTGCGAGCGGCGTGCTTTTCAGAAGGTGGTGGCGGACGTCGAGTCGAGCGCCGGCGTCGAGGAGCATCGCCGATTTGCACAAGAAGGGCCTTGTGTCGTCGTATCCCTCCCCAGCCCTCGCGCGCTACTTCCCGGCCGGGACGAACTTCATCACCAACAGCGTCTCGTGCTCCAGATCGCTCTCGCGATCCAGCAGCGGATACGCGTCGTTCGTCAGCCACGACGGCAGCAGACTGAGGTAGAACGGACTGCCAGGCACGCCGCTCGGCCCGCCCGGCAGCGCCGAGACGCCGCGCATGCCGCTCGGTGGACTCTCGTGCACGCTCCGCTGCGACGGTCCCGAGCTGAACATAAATGCGTTCACGGTGGCGGCCCGCACGTCATGGTCCGAGCGATCGAGCGTCTCGAAGCCGCCGTCGGCCGGAATGCCCGGCAGCCCTGCCAGGCGCTGCGGGAACGCGCCGCCGGCCGGCGGAATGCTGAACGGACCATCCAGCGCATGGCTGAACACGATGCGATGCAGCTTGCCCCAGCGGTAGTCGGCCTGATTCGTCGATTCGCCGTACGCCGCCGCGAACTGCGGGCTCGCGAGCAGGCCCAACGCGTCTTTCAGGCTCCGCAGGATCAGGATGTCGCGACGATCCGCGGGGTTGGCAACGCCGGGCACGTTGAAGAAGTTGACACCCGAGCCGCCGATGCCGTGAGCGGTCGCGAACCTGTCGAGCAGGTTTCGGAGCGCCGTCACCGCCAGCCTCCCACCCGGTTTGGCCAATCCGATCGCGGTGAGCGGCGCGTCGACGGTGTTGCGCAGGATCTGTCCGCGCCAGACGCTGTAGATCGTCGCGGCCACGCTGGCAGCGAGTTCCGAGGTCGGGGGCGGAGAGAGGACGCCGTTCTCGTCGCTCGCGTCGAACCCTTGCGGGATCCCGGTCGGCGTCGAGAAGTTCCAATCCCTGAGCCGGCTCACCGCCTCGGCGATGGCGGGATTGGCGCCGAGCGCGGCGAGCGACGGGTGCGCGCCAGCCGCCTGGGCCCGATCGAGCGCGCCAAGAATGTACGGAACAAACACACTCGCGTCGATCATCACTGTGTCCGCCTGCATCTCCTGCATATCTTCGAAGGAGAGTCTGCCGGCGGTGAGCTTCTGATGGATAAGTGCTGTCGCCCGGCCGGCGCGGAAGCCGTCATAGCCAGGGCTCAGGTAGTAGATACCGCCGCCGGCCCGGAGCTGGTTGAAGGGGTCGTTGTCGAGCGTCGCGCCCGTTGGATCGTTGTTCGCATTCACAAAGAAGCCGGCCGTCGGATTGACAATATGCGGCATCTCCTCTGAGGGGAGGATTTCGTAAGGCACCGCCTGATTGGGCTGTGGATGTTCGAGCGGGAGCCACTCGTTGCCGACCACGCCGTTCCGAATGACGTACGGCGGCAGGCCCGCCACGATGCCCGCCTGCAGATCCTCGCGAATCGGCATCTCGGCGCTGGTGAAATAGGCGATGTTGCCATCGACGTCCGCATACGCAAAGTTCTGCGATCCGACGTCGACGAGCTGCAGCGCATGCGTGAAATCGGCGAGGTCCTTCGCCTCGTCGATCAGCATGAACGCCTCCAGCTCCCGGGTTGCGCTGAAGCCGGTGTACTGCACGCTGAGCGCCGTGCCGGACGCGAGATCAAGACTGATGATTGGTCCGTCGTTGCGCCGCGGCACGATGAGCGTGACGGGCGGAATCGATCCGCCCGGGGAGGCGACGGCGAGATTGTCGGTGACACCGTCGAGCTGATTCGCGCGGAAGACTTCGGGGATCGGGATGATCGGCTCGATCTGGCCCGCGTGTACGATGCTGAGATGGCTCGGTGAGCTCAGGTCGACGACCACCTGCTCCTGGTACACGTCGGTGACGTCCATCGGGTTCAGCGTCGAGCCCCACGCGATGTGCCGGTTGTGACCATGGATGATGAACGGCACGCCGGCAAAGCTGTTGCCGATGACGTCGATCGGTCCGGCGTGCAGGTCAATCGGATACCACGTCGCGGGCGTGCCGAGCGCGAGGTGCGGATCACTGGCCACCATCGCGAAGCCGCTGGCCGTGAGGCTGCCGCTGACGGCCCACGCGTTCGAGCTCGCATGACGGTCGCGCTCGAGGTAACGCCGGACGAGAGGCGCATCTTTCACGCGTTGGAGGTACCCGCGGGCCAGCTCGACACCCGCTTCGTCCAGCGCGCCATCGACGACCGTCGCGTCAGACGCGTGCGACGCTCGCGATGCGGACACCGTCGCGATTGGCGCCGACGCGTCCGGAATCGTTGCCGCCGGATCGAACGGCGCCGATCGGAACAGATCCTCGAAAAAAAGCTTCGTCCCGTCGAACCCGACCGCCGCACCGGCTGCCCGATAGGAGAACAGCGCGACAGTGCGGTCGATGTCGGACAAATCGAATGACAGTCCGAACGCGATCAGCTCAAGGACCGCCGCGCTGTCGAGCGCCGTCCAGAGATCAACGCGCGTCAGCTCGAGGGCGGTGTACTCGGGCGCTAGCGGATTCGAGGCCAGACTTGCATTGACGCCCTCCGCATACGCCTCCAGCGCTGCCCGCGCCCGCGGCGAGTACGCTGCCAGCGATCGCGCCGCCGCGCGCCGGATGCCGAACGTCCGCAGTTGGACGTCGGTTGCGAGCGCGACCGGCCCGAGGAGCTCAGCAAGCCTCCCGGCAGCCTGATGCCGTGAGAAGTCCATCTGGAAAAAACGATCCTGCGCGTGCATGTAGCCTTGCAGGAAATACAGATCGTGCTCGTTCGTGGCCTGCAGATGCGCGACACCCTTCGAGTCGCGTGTGATTTGCGCGCCGGCTTTGAGGCCGGCGAGCGGTGTTGGCTTCCCTGCGTGAGGACTCCGGACCGAGACCGTCGAGGCGAGCGCGCCGCAGAAAACGAGCACCAGGACCAGCCGTTGCATCAGGCACTTCCCGTGACTCCGTGTTGGGGAACGAAAAGCGCGCCCTGTATACCCCGAACCTTGGCCCGAAGCAATCGCCTTCCGACGCGTCTGCGGGCGAAAGTGGACGCGTTATCGAATTGGGTTGGTGGACCTGCCTGCGGCCGACGTTCCTCGGTGGTCTCAGGTTCGCGCAAAATTGCTGGCGGGTTTCAGGCCACTCCGAAACGAAACGGCGTTATCGCGACGCTCTCCCGCTCACCGAGAGCTGCGGCGGGCCTGTGCGTGGAGCGTGAGCGCGAGTAGCGGGACCATGGCCATGCGCACACGCGCGAATACGGAAACGGCGGCGAAAGTTGCAAGGCCGAATCGAGCCGCAGGCCCTCGTAGAATGAGTGGCCGTATGGCCGCACGCGCAACGAAGCCGCTGACGGGGAAGGTTGCCGTAGTTGCCGGGGCCACGCGCGGCGCCGGCCGCGGCATTGCCCGTGCCCTCGGCGAGGCGGGCGCCACGGTGTACTGCACGGGGCGCAGCGTGGAAGGGCGACCGTCTCCCTACGAGCGTCGAGAAACGATCGACGAGACCGCGGCGATGATCAATGCCGCTGGCGGCACGGCAATCGCCGTTCGGGTCGATCACACCGTCGAGTCCGAGGTGAAGGCGCTGTTCGGACGCATCGCCCGCAAAGACAAACGCGTCGACATCCTGGTCAACAGCATCGCCGGCGAAGATCCGCTGATGGGGCAGTGGGGCTATTTCTGGCAGGCGAACCTGAAGGACGCCGACACGATCTTCCGGCAGGCGCTGACATCGCGGATCATCACGGCGAAGCACGCGGCGCTGCTGATGATGCGGCGCCGCAGCGGGCTGATCGTCGAGGTGACCGAGAACGACATCCTCAGTGGCGGCGGCAATCCGATGGCGCAGGCGGTGAAGGTGGCGGACAAGGTCTTGGCGCTGACCTGGGCGACCGAGCTGAAGCCGCACCGCGTGACGTGCGTCGCGGTGACGCCAGGGTTCCTGCGGTCCGAGAAGATGCTGGAGCATTTCGGCGTCAGCGAGGAGAACTGGCGTGACGCGGGGAAGAAGGACCCGAATTTTCTCGTCTCGGAATCGCCGTTATTCGTTGGGCGTGGAATCGCCGCGATCGCAGCCGATCCTGACGTGATCGAGCACACGGGGCAGCTGCTCAGCTCGTGGGAGCTGTCGCGGAAGTACCGCTTCACCGACTACGATGGCCGACGCCCGGACTGGGGAAAGCACACCATCGACTGGTCGGTGGTCCCTCCGCCGCTCGTCGAGACCTTCAGGAACGGCATCGATCTGGAACTGAAGTGGCTCACGACGCTCGCGGCGCGCACGCGTAGGTTCCAGAAGAAGATCCCCGGGTCCGGGTGAAAACGGACACTAGGCGGGCACGATCTTGAAGTTGGCGAAATCTCCGCCGGAGGTATTGCCCACCCAGATTCCGACCAGGCCCTTCTTGCGGTCGCTCAGCTGGTTGACGGTCAGGCAGGGTTCGTTCGCATCGCCGACAAAGACGCTTACCTTCGGGCTCGCGACAACCACGCGGGCATGGAACCAGGCGTTCGGATCCGGCACGGGTTTGACGGGCTTTTCGTACTGCCCCGGGTGGTCTGCTCGCAGCTTCTGCCACGGATGAGCAGGATGGGAGATGTATTGCACGGCGCGAAGGACCCGTGCCTGGTCTTCAGTCTTGAAGTTGAACGGACGGAAGTAGATCGCGTCGTAAGTGGTGCCATCGACGCCATGAAACGCCACACCGACGAAGCTCGCGCCTTGAACGTCCTTGCCTTTCATCTCCAATTCGATGGTGCCGTTGGCGAATTCGATTCCCGGCAGGTACGCCGGCCCTTCGCCGTCAGCTTCGCTCAGACGAACGCCTGTTCGGGCGCCGTCGGTGAGACGCCTGATGGTCCGGTTGGAAGCGTTCAAGCCTTTCCCGTCGGCCAGGGAAGCCAGGTCGGGCTCGATCGCTTTGTTCTGCCCGGCAGTCCTGAAGGGAGTGAAGAGCGCAACGGCCACGCCAAAAGTAGAGATGCCGAACTCACGCCTGTTCATAACTCTCCTTTCATGAGTTCAGCGCGGAGCGCTGTTACGGGCCCGACACGCGCGGCGCCACGCCGACAGCGCACAGGTCAGAAAGCGGCCGCAGTGAGCACCGCGGGCACAGTAGCATAGGTGACGGGATCGTGGGCGTTGGTCTGGTAGAGGAGTGATGCCACGACATGGGTGAGCGCGAGCGAGCGAGAAGCCCGGCAATGACCGAGTACGTGGTGAACTCGTCAAAACCTGCTAATCCGAGGCCGCGCCGAACGCGAGGAGCCGGCCATCACAGTCCTTCACGACAAACTCGCGCGAGCGCCAGGGCGTGTCGCCAAGGGCTCGCGTAAACTCGACTCCACGGGCGGCATATTCCGCGTACAGCGCATCCGCGTTCTCGACGAACAGGTATGCGTCGAGCAGTTCGTCGGCGTATTTGTCGGGATTTGGCGTGGGCGGGTCGGCGAGGCGGAAGTGAATTCTGTGTTCGTCGCGCGCGACGATGGCGTAGACCGGCGGGTCATCCCAAGTGCCGAGACATTCGAAGCCAAGGTTGTCCCTGTAATACGCGAGGGTCGCCGGCAGGTCCGTGGTGAAGAACTGGGGGGCGATCTGGCGGATCATCGCGCTCAAGATACCACGCGGCATGACCGTACCTAACGACATCGGTGACCGTGATTTGCGGAGCTCGTGACGGCCGCTGGCGTTCGCAGGATCGCGATCCACGGCCTTCGCCAGACGTGCGCAACACTGTTGTTGGCCGCGGGCGTGCCCTGGCACGTCGTCCAGAAACCGCTCGGGCATAAGGACGTCTCAACCACGACGGACGTCTATTCGCACGTTTTGCCAGACCAGCAGCGCGCAGCCCGGAAGCTCGCGTCGATGCTGAATCGGAAATGACCGAGGTCTCGAAAAACGGTGATCAGATGGTGATCACCCTGAGGGCAGGCAGGCAAAGGCCCGCGATTTCATTGGAGATTTGAAAACTGGTGCGGAAGGGGGGATTCGAACCCCCACGCTCTTGCGAGCGCCAGCCCCTCAAGCTGGTGCGTCTGCCAGTTCCGCCACTTCCGCGTAAGAGGCTGGTTGAAAAAATCGACCGATCGACCCTGTCTGCCGTTTTCGTCTGCCGAATCGGCCAGGTTCAGCGTTCCTGTTGGTGCCGACTCAGACTTTACAAAACTTCAAACCGGGCGAGAACCGAAAAACAAGTATACGGCACAACCCGGACCGACGTTCGCGACGATTAATGCATGACCTGCAGCTGACTCCTGCTCGACGAACGCAGGTCGAACACCAAGATACACGACAACGCGAAGACCCCCTGGTCTCAGGCGCGCTTCAGCAGCGTCACGATCCACCCGACGAAGGTCAGGACGAGAACAGGGTAGCCAAAGAAGGGCAGCGGCGCCGTGGTCGGCAGCAGCAGTTCACCCCGGAAGATTCGCATGGCCACGACGACGAACGCCAGGGCAGCAGCGACCCCTGTCAGACGAACCCACGTGGCCAGTGTCGCCGGGACGCTGATCAACAGCAGACCTGCCGCCCACAGCGCAACGCCGCCGCCGAATGACGGAACACTGCCCTCCAATCCGGCCGCCGTGCCCGACACCAGCAGACTTTCGCCGATCGCGAACACCAGGAACCCGGCGGCCACGCAGTCGTCGCCTCTCCGAAGGAACCTGACGGCCAGGAGCGTGGTGGCGACGACGAGGGCGACGCCGTCGATTCCCCAGAACGACTGCCGCAGCGACGCCTGCCCGACGAAGGTCCCGGCGATGCCGAAGAGTCCGCCAATCGCAAGGCCGGCCGCGGCGACGAGGTCCAGACCTCTCGGTGTGCGTACGTTCACGCGAGCCCTTCGCTGGAACGCGCGCGATCGCTCCTGAAGGCGTTCCAGACTCCCGGCACCAGGAGTACCCACGCCGCCATGAGCGCGAGCGCCAGAAGGGCGTGACAGATCACGTCAGTTGGAAAAGTTCGGATCGCGCCGATCGCGATTCGCCGCTGCGCCCGAGTCCTATCGCTGTGGCTTCGGCGACTCGGGCGTCTTGGGCGCGGGCGTGGCCGGCGCCGGCTGCGCGGGCGCTGGCTTGGGCGCCGACGTGCCGCTGACGATCGAGCGCGGACCGCGCTGGCCGATGATGGCCAACCCCAGGGCCCCGAGCATGAACAAGACCGCGAGCACGGTCGTCGCCTTCGAGAGCACGGTCGCGCCGGCTCGCGCGCCGAAGGCCGACTGACTGCTGCCGCCGCCGAAGGCCGCGGCCATGTCACCCTTCCCCTGCTGGAGCAGAATAACCAGCAGCAGGAGGAAGCAGACGAGAACGTAAACCGTGGAGAGCAGGTAATAGAAGATCATGGCTGACGGGAAACCCTGATTATACCGCAGCCTGTCGGCTTCGGGTCACGATGTCGGCAAAGCTCTTGACGTCGAGACTGGCGCCGCCCACCAGCGCTCCGTCGACATCCGGCTCCGCGATCAACTCACGGATATTGTCCGGCTTCACGCTGCCGCCGTAAATCACGTGGCAGCGGTCCGCGGCGTCGCCGCCAAACCACTGGCGCAGCCGTGATCGAATGTGGGCGTGCGCCTCGCCAGCCTGCGCGGCGGTCGCAGTGCGGCCCGTCCCGATGGCCCACACCGGCTCATAGGCGACGACGAGCTCGGCAACGTGCTCTCCGGTGAGCCCGTCGAACCCATCCTTGATTTGTCGATCCAGCACCGCCAGCGTCTCGTTGCGCTCGCGCTCCTCGAGCGTTTCACCGATGCAGACGATCGTCCCCAGGCCGGCGGCCACCGCCGCGACGGCCTTGCGATTGACGATCGCGTCCGTCTCGGCGAACATCCGCCGGCGCTCCGAATGGCCGATGATCACGTATTCGGCGCCAGCCTCCTTGATCATGCCGGGTGCAATCTCGCCGGTGAATGCGCCTTCGCGCTCCCAGAAGGCATCCTGGGCCGCGATGCCGATGTTCGTGTTCCGTGCCGCCTCCGCGGCGGCGTGAATGGCCGTGAACGGCGGCGCCACGACAATTTCCACGTCGTCGATATCCTTGACGAGCCGTTTCAGTTCTTTCACGAAGACCACGGTCTCTTGAACCGTCTTGAACATCTTCCAGTTGCCGGCGATGAACGGAAGCCTCATTTGATCATTTTCGGGCAGGAAAGGCGGGCACGGCAGGACGGGGTGCGTGAAGGTATCGGTCCTGTCGCTCCCATCCTGCCATCCTGCCTATCCTGCCTTGTCTGTCAGTGCCGCCACCCCGGGCAACGTTCGACCTCCAAGAAACTCGAGCGATGCGCCGCCCCCGGTCGAAATGTGCGTGATGCGATCTTCGACGCCTGCCTTCTTCACGGCCGCAATCGAGTCGCCGCCGCCGATGATCGTCGTGCCGTTCACTGCCGCAACAGCGCGTGCAACAGCATTGGTCCCGGCCGCAAACGCGCCGATCTCGAACACGCCCATCGGGCCGTTCCAGACGACCGTCCTGGCATCGGCGATCGCCGCCTCATATGCTTTTGCCGTCGCCGGCCCGATGTCCGCCCCGATGCGGTTGCCGATGCGGCCGTCGCCGATCGAAAGCACTTCGTGCTGACCGCCCTCCTCAATCCGGTCCGTGACCACGTGATCCAGCGGCAGGTCGAATCGAACGCCCCGCTTTGCCGCGTCCTCGGTAATCGCCCGCGCCGAATCGAGCTTGTCGTTCTCGACCAGTGAACCGCCGACGGGAACACCGCGCGACTTGAAGAACGTATATGCCATCGCGCCGCCCACCAGCAGCCGGTCGACCCGTCCGAGCATGTTCTGGATCACTTCGATCTTGTCCGACACCTTCGCGCCGCCGAGGACGACGACGAACGGGCGTTCGGGCGATTCGAGCGCGTGACCAAGATATCGCAGTTCGGTCTCCATCAGCAGGCCGGCCGCCGATTGTTGGACCTGACGGGTAATGCCCTCCACCGACGCATGCGCCCGGTGCGACGCTCCGAAGGCATCGTCCACGTACGTGTCGACATAGGCGGCCAGGCTCTTCGCGAATTCCGGATCGTTCTGTTCTTCTTCGGGATGAAACCGCAGGTTTTCCAGCATCACGACGCCGCCGCCTGAACGCTGCACCTCGTCGATCGCGGCGCGCACCTGGTCGCCGATGCAGTCGTCGACGAACGTCACCGGGCGATTCAAGAGCTCAGACAAACGGTCAGCAACAGGCCGGAGGCTCATCTGCGGCTGCCGTCTGCCCTTGGGCCGCCCGAGATGGCTCGCAAGCACCACGGTGGCACCGTGGTCCAGCGCATAGGTGATCGTGGGCAGGGAGGCGCGGATGCGGGTGTCGTCGCCGATGCGCCCGTCGTTGATCGGCACGTTGAAGTCGACGCGCACGAACACGCGCTTTCGCGCGAGGTCGAGATCCTTGATCGAGAGCTTCGACTTCCCGTGAACGACGGTCGACTGCGGCGGGCCGGCGGTCCGGCTAGCTGCGGACACTGCCGGCCACCTCGAGGCCCCGCTTTGCGAGCGCCCGCAGCAGATCCACACACCGGTTGGAATAGCCCCATTCGTTGTCGTACCAGGACAGAACCTTGATGAAGTCGCCGTCCATCACCTTCGTATATGGTGCGTCGACGATGGAGGAATACGAGCTGCCTTTGAAGTCGATCGAGACGAGATCCTCGGTCGAGACGGCGAGGATGCCCTTCAACGGTCCTTCAGCGGCGGACTTCAGCGCGGCGTTCACTTCGTCGCCGGTCGTCTTCTTGTCGACCATCACATTGAGATCGACGACCGAGACATTCGGTGTCGGCACGCGCATGGCGAAGCCATCAAGCCTGCCTTTGAGCTCGGGGAGCACTTCGCCGACGGCAACCGCAGCGCCGGTCGTGGTCGGAATCATCGACAGCGCCGCGGCGCGGGCGCGGCGCAGATCCTTGTGCGGAAAGTCGAGCAGCTGCTGATCGTTGGTGTACGAATGGATGGTCGTCATCCATCCTTTTCTGATCCCGAACTTCTGGTGGATGACCTTCGCCAGCGGCGCCAGGCAGTTCGTGGTGCACGACGCATTGGAGATGATCTGGTGTTTGGCCGGATCGTACCTGTCGTCGTTCACGCCGAGCACGAGGGTGATATCCGGGCCTTTTGCCGGCGCGGTGATGATGACCCGTTTGGCGCCGGCAGCCAGATGCTTCGCCGCCGCGTCGCGGTTCGTGAACAGCCCGGTCGACTCGAAGACGATTTCAGCCCCGAGATCCTTCCACGGCAGCTGTGCCGGATCCTTGATCGAGAGCACCTTGAACTCGTCGCCATCGACGGCAATGCGATCGTCCTTCGCCTCGACTCGCGCGTGCAGGTTGCCGAGCACCGAGTCGTACTTCAGCAGATGAGCAAGCGTATGGGCGCTCGTCAGATCGTTGACGGCGACGAAATCGATGTTCTTGTCGCCCAGCGCGGCGCGCATGATGTTGCGGCCGATGCGGCCGAAACCGTTGATCCCAACCTTCACCGCCATGTGATGTCCTCCAGGCAAACATTTCATTCTACAATAACGCGCCGGAAAGACCGGCGGCCTGTCTGGCGCGTCAATCATGTACCTCGTCTACAGCATCCTGACGTTCATCGCGTTCGCCGCCCTGTCGCCGTACTTTCTCTATCAGGCCGTGCGCTACAAGAAATACATCGGCGGCCTGCGGCAACGGCTGGGACTGCTGCCGATTACGTTCAATGTCGACGCGGAAGCCTCCATCTGGATTCACGCGGTGTCGGTAGGTGAAGTGATGGTGGTCAGGGCGCTGACCTCCGACCTGAGAGCCCGCTATCCCCGGCTTCGCCTCTTTCTCTCGACGACGACGATCTCGGGCCAGCAGATTGCGCGCAAGGTTCCCGACGTCGACGGCGTGTTCTACTTTCCGTTCGATTGGACCAGCGTCATCCGCCGGACGCTCGCGCTGGTCAGGCCGCGGTTGTTCATCATGATGGAAACTGAAATCTGGCCGAACCTGCTGCGCGAATGCCGCCGCCGGGGAGTGCCTACCATCCTGATCAACGGCCGGATCTCCGACCGCTCGTATCCCCGCTACCGTCTGGTCCGCCGCTTTTTCCGCCGCGTGCTCGCCGACGTCGACCGGTTCTGCATGCAGAGCGAAGAATCGGCGCGCCGGCTGCTTGCGCTCGGCGCCGATGCCGGACGCGTGACCGTGACCGGCAGTCTCAAGTTCGACTCCGTCGAGGGACCTGCCGCCCGTCCGCCCGGCCGCGACCGCGTCCTGCGACTTTTCCGGCTGTCGCCCGCGCGCACGGTGATCGTGGCCGGCAGTACGATGCGCGGCGAGGAAGCGTCCGTACTGCACGCGTTTGCGGCGGTGAAACAGGCGGCGGCCGACGCGTTGTGCATACTGGCGCCTCGCCAGCCGGAGCGCTTCAGTGAAGTCGATCGTCTGGCCCGTCAGGCCGGATTCACGACGGTGCGGCGCACCGATCTGCCGATTGACGCCGAACCGCGCGCCGACGTCGTGGTGCTCGACACAATCGGGGAGTTGGCGCAGATTTATCAGATCGCGACCGCAGTGTTCGTCGGAGGGAGCCTCGCCGACTTCGGCGGCCACAACATTCTCGAGCCGGCGATGTTCGGGAAGCCCATCGTCTTTGGACCGCACATGCAGAACTTCAGGGAGATCGCGGAAGCGTTTGTGGCGAACGGCGCCGCCGTTCAGATCCGCTCGGCCCGTGAGCTCGACGACGCGCTGATCGGGCTTGTCACTGATCCGGTGCGGCGCGCACGCGTGGGCGCGGCGGCACGTGCGCTGGTCGATGCGAACCGCGGCGCCCGGGACAAGACCCTGACCGTCATTGCGGACCTGCTGCCGCTGCCGACCAGCGGCGCCGTCATCCGTCCCTTCCGCCGGGTGCATTGACCGGAGCTCTGGGCGTGATCTACGGCGCGGCAGCGTCCTGGCGGCGACGGTGGTACGCGAGCGATGCGGCGCGCTGCCGGCGGCTCGCGCAGCCGGTCGTCAGCGTCGGTAATCTCCGCGTCGGCGGGAGCGGCAAGACGCCGATTGCCGAGTACATTGCCCGGCTGTTAGGCGGCGAAGGACATCGCCCCGCCATCCTGACCCGCGGCTACGCTCGACGCGTCGCGCCGGACGGGGTGACCGTCGTTTCAGACGGCACCGCCGTCCTGGCCACGCTCGACACCGCCGGCGACGAACCGTTGATGCTCGCGCGTGCCCTGCCTGGCGTCGGTGTGTTTGTCGGCGCCGATCGCTACCTGTCGGGCCGCCTCGCCGAGCGGCGTTTCGGTGCAACCGTACACGTCCTTGACGATGGCTTCCAGCACGTCGAGTTGGAGCGGGACGTGGATCTGCTGCTCGCGTCGGAAGAGGACCTGTCCGATCGGCCGCTGCCGGCCGGCCGGCTGAGAGAGCGCCTGGATGCTGCGAAGATCGCCGATGCGTTGCTGGTCACCGCGGGCTACGATACGGCCGCGGACCGCATCGGCCGGGCGCTCGGCGTTTCCACGGTCTTCCGCGTGACCAGGACAATCGGCGCGCCGCGGGAGATCACGGGGGCGCGCGAATCGGTGGTCGTGCCGCCGGCCTCACGCGTGTTCGTCGCCACCGGCATCGCGCGGCCCGATCGCTTTGTCGCCGACGTGGTCGGCGCCGGCTGGGAGATCGCCGGGATGCTCACGTTTCGCGACCATCATCGCTTCGATCGCCGCGACATCAGGCGGATTGCTGCGGCCGCCAGGGCGGCCGCCTCGTCTATCGTGCTGACCACGGAGAAGGACGCCGTGCGATTCGCCGTCTGCGATCTCGGCGACATGCCGATTGCGTCGGTACCGCTGCATGTCGGCGTCGAGCCGGCCGAACGGTTTCGCAGCTGGCTGCTTGCGCGTCTGGAACGTGAAGGACTGGCGCCGCCGCCTTTCGCCGGATCGATTGTCCCGGCAAACCGCGATTGCGTGAGGGCGGCGGGCCGCGAGCAGGAGCCGTGAGACATCGCCTCGAGTACTTCGTCGTACGCCTGCTGATCGCGATGGTGCGCGTGACGCCGGACCGGCTCGTCCGCGGCTGCGGCGTCGTCATCGGCCTCGCGTTTTATGCGGCGGATCGCACGCACCGACGCATCGCCCACCAGAACCTCGCAACGGCCTTTCCGGTTCGGGGCGCAGGCGAGCGGCGCGCGATTGCCCGCGCTGCGTTCACGCATTTCGGCAGGCTGCTGATGGAGCTGTTGAAGTTCAGCACGCTCTCGCCCGAACAGATGGCGGCGCGCGTGGAGTTCGACGGCGCCGAGCGCGCCCGCGCCGCGTACGCCCGCGGGAAAGGCGTCGTGTTCGTGACCGGCCATTTCGGCTACTGGGAACTGCAGGCACTGGTTCACGCCGCACGCATCGAGCCGGTGGCGGTACTCGGCCGTTCGCTCGACAACCCGTATCTGAACCGGCTGCTCGAGCAGATTCGGCAGCGCACCGGCAATACGGTGATCTACAGGCGCGGCACGTTCCGCCGCGTGCTGCGCACGCTGCAGGCAGGCCGCGGCGTGGCCGTGCTGATTGACCAGCACATCATGAGCCGCGATGCGATCTACGTCGACTTCTTCGAGCAGCCGGCGGCGACGACCTCGGCGGTCGCCGCGCTCGCGCTGCGGACCGGCGCCGTGGTGGTGCCGGTGTTTGCGCTGCCCGCCGGAGCGGGACGATACCGGATGGTGTACGAGCCGCCGGTCGATCCGCCGCGGACCGCGAGCGCCGAAGCGATTCGCGAGTTCACGCAGCGATGCACCGCCGTGCTCGAAACCTACGTGCGACGGTATCCCGAATTGTGGCTCTGGATGCACCGGCGCTGGCGCGATGCCGGCGCAGGACTCGAGGCGGCGCCCGCCCTGTTTCCCGCCGCCGACGGCGACGTGGAGCCGACGCGGTGAATCGGCTGATCATCCTGGCGCCGAACTGGCTCGGCGACGCCGTGATGGCGCTGCCGGCGATCTCCGACGTGCGCCGCGCGGCACCGCACGCGGAGATCGCTGTCGCGGCGCGTCCGTCGATTGCGCCGCTTTTCACCATGGTGGCCGGTGTGGACCGTGTTCTGGTGCTCGATGGACGGGCGCCGCTCGGGACGGTGGCGGGTCAGGTGGCGCAGCACCGGTTCGATACGGCGCTTCTGCTGCCCAATTCAATCCGTGCGGCGCTGCTGGCGGTGCGCGCGCACATCCCGGAGCGATGGGGCTATCGCGCCGACTTGCGCGGCGGCCTGTTGACGCGCGCAATCGATCGGCCTTCGGGACTGCATCAGGCCGAGTACTATCAACAGCTCGTGCACGCGCTGGGATGTCCGAACGGGCCGATGGAGCCGCGCCTCGTCGTGCCGGCCGCCGCGTCTGACGCCGGAGCGGCGGCGCTCGGCGACGCCGGATGGAATGCCGGTACGAGGCTTGTGGCGCTCGCACCGGGCGCCGCGTATGGCGGGGCCAAACGGTGGCCGCCTGAGTCTTTCGCGGAGCTGGCCGCGTCGTTCGCCGAGGACGGACTGCAGCCGGTGATGATAGGGAGCGCAGCTGATGCCGGAACGGCCGGCGAAGTGGCGCGGGCGTTTGAGAGAATTCGCCGGCCTGGCGGCGAGGTCCAGCAGGATCGTGCGCGGCCGGATTTGCTCTCGCTCGTGGGGAAGACCGACCTGCCGGCGCTCGCAGGTGTGCTGGCGCAGTGCCGTGCGCTCGTGACCAACGATTCCGGTGCGATGCATCTGGCCGCTGCCGTCGGCACGCCCGTCACGGCCGTCTTCGGGCCGACGGATGAACGTGCTACGCGTCCCCTGGGGGACGCGCACACGGTCGTGGCCGCTCCGGTCTGGTGCCGTCCCTGCATGCTGCGCGAGTGTCCGCTGGATCATGCCTGCATGCGCAGCGTGCGCGTGACGGCCGTCGCTGCGTTCGCGAGACGTTCGATCACGGCTTAGGTGCAACCAGGCGCGCCCGCGAGCCGGGGCCCCCACGATGCGGTTTGTGCATCGGGCGGTGGGACGGAGCGGGGCGACGGGGCCCCCGCGAGCGACCGAGGCGAGGTGTGGGGCGGACCCCCACATAAGGCGCGCGCAGCGCGCCCGCGAGGGAGCGGAGCGGGGCGACGGGGCCCCCGCGAGCGACCGAGCCGGGGTGTGGGGCAGAGCCCCACGTGAGAAAGGAGCTTCTAATCCGTTCCGCCGTATTTCTCGATCGTGACGGCACGCTCGTCGAAGACGTCGGCTTCCTCGATGCGCTGGCGAAGCTGGTCCTGTTTCCGTGGACGATCGATACCGTGCGTGCCTTCAATCGCGCCGGACTCGCCGTTGTCGTGATCACCAACCAGTCCGGAATCGCGCGTGGGTACTTCGGCGAGGAGTTCGTCCAGGAGACGCATCGGACGCTGTCGTCGCGACTCGCTTCCGGGGGTGCGCGCGTCGATGCCTACTACTATTGTCCGCACCATCCCGACGGCTCGGTCGCGGCCTACGCGCGCTTGTGCGACTGCCGCAAGCCGGCGCGCGGCCTCGTCGACCGCGCCGCGACCGATCTCGACCTGGATCTCGAACGATCGTTCGTGGTCGGCGACAAGTGGATCGACGTGGGCCTTGCGAGGGCCGCGGGAATGCGGGGCATTCTCGTGCGCACGGGCACCGGCGCCGCTGAAATCCGGCGGCTTCCCGATTCAAGCGCCGACGCGATCGCCGACAATCTTGCCGCCGCGGCGAGCTGGATCCTGCAGAGACTCTGAATGGAGCGGCTGCTCGCGCTGGTGGAGGGGTTCTCGAGCCGCCGGGTCCTGATCGTCGGCGATCTCATTGCCGACGAGTTCATCTACGGCGAAGTGGCACGCGTTTCCCGCGAGGCGCCGGTGCTGATCCTGAGGTACGACGCGACCGAAATCGTCGCCGGCGGCGCGGGGAATGCGGCCAATAACGTCTCGGCTCTCGGCGGCCGCGCCCGGCTGGTCGGACTGGTCGGCAGCGACGTGGAAGGGAAGCGCCTGCTCGCCAGTTTTCATGCCCGCGTCGACCACGCCCATGTCATACGGACGCGCGGGTACCGCACGCCGGTCAAGACCCGGATTCTCGCCGGCGGCGTGCACGCCGCCCGCCAGCAGGTGGTACGGATCGACCGGGACAGCGACTGGCCGCTGGACGGGCGCGTGAGCGCGGCGCTGGTGAAGAAGATCGGTCCGGTGCTGGCGAACTGCGATGCCGTGCTGCTGTCCGATTACGGATCCGGGTTGATCACGCCGGCGCTCGCCACCGCCGTCCGCAACCGCCTCTTGCGACAGTCGCGCCGGCGGCGCGTGCCGGTGCTGCTCGATTCGCGCTATCGTCTGACCGAGTATCACGGGCTGACGACGTGTACGCCGAACGAATCGGAGGTGGAGGATGTGCTCGGCATTCGCATCGACGAGGATGCCGCGGCGCTCGAGCGGGCGGGACGGACGCTGCTGCGCCGCACCGGCATGGAAGCCGTGCTCATCACGCGGGGCAGCCGCGGGATGGCCTTGTTTCAGCCGAACCAGCCGACCGCGCACATCCCGATTTTCGGCTCCGACGAGGTGACCGACGTGACCGGCGCCGGGGACACGGTGATTGCGGCGTTCGGGCTCGCGCTCGCCGCCGGCGCGTCCTTCTATGAAGCGGCGCGCCTGGCGAACTATGCCGGCGGTCTCGTCGTGATGAAGCGCGGGACGGCAACGGTGACGTCGCGCGAGCTCCTGGACGCCATCCGGAGCGATCATGGAGCGCCGCGGCCGTGATTCTGACCGAGGCCGAGCTGTCGGCGGCGGTCGCACGCGACCGCGCCGCCGGGCGGACGATTGCGCTGGCGAACGGCTGCTTCGATCTGCTGCACGTCGGGCATATCCGGTATCTGCAGGGCGCCGCCGCCGAGGCCGATCGGCTCGTCGTGGCGGTGAACGATGATCCGTCTGTCGCGCGGTTGAAGGGCGCGAACCGTCCGATCCTCTGCGCGACCGATCGGGCCGAGCTCGTTGCCGCCGTTCGCGGAGTGGACTATGTGGTCGTGTTTGGCGACGACACAGTCGAGCGCCTGGTCGGCCTGCTCAGGCCGGACGTTCACTGCAAAGGCAGCGATTACACTGTGGCGTCGGTGCCCGAACGTGCGTTCGTGTCTTCGTACGGCGGCCGCACGGCGATTGTCGGCGACCCGAAGGACCACGCGACGCGGGATCTGATCGCGCGAATTCGAGCAGATCGCCCGACTCTGGCGCGACCAACGACCAACGACGAATGACCAACGACGAATCAATGACCAACGACCAAAGATCAGGAACCAAAACCGGGTGCCTCGCTTTCTGATTGTTCGTCTCGGCGCTCTGGGCGACATCGTCCACGCGATTCCGGTCGCGGCGGCGCTGCGGCGCGCGTTGCCCGCCGGCCGCATCGATTGGATCGTCGGCGCCAGACATCGCGAGATTCTCGATCTCGTGCCGGTGATCGATCGGCGGATTCTGATCGGCGATCACCTGTGGCCGCGCGCCTCCGCCGATCGCGACGCCTCGAGGAGTACCTGCATCCTTTCGCTCGCCGGCGCGATGCGCGAGCTGCGCCGGGCCCGCTACGATGTCGTCCTCGATCTGCAGGGGCTGATCAAGTCGGCAATGCTCGCCCGCGCCGCCGGCGCGCCGCGGGTGATCGGCTTCGCGGCGAGCTATGCGCGTGAGCGCCTGGCGCGGCCGTTTTACACCGAGGCCTACGACCCGGGCCGCGGCGGCCTGTACGATCCGCGAGAGACACGACACGTGGTGGAGATCAATCTGGGGATCCTGAGCGTGCTGGGCCTCGCGGGAAGCACGCCGGAGTTCCCGATCGAGCACGTCGGCTCGCCGGCGGCCGAGGACGTTCGGGAACGCACATCCGGACGATACGCGCTGCTGAATCCAGGCGCCGCGTGGCCGAACAAACGATGGCCCGCGTCGCGTTTCGCTCAGATCGCCATCGTCCTGCGCGAGCGGCACGATCTGATGCCGGTCGTACTCTGGGGCCCGGGTGAGGAGGCGCTTGCGCGCGAGGCAGTCGAAGCCGCGCGCGGTGCCGCGATGTTGTCGCCGCCGACAGCGATCGCAGACCTCGTCGCGCTGGCCCGCGGCGCGGCGCTGATGATCTCGGGCGATACCGGGCCGGCACACATTGCGTCGGCGGTCGGCACCCCCGTGGTCGGCATCTACGGACCGACGCGGCCGGTGAGAAACGGCCCGTTGTCGGCTTCAGATGTGACCGTCTCGCGCGACGCGATCTGCCGCTGTCACCACCTTCGCCGGTGCACCGCGCGTCGCCTGTGCCTCCTCGATATCGCGGTCGAAGAAGTCATCGAAGCCGTCGACCGGCGGCTCGCTCTGGAGCCGAGCCGTGTCTGACGTCCGCAGCGCGCGGCGCAGGGAGGGATTCCGGCATCTCGTCGTGCACGCGCTCGCGCGGCTGCGCGTGACGCTCGGTTTCGTGTTCGGGGCGATCGTCCTGGCCCTGGCGCATCCGACGCCGCGCTCGATGGCGATTGGCCTCAGCATCGCGGCCGTCGGCGAAGCGATCCGCATCTGGGCCGCCGGCCATTTGAACAAGGCACGGGAGGTCACGGCGTCCGGTCCGTACCGGTGGGTCGCGCATCCACTGTACGTGGGCTCGTCGGTCATGGGCGTGGGGCTCGCGATTGCCTGCGCGAACCTGACTGCGGCGACGATGATTGTCGCGTATCTTGTGACCACGCTAACGGCAGCGATCAAGAGCGAGGAAAATTTCCTGCGGCGAGCGTTCGGCGACCAGTACGAGCTGTACCGTGAATCGCAGCGGGCGCGGCGGCTCATGAGCCCGTCGGCGGGGCGCCGGCGCTTCAGCCTGGCGCAGGCGATGGCGAACCGGGAGTACCGCGCCCTGGCCGGGTTCGTCGTGGCGATCTTGCTGCTCGTTCTGAAGGCAACATATAATGGGATGTTTTGGGGGTCGGCCGGACGGTAAATATTGCGGACTGAGGAATGCGACTTGCGGCGTGCCATTGCAAGCGTCGAGTGGTCATCCGCACTCAGAATCCTTCATTCGCAATGGGTAAGGGCGGTTAGCTCAGTGGTAGAGCACCGGCTTTACACGCCGGCTGTCACAGGTTCGAATCCTGTACCGCCCACTCGGCGATTGTGAGATTTCAGGTTGTCGATTTCGCTGGTTGCCATGTGAAGTCGGCAACCTGAAATCTGCAGTCTCAGCGTCAGCCTAAACGGGGTCGTAGTTCAGTTGGTTAGAACGCCGGCCTGTCACGCCGGAGGCCGCGGGTTCGAGTCCCGTCGACCCCGCCAATCTCCTGTTTCGTTACCTCGAACGAGCAGGTCGAATGGCGAACTGTAAGTAGGAGAAAGCCTTCCGCGATCGAAGGTGCAGTTCGATAGCACTGTTTCGAGCAACCGACGCTGTTCGGTCGGATCTTGCGATTTGTAGAGAAATTCGGCCTGTTTTGCGAGTTCTAAAATTTTCTCCGCCGTAGCCGTCGCGTTGGGCCGCGGCAGTTCCAGTCGCGCCTGTTCAGCGTCCACGGCCTGTAGCTCCGCCTCCCATTCCTGCGACTTCCGCGTCCAGAAATCTTCGGAGATTTTTCCCGAAACGAAGTCGTCGTAGCCGCGATCGAGCTTGGCCGCCACGGTCCTGCGCCGCTGTTCGAGCTGCCGCAGGTCGCCAGCCAGGCGCTGTTCGGCCTCGTTGTCGCTGGCGCGGAGGGCGCTCGCGATGTCGGCGGCGATGTCGTCGGTGATCTGAATCGGCTGGATGACGCCGCCGAGCAGATCGGCCAGGCGTTCCTCGCGGATGTAGGTGTTGCCGCAGGCGCCGTGAAAACCGGTGCAACGGTAGTACACGTACTTGCCCCTCTTCTTCTCAGCGGTCATGGTGCAGCCGCACAGTGCACATTTCAGCAGCCCCATGAAGGCATGGCGCTGTTTCGGATATCGGGCGCGGGGCTTGCGGCGAAGGACGGCCTGGACCTGCTCGAACCGCTCGCGGGTGATGAGCGGCTCATGGACGCCCTGATAGCGCTTCTCGAGCCAGATGAACTCGCCGTAGTAGATCGGATTCTGCAGGATGCGGTAGACGTCAGACTTGAAGAGGCGCCTGTTCCCACGTGGATGCGTCAGGCTGATCGCCTGCGCCTTGGCCGTTAGCGCTTTCAGTGACAACGTCCCGGTCGCGTACAGCTCGAAGAGTCGGGCGATCAGGGGTCCGCGGACCGAGTCGATCTCGATCCTGTGCGTCGAGAGGTTATTGACGTAGCCGATGGGAGCCATTGATGGCCAGTGCCCCTGTTCGGCCTTTTCACGCATGCCTTTCTTGACTCCTTCGCTCAAGTTGTCAACGTAGTTCTTTGCCATCAGCACCTTGATGCCGTGCATGAACTTGTCGCTTGAGCGCGAGTCGCGGGAGACGACGGCGGCTTCCTTGACGAAATGGACCGTCACATCGAGCTCGTCGATGGTGAGCCAGTCCTTGATGTTGCGATACAGGCGGTCGGTCTTCTCGACGAGGATCGTGCGGCAGGCCGGATTCGCTTTCAGGAAGGCGATCATCTCGCCGAACTGACTGCGCCCGGCCTGCTTGGCGGTCTCGACATCAACGAACTCGCGGAGGACTGTCAGCC
>JBKPAI010000113.1:0-24989 GCA_046726355.1 Acidobacteriota bacterium | reverse complement strand
CCCTCGTAGCGGTTCAGACGTGCGGAAACCGTCCACGCGTCAGGGTGTTGATACCATTCGCGCCCCTGACGTCCGAGCCGGTTGTTCGTGTTCATGCCGGTGCCGGTCGTGACATCGAGCGCCGGATAGTACACATAGCCGCTGTTGTAGAGCGACGAGTACCAGTTCTTCGGCCAATAGCCGGCGAGACCATCGGCGCCCAGGAGCAGCGCCGGGTTGTAGAACTCGTCGGTCATGTTGTAGAAACTGCCGCGGACGTTGAGCGTCGTCCGGTTCGACATGACGTAGACCGAGTCGCCGGCAGCGCTCAGCCCGTATCGATTGCTGCCCGACAGCGGGAAGAACCCGGCGTCGGTCGGATTGTCCTGATACAGGTTCGCCCTGAACTGGCCGTAGCGCGCAAAGACCTTCCACTTGTCCGTGAGGTTCACGTCGACACGCTGCGAGAAGTTCCAGTAATTCACGTTCTCGTAGACGTTCCCCTGCCAGTTGTCGACGTTGCCCGACAGGTTTGGCAGGGGGAGCTGCTGCAGCATCTTGACCGCAACGGGATCGAACATCGCTGGCGGAATCGTATTGCCCGGAAACGGCGTGCGCAGCACGCGGCCGGTCGCCGGATCGATAGTCGACGTGAACGGGTCGTAGATTGTCCGCACCCGCCCGTTCAGCACCGACTGGCTGAAGTCGCCGGCCCTTTCCGCCGCCGTCGGCACGGTCCGTACGATCGTCAGCGGACGCTGATCGTCCCACTGCTCGAACGAGGTGAACGAAAAAGCCTTGTTCTGCTTGATCGCGAAACCGTAGGTGCCGCCGCCCATTTTCAGGTTGGTGCCGCGCAGCACGCGGGTGTCCGCGCCCGCCACGCGGGCGATGGTCGGATCGCCGATCGCGTTGAGGCGCGGGGTGCGCCCGTAGAAATAGGCGGAGCCGTGCTTCTCGTTCGTGCCCGACTTCATGTTCAGGCTGATCACGCCGCCAAGGCTGTGGCCGTTCTCGGCGTCGACGCTGTTCTTCGACACCGTGACCTCTTCCACCGCGTCGACCGCCGGCGTGTACGCGGTTTTGTAGCTGGCGCCCAGCGGCACGCCGTCGAGGAGGACGTCGTTGGCGCGGCGCGTCCCGCCGCCCGCGTCGTAGTCGTTCGCGTAGGCGTGATGATAGGGCCGGTTCTCGTTGGTCGATGCCGTCACGGTAATCGTCGGGTCGAGCGACGCGAGGTTGTAGGGATTGCGGCCCGCGATCGGCGCCTGATCGATCACTTCTTTCTCAATCGTGATGTCGGAACTGCCTGTCTTGAACTGCACGGCGACCGGCGGCGCCGTGACGACGACGCGCTCCTCGACGCCGCCGAGCGCCATCCTCAGGTCGACGGTCAGGTTGTTGCGCTGCTGCACGCGGACGTTCTTCTGCTCCGCGGTCTGGAAGCCTTGCAGCTCCGCCGTCACGGTGTAGGTGCCGGGATCGACGAAATCGAAGATGTACCGGCCCTGCCCGTCGGTCAGCGACGTGACGGTTACGCCAGTCGAGTCGTTCTTGAGCGTGATGGCCACGGCCGGGAGCACGCCTCCGCCTGCGTCGAGCACCGTTCCCTGAATGCGGCCACGGTAGTCCTGCGCGACGGCCGTCGAGGCGAGAAACGCGAGCTGGCCGGCGATCGCGATAATCCTTGCGCCGTTTTTCATGACCCGACTCCTCCAGAACGTCCGATCAGCGAGCGTCGTTGGATCTTCATTGCCCGGCCCAATGTACATGGTGTTACCATCGGCACCCAACTACAGCTGGCCTTGGGCTTTGGGCTTTCGGCTCCGGGCTCCAGGCCGGGCGATCTTGCGCGTCAAACGCCAGCGTCAAACCATGCGCCGAGAGCCGTGGAATCAAGAGCTATTAAGCCCTCTCTCTAAGGGAGTACCTATGCGACATGCACTTATCGCCGGTGCCGCCGCTGTGTTGTTTGCGGCCTTCCCGCCCTTTGCGTCTGCCCAAACGGGGACCGCACCGGCTGCGTCGCAGGGCCGCGGCGGCGCCGGCCCCCCGCGTCGGCCGGCGCTCTTCTTCAAAGAGGAATGGAAACAGAACGAGAAGGGCGATGAACATCCCGCCACACAGGAGTCGGTCGGCAACCCGAACCTCGAACTGAAGCTGTATGGTGCCACCGGAAAGGAGCTTCAGATCACCGGGAAAGCAGGCGATGAGAACAACCCGATTCACACCTGGTCGGGCAACTGCACGTCGCCCTGCGCGTTGGCGCTCCGCGACAAGAGCAACTTCGCCGACCTCACCGGTCTCGCGCGGATCCGGTGGAACACCAAGATGTCGGGATTTCACCAGATTCGGCCCATCGTCAAGCTCGCCGACGGTACCTGGCTTATCGCCGACCACGCCGATGGCTCCTCGACGCGCGACTGGATCGTGAGTGAGTTCAACGTGGCGGATCTGCGCTGGATGAAGCTGGACATCGCACGCGTCGTGACGACGGGGAATCTGCTGGAGAAGGTGGATCTGAGCAAGGTGGATGAAATCGGTTGGGCCGATCTGATGCCGGGCAGCGGCCACGGCCCCGGCGGCTGGGTGGATGTCGCGCAGGTTGAAGTCTACGCGCGACCGGTGCCCAGGTCGCCGGCGACGCCGTAGCGAGCATCTCATTGTGAACCCCCGGGGATCGCCCGCGATCTGACATGTCCGGACTTGACTCCGACTTCAGTCGGACCACGGTCGGAGCTCAGCCGCATTGTGGTCGGAACTGCGTGCGAGCCTGCTCGGACTCGCCTACGGCTGGACACTCAGGCTGCGGAAGTGCGCGATGGTTCCTGGTCCGACCCACAGCCCGACTCCGCCTTTCCCCTGTGCGCCCGACTTGAGGTCGTTGACGATCAGCGTCGGCTGTTCCTGACCGTGCACGTAGAGACGCGCGCGTTCGCCGCGGACTTCAATTTTTACGTTCGTCCACACTCCGGGCATGAGGTCGACGTACGATTCATATTTCGACGGGGTCTCCTTGCGAAGCCGGAACCAGGGCCAGTCGGGATGTGACACGTACTGGGCGGCATGATTCCGCCGCTCTTGATCGTCGGCGCGACCGTTGGTCGGACGCAGGTAGAACGCGTCATAGGCCTTCATGTCGTTCTGCAGTCTGAACGCGATCCCCACGAAGCCGCGGGCGCCTTCAAAGGCTCCAGGTGCCGGCGCGCCGACAATCTCCGCCTCGATCACGCCGTTGGCGAACTCGAGGCCGTCGATGGCGGCGAGTTGCTCAAGCCGCTCCCGCTCCTCAGCCGTCATACGTTCAAATCGGCGCAGGGCGTCTTCAGACATCGTGACCCGCAACCCCTTCTTGCCTTGAAGCGTGGCCGGCTCGGCGGCAACGTTGTGCAGGCGGAGGCCGTCGGCGGACTCCAACGCATACTGCCTGGCCTGAGGCGCCGCCGCTGCCGGCATGGCCAGCGCGGCACCGCTGGCGATCGCCAGAAGCGCGAAAAAGATCAAGGCTCGTTTACGGATGCGGAAGTGTCTCATGAACGTGCCTCCTGCGAGTGGACCGCACCGGGTCGATACGAATACCCTGGTACGTGACGAGCCAGACAGCTAATTTGTTCGCTGGGGGCGATGAGGCCGCGTCAGAACTCGACCCTGACGCCGAACCGCACAATCCGCGGGCTCAGATTCAGACTGATCAACTGAAAGTTGGGTGACGCGATATTCGTCTGCGCTCCAAGCGTCGTGTTCGAGTTCAAAGCGTTGAACAAATCGGCGGCGAGCGTCAACTGCGCACGCGTGATGTTCACCCTTTTCGCGAGGCGCAGATCGAGGTTGTGCAAGTTGCCGAGACGGAACGTATCGACCCCCGGCGAGACCAGAACCGAGGCGGATCCATCAACGCCGAGTGACGATTGTCGGACCACGGGAAACGGACTCCCCTGACGCCCGAACAGGTTCGACGAGACGATCACGTCCCACGGCAACTGATGCGAGGCGCTGACGTTGAACTGCCACCGGGAGTTCATGTACGAGCCGTTGGCGCGCGGGGCGAGCGCGGCGCCGGACACCAGCGGATCGTTATCGACCGGTGTGGGGTTGCCGATGCTGGTCACCGGAAAGCTGCCGTAGAGCACCGTCGGCTGGTTGAGCGAGGCCCCCGCGTTGAGCATCCAGCCGTTCGACATCCGCCTGGTCACGACGACGTCGACGCCGTGATACCGGTTGCCGTACCCGGCCCGGTTCGTTTCAATGCGCGAGTTGCCATGTGCCGCGACGACCGTCGCATTGGGAACATAGGTTGGCACGGCGTACGGCGTGCCGTCCTGCAGCGCCCCGGAGACAATCGGGCCCGCCACGATCGGATGCCAGCACGACCGGCCCTCGCGTGGACTGCACGGAGACATACTGCGAGGCGTAGGTGTGGCGTCCACCCGTGTAGCAGGTGATACCTGGCAGGATCGTCTGGTTGTCACCATTGACGAACCGCAGGTGGCCACTCATGTTTCGCCGCACCAGCTTCGACATGACCTCCGCGTCTGCGCCGCCGCCGGGCCGCTTCGGGTCCTGCCACGCCTGTCCGGTGTAGTACTCGTATTCGTCCTTCTGTATCCAGACGGTCGCGCGGGGGAACAGGTCCGCCCCATCGGCGTGATCCCAGTGCATATGCGTGAGGATCACATCGTTGACCTGATCGGGTGCAACCCCCAATCGGGCGACCGCCGCGGCAGGCGTCGAAAAGTTCTGCACCTGCCAGCGTGTGACGAACTTCTCTTCGTAGAAGCCGGAATCGACGAGCACGATTCGCCCGTCGATCGACTTCAGGACCCACAGCATCACAGGAATGTCGAGCTTCGTGTCCTTGTCCGATCCGGCTACCAGCCCTGACAGCGGAAACTGGGGAAGCTGGCCGAAGCGGACGGCGTAGATTTCGTAGGTTGCCGACTCGTCCCGGTTCTGCGCGGGCACATCGATCACGATGGCGAGAAGAGCGAGAAGGGCAGAAGCGATGAGTACGCGCACGCGCGAGCCTGGCCGATTATGGATCACAGATCGCGATCAGCGCATCGCGCTGACCTCGCGCGGCGGCCATCTTCCAGTGATTAATTTGTTCGCAGCGCGTCGACTGGAGCCATCCGCATGCCGCGGCGCGCGGGAACATACGACGCGACCGCGGCGACAGCGAGCAGGACTACCGCACTGACGGTGAACGTCCACGGATCCAGCGGCTCGATTTCGTACAACAATCGCTCGAGCAGCCGCGTAAGGATGCCCGCCGCCACCAGGCCGCCGCCGACGCCGATGAAGACGAGGCGCAGCGCCTGACCAAGCACGAGACAGAACACCGACGCCGCCGTGGCGCCGAGGGCCAGGCGGACGCCGATCTCCTGGGTTCGCTCGCGCACCGAGTACGCCATCACGCCGTAGACGCCGACCGCCGCGAGCGCGAGCGCCACGAGCGCGAACACGGCGACCAGCACCGAAATCGCGCGCGGACGCGCAATCGTGCTGCCGACGACTTCTTCGAGCGTACGCACGTCGACCGGCGCTTCCGCTTCCATCGAGTGAACAACTCCCCTCACAGCGGTCGCCAGCGACAGCGGATCCTGCCCGGTCCGCACGAAAAACCTCATGCCGCGGGCGGGAATCTGCGTAGTCGGCGTGTAGATGATCGGACGGACCGCCCCATCCTGCGACGATCGGATGTCGCGGACGACGCCGACCACGACCCATTCCATGTCGGACCGGCCGTTGGCATGGTCGACATTGATGTGAAGGCGCCGGCCCAGCGGGTTGTCACCCGCGAACTGCTCTCTGACGAGCGAGTCGCTGACGACTGCGACCGGCGTCGACTCCGCGGTGTCCGTTTCAGAGAAGCCACGGCCGGCCACCTGCGGAATCGCCATCGTCCTGAAGAATGCGGGCGTGATTGGCCGGATCTGGCTGGATCGCAGCTGGCCGTCCGGAGGCTTCGGCCGATCGACGCGCCAGACGCTCGTGACGATACACGATCCGGGAGGCGGCAGGCATGACGATCCTGCCGCATGCTGAACACCGGGCAGCGCGGAAATGCGCGACAACGATTCGGCGTAGAAGCGGCTGGCTGCGGGGAGGTCGTATCGCGTGGCCGGCAGCTGCACGCCCGCCGTGAGGACGCCGTCAGCGCGGAAGCCGGGATCGATGCGCTGGAGCTTGATGAAGCTGCGCATCAAGAGACCGGCGCCGGCCAGCAGCACGATCGACAGCGCCACTTCGGCGACGACGAGCGTACTGAGGAGGCGGTGCAATCGCCGCCCGCCGCCATGACGACTGCCCTCGCGCATGGCGTCGCTCGCCGTGCTCGTCGAGACGAATGCGGGAACGAGACCAAAGAGGATGCCGGTCGCCAGCGCCGTCGCCAGCGTGAAGGCGACCACGGGCAGATCCAGCGCGAGCTGGTCGAGCCGCGGAATCGGAATGCGGTCGCCAACCAGCACGAGAAGGCCGCGATGACACAGCGCCGCAACCCCCAGGCCGGCGACGCCACCGGCACCCGCGAGTACCAGACTTTCGGTGAACATCTGGCGCATCAGGCGACCGCGTCCGGCGCCAAGCGCCGTTCGCATGCCGATCTCGCGCTCGCGCGCGGCGCTCCGTGCCAGCAGCAGATTCGCCACGTTGACGCAGGCCACGAGCAGCACGAGCACGACCGCGCCCACGAGCGCGAGGAGTGCAGGCCGGACTTCCCCGACCATCTGTTCGTGCAGCGGGAAGAGCATCACCGTGCGGGCGGCGTTGCGCTGCGGCGCCTCCTTCTCCAGCTCGGCGTAGATGCGCCGCATCTCGCTGTACGCCTGTTCGAACGAGACGCCCTCGCGCAGGCGGGCGATGGCATACGAGCTGCCACGGCCGCGCGCCGCGCGAAGCCGCTCGATCGACTCGCTGTAGGGAATCAGAAAAGCCGCCTTCTGCCCGACGACGGTGAAGGCGGGCGGCATCACGCCAATCACAGTGCGGCGCAGGCCGTCGGTGGTGATCGTCATGTCGAGCACATCCCGCCGGCCGCCAAGACGCCCTTGCCAGAACTCGTGGCTCAGGACGATGACGGCATTCCCGCCACCGAAGTCCTCCGCGGCCGTGTATGCGCGGCCTAGTGCTGGTTGGACACCTAACGCGCGAAACCCGTCGGAGGAAAACGAGAGTCCTCCCATCTGCTCGGCCTGGCCGTTCCCGACCACGGCCAGGGTGACGGGTCCCACCATGCCCAGATGCTCGAGCGTTCGAGTCCGCTCGCGCCAGGCGACGAAGTTGGCCGGGGCGATGGTGTTCCGCTGGGTGCCGCCGCGGTTGGTTTCCCACACGGCCACGATCCGATCGGGCTCGCGGTACGGCAGCGGCTCCAGCATCACCGTGCGGACCACGCTGAAGATCGCAGCCGTCGCGCCGATGCCCAGGGCCAGCGTCACCACGGCCGCTGCGGTAAACCCGGGCGCCCCTCGCAGCACGCGAACGCCGTAGCGGAGATCACGCACCGAGTCTTCGAGCAGCGCCGGTCGAATCTCGTCCTGCGTGCTCTCCTTGACGCGAGCCAGCCCGCCGAAGTCGAGCAGCGCCCGGCGCCGCGCCTCGTCTGCGCTCATGCCGGCGCGCCGATGCTTCTCGGTCTGCTGATCGAGGTGAAAACGAATCTCCTCGTCGAGTCCGTTTTCGAGCGCCCGGCGGCGGCCGACGGAACGGATCCGGTTCCAGCCCTCTGTTATCCATCTCATCGTGTTTCCCGGCGACTCAGGTCGTCTCGAGGACCAGGTTGATGGCACGGGACATGCGGCGCCACTGCGCGAGCTCGTCGCTGAAATGCCGCCGGCCGGCGCGCGTCAGCGAGTAGAAACGCGCCTGGCGATTATTTTCGGTGACCTTCCATTCCGATCGGATCAGGCCCTGGCGTTCGAGCCGGTAGAGAGCGGGATAGAGCGTCCCCTGGCCCAGTTGCAGCACGCTCTCGGACCACTGCTCGATACGTTCGGTAATGCCCCACCCGTGCATCGGCTCAAGCTGCAGCGCCTTGAGCACCAGCATGTCGAGCGTGCCCTGCAGGAGGTCGCCGCGTTCCTTCGCCACAGTACTCCTTCCGGCTTCTTTCGAACGCCGAAAGAAGCGTAGACCCGCTTCCTTTCGATTGTCAAGGGGTGGCGCGTTTCTCCAGGCTCTGGGCCGCCGGGTCCGGGGACACGCGCGCTCGCTCGCGCGTGCGAGCCGTCAGCTCCGCGCGTCACGGCGCGACCGGCAGACCTGCTGTCTCCGGCGAGAATCGCCTCCGCTCGCTCGCCGTGCGAGCGAGCGGAGGCCTGCACGGCACCTCCGCGCTCGCGGAAACCTGCGGAACGCCACCGCCTTCATAACCGGCGAGCTGTTCGTCGACGCAGCTGGCGGGCGTGCGGCTTTTTGGATGTCACTTCGGCCGCGTGGATTCATCTTCACACCGATCGCTCCAATTCAGCCCCGATCCTCCGACTTTCTCCGGCTATTGAACGGTCAGCCACTTGCAGCGCGAAACGTCCAAGACTTCCATGCCAGAACGTCGTCTTAACAGTGGTGCCTGCCCGAAATAACCGAGGAGGATCGTATGCGTTGCCTGCGTGTTGCACTGATCGTGATCGGGTTGGCGGTGTGGTGCTCCACGCCCGGGCTCCGCGCGCAGACCACCGCGCCGCCCGACGGCTGGGTCGTGCTGCCGGTCGACGAGTACAAAGCGCTGCGCGAGCGCGCATTTCCGCCAGCGCCTCCCCCAGCCTCTCCGCCGGTGGACGCCGCGCTCACCCGAATCGATTACGAGCTTCGGTCGGACGGCGAGTCGTCAACCGGGCGGGCGCTGCTGACAGTGGATGTCCTGCGCGAGGGGTGGGCCCGGGTGCAGATTCCCGCGGGCCTGATGGTCCGCGATGCCCGCCTCGATGGCCGGCCGGTTCCGCTCGTCGAAGGCCCTTCGCCGCACGTGCTGCTGTCGCGTCCTGGTCGGGTCATCCTGACATTGGAAATCGTCGTTCCGCTGGCGTCGGCGTCCGGGACCGAGTCGATCGTGCTTCCTGCGTCGTCCGCGCCCATTTCGAGGGCAATACTCGTCCTGTCGAGGACCGGCGTCGACCTGGCGGCATCGGGAGGCTACGTCGCCGAGCGGACCGAGACGGCAACCGAGAGCCGATTCGTGGCCTTCGGCCGCCCCAGTCAGCCGCTCACGCTGTCATGGAAGCGCAAAGTCGACGATCGGCGTGCCGGACAGCCCCTGCGCATCCGCGGGCGCGTCACTGAGCTGGTGAGCCTCGGTGAAGACACGTGTTTCCTGACCGCGTCGGTGCGCATAGAGGTCGTGCAGGGGCTCGCCCGCGAGGTGACGCTCGCATTCCCCGCCGGCCTCAGTGTGAATCAGGTGGACGGCGCGACCGTCGGCGAATGGGAAACCGGCGTCAGCACACTGCGCGTGCGGTTCCTCGAGGCCACTGGCACGGAGACGGGATTTGTCGTCCAGGCCGAAATGCGTCTCCCACGCGAAGGCCCCGTCGCCGTCCCGATTGTGCGCCTGCCGTCGGCTGAGCGTGAAACAGGAGGCGTTGCCGTGGACGTGGTGGGAGCCGGCGAGATTGCCGGGCGGCAGGCGCGCGGCCTCGAGCCGACCGATCCAACGGAGCTGGCCGAGCTCACCGCAAATCGCGAGTCGCCGTCGGTCATCGCATTCCGGCTCAGACCGCTGACCGGCGGCGATCCCCGTTCGCTCAATGTGACGGTGGTGCGGTACACGCCCCAGCCCGTACTCATCGCGAACGTCGAGGAAGCACGATACCGCGTCATTGCCTCCGAAGATGGACGCCTGCTCGTCGAGGGCCTGTACGCCATCCGCAACAACCAGCGGAGCTTCCTGAAGGTGACGCTCCCGCCGGACTCCACGTTGTGGAGCGCCGAGCTCGCAGGCCGTCCGATCCGTCCGGGTGTGGCGGCGTCCGACGACGTGCTGGTGCCGCTCGAGAAAGGACGCGCGGGTGAAGCTGCGCCGACCTTTGTCGTGCGGCTCGTTTACCTGCAGCGCGTCGACGCCTGGGCCGACAAGGGCCGCATGCGGCTCGAGCTCCCGGCGATCGACCTGCCGGTCTCGAGAACCGGGCTGACGGTGCACTACTCGCCCCGGTTTCGCGTCGATCCGGAGCCTGGATCATTCCGCGCCGAAAACGACGCCGGTCCGTTCGCAGAAGTGCTTCGCCCCGCGGCAACATTGTCTTTCGCGACGGCGTCGCCGGCGCCGCCCGCCTCCGCGCGGGGGCGCGACGAGCAAGCCGCCGCCGGGCTCCAGGCACTCGCGGACCGATTCACAACCCAGGCCGGCACTCGTACCATCGTTGGCGCCCTACCGGTTCGGGTAGCGTTCCCGACGTTCGGTCCCTCAATCTTTCTTGCCTCGGAATTGACCGCTGAAGCACGCATGCCGTCGGTGCAGCTGACATTCCGCCGCGCCGGCCACTGAGCACACGCCGATGGCGAGACTGCCGAACGGAGAACACATCATGAAAAAGCTGACAATTGCGTGGACGGCGGCATTTTGTTTCGGTCTGGCGGCAACAGTGGCGGCGCAGCCGCCACGACCGGCCGAACCCCCCCGAACCGTGACGCTCACGCTTGCCGAGTACAACCGTCTGCTCGACCTCTCCACGCGCTCGTCGCCGCCGCCGGCGGCGCCACCGGTCGCGGCCGTACTCGCCAGCGCCGATCTTCGCGTTCGCGTCGACCGGGATGTCGCACGCGGCGTGTTCAATCTCTCAGGCGACGTGCTGCGGCCTGGAATCAGCCGCGTCAGCGTGCTCGCGTCGGGAACACTCGTCGGAGCCAATGCGTCCGGGCAGCCGCTTCCGCTGGTTGCCGAAGGTGAGTCGTACGGTGCGCTGTTACCGGGGCCGGGCGCCTTTGCGGCGACGCTGGAATGGGGTGCGACGCTCAGGCAGACGCCCGGGCGAGCGTCTTTCGTGCTTCCGGTTCCGCCCGCCGGCACGGCGCGTGCGACGTTCGACATTCCGGGCGACGAAGCCGACGTGCATCTCTCGGCCGGGCTCGTGACGCGCCGATCGACGGCCGATGGACGGACGCTGGTCGAAGCGACGCTCGATCCCGGGTCGACGACCGAAGTGTGGTGGTCGATGCGCGACAGCGCGCCGGTTGCGGCGGCACGGGAGGCACGCGCGCTCGCGGACGTCATGACGCTCATCACGCTCGCAGATTCCGACATCCGGATGGTGGCGCTCATCGACGTGTCGGTCGTGCAGGGCGAGCCGCGCACGTTCGACGTGCGCCTGCCGCCCGATTACGAGCTCACCGCCGTGACCGGCGGATCGCTCGAGCGCAGCGATCCCGACCAGGGTGGTGTCGTGCTGACCGTCACCGATCCGGCGCTGAGGCGGCATCAGTTTCTCATCAGCCTCGAGCGCCCGCATCCCGGCGGCTCGTTCTCTCTGGAAACGGCCATCGTCACGCTGCCGGGCGTGCAGCGGGAGCGCGGAGAAATCGGCATCGAGGGTGTCGGGACGCTGGAGCTCAACGCGGCCGAGCGCGAGGGGATGCATCGCATCGACGTCCGCGAGCTGAATCGCCCGCTCCATTCGCTTGCACGGCTCCCGATTCTGGCGGCGTTCCGCTACCAGAGGACCTCGTCGACCGCTCCCGGCCTGGCGCTCGACGTGAAACGGTTCACGGACGCCGGCATCCTGGCGGCGGTCGCCGAACGGGCCGTTGCGACAACGTTGATCACCACGGAGGGCCGCGCGTTGACGGAGGTGCTGCTGACGGTTGAAAACCGCGCGCAGCCGTTCCTGAAAGTGGACCTGCCGGCCGGCGCGTCGATGGTCTCGGTCGACGTTGCCGGCGAGCCCGCGAAGCCCGTCCTGGGGACTGACGGCACCCGCGTGCCGCTGCTCCGGTCGGGGTTCAGGCCGCAGGGACCGTACAGCGTGTCGTTCGTGTATCTGCACGCCGGAACGCCATTCGCCCGCAAAGGCGATCTTCAGATGATGCTCCCTCGAATGGATATCCCGATTTCGATTGTGGAATGGGAGCTGTTCGTCCCCGACGATTACTCGGCGAAGACGATCGGCGGCAACATGATCGATCGCCGGCTCGTCTCCACGACGACGCTCGATGCGGATGCCGAAGCCGGTTACGGCATCGGCATGGGTTCGGGCACCGGGACTGGCCGCGGGACGGGTCATGGCGTTGCCGGTGGAGTCGTGAAGATGAGCGTGGACGCTCTACCCGGACAGATCGCCGGGCGCGCGATGGACACCTCCGGGGCATCGCTTCCCGGCGTCACGATAGTGCTCGACGCTGGCAGCTCGCGGCGCACGACGGTCACCAGTTCTGACGGCAGCTTCCAGATCGTGGGGGTGCCGTCGGGACAGGTCACGTTGAGCGCCGCGCTCGCCGGTTTCGAGTCGCGGAAGGTGTCGTTCCCGTTCGATCAACAGCCGCGGCACGTCGATTTTGTGCTGCGCGTCAGCGGTGTCACAGAGACGCTGACTGTCTCCGCCGACTCGCCGGCTGCAGACATGCGGAAGGCGGACCGGCCGTCGCAGAACGTGATCAACCTGCAGCGTCGCGCCGCCGGCGTATTGCCCGTGCGCGTCGAGGTGCCGCGCGCCGGCACCTCGCATCAGTTCGTGAAGCCGCTGGTTGTCGATCAGGAGGCTGTGCTGCACATGCGCTACAAGCGGCGGTCGTGAGGTTGTGAGTTGTGAGTCTTGGAGTTTTGAGTAGTGAAGTCGTGAGGTGAGTTTGACTCGAGACTTAAAACTCATGACTCAAAACTCATAACTCATTACTCACTACTGCGTCGATTCCCCGAGGAGATGCTCGACGAGATTGCGCATCTCCTGCTTCAGCCGGACGTGCTCGGCGCCGGTCGCCGGGCTCGCGAAGCCCGCGTGCATGCTGCGCACGCGCCCGTCCCGGCCGAGGAAAATCGTGGTCGGGTACGCACCGAAGTTGACGATCTGCGGCAGTGCGTCGTTGATTGTTTTCGACCCCGGCGAGGGCTGCGTCGTGCCGGCGATCAGCATCGGATACTGCACTCCGTGCCGCCTGATGAACGACTGGACCCGCGGTCGCGCCGCCTTCGGGTCGGGGTCGTTCTCGAACATCAGGCCTACGATTTCAAGCCCGCGCGCGTGGAAATCTTTGTACAGCTCGGAGAGAAACGGTGCCTCGTCGTGGCAGTTCGGGCACCAGCTGCCGCCAATCGAGACAATGACCACCTTGCCGAGAAACCGGGAGTCGCCGTTCGACACGATTTTTCCAGTCAGGTCGGGAGCCGCGAACTGGAACACCGCGGTGGGATCGCGGACGCTGGTGTAGCGTGAGGGATCGGGCGGCTCGGGAATGCCTCTGGCGCGCGCGTCGCCGCTCCGGACGACAAGATAGTGAGCCGTCCCGTTGAGCGTGGCCGTCAGCGTGCCGTCAGGATTGAGCGTCGCTTCGAACAGATTGGGCCGCTCGCCGGCAAAGTGGCTGAGTACCAGCTTGCTGCCGTCCCAGCGGCCGCTCAGCGTTCCCGTATCGCCGTCGATGCGAAGAATCGAGCCCGAGACTTCGGCCCCCGACTGCCGCAGGAACACGTGCCAGGTGCGAGTATCCCGCGGCGCGCTCACTTCGTCGGCGTTGCGCCGCATCTCCCACGTGCCGGCGACCGCGGGGACGTCCCCGCTGTCGAGCGCAACCGGCGTGAACCGGCGCATGCGCACGTTCTGCGGCCGCGCATTCGCCCGCTTGTTTCTGTACGTGCCGACCAGCTGCCCGCCATCGAGCCTCGCCTCGAGCGTGGTGTTCAGAAAATCGTACTCGAGCGTCAGAACACCGCCGGCGAAGCTTCCCGAGGTGGATCCGACCTTCCGATCGCCTTCGAAGAAGAACCCCTGCGCTCCGGCGCTGCCCGAAACGATCTCGAAGCGGAACGGCACTTCGGCGTCATTCGCGACGATGACCGCGTCCCATAGGCCGTTGACGGAGGATGGCGGGTCGGCCGTCTGCGCCGCGGCCGCTCCGGAGGAGATGGAGAGAAGCGTGGCGATGACGAGAGCGTTCACCGGCGCTGTCCTCCTGTATGGCCCGCGATTCTATCACCCGGCGAGCGGAGCTGGTGATTGCGGCTCGGGGGTTACGGCTCGCGTTGGTGCCGAGACCCGTCCGGCTGCCGCCTCCGCGCTACGCGCTACGGCGTGCCTCGCCCTAGCGAAGCGAAGGCGGGAAGCCGGACACGACCCGTGATTCCAAACACTATTTCCGGTAGTGTCCGCGTTCAGGCGAGCACCGTCCTTCACCTCACGAGACGGTTATACTCCTCTCACAATCGCCCTGGGATCGTGCGGTCGGCCATCGGTGAAAGGGCTCTTGCCGTGATGGGTCAGCGTTCCTTTGCCGTCCTCGTCATTGGGACCGTCGCCGCGATGGCCAGTACGCGGTGGTGGGCGCTTGGTACGACCGCCCAGACTCGGACCGCGCCGAAGACGGTCAACTGGCCCCTTCACAATCTGGATCTGGCCGGCTCGCGTTACTCGGACCTCGATCAGATCAACCGGTCGAACGTGAAATCGCTCGTCCCCCGCTGGCTGTTCCAGCACGGCGTCATCGACGGTGTCAGCAATCAGACCACACCCATCATCGTCGACGGCACGATGTACGTCACCGATTCGCGCGGAAGCGTGTACGCCGTGGACGCGGCCGACGGCCGTCTGCTGTGGTCGTACGATGTCACGGCCAGGCTCGGGGGCGGCGCCCGCGAAGGCTATATCTTCCGCAATCGCGGCGTGACCTATGGCGACGGCGTGGTCTACACGGCCGGCGGGTCGTTCATCTTCGCCCTCGATGCGAAGACCGGCACGCCGATTCGGACGTTCGGCAAGGACGGTCAGGCCAGCGTCATCCTCGAGGTCCTGAGCCAGCGCTATGCGGACGTGAAGTCGGCGATCAGCATGGGCTACTGGTTCACGACCGCGCCGCAGTACTTCAACGGCGTGCTGTACATCGGGAGCACGCGCAGCGAGAGCCATATCCCCGGCGGCCACGTGCTCGCGATCGACGCGAAAACGGGGAAGGTGCTCTGGCACTTCAACACGATTCCACAGGACGAGAAGGATCAGGGCTGGGACGTGGCGGGCCCCACGTGGGTGGGTGGGGAGCGTAACGGCGGCGGCATCTGGGAAACGGCGGCGATTGACCCGGCGCTCGGGATGCTCTACATGGCCGTCGGCAATCCGTTCGGTGACAGCAGCAAGCGCGCCGGCATGAACCTCTTTACCAGCTCGGTCATCGCGCTCACGCTGGATGCGGGTCGGCTCAAGTGGTACTTCCAGCAGACGCACCACGACGTGTGGGACTACGATTCGGGTGCGCCGCCGATCCTGTTCGACATGCAGGTGTCCGGCCGCCGGGTCAAGGCCCTGGCCGAGGCGAGCAAGAACGGATTTCTCTACATCCTGGACCGCGAGACCGGACAGCCGGTGCACCCGATCAAGGAGATGCCGGTACCGACCGAGAACGCTGCACCCGGAGAGTCACCATGGCCGTCGCAGCCGATTCCGTTTACGGCCGCCGGCAGCCGCATGGAGCCGGTCTGCCCGGTCGAGCCGCTCGAGATCGCCGCGGAGCAGCTCGCCAGGTACAGGCCCGTGCCCGTGTTCAGTCCGAGACGGCCGAACCAGATCGTTGCGCCCGGTCCCGGCGGCGGCACCAATTACAGCCCGTTGTCCTACAGCCCCCAAACGGGTCTGCTTTACGTCAACGCGATCGATCAGCCATTCAACGCGGGACGCGGACCGAAGGGCTACTTCTCCGCCTACGATCCGACGACCGGCGAGTTGCGGTGGCGGACGATCTTCGAAGGCTTCGGGCAGGCCGGCTCGGTCGTGACGGCGGGCGGGCTGGTTTTCGTCGGCACCGGCAGCAATGTGGCGGGCTACTTCTTTGCGTTCGATGCGAAGACCGGCGAGCAGCTCTGGAAGTTCAACACCGGATCGGGCGTGTTCTCGTCGCCGTCGGTATACGCCGTCAATGGCGAGCAGTTCGTCGCCGTCGCCTCCGGCGGCGGCGATCGCGGGCGGCGGGGTGGCGATCTCGTCCTGAGCTTCGCCTTGCCGCCTCGCTGATCTCACGGATGAGTGGCCGCGATGGCATTTCCACCGCGGAGGACACGGAGGAACAATCCCGCGGTTTCAGCGTTAAACCTCCGCGTTCTCCGCGTCCTCCGCGGTGATATAGGAGCTGAAGTGGATACGATTCCCATACCTCACCGTCTCACCACGTGCGCCGGGCTCGTTCTCGTCGGCGCGACAATCATCGGCTGTTCGTCGCCGAAGACGACGGCGACGCCTGCGCAAACGACCGATGCGCGGCCGGCCGCCGCGCTCTGGGGTGACCCGAAACCGGTCGTGTCGGTCAAGGAATTGATGAAGTACATGATCGATCCGGTGGCCGACAACATCTTCAACTCCGTCGGCAGCACCGTCACGCGTCAGGGGATTGTCGATGTCGTCCCGAAGACCGACGAGGACTGGGACAAGATCCGGATCGGTGCGGTCTCTCTGGCCGAAGGGGCGGATCTGCTCAAAATCCGCCGGCCGTTCACTCCGCCCGGTGACGAGAACAACAGCACCGGACCGAACGCCGTCGAGTTGTCGCCGGCGCAGATCACCGCGAAGGTCGAACGCGATCCGGTGGAGTGGAACGCACGCATCGAGGCGATGAGAAATGTGGCGCTCGAAGCCCTCGACGTCGTCAAGAGAAGAGACGTCAACGAGTTGTGGGACGTCGGCGAGAATCTCGAAAATGCGTGCGAAGCGTGTCATCGGAGCTACTGGTACCCCGGCGAAGGCACCGAGTTCTATCAGAACCTGCGACGCCGCCTGGACGAATTCCGCGGCCAGCCGCCGCGCGGCCGCACCAGCGCGAAGCCGCAGAAACAGTGAGGGTCCGCCATGAGGCTCGGATCGAGGCAGGTGATCTGCACTGCGGCCGTCGTCACGCTCGCGTCGCCGATCGGAACAGGCGGGGGCGCAGTGGCCCAGGCTGGCCGGCCTGCGGCGGCGGCGAAACCGAAAATGGTGGAGGACGTGTTCAAGAACGTCCAGGCGCTCAAAGGCATCGGCGTCGACGACTTCATGCTGACCATGGGCATCATGTCGGCGGCGGTCGGTTCCGACTGCGTCGGCTGTCATCCGTCGGCCGGCACCGATCACGTCGATTGGGCGCTCGACACCGGGAGAAAGCGGACCGCGCGGCGCATGGTCCAGATGGTAGCCGCGATCAACCGCGACAACTTCAACGGGCGGCAGATTGTGACCTGCTGGACCTGTCATCGCGGCCGCGACCGGCCGGTGACCACTCCGACACTCGATGCGGTGTACGGCCCGCCGACCGAGGAAGCAGATGACGTGCTGACGCAGGCCCAGGGGGTGCCGTCGGTCGATCAGGTACTCGACAAATATCTGGAGGCGATCGGCGGAGCCGAGAACGTCGCGCGCGTCACCAGCTTCGTCGCCAGCGGGAAGAGCGTCGGCTATCGTGGGTTCGGCGGCGGCGGTGTCGTCGAAGTCTCGGCTCAGGCGCCCGATAAGCGCGCAACGCACATCAGGTTTCCCGAATATCCGGACCGCGGCGTCAGCGTCAGAACCTACGACGGGCGCGGCGGCTGGATCGCGACGCCGCTCGCGGTCGTCCCGAAATACGAGCTCGCGGGAAGCGAGCGCGACGGCGCGAGACTGGACGCCGTGCTGTCCTTCCCGGCACAGATCAAACAGGCGCTCACGAATTTGCGCGTCGGTCCGCCGTCAACGATCGGGGACAAGGACGTGATGGTCCTTCAGGGGAACGGCGCGAACGGCACGCTGGCGACGTTGTATTTCGACGATGCATCGGGCCTGCTGGTGCGAATGGTGCGTCACGGCCGCTCGCCGATCGGCCGCGTGCCGACGCAGGTGGACTACTTCGATTATCGCGACGTCGGCAGCATCAAGTTTCCGTTCCGATGGACGTTCGCATGGCTGGACGGCCGCGATGACTTCGAATTCACCGACGTCAAAGTAAATGTCCCGATCGACGCGGCCAGGTTTGGCGAACCGGACGTGGCGAAATAGGGCGGGTGGGCAGGTAGGGCGGTTGGGTCGCGGAGTGTGCTTGGTGGGTTGATGGTCCGGTTGCTCACGTCAGTTCTCGTCGTTCTTGCGGCTGCGGCACTGGCCGGCGGTCAGGCGTCCGCACCGGGGCCGGATGCCGCATTCTCGAGCTTTTTTCACGCTCGCACGGCGCCGGAGGTTGCCGCCGCGTCCGATCAGATCGTCGCAAGCGGAATCGGATTCAACGAAGCGTTCGCTCGCCTCAGGCAGGGGCGCGTCTACTCGCGCGATGTGCCCCGCGGTATCGTACAGGAAAGCTACCGCAGCGACACCGGCGAGTACTTCTACACGCTCGACGTTCCGGAGAGCTACGACCCCGCACGCAAATACCAGGTCCGCGTGCAACTCCATGGCGGCGTCGGCCGCAGAGAGACGAGCACACCTTTTCGCGGCGGATCGAACGTCCTGTCGTCGAGCGTTGAACAGATCTATGTCATGCCCAGCGCCTGGAGAGACGCCCCGTGGTGGAACGGGCGTCAGGTCGCGAGTCTTCGGACGATGCTTGATCGGCTGAAGCGGACGTACAACGTTGACGAGAACCGTGTCGTGGTGTCTGGCGTCTCCGACGGCGGAACCGGCGCTTTTTACCTCGCCATGCGCGACACCACGCCGTTCGCGAGCTTCCTGCCGCTCAACGGCTTCATCCTGGTCCTCAAGAACGAGACGGCTGAAACCGACGGCGACCTGTTTCCCAACAACCTCGTGAACAAGCCGCTCTTCATCGTCAACGGCGGGCGCGATCCGATGTATCCGACGAGCGTTGTCGCGCCGTACGTCGAGCACCTGAAAACCGAGGGCGTCGATCTCGTGTACCGGCCGCAACCCGATGCGGGGCACGACACGTCATGGTGGCCCGGGATTGCGGATTCATTCGAGCGGTTCGTTGCCGATCATCCACGCGTCCCGCTGCCGGATGCGCTGAGCTGGGAAAGTGGCCCGCCGAACATCCCCAGCCGGGCGCATTGGCTGGTCATCGAACGCGTCGCCACCGAGCGGAACCAGGGGACGGATGCCGCGGCAAACAAAAACGAACTGCCGCTGCCCGACGTGAACCGGATGTCGAACCGCCCCGCGCTCGACTTCGGGATCCGGGGGAGCGGCACGCGCATCACGCGCGTGATCAAGGGATCCAGCGCCGAACAGATCGGTCTCCGGTCCGGGGATGTCGTCCTCACGATCAACAATCAACCCGCACCGTCCGGCACGGACGTCGCGGAGCTTCTGCGCAGCTATCCGCCCGGCCGGCCGCTGCTGCTCACCGTCGCGCGCGGCGACGAACCGGTGCACGCGATACGGTTATCGGGCCGGTACGCGCCGACCGTGCTGCCGGGCGAATCGGAAGCGATGTTTCCGCGGCAGCGCGAATCCGGCCGCGTCGATCTGATTCGGACCGGAAACAGGGTCGAAGCGCGGAGCAGGGGCGTGGCGGCGTTCACGCTGCTGCTGTCGCCGGATCAGTTCGATCTGAGTCGCGCGGTGACCGTCGTGCTGAACGGGCGGACGGTCTTCGATGGGATCGTTCAGAAGGACATCCGGACGCTGCTCAAGTGGGCCGCTCGCGACAACGATCGGACGATGCTGTTCGCGGCCGAGTTACACATTGATGGTTCCCACTGAGGAGCCGGCCCGGCGGGGCCAACACAAAGCGCAGCAGTCGGCAACGGCAGGCCGTTTACTTGCCCGGCTCGTCAGTCCCGGCAAAGATCTTGGTGCCGTCCGGCATCGTGATGTTCGTCGCGTTCGCGAACTCCTTGCCGTTTTTCGCCGCAAACCCCTCGACCTTGATGACCGCGCCGTATTTCATCGAGCTTTTCTTCCAGCCGCGGCGCAGCAGCGCGCTCGGCGGTCCCATCTCGATCGCCCAGTTCACGACTTTGCCGTCGGGACCTTTCACGTCGATGTAAATCCACGCGTGCGGATTCGTCCAATCCGCTTTCGTCACCGCGCCCTCGAGCAGGACCGGTTTGTCCTGATCGAATTCAGCCGAAAAGGCATGATGCGCGCCGGCCGGCGCGGTGGAAAGCATCACGCCGAGAGTCGCCATGGCGATGGGTCGTTTCATGTCCATCGAACACTCCTACCTGAGTGCATGGGTACTGTGGCTCGGCTCGTTCTGCCAGCCACGACGATCAACGCACAACTCGCGGAATCCGCAGAGAAAACGGTTGGTTCTGCGGTTCTGCGTTGCGTTGCGTTGCGTGTCGTCCCGTGTGGCGGCGGCGGACGCACTCTACGGCACCTGGACGCGAATGCCGCTGATGTCGGTGTTCGTCATCAGCAGCAGGTTCTTGTCGTTCCCTTCGAAGCACGCATATTCGACCGGCACGTAGTTCTTCGGGGCGCGCGCGAACGCATAGTACGCGATGGTCCAGGGCTGCGTGAACACCTTGGGATCTTCGATCCTCGCTTCGTAGTGGATCGTGTTGGCGTCGATTGGCGTATAGCGCTCGGTCACGCGATACAGCTCGCTGTGTGGAATGCCGTGACCGGTCGTCAGCGACTCCGCCGGAACGCCCGGTGTCGCAGAGATCGCGCCGATCACCCAATTGTTACTGAGGTTGGTGGTGAAGTTCGTCACCTCGACAACGAGGACGTTGCCGTCCCAACGGCCGCGCGACACGCCCATGGCCTTGCGGATGTTCGGATCGAGCGGCGGACGCGCATCCAGCGGGATCGTCCTGAAGAGATGGTTCTGCTCGTAGAAGATGACGACGGAGCCGGGCTTCTGGAAGATTTGATAGCCGACAACTGGCGCCGGTATGGTGCTGCGCGGCACGCCAGGAGCGAGACACAGGACGCGGCCGTCGAGGTACTCGATCTTTTCCTGGTTCGCAATGATTGCCTTGCGCCGGTCCAGCGCCTCCGGCGTCAGCGGGATCCTGCCGTCCGGCGGATCCACACCCACCGGCCGCACCATCGCTCCTTCAGGCAGCTTCGGGCGTTCGTTGAGGCTGTACGAGAACTCGCTGTTTGCGCGGTTCGGCGCGCGGTTCGGCAGCGGTACGAGCGGCGTCTCAATGCCACGAGGCAGCGGAATGGCGACGTAGAGGCCGGAGATGTCCGGCTGACCGTCAGCGGTCCGCGGCGGGACGTACGTGCTGACCGGACGCACGTAGGGCGGATAGTCCGCGGCAGGCGCCGCGCCGCGCCCGGACGGAGGAGCGCCTGTTCCCTGCTGCGCGCCACCGCTGCCGGGCAGCAGCAGGATGGCAATCAGGGGACCCGCAACCACAAAGATCGTCGAACCACGAAGATCACAAAGCTCACAACGAAGACGTGTTTTCTTTGTGAACGTCGTGACCTTTGTGGTTCCTGTCCGACTCTGTGGCTCATGCGAGGTACTCGAAATCCCCACGTGAAGCCTCCGTTTCACCGGCGTACCGTTCACCGCGGCGGCTTATCGCCCGATCGCTTGAACAGCTTCTCGTAGACGTGCTCGGCGCATTCGTAATCGAGCAGCTCGAGGTTCTTCTCGAGGCGACGATAGATGATCATGCTCAATTTCCACGGTCGCGTGAACACCTTGGAATCGTCGATCGCCGCCTCGTAACTGATGTGGGCGGCGTCGATCGGCGTGAAGCGTTCGACGACCTTGAGCGCGTCGCTGTGGAAGTTTCCAGCCTGATCGAACCAGGTCTTGTCGCCCAGGCTCACCGTATCGACGACGAGCGTGTCGCCCTCCCATTTCCCGCGCGCGTCGCCCATCCAGAAGTCCAGATCCTCCAGGTGCGGTGTCCCGTCCAGGAAGATGGTGCGCGTCGCGTGCGCGAATTCGAAGGCGATCAGGACGTGGTTCGCGGTCTGAGTGATCTCGAAGGGAAACGGAAGGTACATGGCGCGCGGCACACCAGGCAGGTAGCACTGCCTGAGCGGATCGGCCATGAACCGGTTTTGAAGGTTCTCGTTCCGCCTGGCCAGCGCCCACGGCTGATACGGGATGGTGCCGCCCTCGACGACGCTGAAGCCTGCCGGCACCCCTTCGCTGGCCGAATGGGCCTCGAGATTCCAATGGGCTGTGCCGAGGGTCTGCCAGATGCCGTTCAGGTCGGGTTTGCGGTCAGGTGTACGCGGTCCGTCGTACGTGGTACCAGCGCGGGCGGCCGGAGCAGGCGTGCCCCGCTGTGCCGCCGCCATGCCGGTAACTGTGGCAATTGTCAGCACGGCCAGGGCGGTGGCGCGGCCGATGGTCGCAGCCGGCGTCTTCATTCCGACCCGCAAGAGTCTACTCCAGGCCGGGCGTCCGGGAAACGCGGGCCGGAAACGTAAACTTGCGGCCTGCGTTGTCCGTCAAAGCTGCTGTGATCGCAGACGCTGGACGATCCTGGCAAAAAGGGCTCATGAGATGCGCGTCGCCATCTGGCTCGAGGAGTTCCGGCACGATTTGACGTTCGCGTTCCGGCAGCTGAAAAACGCGCCGGCCTTCACGCTGGTCGCGACGCTCACGCTGGCGCTCGGCATCGGCGCCAACAGTGCGATCTTCGCCCTCGTCGATGCCACGCTGCTCCGGCCGCTGCCCTACGGCAACCCGGATCGTCTGGTCTCGATCTGGGAACGGAGCGAGAAGACCGCACGGGGTTACGTGTCGCCGCTGAACATGCTCGACTGGAACACCCGGAGCCGCACGTTCGAGAAGATCGCGGGCTTTACGCCGAGCGTCGGCGGGATGGTGATGGCCGGAGCCGATGGCAATGCCGAAACGGTGTCGCGGCAGTGGGTCACGGCCGGCATCTTCGACGTTCTTGGCGTCAAGGCGATGGCCGGCCGGACGTTTTCTGCCGACGACGAGACCAGGCGCGCGAACGTGGTGGTGATGGGCGAGGCGTTCTGGCGCACGAGATACAACGCGGATCGCGGGGTGATTGGCCGCGACATTCGACTGGACGGGTCGCCGTGGACGCTGATCGGCGTCGTTCCACAAGATTTCCAGCTGCTTGGACAGAGCAGCCTGTGGGCGCTCCGGCCGCTGGTCAATCTTCCGCCGCGCGCGCGCGCGGCCTACATGCTGCAGGTGTCAGGACGCCTGAAGCCGGGGGTTGCGATCGAGGCGGCGGCAGCCGACCTCGGCGCGGTGGCCGACGGACTGGCGCGCGAATTCCCGCAGACCAACAGAGGCCGCGGGGTGACGCTCGAGAGGCTGCACGACACGATCATCGGCAGCGACCTGCGGCTCACGTCGATGCTGTTCCTCGGCGTGGTCGGGTTCGTGCTGCTGATCTGCTGCGCGAACGTGGCCAACCTCCTGCTCGCGCGCGCCACCGTGCGCACGCGCGAGCTGGCGGTACGGTCGGCGATCGGAGCCGGCCGCCGGCGCATCATCCGGCAGCTGTTGACCGAAAGCCTCGTCCTCTCGCTGATCGGCGGTGCGCTCGGCATCGGTCTGGGCGCGGCGATCCTGTGGGTGGCGCCCTCGCTCGTTCCACAGGGTCTGCTGCCCGCGGCGGTGACCCTCGCCTTCGACCTGCGTGTCGTCGCGTTCTGTGTCGGGACGACACTCTTCGTCGGCCTGCTCTTCGGCGTGATGCCGGCGTGGAAGGCGACGGATTTCTCCGCGGCGGAGGTCACCGGTGCCGACAGCCGCACCACCACCGGCGGCGGCAGACTTCGTGGACTGCTCGTTGTCGGCGAGGTTGCGACAGCCGTGCTCCTGCTGTTTGGAGCTGGCCTGCTGCTGCGCACCCTGATCGCGGTCGAAGCGTTCGATCGCGGGTACCGCGCCGAAAGCGTGTTGTCGATGCTCGTCGATCCGCTCGGTTCGAAGTACCCGACCCCAGCCTTGCTGCAGCAGTTCTACGATCAGGTCGAAGCCGAGCTCAGGACGTCTCCGGGCGTGGCCGACGTGGCGTGGGCGAGCTCGCTGCCGCTCGATTTCTTCGATGCGGGCGGACTCAGCTTCGAGATCGCCGGCGATCCGCCGCCGAACGACAGCGAGCGGCCGGGCACCGAATATCAGGTGGTCAGCCCGACCTATTTCTCCACCCTCGACCTGCCCATCGTTGCCGGTCGTGGGTTCGACGCGCACGACACCCGTGACACTGTACCGGTCTGCATCGTCAACGAAGCCTTCGCGCGCCGCGTTCAGGGCCGGTCGCCTCTCGGCCGGCGCGTCGCGCTGCGGCCGGCCGATTCGCCGCAGGCGAAGCCGGTGGTGCGCGAGATCGTCGGCGTCGCACGGCAGGTGAAGGGACGGCCCGACGAGACGAAGGACTTCCTTCAGGTGTATGTGCCGCTGGCGCAGGATCTCTCGGACGACATGTTCCTCGTCGTGCGACCGAAGTCGGGCCCGGCGGAGGCGCTCGCGCGATCGGTCCGGGCCGCGATTTCGCGGGTGGACAAAGAGCAGCTGGTCAGCGTCCGGAGCGTGATGACGCTCGACGACATTGCATGGGCGGCCACCGGTCGTCACCGGTTCCGCGCCGTCATGGTGGTCGCCTTTGCGGGCCTGGCCCTCGTCCTCTCGATGGTCGGCGTGTTCGGAATTCTGGCCTATTCAGTGCAGCAGCGCGTGCGTGATTTCGGCGTGCGCCGGGCGCTTGGCGCCACGACCGGCGATGTCGTTCGCCTCGTCGTCGGCGATGCCGTTGGCGTCGTCGCCGCCGGGGCGGCGGTCGGCCTCGGGCTGTCGGCCGTGTGCGGCCGCTTCATCGCGACAATGCTGTTCGGCGTGCGGCCGCTGGATCCGGCGACATTCGCGTTCGTGATGATCGTGCTGGGACTCACCGCCGCGCTCTCGATCGCCGGACCAGCGTGGCGCGCCGTCCGCATCGATCCGGCGGTCGCACTCCGCAGCCAGTGAATGAGCGGTGAGCTAGCTCACAGGTCATGGCTCATAGCCGGCGGCTACGA
>JBKPAI010000112.1:0-13986 GCA_046726355.1 Acidobacteriota bacterium | reverse complement strand
GCTACCGCGTCGAGCGCTGTCAGGGCACCGCGTGCACGAACTTCGTCCAGGTGGCAGCGCCAGCCGGGACCGGCACCTCGTTCAGTGACACCGGCCTCGGTGCATCAACCAGCTACAGCTATCGGGTGCGCGCCGCCGATGCGGCTGGCAATCTGGGTGGATACTCAAACCCGACGTCCGCGACCACGCCGGCGGCGGCTGCCATCGCATTTGTGCAGCTGAATTACACGGTACCGCAAGCCCCTGCCGCCTCGCCATCCGTGGCGTTCACGGCGGCGCAGTCCGCCGGAAATCTCAACGTCGTCATCGTCGGTTGGAACGATGCAATCGCGCAGGCGCAATCGGTGACGGACACGATGGGCAACGTTTATGTTCGCGCTGTCGGTCCAACTGTCAATACCGCCTTCGGGTCGCAGTCCATTTATTACGCCAGGAACATTCGCGCCGCCGCCGCCGGCGCGAATGTCGTATCGGTGCTCTTTAACCAAGCCGCGCAGTATCCCGATATCCGGATCGCCGAGTATCGTGGTATCGACACCGCGAATCCGGTTGACGTGGTCGCCGCGGCGCAGGGCAACAGCACGTTGAGCAGCAGCGGCGCCGCGACGACTACCACTGCCAACGACCTGCTGGTCGCGGGGAACATGGTGCTGCTGGGGGGCACGGCGGGACCAGGCACGTCCTTCACGAACCGCGTCATCACTGATCCCGACTCGGACATTCTGGAAGATCGGATCGTCACGAGCAGCGGCAGTTACAGCGCCACTGCGCCACTCCTGACGAGCGGACCGTGGATCATGCAGGTGGTCGCCTTCCGCGCGGCCGGCGGTCCCGCTGACACGCAGGCCCCGACGGCACCTGGGAATCTCGCGGCGGCCGCCACCGGCAGCACGCAAATCGACCTGACCTGGACTGCAGCGACCGACAACGTCGGCGTCACCGGTTACCGGATCGAGCGCTGTCAAGGAGCCGGCTGCACGAATTTCGTCCAGGTGGCGGCTCCGGCCGGGACCGGCACCTCGTTCAGCGACACGGGCCTCGCGGCATCAACCAGCTACAGCTATCGTGTACGCGCGACCGACGCCGCAAACAATCTGAGCGGATATTCCGGTGTTGCCAGTGCGGCAACGGCGGCCTCATCCGATACGACGCCGCCGTCAGCACCTGGCACATTGACCGCGACGGCCGCAAGCGGTACGCAAATCAATCTTTCGTGGGGCGCGGCGACCGACGACGTCGGCGTGGCAGGCTATCGCCTCGAGCGCTGCCAGGGATCTGGTTGTACGGCATTTACGAAATTCGGCACGCTCGCCACCAGCACGTCGGTTGCGGATACCGGTCTGAACACCAATACGAGCTACAGCTACATTGTCAGGGCGCAGGACGCCGCCGGCAATCTGGGTCCGTATTCGAATGTCGCCAGCGCCGTGACCTCGGCGGCCAATCCGAGCCTGGTAGCCGCGTATCCGTTCAGCGAGGGCTCGGGAACGAGCGTCGCCGACGCGTCCGGCCATGGCAACACCGGCACGATCCAGAACGCGACGTGGACCACGTCTGGCAAGTACGGGCGGGCGCTGGTGTTCAATGGAACCAGCGCGCGGGTCACCATCACCGACGCGCCCTCGTTGCGGCTGACCACCGGCATGACCCTCGAGGCGTGGGTGAATCCCTCTGCGCCGCTGAACGGCTGGGACGACGTCATTTACAAGGGCGACGACAGTTACTATCTGGAGGCCTCCTCGTCGAACGGCGGCCTGCCGGCCATCGGCTTCCTCAGCGGCGGGACGCATTACGAAAGCTTCGGCACCACGACGATATCGCCGAGCACCTGGACGCATCTGGCAGCGACCTATGACGGCGCTACCCTTCGGCTCTACGTGAACGGAACACAGGCGTCGAGCCGGCCGGTCACGGGAAGCATTCTGACGTCGGCGAATCCTCTGCAAATCGGCGGCGACAGCATCTACGGCCAGTACTTTACCGGGCTGATCGACGAGGTCCGCGTCTACAACACGGCACTGAGCCCGTCGCAGATCCAGGCGGACATGACGACGCCCATCGGTGACAACGTGCCGGTCGTGAGCCTCAGCGCTTCGAGCATCGACTTCGGCAATCAAGCCGTCGGCACGACGAGCAGCGCGCGTGCGGTCACATTGACGAATACCGGCACTGCGTCGCTCACCGTCACCAGCGCGACAATCAGCGGCGTCGACGCGGCCGAGTTCACGCAGACTGGCAACTGTGTTGGCGCCTTCGCGCCCGGCGCGGGCTGCACGATGAACGTGACTTTCACGCCGGCCGTGGCGGCATTGCGGTCAGCGGCGATCGCGATTACGGACAACGCCCCGGGCTCACCACACACGGTCGCTCTCGCCGGCACCGGTACCGGGTTCTCTATCACGCCGCGAACTACCGTCCTGACGCCCGCGAACACGCAGCAGTTCACGGCCGGCGGCGGCACCGGCAGTGTGGTCTGGTCCGTCGATGGTGTGGCTGGCGGATCCGCATCGACAGGCACGATCACGACCGCCGGCCTGTACACGCCGCCGGGCGCCGCGGGCACTCACACCGTGACCGTCGCGGCGAGCGACGGCACCCAATCCGCGAGCGCGACGGCGTTCATTACCACGCACCCCGGCGTCTTTACGCACCACAACGACAATGCCCGGACCGGTCAGAACCTGAGCGAGACCGTATTGACGCCGGCGAGGGTCAACGCGTCGACGTTCGGCAAGCTGTTTTCGTATCAGACCGACGGCATTGCCCACGCGTCTCCACTCTACGTGGCCAACGTGAGCGTCCCCGGAGTCGGCATCCGCAATGTCGTCTACGTGGCGACGGAGCACGACAGCGTCTACGCGTTCGATGCCGACGGGCGGAGCACGGCGCCGCTCTGGAAGGTCAGCTTCATCAATCCCGCCGCCGGCATCACCACCGTGCCGAATACCGACGTCGGAGAATGCTGCGACATCGCGCCGGAAATCGGCATCACCGGCACGCCCGTCATCGACCGGACGACCGGTACGCTCTACGTCGTAGCCAAGACCAAAGAGGGCTCGAGCACCTACTTCCACCGCCTCCACGCCCTCGACCTCGCAACGGGCGCGGAGAAATTCGGCGGCCCGATCGTGATCCAGGCAAGCGTTCCCGGAACCGGTGTCGGCTCACAGAACGGCACGTTGTCGCTGAACGCCCTGCGGGAGAACCAGCGAACGGCGCTGCTTCTGTACAACGGCGTCGTCTATTTCGGCTTCGGAAGCCATGGCGACAACCAGCCGTACCACGGGTGGCTCCTCGGCTACAACGCGACGACGCTGCAGCGTGTATCGGTCTTCTGCCCGACGCGCAATGGCGAAGGCGGAGGTCTCTGGCAGAGCGGCGGCGGATTGACGATCGACTCGGCCGGAAACTTTTTCTTTGCCACCGGGGACGGCACATTCAGCGCGAACACGGGCGGCGCCGACTACGGCGACAGCTTTATCAAACTGAGCACGAATGGAAGCATCCTCGACTACTTCACGCCGCACGACCAATCCAGCCTGAACATCAACAATCTCGATCTCGACGCCGGGGGAATGATCCTGCTGCCGGATCAACCGGTCGCTCATGCGCACATGCTCGTCAGCGCGGGAAAGAACGGATCCGTCTATCTGGTCGATCGGGACAGCATGGGCCAGTACCATGCCACCGACCAGAACGTCCAGACACTGGTGGACATCTTCCCCTTCGGGACGCCGCTCCCCGGCAACTACAGTTCGCCGGTCTATTTCAACGGGGCGGTCTATTTCGGGCCGGTCGCCGATAGTGCCCAGAGTTTCAGACTGACCAACGGACTGCTGTCCACATCACCGACATCCACGTCGCCGGAAACGTATCCATATCCTGGCGCCGCCCTCTCGATATCCGCGAATGGGACCAGCAACGGAATCCTCTGGGCTGTGCAGAAGAACGGCACCGCGCCTGGTGTGCTCCGCGCCTATCAGGCCGGCGACCTCCGTTCGGAGCTGTATGCCAGCGATCAGTCAGGAACGCGCGACACGCTCGATGTCGCGGCAAAGTTCAGCATTCCGCTGGTCGTGAACGGCAAGGTCTTTGTTGCCACCGAGCGAAGCTTGATCGTGTTCGGCCTGCTGCCGTAGGCGGTGGAAGCAACCGGCAGCGCGAATTTGAATGGAACCTGCATTCTCAACGCGGTTTGCCTACGGAGGTCCCTGAAGGGCCGACATTGGATACGCATCGGGCGCACTTCACGCAGGCACCTGCGCATAATCGCTGACGGCCGGGCCACCGGGCGTCTGGTTCCAGACTTCCCACGGGGCGCCGCCGCGTGAGTAGATGTCTTCCAGCTGCTGCCGGTCCTTGAACGTGTCCATCGACATCCAGAAGCCGTCGTACTCGTACGCCGCAAGGCGTTGCTGATGGACCAGCCGCTGGAACGGTTCGCACACCAGCTCTTCCCCGTCACGGATGTGATCGAAGATGGCAGAGCGCAGGACGAAGAACCCGCCGTTGATTCTGATTGGCGCTTTGCGCATTTCCCTGATGTCCGTGACCCGCCCGCCGTCGGCGACCGACACGAGGTGGTAGCTCAGATTGGGCTTGACGCTGACGAAGCTGGCAATCGCGTTGTGGCGGCGGAAATGATCGATGTGCACGGGTAGCGGCAGATCGGTCAGTCCGTCGCTGTAGTTGGCGAGGAACTCGGGCTCGTGTCTGACGTAGCGTTCGACCGCTTTGAGCCGCTGGCCGATGTTCGAGGCTGCGCCGGTTTCAACGAACGTGATCTTCCAGTCGTGAATGTCCGACTTCATCAGTTCCAGCTTTCGGCCGCCTTCTGAAAGCACGAAGTCGTTCGACATGCACTCGCTGTAGTTCAGGAAGTAATTCTTGATGACGTCGCCGCGGTAGCCGAGGCAGAGCACGAAATCCTTGTGACCGTAGTGCGCGTAATACTTCATCACGTGCCACAGGATGGGCCGGTAGCCGATCGTGACCATCGGTTTCGGCACATTCTCGCCGGCTTCCCGAATCCTCATCCCGAGGCCGCCGCAGAACAGCACGACCTTCATCGCCACTCCCCTTCTTCGACGATCGCTGCAGCTCTCAGACCGCTACGCCGCTCACCGTTCGCCAGCGCATCGCCGCATCCAGCCGTCCGCTGCGCAGCAGTTCCTGGATTCTCGCCAGACGCACGTATCCGGCAAACATCTCGCGAGTGAGCCGATAACGGACGAAGCTGTCGTACAGCTCCTCCACGCCCCGCCGCACGGTCCATTCCGTCCGGAACCCGGGAACGTGCCGCGGCAGCTTGTCGCAGTTGACCCGGTAGCAGCGCGGATCCGGACCGCCGCCCTCGAGATATCTCACCCGACAGCCCGGCACGACGTCCTGCACCATCGCGGCGATGTCGCGAATCTGGTAGTTCTCCAGGCTGCTGCCGACGTTGAACGCCTGGTTGTGAACTGCCTCGCGCGGCGATTCGAGCACCGCGAGGAACGCGCGCGAAATGTCTTCGACGTGGACCAGCGGCCGCCACGGCGTCCCGTCGCTCTGGATGAGGACTTCGCCGGTCGTGCAGGCGAGACCCACCAGATTGTTCACGACAATGTCGGCGCGCAGTCGCGGCGAGACGCCGTAGGCCGTCGCATTACGCAGGAACGTCGGGCTGAACGAGTGGTCGGCGAGCTGTGAAACATCCGCTTCGACGAGCACCTTCGAGGTGCCGTACGCGGTGATCGGGTTGAACGCGGCGGTCTCATCCAGGATGCGGTCGCCGGCCGCGCCGTACAGGCTGCACGACGATGCGAAGAGAAAGCGCGGGACGCCGGCGGCTTTTGCCGCGCGTGCGAGCGTCACGCTGCCACGATGATTGATGTCGTAGGTGCAGGACTCATCCAGGAACCCGAGCGGATCGTTTGACAACGCGGCCAGATGAATCACCGCATCGAAACCGCGGAGATCGTCGGCGCCGACGTCTCGCACATCTTTGCAGAGAAATGGGACTTCGGCCCGGTCCTCGCCGTCGCCGAAGTTGCACCCGTCGTAGAGGAACGAGTCCAACCCCGTGACCTCGTGCCCCGCTCGACCGAGCACGCCCACCATGATTGAGCCGATGTACCCGTGGTGCCCCGTGACCAGTACCTTCATGCCTGCCCTTCCGGCTGCCTGGGAGCCAACTTAGCCGCAGAGCTCTAAGTGTAACGTTACGAGAGGTTTGGAGAATGGCCCATGAGTAGAAAGCTGTATGGCACTTAGGTGCTGGGCTTCTCCCCGAATTGGACGCGAAGTGCCATTTTCTGAACGGTTGGGCCCAGTGTTCGGTTCGCGTGGCCTAATCGCCCCGGAATCGTGGTGAACCGGCTGCCCCGGCCCGTGTGGGCACCAGCGGCGCCGGCAGTCTGCCTCTTGGTTCAGAGACCGACGGATGGCTTGCGACGTACGCGCGCCACGGGTGCTCCGTCCCGACCCTGATGCCGACGCGCTTCCCCCACGCGATCGACTCCACGCTGAGGGCGCGATCTTCCACGAACAGTCGATTGCCAAGGAGGTCGAGCCGGTTCTCGGCCAGCGTGATGCCCATGGCCATGGTCAGGTTGCCGGGGCCCCGACACAACTCGTGCAGCGGAAGCGTCGAAACAGCCGCTTTCTGCCTGCGGCCTTTCATGACGCGTGCGCGGCGCAGCCGCATGACGGAGATGCCCTCGAGCGGCTCGAGCGCGCGAATCAGGACGGCCGCGGGCGATCCCTGCGGCTCGGTCACCACGTTCACCAGGCAATGGATTCCGTAATTCAGGTAGACGTAGGCGTACCCGGGTGGGCCATACAGCGGTTCGTTGCGCCGCGTCGGCCCGGGCGCGGCGTGGCATGCGGGATCGGATTCGCCGATGTACGCTTCGACCTCGACGATGACGCCGGCGGTCCGGACGCCGCGGCGATCGTGAACCAGCACCTTGCCGAGCAGATCACCAGCGACGTCGAGCGTCGGCCGGTCGTAGAAGGATCGGGGCAGCTTCACAGCGGGGTGCCCAGGCGTTCGCCATCCAGACGCGATCTGGATATATCCTTTTCGTGAGGGGGAAAAGGGAGTTCTGATTCGATCGGAATTTCGATCCCGGTCTGTGCGACTGTCATCCCGCCGATCTCAGATATGTCTACGTTGACCGATCCGGTTGTCGCGATCCGGCATGTTTTCGATGGGGCGGTCTCTGCACATCAGCGATTTGCCGGCGCAGGCCTGCAGAGCGTCGCAATCGCCGCGGTTGCGATCGGGCGCGCCCTGACGGCCGGCCGAAAGGTGCTTGCGTTTGGCAATGGCGGCAGCGCCGCCGACGCGCAGCATCTCGCGGCGGAGCTCATGGGCCGCTTCGAAAAATCGCGGCGGCCATTGCCCGCTCTCGCCCTCACGACCGATTCGAGCGTTGTAACAGCCATATCGAACGACTACGGGTACGGGTATGTCTTTGCGCGGCAGATCGAGGCGCTTGGCCAACTTGGAGACGTCGCGTTCGGTATCTCGACGAGCGGCCGGTCGCAAAACGTCGAGGCGGCACTCGCAGTCGCAAAAGCACGGGGGATGGTTACGATTGCCTTGACCGGTTGCGATGGCGGGCAGATGGGAGCTGATGCGGACATTCATCTCAATGTCGCCGAAGCGTCCACTCCCCGTGTGCAGGAGGTGCATCGGACCATTCTGCATGCGATTTGTTCGCTCATCGACCAGAGCGAGACCACGGACCCTAGGGGTGAATCACCGGCGTGACCGGCATCGCGGATCCTGCGTTCACCAGCGATGCCGCGAGCGACGTGCTCGATCAGAACGCTGCAGACGTGGCGGCATGTGATGCCGTTCCGGTCTCGCACCACTCAGACGGCTCGCGTGCAAATCGCCGCGCAATTGCTCCGTGCCCGCGTCTGGGTGACTGATGGTTGCTGGCGACTAACGGCTGGCCGCGGACGACTGATTTCGTCCCGCCGCATACGCGTGCGAACGGCCTTCGGCCAGCACCGCACGCAGATATTGCCCGGTGTGTGACGTCTCGACCTGAGCGACCTGTTCCGGCGTTCCGGCCGCAACGACCTGCCCGCCATCGTCGCCGCCTTCAGGACCCAGATCGATGATGTAATCCGCCGTCTTGATGACATCGAGATTGTGCTCGATCACGAGGAGCGAGTGTCCTGCCTCGATCAGCTTGCGGAACGCGGTCAGAAGCTTCGCGATGTCGTCGAAATGCAGCCCGGTCGTCGGCTCGTCGAGGATGTACAACAGGCGCTCCCCGCCGTGCGCCGAAAGATGGGCCGCAATTTTGATCCGCTGCGCCTCGCCGCCGGAGAGCGTCGTGGCCGGCTGGCCGAGCCGGAGATAGCCGAGACCGATCTCATCGAGCACCTGCAGCCGCCGCAGCACCTTGGGCGAGCTGCTGAAGAACGTCAGCGCCTCGCGCACCGTCAAATCGAGCACCTGCGGAATCGTCCGTCCGCGGTACCGCACTTCGAGCACCTGTGGCTTGAACCGCTTGCCGTCGCACTGATCGCATGGCACGAACACGTCGGCGAGGAACTGCATCTCGACCCGCACCTCGCCTTCGCCCTGGCACGCCTCGCATCGCCCGCCGGGCACGTTGAACGAGAAATGGCTGGCGGTCAGGCCGCGCGAGCGCGCGTCCTTCGTCGCCGCGAACAGCTCGCGGATCGGATCGAACGCCTTCAGGTAGGTCACCGGATTGGACCGCGGTGTTCGGCCAATCGGCGCCTGATCCACGAGCACCACGTCGGTGATGAGCTCGACGCCCTCGAGCTTGCGCATCGCCCCGACCGGCTTATCCCAGTCGCCTTTGGCGCGCCTGATCGCCGCATACAGCACGTCGTGCACGAGCGTCGATTTCCCCGAGCCGCTGACGCCCGTCACACAGGTCAGCGTGTTCAGCGGAATACCGACGTCGATGTTCTTCAGGTTGTGCTCGCTGGCGCCGGTCACCCGGATCTTCTGGCCGGTGCCGCGCCGACGCGAGATCGGCACCGGAATCGCGAGCTCCTGCCGCAGGTACTTCGACGTCAGTGACCGCGTCTCCCGCATCAGGCCGTCGAGCGTGCCGGAGTACACGACGCGGCCGCCCTGCTCGCCCGCGCCCAGGCCGAGATCGACGATGTGGTCGGCGACCTTGATCATGTCGGCGTCGTGCTCGACGACGAGCACCGTGTTGCCCTGATCGCGCAGCTGCCGCAGGATCGCGATCAGGCGCTGGTTGTCCCGCGAGTGCAGCCCGATCGACGGTTCGTCCAGCACGTACAGCGTCCCGACCAGCGCCGCGCCGAGCGAGGTAGCGAGATTGATTCGCTGCGCCTCGCCTCCCGACAGCGTGGACGACAGCCGATCGAGGGTCAGGTAGTCCAGGCCGACGTCGCTCAGAAACGACAGCCGGCGGCGAATCTCCTTCAGCACCTTGTCGGCGATCGCCTGCTCCTTCTCGGTGAGCTGCAGGTGGCCGAAGAACTCCTGCGCCTCGCGAACCGTCAGCGCCGACACGCGATCGATCGTCCGGCCGGCCACCTGCACGTCGCGGGCCTCGCGGCGAAGCCGCGCGCCGCCGCAGTCGGGACAGGTCAGGTATCCGCGATAGCGGCTCAGGAAGACGCGGACGTGGACCTTGTATTTCTTCCGCTCGAGCCAGCGGAAGAACCCGCGGATGCCGGCGAACTCGCTGTCGCCTTCGACGACGAACTGCCGTTCTTCGTCGCTGAGGTCCGACCAGGGCACGTCGAGCCGGATCTTCGCTCTCCGTGCGGCGCGCTTCAATTCAGCAAGCTGCGCGCGGTAGTGCGGCTTGCTCCACGGCTCGATCGCCCCCTGCTGAATCGACTTGCCCGGGTCTGGCACGACCAGCGCCATGTCGAGCTCGATGATGTTGCCGAACCCATGGCACGTCGGGCACGCGCCGAACGGATTGTTGAACGAGAAGAGGCGCGGTTGCGGATCCTCGTAGGTGATGCCGCACGGCCGGCATTCGAACCGTTCGCTGAACTCATGAACGACTGCCGGCTGGCTGGCTGATCCCTGACTGACTGGCGACTGTTCATGCGCCCACGCCGCGCCACCGCCTTCGACATACGCCGTTTCCACCGAATCGGTGAGGCGCTGGCGCAGATCGCCGCCGCCCACTTGAATGCGGTCGACGACAACCTGGAGGACCGATCGATCCGTCAGAGTGACGGGATCCACATCATCGAACGCAAGCGCCCGGCCGCCGACGAGCAATCGCGCGAACCCTTTCTTGCGCAGCCCTTCGATCGTCGCGACAAGCGCTGCAACCGTCGCGCCGGGATCCATGGTGGCAGCCGGCCCGGGCGTCGCACCGTTGGCGTTGCGCGCGCCGGCCGCGGTGCGTTCCGAACCATTGCTCGGTGCCTCGCTGGAGACCGCGCCCGGTTCCGAGGCGGTGCCCCCGTCCAATTGATAGTCCGCCCGTTCGGCGAGCTCGTCGACTTCCGGCGCGTCGGCGGGCGTAGCCGCGCCGGCGTCAACGACAGGCAGATCGAATCCAATCAGCAGTCGAGTGCCCGTGGCGAGCTGGCCAAGCTTCGCGGCAACGACCTCCGCCGTTTCCCGCAGCACTTCGCGTCGGCACTTCCTGCAGAACGTCCGGCCGACGCGGGCGAAGAGCAGCCGCATGTAGTCGTGAATTTCGGTCGTCGTACCGACGGTCGACCGCGGGTTGCGGACGCTGTTCTTCTGACGAATCGCGATGGCCGGCGCGATGCCGTCGATCCGATCGACGTCCGGCTTCTCCATCCGTTCGAGAAACTGCCGCGCGTAGGCCGACAGCGATTCGACATAGCGCCGCTGCCCCTCGGCGTAAATCGTGTCAAAGGCAAGCGACGACTTGCCCGATCCGCTGACGCCGGTGACCACGATGAGCCGGCCCACCGGCAGCGTCAGATCGACGTTCTTCAGATTATGAGTACGCGCGCCGCGAACGATGAGATCGGCGTCACCCCCGACCGGGGCGGCAGTGGTCTCCACAATGAGCGTTCCTGAGGGAGGCGATAAACCACCATCGTAGCGCAGCCGTGAAGCCGAGGCAACGAGTTCCGGCGATCAGCTCGTCAACTTGGCCAGGAGATGGCGCAACTGGAGCGCTTCGTCGGCGGAGAGTGCGCTGAACAACTCGCGCTCGGCCTGGTCGCGAATGTCGTCGCCGTCGGCGCACGCCTGACGGCCCTTGTCGGTGAGCACCGCCAGGCGCGAACGGCGATCGCCCGGCTCGGGCAATCTCGTGACCAGTCCGTCGGCCTCGAGCCGATCGACGAGCTGCGTGACGTTCGATTTGACACAGGCGAGCCGCTCCGCCAGCTGGCCGAGCGGCAGCGAATCGCCCGCGCGGCTCAGTTGACGAAGCGCCTCCAGCTTGGCCAGCGACAGATTGATTGCCGCCAGGCGCGACTCCACGCGCGCTTCGAGCACCGACGACGCGTGCAGGAGGGCGAACAGCCCGCCGCAATCGATTTCCGCCATGCGGATCAAATCAAAGAGGTAGTGTAGCGCGCGCACGCGTATCATAAGGCCGATGCAGCCGGACCATTCATCCTGCCAGTCGTCGCGGCGCCGCTTTCTCCGGCTCGGCGCTCTCTGGAGCGCAGTGACCGTCGCCTGCCGTTCGCGCACCACGCCGCCGGGCGCAGCTGAGTCCCGCGTTCTCGGCGCGCCCGTGAGCGCCTACGGCGGCCGTTCGCGATTCGAAAAAGCCGCGCGATTCTTCAACCGGGACACGAAGGTGCCCCTGGAAGAAGCCTCCAGCCGGACACCGCTGCACGAGACGCATGGAATCATCACGCCCTCGTCGCTGCATTTCGAACGGCACCACGCCGGCGTCCCGGATCTCGATCCCGCGACGCACACGCTCACTGTTCACGGTCTGGTCGAACGGCCGCTGGTGTTCTCCGTCGCTGACCTGAAGCGGCTGCCGTCGGTGTCGCGTATCCATTTCATCGAATGCTCCGGCAACAGCGGGACGGAATGGCGAGGCGGCACCGTCGAGTCTGACGTCCAGCGCTCGCATGGCCTCACGAGCTGCAGTGAGTGGACGGGCGTGCCGGTCGCGATCCTGCTGCAGGAATGCGGAGTGAGAGCGGCAGCGACGTGGATCCTCGCGGAAGGCGCCGACGCGTGCCGGATGGCGCGAAGCATCCCGATGAACAAGGTCATGGACGATGCGCTCGTCGCCTTTGCCCAGAATGGTGAACCGCTCCGTCCCGAACAGGGCTATCCGATGCGCCTCCTGCTTCCGGGGTGGGAAGGCAACGCGAACGTGAAATGGCTGCGGCGCATCGAAGCGCTCGATCAGCCGGCGATGACGCGCGACGAGACGTCGAAGTACACAGACCTCATGCCGGACGGGAGCGCCCGCCAATTTACGTTTGTCATGGAGGCAAAGTCCCTGATTACGCGCCCATCGGGCGGCGAGACGCTGCCGGGGCCGGGCGTGTACGAATTGACGGGAATCGCCTGGTCGGGCCGCGGCGCGATCACCCGCGTGGAAATCACTACGGACGGCGGACGGACGTGGACGCCTGCAGAACTGCAGCAGCCCGTACTGCCCAGGGCTCACACCCGCTTCCGGTGGACGTGGAGATGGGACGGGCGGGAAGCGCTGTTCGCGTCGCGATGCACCGACGAGACCGGTTACACGCAGCCGACGATTTCGGAACTGGTGAGCGTGCGCGGCCCCAGTTCCCAATATCACAACAACGGCATTCAGGCGTGGCGAATCGCCGCCGACGGCAGAATCACCAATGGCAATCGCGCCTAAGCGGCTGCTGACCGTGGTTGCATTCTTCGGCCTCGCGGCCCTTTGGTCTGCGACTCCTTCCGGGGCGGGCGCCGGCAGCGCGATCCTCTCAGGCGGGCGTCCTCTCCTCGCTCAATCCCCGACCTACGGCGTCGGCCGGCCACCAACCGCTGAAGAACTGACGGCGATCGACATCGACGTGATGCCCGACGGAAAAGGCCTGCCGCCGGGGAGCGGGACCGCCGCGCTCGGCAAGGACGTTTACACGCGACGCTGCGAGACCTGTCACGGCCCGACGGGCAGAGAAGGCCCGCAGGACGTGCTCGCCGGCGGGCAGGGCTCGCTCACGACGTCGAAGCCGCAGAAGACGGTCGGCAGCTACTGGCCGTACGCGACCACGCTGTGGGATTACATTCGACGAGCGATGCCGTTCGATCACCCCGGCACGCTGACAGCCGACGAGGTCTACGCCTCGACCGCCTACGTGCTGTTCCTCAACGGCATCGTCAAAGAGCAGGACGTGCTCGATCAGCGGACGCTTCCGGCCCTCAGGATGCCGAACCGCGACGGCTTCGTCTCCGATCCGCGCCCCGATGTCGGAAAAAAGACTCCGGACGAATCGTCACGAACGACGCCAAAGGCACAACGGAAGAAATCCCGTCGTTAACCAGCCCCTCTGCGGAAGAGGGTCAGACTCCACTTTCCTGTGGCAGCATCGTGGCGGACGATGTACGTATCACCGTCGTCGCTACGGATTTTGAAGTATCGATGATCCGGTGCGAGCCATTGATCGAGCACCTCGATGACCTCGATGCGGCGATCGCCGAGAATCACGGTACGCGGCGTCTGCTCGCCTTTGTAGCCGGCGTAGCATTCGACGCGGACGGGCAGGCCGTCATTCTCCGACAATCTGCACTACGATCTCGCGCCGGCGCGGGCGCGTGTCCATCTCGAGCAGTATGATCTGCTGCCAGTTGCCGAGCACGAGTGTGCGTTCGACGAACGGTACGGCCAGCGATGGCCCGAGTAGCGACGCGCGCACGTGGCTCGATCCGTTGTCGTCGCCCCAGCGCAGGTGATGGCGGTATTCACCGTGGCGCGGGGCGACCGATTCGAACAGGCGGTTCAAGTCGGCCACCGCGCCGGGTTCGAATTCGATGGTCGTCACCGCCGCGGTCGAGCCGACGACGAAGATCGTCGCAAT
>JBKPAI010000111.1:0-21722 GCA_046726355.1 Acidobacteriota bacterium | reverse complement strand
CGAATGAAGACCTTCTACCAGTTGCTCGAGATCGTCCCGACCGCCAGCGCCGAAGATATCAAGCGTGCGTTCCGCGTGCAGATCGCGCGGTACCATCCCGACAAGGTGCAGCACCTCGGTCAGGAATTTCAGGAGATGGCGGCCGCGCGCGCCGCCGAGCTCACCGAAGCGTATCGCGTGCTGTCCGACGAACGAGGGCGAGCCGCGTACGACCGCTCGCTCGCGCAGATTGGGACGCCGTCCGATGATGGTGCCGTGCCGCGTGCAGGCGCCGCGACCGCGGCACGGCCGGCACCTGTGCCGCACGATCCTGCTTCCGGGAGCGCGCCTGTGGACGCACCGCAGTCGTTCTCGAGCGAGCGCGCGACGCGCGACCACGTCGTGCGCAAGGCGACGGTCCAACGCTTCCGGCGGGTGCTCGACGGGGTGGCCGGCGGGTACGACGCAGCGGAGGTTGCCGGGTTCGATTTCGCGTGCGTGCCGAAGAGCAGGCTGTTCGGCCGCAGCCGCGGACCGCGGCTGGTCGGCCGGCTCGTGCCGCGTGTGGACGGCGAGTCGGTCGCCGGCGCGTGGGCCGACGCCCGCCGGTGGGCGGCCAATGACGAGGTCTGCGTGTTTCTGATGGGCAGCGACATCGCCAGCGCTGGAGAGCTGGCCCGCGCTATCGCCGATCAGCGCCGATCGCGGCCCGGCCGCGTAACCCTCATTCCGGTCGACGCGCGCACCTGGAACGCCCATCTGCCCACAGATGCCCCGGTCATCGTGAAAACGGTGCTTGGCCGGCTCAAAACCGGCACATAATCACCTTCGTCTAACTGGATGTGGGGCTCCGCCCCACACCCCGGCTCGGTCGCTCGCGGGTCCCCTGCGCCCCGCTCCGCTTCCTCGCAGGCGCGCCTTGCGTGCTGAGTTTGGTACGTCGATCGCGTGGATACCGAATATGGCGCTGATTGAAACGGTTGAACTCTGGAAGACCTATATCATGGGCACCGAGGAGATTCACGCGCTGCGCGGGGTCTCCGCGCAGATCGACCGGGGCGAATACGTCGCGATCATGGGGCCGTCCGGGTCCGGCAAGTCCACCCTGATGAACCTGATCGGCTGCCTTGACACGCCGACGAAAGGGTCGTACCTGCTGAACGGCAAGCAGGTGAGCCAGATGAACGACAACGAGCTGGCGCGGATCCGCAACGAGGAAATCGGTTTCGTGTTCCAGACGTTCAACCTGCTGCCGCGGGCCACAGCACTCCACAACGTCGAGCTGCCGCTGGTCTATGCAGGGATTGCCGCGAAGGACCGCCAGGAGCGCGCCAGGATCGCGCTGCAGAAAGTGGATCTCGGCGAACGCATGGCGCATCGCCCGAACGAGCTGTCGGGCGGCCAGCGGCAGCGCGTTGCCATAGCACGGGCGCTCGTCAACAATCCTTCGATCCTGCTGGCGGACGAGCCGACCGGGAACCTCGATTCGAAGACCGGCCAGGAGATCATGGCCTTGTTCGAGCGCCTTCACAAGGCCGGCAACACGATCGTGCTGGTCACCCACGAAGCCGACGTGGCGGCATTCGCCTACCGCACCATCCACATCCGCGACGGCAGGGTCGAAGACGACGTGCGAAGAGCCGCGTGAACAACTCTCAACGCTCAAGACGGATTGAAATTTCAGCCTTGAGCCTTCAGACTTGGGAGTCACACTGCCGCAAAGTGTCCCGCCGACACCTCCCGCAGGCTGGCGTCGAGGTTCACCGTTGCGGGATCGAGCAGCGTCCGGCGCGGCTGCGCGTCCGGATCGGGCACGGGAATCGCCGAGAGCAGGGCGCGGGTGTAGGGGTGCTGCGGCGAGGCGAACAGCGACGCCGTGGGGCCAATTTCGACAATCCTTCCCAGATACATCACGGCCACGCGTGTGCAGATGTGCTGAACCAGCCTCAGGTCATGCGCGATGAACAGATACGTGAGCTTCAGCTGTTGCTGAAGGTCCATCAGCAGGTTGATCACCTGCGCCTGCACCGAGACGTCCAGCGCCGACACCGGCTCGTCGAGAATGACGAAGGACGGGTTGAGCGCGAGCGCCCGCGCGAGCCCGATTCGCTGGCGCTGTCCGCCGCTGAACTGATGCGGATAGCGCTCGAAATGGGCGGTGTTCAGCCCGACCATCCGGAACAGCTCCTCCACTCGCTGCCTTCGCGCGGCTCGGTGGCCGAGCCGGTGAATGATGAGCGGCTCCTCGACGATCTGCCGCGCGCGCATCCGCGGGTTCAGTGACGCATAGGGATCTTGAAAGACGATCTGCATGTCGCGGCGCGCCTCGCGCATGCGCCGGGCGGAGAACGCGAGGACATTCTCGCCGCGGAATCGCACCTCGCCCGATGTCGGATCGAGGAGACGCAGGATGCAGCGCCCCGTCGTGGTCTTGCCGCTGCCCGATTCGCCGACCAGACCGAATGTTTCTCCCTCGTGAACGCTGAACGTGACGTCGTTCACCGCGGCGACGCGTGTGCCCGCTCGGAAAAAACCGGCGTCGCGGACGAACGCCTTGACGAGATGCGAGACCTCAACGAGCAGCATTTGTACCGCGACTGTCCGGTTTCCCGCCTTCGCTTTGGTCCGGCGAGGCTCGCCGGCGTTCGCCTGGCGTCGGTGCGTGCCGCAACGCGAAGCGCGGAGGTGTCAGCCGGACCGCCGGATCGTGAAGGTAACACTTCGCCGCCTGCTCCGGGCCGGCCGGATAATCGCGCGGAGGATCGATCGTGCACGGATCGAATCGATCCGGGCAGCGGGGATTGAACGCGCAGCCGGATGGCAGGTCGCCGAGGAGCGGCACGGATCCCTCGATTGCCGTGAGCCGGCGCCCTGGGGCGTCCCCGGGCATCGATGCCAGCAGCCCGCGTGTGTAGGGATGGGCCGGTTCGCGGAAGATAGCGCGCACCGGACCGGTCTCGACGATGCGGCCCGCATACATCACAGCCACGCGGTCCGCTGTTCCGGCAATCACGCCCAGATCGTGAGTGATGAGCAGCAGTGACAGGTTGAATGCAGCTTTCATTTCGCGCAGCAGATCCAGGATTTGCGCCTGGACGGTCACGTCGAGCGCCGTCGTCGGCTCGTCGGCAATCACCAGCGCCGGGCGGCACGCGAGCGCGAGCGCAATCATGACCCGCTGGCGCATGCCCCCGGACAGCTGGTGCGGATAATCGCGAACGCGCGCACCCGCATCGGGGATGTGGACGGCCTCCATCAGTTCCACGGCGCGAGCCCGGGCTTCGCGCCGCGTTGCGCGGCCGTGGACGAGCAGCGTTTCCGCGATCTGGTCGCCGACGGTGAACACCGGGTTCAAAGCGGTCGCCGGCTCCTGAAAGATGAGCGCGATCTCGGCGCCGCGCACCGCGCGCATTGCCCGCTCGTCGAGCGCAAGCAGGTCCCGGCCCTTGAAGAGAATCCGGCCGGCCTGGATGCGGCCGGGGCGCTGGACCAGCCGCATGATTGACAGCGCCGTCACGGATTTCCCGCTGCCCGACTCGCCGACGAGCCCCAGTGTTTCGCCGGCGCGGATCTCGAACGTGACATCGTTCACTGCAGCGACGGGTCCCTGCGGTGTGTCGAAGACCGTCGTCAGGCCGTCGACGACGAGCAGCTGATGAGTGGTGGCCATCAGATCGCGGACGTTTCCTGGTACTCACCGAATACCGCGCGCATCGCGTCCGCAATCTCGCCGACAGTGGCGCCCGCCTCGACCGCCGCAAGGATCGGCGGCACCAGGTTGCTGCCGTCGCGGGCCGTTTCGGACACCCCGTCGAGGGCGCGGCGCCACGCGCTCTCGCTGCGGCTCGCCCGCACCGCTCGCACGCGCTCGATCTGCCCGCGTTCAACGTCCGGATCGATGCGCAGCGTGTCGATAGGTGCGGCGCCGTTTTCGTCCGTGAACGTGTTCACGCCGACGACCGTGGTGTCGCCGGAATCAACAGCGACCTGGGCGCGGTACGCGGATTCCTGGATTTCACGCTGGATCAGGCCCGCCTCGATGGCCGCCAGCGTGCCCCCGGCCGCCGTGATTCGCTCGAGGATGCCGCAGGCATCCCGTTCGATCGCGTTCGTTATCGCTTCGATCGCGTAGGAGCCGGCGACCGGATCCACGGTGTTGGTCACACCGGTCTCGGTCGCGATGATCTGCTGGGTTCGAAGCGCGATGCGAGCCGATTCCTCCGTCGGCAGCGCCAGCGCCTCATCGCGACCGTTACAATGCAGCGACTGGGTTCCGCCGAGCACCGCGGCCAGCGCCTGGAGCGCGACGCGGACGATATTGTTGTCGGGCTGCTGCGCCGTCAGCGTGCTGCCGGCCGTCTGAGTATGAAAGCGCAGCTGCTGGGCGCGCAAAGTGGTTGCATGAAACCGATCGCGCATGATTCTCGCCCACAACCGTCGCGCTGCGCGGTACTTCGCGATCTCTTCGAGAAAATTGTTGTGTGCGTTCAAGAAGAAGGAGAGGCGCTGGCCGACCCGGTCGACGTCGAGGCCGGCGTCGACCGCCGCCTGGACGTACGCGATCGCGTTTGCGAGCGTGAACGCCAGTTCCTGGACGGCGGTCGCGCCCGCTTCGCGGATGTGATAGCCGCTGATCGAAATCGTGTTCCACTGCGGGAGCTCGCGCTCGCAGAACGCGAACACGTCGGTGACGATGCGGAGCGAGGGCCGAGGCGGAAAAATATACGTGCCCCGGGCAATGTACTCCTTCAGAATGTCGTTCTGGACTGTACCGGCCAGCGACCGCGTCGGGACACCCTGGCGCCGCGCGACGGCGACATACAGCGCCAGCAGGATGATCGCGGTCGCGTTGATGGTCATGGACGTGGAGACGCGGTCGAGAGGAATGTCGGCAAAGAGCCTGGCCATATCCTCCAGCGAGTCGATCGCAACGCCCACCCGCCCCACTTCGCCTGCCGCGAGCGGATGATCCGAGTCGTAACCCATCTGCGTCGGCAGGTCGAACGCCACACTGAGGCCGGTCACGCCGTGAGAGAGCAGATAGCGGTAGCGTGCATTCGATTCCTCGGCGCTGGCGAACCCGGCATACTGGCGCATGGACCACAGCCGGCCGCGATACATCGTCGGTTGAATGCCCCGCGTGAACGGGTATTCACCGGGCAGCCCGAGTTCCGCCGACGCGTCCCAGCCCGCGAGGTCGCCGGGGGTGAACGTGGTCATGGCGGGAAATTTTACCTCCTGCGACGGCCGCAACTTCTTGACAGGCTCGCGGCTCGCGCTTACACTCGTGTAACCTTTCTTTTTTTCTCGTTGATATGAGCACAGGCGCCCGATCCCTGCTCAACCACCGTGGTGTGCGCGCGTCGGATCGGGACGCGCCCCGGCTCCCGGCCCGGCGGCGTAGGAGGGCACATCATGGATGACATCGTCAACCGGTTCGCTCGAGAGCTGGCCGATGCAATTGCTGCCGCCGTCGCGGAAAACGCGCAGGTCGAGGCCTGCCGGGAGAAGGCGCGCGCTGCCGGGTTCGAGATGAAGGTCACCCTCGAAGCGGTCGTCGGATTTGTGAACCGCTCGCAGTCCTCGGCGCTGACCAAAGTGACGGCGCCTGCGCGGGTCATCCCGCCGAAACGGGCTTTCGAGGTCACCGCCAACGACCGCCGGTTTCTCCGGTCGCTGCGGATCGCCGCAGACGAAACAGCGGAGCCCGTCGAGTAAGGTCTCGACTCAGCCGCGGAATCGGGGGAGGGCTGGCTCACTTCGGTGCGCCGGCCCTTTTGCTGTACTGGCCCCACCGGGCCTTGGGCTCCGGGCTTAAGCAGGTTGCTGAAAAACCTGACGTTCAACGCAGAACCCGCTGAAACCGCAGAGAATCTTTACGAAAAGGCGCTGCGGGTTCAGCGTTGACTGTCGTGGGCCGCACGAGCTCTCTCAACCCTGCGCCTGCGCGGCGACGCGCGCCGCAGCGGCGGCCGCAGCCGCCTGATCGCCCAGGTAGTAGTGACGGATTGGGCTTAAATCGTCGTTCAGCTCGTACACAAGCGGAATCCCCGTCGGAATGTTCAGCTCGACGATTTCGGCGTCGGGAATGCTGTCCAGGAACTTGACGAGCGCGCGCAGACTGTTTCCGTGTGCGGAGATCAGGACGCGCTTCCCGGACTGGATGCTCGGGGCAATGGTGTCGTGCCAGTACGGAAGAAATCGCGCGACGGTGTCTTTCAGCGTTTCCGTCAGCGGCAGTTCGTGGGGATTGAGGTCCGCGTATCGCGGATCCCGCGACGGGTGGCGCTCATCGCCCGGCTTGAGCGGCGGCGGCGGGACGTCATAGCTGCGGCGCCAGATTTTCGTCTGGGCTTCGCCGTGCTTCGCGGCGATTTCGGCCTTGTTCAATCCCTGAAGCGCGCCGTAGTGGCGTTCGTTCAGACGCCAGCTCTTGATCACCGGAATCCATAGCCGATCGAGCTCGTCCAGCGTGAGGAAGAGCGTCCGAATCGCGCGCTTCAGGACCGAGGTGTAGGCCAGGTCGAAGACGTACCGGCCCTCCTTCAACAGCCGGCCCGCTTCCGTGGCTTCTTCACGCCCTCGATCCGACAGGTCGACATCAGTCCAGCCAGTGAACCGGTTCTCACGATTCCACGTGCTCTCGCCGTGGCGCAGCAGAACAAGGATGTGCATCCAATCATTATCGCTGCACCACACTGAACGGGTGCAGAGTTTTGAGTTTTGAGGTTTGAGTTATGACTCGTGCGACGCGGCGCGGATGAACGCAAAGCCTGATGTAGCGGCTGGGCACTCCTCCTGACGTGCTCGCGGATCTGAAACTCATGACTCAAGACTCACGACTCAGGACTGACAGGGACTCACAGCTCACAACTCACAACGTGGCTTTGTGGTTCACACGCGCGCGGCGTGCACTCTGGTTTTTCCAGCAAAGACCGCCGACGGGCCGAGCTCCTCTTCGATGCGCAGGAGCTGGTTGTACTTGCAGACGCGGTCGGTGCGGCTCGCCGATCCGGTCTTGATCTGGCCGGCGCCTGTTCCGACGGCGAGGTCGGCGATGGTCGCATCCTCGGTCTCGCCGGATCGGTGCGAGATGATCGTCGCGTACTGCGCGCTGGCCGCCATGCGGACGGCGTCGAGTGTTTCGGTGACCGTTCCGATCTGATTCAGTTTCACGAGCAGCGCATTGCCCACGTGTTCGGCGATTCCCTTCGCCAGAATCTTCGGATTGGTGACGAACACATCGTCGCCGACGAGCTGCACACGGCCGCCCAGGGCGCTTGTCAACCGCTTCCACCCTTCCCAATCGCCTTCCGCGAGGCCGTCTTCAATCGACACGATTGGATACTGCCGCACCCAGCTGTCGTACAGCTCGATCATGCCGTCGGACGTCCGATCGGGCTCGCCCGATTTCTTGAACGTGTAGCGGCCGCCGCCCGCCCAGAGCTCGCTCGATGCCGTGTCGAGCGCAATCCAGACATCGGTCCCGGCCTTCAGCCCGGCCTTTCCGATGGCGTCGAGCACGACCTCGAGTGCGTCCTGATTCGATTTGAGGTTCGGCGCAAACCCGCCTTCGTCGCCGACGCCGGTTGCCTGGCCGCGGCTTTTCAGGATGCCGCGAAGCGCATGGAAGATTTCGGCGCCCCAGCGGAGCGCCTCGGCAAACGACGAGGCGTTCAGCGGCATGACCATGAACTCCTGGAAGTCGACGCTCGAATCGGCGTGCGCGCCGCCATTCAGGATGTTCATCATCGGGACCGGCAGCATGTAGCGCTCGTTCTGGTGCAGCTCTCCGAAGTGCCGGAACAAGGCCACCTTTTTCAGTGCGGCTTCTGCGCGCACGGCGGCCATCGAGACGCCCAGGAGGGCATTGGCGCCGAGGCGGCTCTTGGTCGGCGTGCCGTCGAGCGCGATGAGCGCCTCGTCGAGGCTGCGCTGGGTGAAGTCCAGACCGGTGATGGCGTGGGCAATCTCCCCATTGACGTTCGCGACCGCCTTGCGCACCCCCTTGCCGCCGTAGCGCGACTTGTCTCCGTCGCGCAGCTCGAGCGCCTCGCGCTCTCCGGTCGATGCGCCGGAGGGCACGGCTGCCCGGCCGGCGGCGCCGCCCTCGAGGGCGATGTCGACTTCGACGGTGGGATTGCCGCGTGAATCGAGGATCTCGCGGGCGTGTACGCGTGTGATCTTCACGTTTCACCCTCCAGTTCGGTCAAACCCGACCGCCCCTGCGATCGGCCTCCGCTTCGAATCTGAGCGCTTTTTCACTGAGCGGACCGATCAGCGGCTCATCGTCGGTTGTCACGACGATGACGCCAGCGTCGGTCACCGTGTGCCGCCGCCGATCCTCTTCTTCGTTGTAGCCAATCAGGGCGCCGCGGGGAATCAGGACGTCGCGGTCGATAATTGCGCGCTTGATGCGTGCATGCCGGCCGACGCGAACGCCCGGCATCAGGATGCACTGGTCGATCTGGCAGAAGCTGTGGACCCGCACGTTCGGGCACAGGACGCTCCCCGAGACCGTACTCCCCGAGACGATGCAGCCCGGAGAGATGACCGAGTCGAGCGCGTGGCCGCACCGCTGTCCCGCTTCGGCGAACACGAACTTCGCCGGCGGCGCCTGCGGTTGATACGTGCGCAGCGGCCATTCGGGATCGTACAGGTTGAACTCGGGGTTGACGTGACACAGATCCATGTTGGCTTCGAAGTACGCGTCCAGCGTGCCGATGTCGCGCCAGTACTTCGACGACTTCTTGTTCTCGTCGTAGAAACGGTAGGCGTAGACGGGAACGCCGCCGTGGATCAGCGCCGGGATGATGTCCCTTCCGAAGTCGTGCTGGGTCGGCTGCATCGCGTCGGCCTCGAGCGCCTGGACGAGGACGTCGGTGTCGAACACGTACACGCCCATCGAAGCCAGGGCGAAGTCCGGCGATCCGGGAATCGACGGCGCGTCTTTCGGTTTCTCCTCGAATCCGGTCACCCGCTCGTTCTCGTCGATGACGATGATGCCGAAGCGGCTGACATCGCTGACCGGGATTTCTATCGTTGCCAGGGTGACCGCCGCGTGGCGCTCCTGGTGGACGCGGAGCATGCGCGCGTAATCCATCTTGTAGACGTGGTCGCCGGAGAGCACGACCAGGTGCCGCGGAGTCTCCCGCGTGATCGAATACAGGTTCTGGAACACGGCGTCCGCGGTCCCCTGGTACCATTGCTCGCCGACGCGCTTCTGCGGCGGCAGGATCTCGATGAATTCACCGAGCTCCTCGGAGACGATGCTCCAGCCCATGCGGATGTGGCGGTTCAACGAGAGCGACTTGTACTGGGTGGCGATGAAGATCCGGCGCAGTCCCGAGTTGATGCAGTTGCTGAGGGCGAAATCGATGATGCGGTAAGGACCGCCGAAGTAGACAGCCGGTTTGGCCCGGTCCTTCGTCAGCGGATAGAGCCGCTCGCCGGCACCGCCGGCGAGCACGATGACGAGCGTGTCGTCGAGCAGAGCCGCCATCAGGCCTTGCGCAGCACGACCCGCGCCGGAGCGCCGTCGCATCCGACGACGCGCAGCGGCAGGCAGAGCCTGTCGTAGATGCCGGGTTCCACGTCGCGCAGGTCCAGTCCCTCGATCACGATCGGACCGGCGCCGAGCAGCAGGCGGTGCGCCGGCGCCCCGGGCGTTCTGAACTCCTCGACCGACTGGTAATCGACGCCGACGACCTTGATTCCGTGTTCGACGAGATGCCTCGCGCCGGACTCCGTCATGCCGATGTAGTCGGCGTGGAACTCGGCCGAGCCCCACAACCGCGAGTTCGACGTCTTGATCAGGAGCCGGATGTCTTCGGACAGATCGATCGGCGCGAGATCGGCGGCCGCGATCCCGCGGCGGGTCGTGATCTCGATCACCCGCGTGCGGCCGACCAGCATCTCCAGCGGCAGCGCGTCGAAACCCGCACCTTCGTCGAAGAAGTGGCGCGGCGCATCCACGTGCGTGCCCGCGTGGGCGCTCAGGTGAAGGCTCGAGAGGTTGGACGTTTCGCCGTCGGCCAGACGCTCGATCGATTCAACCGTAAACGGCGTGTTGTTCGGATAGGTGGGGAGGTGTGCGTCAAGGGGGACCGTGACGTCGATGAGCTTCATCGCCAGGCCGAAACTCGCATAATAACATAGCGGTCCGGCAGCGATTGCCGACCTGGAACAGCGTTTGACTTGCGTGCGATCGGACGCCTATGATGGGCTCTGTTCGCGCGAACTTCTTTTTTGCTGGAGCGTAGTTGTTATGCTGCGTCGACCTTTAGCACTGGTACTCGTCGTAGCCCTCGCGAGCGGTGCGACGCTTCGCGCCCAGAAGGACAAGAAGCAGGACGAAGCGCAGAAGAAAGAAACCCTGAACGTCGTCAAAGTGGTCGATGATGTCGCGGCTGGTCAGCCCGCACCCGACGATCTCTCGCTGATGTGGGTGCGGGAGGACATTCTCAAGGCGCAGGGCAACAAGGAGTACGTGCCGTTCACCGTCACCATCGATCCCGCGAAGGTTCCGGGCGGCACGATTGCGTTCTACTGGCGCGTGGTGGCGAAGGCCGCGGCGGCGCCGACGGCCACGGCCACCGGCGGGGAGAAGAAGGACGACAAGAAGGATAAGGACAAGGACAAGGACAAGGACAAGAAGAAATCGGACTTCGCCTACGAGGACGTCAGCTTCATCCAGTCGACCGGCACGGCGCCGATGCGGGTCGCGCGCTCGTTCACCGTTCCCGCCGGCGAGTACGATGTGTTCGTCGTGGCCAAGGAACCCACGCCGGACAAGGCGCCGAAGAATGCGCCGCCGCCGAAGGTGTCGGTGCTCAAGAAAACAGTCACGGTGCCGGACTACTGGAACGGGGAGCTCAATACCAGCACGCTGATCGTCGCCCAGCGGATCGATCCCCTGCCGGCGCCGCTCACGCCGGAACAGCAGGCCGATCGCCCCTACGCGCTCGGCACCATGGAGATCGTTCCGGCGCCCGACACGAAATTCACCAAGAAGTCCGAGCTCTCGACGTTCATGCTGATTTACAATCCCAAGACCGACAGCGCGAACAAACCGGATGTGATGGTCGAATACAACTTCTGCCAGGTTGCCGCCGGCAACGAGCCAAAAGCGGGCGAGCCGTGCAAGGCCGGCGAGAAGTTCTTCAACAAGACGAATCCGCAGAACCTCAACGCCCAGACGCTGCCGGCCGGATTCGATCTGGCCGCCGGCCATCAGCTCCAGAGCGGACAGGCCGTGCCCCTGGCGTCGTTCCCGGAAGGGGACTACCGGCTCGAAGTCAAGGTCACCGACAAGATCGCGAACAAGAGCCTGACCCGCGAAGTCAGTTTCTCGGTCAACCCGTAATGGCCGGACGCACGCGAACCGAGCGATAATCAATCAGCCGGAGGAGGACGCCAGCGCAAGACCCGGAGAAGGACAATGACGCGCACCACAGGATTGATCGCGTATGCGGCGGTCGGCGCGCTGGTGCTCTTCAACGTGGAAGCGGTGGCGGTCCGCGCGCAGACGCCGCTGGCGGTCACGCACGTCGCCTCGCTGGCGCCCGGTTCGATCCACGGCACGGTCAGCGACGAACGCGGCCTTCCGGTTCCGGGCGCGATGGTTTCCGCGCTCGGCGCGTCGAGCGCGATTGCCGTCACCGATCGCAGCGGACGGTTCGAGCTGCGCACGCTCTCTCCGGGACCGTACATCGTGCGCGCGCATTCAACCGGCTTCATCGCGTCGCGGGGCCAGGTCATCGATGTGCGCCCCAGCACCCGCGTCTCTTCCTTAATCGCGCTGCGACGCACCGGAGCCGCGGGCCAGCCGCCCGTTCTCGCCGCCGGCCTCGGGCTCATCCCGGACACGCAGCCGGAGGCTGCCGACGGCGCGTCGGAGGACGCCAAGGATGACGATCACAGCGACGTGGCCTGGCGCCTGCGCCATGCGCGCCGCGGCATCCTCAAGGACGCCGTCGCGCCTGCGGACCTCGCCGACAGCGATCCGCCGTCGGGTGCCGGCAAGTTCGACGCGAGCGGGTTCATGGCCCATGCCGCCCGGCCGGCCGCGTTCGCTTCGAACCTGTTTGCAACCACGCCGTTCTCCGGCCAGCTGAATCTCCTCACGACCGGATCGTTCGACACGCCTGAACAGCTGTTCACGACGAACAATTTTTCCCGCAGCGTCGCCTATTTTTCGGTCGGGGCGCCGGCCGGCAGTTCGGCCGACTGGACCGCGCGCGCCGCCTTGACGCAGGGTGATATCGCCTCGTGGATCGTCGCCGGTGAGTACGCGACCCGCGCGCCCGCCCGCCACCGGTACGATGTGGGCCTCTCGTACAGCACTCAGCGTTACGACGGCGGAAACGTTGCGGCGCTTCGCGGCGTCACCGACGGCAGCCGCAATGTCGGCGCTCTCTACGGCGTCGATACGTTCGCCGTGACTCCGGCTGTCACGCTGACGTACGGTGCACGGTACGGGCACTACGACTATCTCGACGATCAGAATCTCTTCAGTCCGCGCGCCGTCCTGACGGTCCAGCCGATCGATCACTTCCGCATCAGCGCCGCGATCTCACGTCGCGAAGTCGCGCCCGGGGCCGAGGAATTCGTGCCGCGGGTCGACGGCGCCGTATGGCTCCCGCCGCAGCGGACGTTTTCGGCGCTGCGGAACGGACAGCCGCTCTTGCCGGAGCGGACGGCCCACGTCGAAGTGGACCTCGAGCGCGATCTTGCTCCGGCAACGGTGTCGCTGCGTCTGTATCGGCAGCACGTGTCGGACCAGCTCGCAACACTCTTCGGCGTCGAGACGCCGGGAGCGCCCGATGCGCATCTCGGTCATTATTTCGTCCACGACAGCGGTGACCTCGACGCGTCGGGCATCGGGGCTGGCGTCCGGGCCGCGTTCGCCGGGCGTGTCCACGGCAGCATCGAGTATTCGCTGACGCGCGCCCGCTGGAACCGGAACGATGCGGCCGCCTATCTGGTGTTCTTTTCGCCTTTCGTCGCGCCGCGTGAGCTCGAACGCATTCACGATGTGTCGACGTCGATTCAGACCGACGTGCCCGAGACAGCCACGCGCGTCGTGGTCCTGTATCGCCTGAGCAACGGGTTCGCGCAGCCAGCTGCGGATCCCGCCCCCCGACGGCCCGGGGAGTCGCCAGCGGATTGTCCGCTGGATGCGCGGTTCGACATCACGGTGCGGCAGTCGCTGCCGTTCATGGACTTCAGCACGGCCAAGTGGGAAATGCTCCTGGACGTCCGTAATTTCTTCCACGACGTGGCGCCTGACCAGTCCGTGTACGACGAACTGCTCGTGGTTCGCCCGCCCAAACGCATCGTCGGTGGCCTGACGTTGAAGTTCTGACGAGCGAGGAGGTCTGGCTTTCTCCGTCACTCTGCTCAGACTGAGCTCCAACCGCATGCCGACTGCAGTCCAACCGAACTCGGACTGCAGTCCGACGACACTCCGACTGAACTCCGGCTGACGTCCGATCCCAGTCCGACCGAACTCCGACTCAAGTCTGGTCGCGGTCGCCAGGGCCACTGCGTCCCGGGTCCGTCCCCACTGCGTCCCGGGTCCGTCCCGGGTCCGTCCCCACTACGTCCCGGGTCCGTCCCCAGTCCGGCCCGATACTGGTGAGCCGCACCTCATCAATAAGTATCGCCTTCTTGAGGCACTTCGATCCATAATCCCGAAGGCGTCATCCGGACATTTGAACTGTCTTTCGATCGCGACCGAAAGTCGCGACAAAATCTAAGAGCATCAATGACTTAGAGATGGCATTTCGTCTCGATTCAGGGTATGACGTTTGCTTGGTTGGGCCTCGTCGTATGAGCCCGCGGTTCGCTGGCGTCCGGACGCACAGCCGCGAGTTCCGCCGCGATGCGTCCCTCCCAAGCGCAGCCATGCCTGAACTTCAAGGCACGCTGGAACACTCCCGTGAACGTGCCTGGGTCAGCTGGGGTCGGCCGGCGTTCGCCCTGCTTGTCGTGACTGTGCTGCTCGCCCTCGGCGTGGCGAACATGGCGCTGCGCGCGCGCTGGCACGAGGTCGAGGACGGCGTGTTGTGGGGCTCACGCGCCGAGGGCGTCACCGCCCTCGAAGTGGCGCGCGGCTCAGCCGGCGCCTCTTCGGGCATCCAGCGCGGCGACGTGCTGGCCGCGGTCAACGGATCGCCGATCCAGTCGCCCCAGGACCTCGTTGAAATCCAGCACCGCAGTCGTGAAGGAACGCGGCTGTCGTATACGCTCCTGCGCCTGCGGCGTCATGAGGCGCTCGACATCTCGCTGACGCCGGTCCCGGCGGGGAGTTCGCTCTATTACGTGCTCGCCGGCGTCGGACTGTTCACGCTGCTGGTTGGCGCGGCGGTTCGCCTGCGCCGGCCGCACGATCAGGCGACGCTGCATTTCTTCCTGTTATGCGTCGCGTTCTTCGGCGCTTTCACCTTTTCGTTCAACGGACCACTCGACCGGCTCGACTGGATCTTCTACTGGGGCGACGCTCTGGCGATGGCGGTGCTGCCACCCCTGCTGCTGCACTTCGCCATCGTCTTTCCCGAGCGGGGCCAGGCGGACCGGCTGAAGCGCCTTCTGCCGCTGCTTTACCTGCCGGCGATCGTCCTCGGCGTGGGACGGATTGTCGCGATCGGCCGCGGATCATCAGACAGCGCTTTTCTCGCGATCGCCATTGCCCGGCTCGATCGCGCCGAGCAGGTTCAGTTGGTCGTGTGCGCGGCGGCGGCCGCCGTGGTCCTGGTCCGCGCCTTTCAGCAGATCCAGACGGCCACCGCGCGGCGTCAGCTTCGGTGGCTGGCGTGGGGCACGGTGCTCGGGGCGGGGCCCTTCGCCTTCGGATACGCGCTGCCGTGGGCGCTCGGCTTCGATCCGCCGCTCGCGCTGCAGCTGACCGCGGTTCCACTCGGGCTCGTTCCGCTCACGTTCGCGTCGGCCATCGTCCGCTACCGGCTGCGCGACGTCGAAGTGATCATCAAACGCGGTCTTGCCTACGCCGCGTTTCTCGCGGCGAGCCTCGCGTTGTATGCCGCGCTGCTCAGGCTGACCGCGTTTCTGGTTCGAAACGACGCCGACGATCACAATTGGATCATCGCCCTGCTTGCGACGATCGTCGTCGTGTTGCTGGCGCAGCCGGTGAAAGAGGCGGTCCAGAACGCGCTGGATCGCGTCTTCTATCGCGACCGCTACGACTATCGCCGGGCGCTCGTCGGTTTTGCCCGCGACTTGAACAGCGATCTGGATGTCGTCCGCCTCAGCCAGCGCCTCGTCGCGCGGACCGTCGAGACCCTGGTCGTCGATCGGATGGCGTTGATGCTGGCCGACGATCGCTCCGGCGACTTCACCTCGATCGGCGATTACGGCTTCACCGGGTACGTGCCGCGGCTGTCCCGCAGCTCGTCATGGATGTCGCGTCTCGACGCCGGTCACACGGTAACGCTCGACGATCCGATTGCGGCGGCCCGGTTCGTGGCGGAGGAAGTGGAGTTCTGGCGCGATGCCGGGACCTGCTGCTTCGTTCCCTGCGTGTTCGAAGGCCGCGCCATCGCGGTGCTCGCGCTCGGCCGCAAGCAGGCCGACGAACCGTTCAACAGCGAGGATCTCGCGCTGCTGACGGCCGTTGCCGGCCAGGTTGCGACGGCCATCGAAAACGGGCGTCTCTATCGCGAGCTTCACCTCAAGGCGGAAGAGCTCGGGCGGATGCGCGAATTCAACGAGAACATTCTCGAGTCGCTCGACAACGGCCTCGTCGTGTTCGACGCGGAGGAGCGGATCGTGCGCTGGAACCGCGCCCTCGAGCGTTTCTACGGGATTGCCCGCGACGCCGCCATCGGCCGGACGCTGAGCGAGGTGTTCGATCTGCCGTTTGTGGAAGCGCTGCGCGCGGCGCGCCACGAGCATCCCGACGGCGCGACGCTGTACCGGGCTCCGATCGAATCACGGCATGCGGCGGCGCTCGCGGCGCCGGGCACGCCACCGGACGGACGGGGGGACACGTCAGCGGCCGGCGCCACGCGCCTGCTGGTGAATGCGACCGAAGTGCCGCTGCAGGATTCGTCGGGCGGCAACGCGGGTCAGATTCTGCTCATCGAGGACATCACCGACCGCGTCCGCCTCGAGGAGCAGCTGCAGATTTCAGAGAGGATGGCGTCGATCGGCCTGCTGGCGGCCGGCGTGGCGCACGAAGTGAACACTCCGCTGACCGGCATCTCGAGCTACACCCAGATGCTGCTCGATGGGGCCAATCCGGCCGATCCGAAAACGTCGTTGCTCGAGAAAATCGAGCGCCAGACGTTCCGCGCGGCAAAGATCGTCAGCGGGTTGTTGAATCTGTCCCGCCCCGGTACGGCCGACAGCGAACCGGTCGAAGTGGATCTCAACGCCGTGATCGCCGACGTCTTCGCCCTGCTCGAGCATCAGTTCGAGATCGGCCGGATCAAGATCCGGCGGGAGCTGTCACCGTCCCCGGTGCCGGTGCGCGGGATCGAGCACCAGCTGCAGCAGGTGTTCCTGAACCTGCTTCTGAATGCCCGCGACGCGATGCCGCGCGGCGGCTGGTTGTCGGTGGCGACTCACGCGAGCGCGGGCCGGGCGATCGCGGAGGTCGCGGACACCGGATCCGGCATACCATCCGAACACCTGGCGCGGATCTACGATCCGTTCTTCAGCACGAAGCCGATCGGGCGCGGCACCGGTCTCGGCCTGTCCATCGCGTACGGCATCGTCCGCGAGCACGACGGCACGCTCCAGTGCGAGAGCGCGGTAGGACACGGGACGCGCTTCATTCTCTCGCTGCCGTCCGCAGCGCGGGAACTGCGGCGAAACGTCAGAGGAAACGCCTGAACTGAGACAGCCATGACTTCAACTTCACGAAACGGCTCGATCCTCGTCGTCGACGACGAGGAGATCATGCGTGAGATTCTCGAAACGCTGCTGACGCGTGACGGGTACACCGTGCGCGTCGCTTCGTCCGGCGCCGAAGGGCTGGAGCTGGCGCGGACGCTGCCGTTCGACGCGGCCATCGTCGACATCATGATGCCCGGGATGGACGGCATCGCCATGCTCGACGAGCTGAAGCGGATCGACGAGGAGCTCGCGGTCATCATCATCACCGCCTACGCGTCGATCGAGAGCGCGATCGCGGCGATGAAGGCGGGCGCATTCGACTACGTGACCAAGCCGTTCAAGAACGAAGAAGTGCTGGTCGTGGTCCGCAACGCGATTGAGCGGCGCCGCCTCGTCCACGAGAACCGGAACCTGCGCCAGAACATCCAGGAGCGGTACCACAAGTTCGCGAACATCATCGGCCGCAGCCCGCGCATGCGGCAGGTGTTCGATCTGATCATCCAGGCCGCCCCGAGCCGTTCGACCATCCTGATCCAGGGCGAGAGCGGCACCGGCAAGGAGCTGGTGGCGCGGGCAATCCACGCGAACTCGTCGCGATCGGAGCGCTCCTTCGTGACCGTGAACTCCGGAAATCTGCCGCCCGACCTGCTCGAGTCGACACTCTTCGGGCACGTCAAGGGTGCGTTCACGGGCGCCGTCTATCCCAAGAAGGGGCTGTTCGACCTGGCCGACAAAGGCAGCATCTTCTTCGACGAGATCGGGAACGTACCGCTCGACACCCAGGCCAAGCTGCTGCGCGTCATTCAGGAGCGCGACTTCATGCGGCTCGGCGGCATGGAGACGATCAAAGTCGACGTCCGGATCATCGCCGCCACCAACGTCGACCTGCGCCAGATGATGGAGGAGGGCCGGTTCCGCGAGGACCTCTTCTACCGGCTGCACGTCATCTCGATCCAGCTGCCGCCGCTGCGCGATCGCAAGGACGACATCCCGCTGCTCGTCCATCATTTTCTCGAGAAATACGGCGAGGAAAACCGCAAGCGTGACCTCGAGCTTGCGCCCGACGCGCTCGATCTGCTCGCCGAGTACGACTGGCCGGGGAACGTGCGTGAGCTGGAGAACGTGATCGAACGGGCGGTGGTGCTGACCTCGGGCGCGCGGATCGGCATCGACCTCATTCCCGACCACGTGCGCAAGGCGCCGAACTTTCAGGTGCCGCAGTTCATCGTGCCGCCAGAAGGGATCTCGTTCAAGGACGTCATCACCGATTTCGAGAAGCGTCTCATCGAGTCGACGCTCGAGGCCGCCGGGGGCGTGCAGAAGCGCGCCGCCGAGCTGCTGCACATCAAGCCGACCACGCTGAACGAGATGATCAAGCGCTACGAGATCCGGCCGCGGCGCAAGCGGCTGGCGAACGGCAACGGCCACGCGTCCGAGCCCGCCCCGCCTGCGGCTGAGAGCGTGGCCGTGGAGTCCGGCGGTCGAATCACAGAGTGAGCGGCGCACGACGATCAACGCAGAATCCGCCGAGCCCGCAGAAAAGGCCGCCCCCGCTGGTTCTGCGTGTTCTGCGGTTTCTGCGTTGATCGTTGGCAGTCGTGCTGGTTGAATTGAGGTTTACCGCGCGTTTCTGACCTTCGCGAAAATCCGCTCGTACTTTCCAAGCACCACGTCCCACCGGTAGTTGCGGCGCACGTACTCGCGGCCGTTCGTGCCGAGGCTCGCGCGCAGGCGATCGTCCCCGACGAGCAGCTTCAGGCATTCCACGAACTCGTCGCGGTCGGCGTAGTAGAGGCCGCCGTTGCTGCGAACGCAGTGCTCGACCAGCACCGGGCTGCGCGCGTTGGCGAGAATCGGGGTGCCGGCGGACAACGCTTCCAGGGCCAGGAGCGACAGGCTCTCGTACGGCGACGGGCAGACGACGACCGTCGCGGCCTCCAGCGCCTGGAGCCGCTCGCGATCCGAGAGGAGCCCGGCAAAGCGGATGAAGGGATCCTCCGGCAGCGCCATCAGCTTGACGCCCATCAACGCGAGCGTCGCGTCGCCGCCCTCTCTCACGTACTCGCTGAAATAGTGAATGAGCTCCTCGCACCCTTTGCCCGGATCGATCCGCCCGCCGTACAAGACGATCGGGCCATAGAGCCGGTGTCGCCGCCGGAAGATGGCGCCGCGGGCGTGCAGGTGCACCCCATACACTCGACCGGGACCATCCTGCGGCGCCGGGAAGGAATCCGTCAGCTCGGTCTGGTCGCTGCCGTCCGGCGCGTCGGTCGCTTCGTCCTCTGCGGGTTGGGCCGTCCGCGGATAACGGTGCCGCAGAGGCATGTCAACGCCGACGCCGGTGACGTCCTCGAGCAGCGGCCGCTCTGCGAAGCGCAGCTGAACGAGCTCCCGCTCGCTCTCGGTGAGATAGCAGAGCGCCGCCGGCCGGCTGAAGACCTCTTTGAAGATGTCGAGCCGGATCGCCGGCTCGTCGTGTGCCGTCGAGACGAGGACGCTGCGATGAGGCGCGACGTCGAGGCCGAGCACGGTCGGCGCGTAGAGGTAGGTGAAGAAGATGAGGACGTCGTACTGCTGATGGTGCCGCCGCAGGTAGTCGATCAAGCCAGGACACCAGGGCCCCTGCAGCTTCAGCCACTCCAGCTCGTCGGCGCGGCTGTGCGTGTGAGCGTAGATCCACTCGGAGTGTGCGTTGAATGCGGCGAGGTCGCGAGTGCGGGCGTTGGCGAAGCGCCGGACCGTGACGCCGCGAACACGGTCGGACCCCTCCGGGTAGTCGTTCTTCCACGTAATGTAGTCACGCGCACACGTCGTCAGCACGTCGACCTCGTGCGCGGCTGCGAGGCGCTCGGCGAGCAGACGGCACAGATGCTCGGATCCGCCGAGCACGTCGGCGCCATAGCGCTGGATGACGAAGGCGAGTTTCACGTTGTGACGGCCGTGAACAACCGGCCGGCGGCCCCTTGTCGCGCTGGCCTTGAGGCCTGCATCACGGCCGCCGGGCAGCCCTGACCAGCCTCCGCTAAAGCCCGGGGTCCCCGCGGCGCGGGCTGTGCGCCGTGGGGTGGAGCTGCGGCGGTCCGCCGAAGCCTTGTCCGCCTTCGCGCGGAGCGCGCCGGCGCGACCTCGCCGAAGCTCGACGAGCGGAGGCGGGGCGGAGGCGGAAGGGCTGCGCTACAGCTGCGTGCTTCCACGCGTCGATCCCAGCCGGCCGCCCTCGGCGAGCCGGACCAGATTGTCCAGCTCGCGGCGGATCCGCGCGTCGCTGAATTCGGCCAGCCGGCGGCGCTGGCCCGCGATCACCGCGGCGCGCAGGCCGTCGTCGAACGCGAGCGCGCCGAGCAGCTCCGCAGCATATTCGAAGTCCTTGGGCTCGAACTGCACGCCGGCGCCGCCGAGCGTATCCGGGACGGCGGCGGCGGCGTAGGCGAGAACCGGCACGTCGGCCGCCATGGCCTCGACGAGCGGAACGCAGAACCCTTCGTGCTCGCTCAGGGAAATGTAGACAGCCGCGTGCCGGTAATAGACCGCGAGCTCTTCGTCGGGCACCGGCCCGGTGAACACGAACCGGTCGTTCAGGAGCCGATACTCGGCCATCAACGCGCGAATCATCGAATAATAGCGCGGCACCACGTCGTACCGGCCGACGAAAATGAACCGGTAGTACGCGTCGATGTACCGCTTGTACACTTCTGCGAGCCTGATGTGATCCTCGATCTTCTTGTTGGGCGCGACGCGGCCGACGAACAGGAAGTTGACCAGGCCGTCATCCAGGATCTGGTCGAGCGCCGGACGGCCGCCTGCGCGCGTGATGCGACCCGTATCGACGGCGATCGGGAAGACCCCGCTCGGCGCGAACCCGAGCGACTCGAGCTCACGGCGGTTGTACTCGGAATCGCCGAGGGCCAGGTCGACGTGCCCCGCGAGCGCGGCCAGTTCCTGACGGCCGAGCGATGCGAGGCGGAACAGCGCTGGATCATAAGCGGCGAAGTACGACGCGGGCGTGACGTTGTGATACTGCAGCACCCGGCCGGCGCGAAGCGAGGCGAATGCCGCTGTCATCGGCGAGGGCAGCGCGTAATGAAAGATCGTCAGATCGCCGCGGCGGGCCGCCGGGTCGTCGAAGCCGCGCACATCGTGCTTCAAGTCATCGTCCACCGTCAGCGCAAACAGATCCGCGTCGTGCCCCATCTCGCGGAGCAGGTCCCGCGTCCGGCGCGCGCTGTCGCCGATGGCATCGCCGCGGTGCGCCGCCGGCACCCATTGGTTGACGATCACGGCGCCTCCGGCAGCGCCTTGTAAATCGCCGGGCGATACAGCCGCAGCTCCTCGAGCTCCCGGGCGGCGTCGAACTGCTGCCAGAAGTCGGACGCGACGCGCGGCGCCGGCGCGCGCGGGCACGACAGCATTCGATCGATCATCCGCAGCAGAGTGCCGGCAAAGTCTTTCGCCCGCAGCCGATCGAGCGCCGCGAGCTGACCGTCCACGATTGCGTCCTGCAGCGTTGAATTGGACACCACGGCGTCGAGGAGCGCCGCCACCTGCACGGGATCTTTGTCGTGATAGAGCACCCCTGCGCCGTCCATCGTCGACGGCACCGCGGTCGCGGCATATGCGACCACCGGCACCTGCTTGTAGAAGGCCTCCACGATCGGCACGCAGAAGCCCTCGTGTTCGCTGGCGCAGAGAAAGACGTCGGCCGCTTCGTACAACGCGACCAGCTCTTCGTCGGACACGTGTCCGAGGAAATGCACGTGATCGGCGCCAAGCGCGGCGACGAGCTGGTTCAGCGCCGCGACGTAGCGTTCGAATCCGCTCTGCGCGCCAACCAGCAGCAGCCGCGCGCGCGGATTGAAACACGCGTGGTAGACATGGAAGCACCG
>JBKPAI010000110.1:0-45088 GCA_046726355.1 Acidobacteriota bacterium | reverse complement strand
CGTACAGGCCCCCAGCACCGTGCCGCGTCAGCCCCCAGTACCGTGCCGCGTACAGGCCCCCAGCACCGTGCCGCGTACAGGCCCCCAGCACCGTGCCGCGTCAGCCCCCTTGCACCGTGCCGCGTCAGGCCCCAGCACCGTGCCGCGTCAGGCCCCCTAAACGGATGCTGGCGCGACCGCAGGCCGCGCGACCAGCGCGTCGCGCGCGCCCTCGGTGAATGGCACATCGTGCGGCAGGACGACGGCAGCCGACCGCACTCTCTGGTGCGCGGGATCAGCGCCGGGCGGCGCGACATTCTTGTCCATGAGCGCTTTCACGGCGCGCAGGAGCCGATGCCGGGCCATGATGATGCCGTTGTCGGTCGACACCAGGTTCTCCCGGGTGCGATCGACAATCGGGCCCATGCTCTCCTGCAGCGAGGCGTCCTGCATGGCAATGCCTTCGATGCCGCTGAAGGTCCGCCCCGCCTTCTGCGCCGCGCGATCCATCAGGTAGTCGTTGTCCTTGTTCGCGTACGGACGGTACGTTCCCGCGACGTATCGCACGTGAATCCCTTTCCCATCGCGCATCGCCGCAAGCTCCTCCTGACTCAGATCGCGGATCGGATGGTAGTCGTAGCTCCACGTCCAGCAGTGCTCGTCGTCGATGGGAATCCAGAAATGGCCGTGAACGGAATGGTTGCCGCGCGGCGCGATCATCGTGAACGACGGCATCACCCACTGAGTAATGCGCCAGTAGTACTGCCCGCTCTCGGCGTTGCGTCGGGCGCCGATGTACAGGCCGCCCGGACTCTCGACCACTTCGAAGACCGGCCGCGCATCGGTCAGGTTGTACTGATTGCCTCTCGCGCCTTTGAACAACGGGTCGGCGTTGAGGTCGCCGCGATGCAGAAACGACACGTGGCTGGAATCGATCCCGCCTTCCATGGCCTGGAGCCAGTTGGTTTCCTGGAAGCGCTTGCTGGTGAACCGCTGGCGAGCCGGGACGGTGATGAATTCCCATTCCGGCAGCGGCGGCTGCGCTTCGAGTGGTCCCATATACGTCCACAGAATCCCGCCGCGCTCAACCAGGGGATACGAGCGGAGCTTGATCTTCTTTGCAAACCCGGACGCCTCCGGCTCTGACGGCACATCGATGCACTGCCCGGTCACGTCGTACTTCCAACCGTGATACGAGCAGCGCAAGCCGCATTCCTCGTTCCGGCCGAACCAGAGCGACACTCCCCGGTGTGCGCAGAACTCATCGATCAGCCCGTAGCGGCCCTGACTGTCGCGGAAGGCCAGCAGCCGTTCCGACAGCAGCTTCACCCGCACCGGTGCGCAATCGTTTTCGGGCAGTTCTTCGGCCAGGAGCGCCGGAATCCAGTAGCAGCGGAACGTCCGGCCCATCGGCGTGCCAGGACCGGTTTGTGTCAACAGATCGTTCTGCTCTTTCCTGAGCATGGGCTGGAGCTCCGATCGAAATCGCGGGTTAAGAAGACGACATTGAAATGCTAGCGCACCCGGCCCACTGGAATGGTCTGACCTTTTCGTATACTGAACCGGATTATGCCGTCCCGGGTGGAGCTCTGCAAGATCGAGGAGATCGGCGCCGGAGAAGTCCGCCGGATCACAGCCTCCGGACTCACGGTCGCCGTCTACAATCTCGACGGCGACTTCTACGTCACCGATGACGCCTGCACGCACGGGCCCGGATCGCTGTCAGAAGGGTTCATCGACGGTGACGTGATCGAGTGCAACTTCCATCAGGGCGCGTTCAACATCCGTACCGGTCAGGTTGTCAAGCCACCTTGCATGGTGCCGGTGAAAACATACAAGACGGTTGTCGAAGGCGGCCGCGTGTTTATCGAGGTCTAGCGCAGGTCGGGGTAGGTCAGGTGGGTCGGGGTCGGTCGGGTGGGTAGGTGGGGTGGGCCAGCCAACCGACTAGACCTACGCGCCCACCGACCCTACCTGACCCACGTGACCGACCTGACCCACGTGACCCACCTGACCCTAAACCTTAAAGCACTCGAGCGTTTCCGGCGCAAACAACTGCTCCGGGTCGAGCAGCCGCTTCGCCAGCCCCTGCTCATGCGAATAGCGCAGAAACGTCGTCAGTGTGTGCCGGTTTCGTTCGATTCCGTACGGCCAGAAATCGTCGCCCATTTCGCGGCGGGTCTCTTCGACGTGAGCGGTGAGCCAGGGCAGCATGGCTTTGAGGGCTGCCGTCTCCGAAAGGTCGGCGTAGGTGCGACGCTGCGCCGCGCAGAACGCTTTGTACAACGACTGTGCGACCCAGCGATTGCGCTCGTACACGTCGCGGCGGATGACGACCGTATGCATGATGGGAAAGATGCCGGTGCGGCGGAAATATTGCCGTTCGACAGCGGCGAAGTCCTGGAAGAGACGCTTCACTGCCCCGCCGGACGACACGAAGGTGGATGGGACGCGGGCCGTGTAGAGCGCGTCGATGTCACCCCGGCACAGCATCGACGAGAGCGTCTGCTCCGGTCCGATGCGCTCGACGCGGATGCCGCCCGGCAGATCGAGCGCCAGCTTTTCGCGACGGCCTGGCTCTTCCTGTCCGCCCGTAAAGTAGACGACGCTCCCGGCCGGCACGCCGTACTCGTCTGACAGAATGCCCCGGATCCAGACGCCCGCGGTCATTTGGTACTCGGGGATCCCGACCCGCTTTCCGATCAGATCCTGCGGCGCCTGGATGCCGCTGGCGGAATGGACGTAGATGCAGGAATGCCGGAAGACCCGCGACGGAAAGACAGGAATCGCGACGAACGGCGGATCAGGCAGGAACAGCGACAGCGTGTAGGAGGACAACGACAGCTCGGAGGCGTCGAACTCCTTGTACCGCACCATGCGGAAGAAGGTTTCCTCGACGGGGAGGTTCAGGTAAACGAGATCGATACCATCCGGACGGACGCGCCCGTCCGCGAGCGCACTGGTGCGGTCGTAGTTCCAGCAGGCGAGGGTCAGTTTCAGCCTCGACACGCTGCATGATTATCGACTGCCGCCCGTACTGTGAAACAATCGATATCCATTCTGCGTGAGGTGTCCGATTTGTCCGAAAAAGTCCTGGCTGCGGTAAAGATCGGCCCGTCGACCACCGAGCTGCGTGAGCTGGATCTCCCTCCGATCCCGGAGGACGCAGCGTTGATGAAGGTCGAGGTTGCCGGCGTTTGCGGCACCGACGTCACCCAGTACCGGCTGCCGCTGCGCAATGGGCCGCTCGTGATGGGGCACGAGAATGTCGGATACCTCGCGCGCGTCGGAAAGGTGTTCGCGGCGCAGAAAGGGATGCAGGAGGGCGATCTCGTCTTCCTCGAGCACTACCTGCCGTGCGGCCATTGCGAGTGGGACCACATGGGTGAGTATCGCCACTGCGCGGCGACCGAGTGGTTCTACGATCCCAAAGCGATCCGCTACGGCTACACGTCAATGGCCGTCGCGCCCGGCCTGTGGGGCGGATTCAGCCATTACCTGTACCTGCCCCTCAATGCAGTGCTGCACCAGGTGCCGAAAGGTCTCGCTGCCGAAGAGGCCGGCGTGGCAACGCCCATGTCGAACGGCATCCAGTGGGCGCTGATCGACGGCGGCATCGGCTACGGATCGACGGTGCTCATCCAGGGGCCGGGCCAGCAGGGCCTCTGCTGCCTGATGGCCGCAAAGCATGCAGGCGCCGACGTCGCGATCGTGACCGGCACGTCGAAAGACACGCGGCGGCTGGAAGTTGCCGGCGCTTTTGGCGCGGATGCAGTGATCGACGTCGAAAAAGAAGACCCGCTCGCGCGCGTCCTCGAGATCACGGGTGGGCGCGGCGTCGACGTCGTCATCGATTGCACGGTCGGTGCGGGCATTGCGCCGACACTGCTCGGGATCGAGGCCCTGAAACGCCGCGGCGGCACGATGGTCGTGCAGGGCGAAGGAAATCAGGAGTTCCCCTCGTTTCCAATCGGGCGGCTGACGAGGAAAGGCATCACGCTGAAAAGCGCTCGCGGCCACTCCTATCGCGCGGTGGAGCTGGCGCTGCGCCAGCTGGCGTCCCACCGGTTCCCGCTCGAGTTGATGATGACGCACACCTTCGGGCTCGCCGACGTGCACTATGCCATCAGCTCGGTGGGCGGGCAGGGGGCGCCCGGCGCGATCCATGTGTCGGTGATGCCATGGAAATAACTACCACAGAGGACGCGGAGGAAGAATCCTGTCTCGTCACCGACTGTCCTTCGACCGCCCCTCGGCACGATGCCCGCCCACGTCCCAGGATCGATGAAGCTTGACGAGCGTTGGGCAGCGTCGAACGACCAGGATTGAACCTCCGCGTCCTCCGCGTCCTCCGTGGTAGGCTCAGCGAGCGTGGAACCCTCCGATCTCAAACAGCAGCTGGTCGACGCGATCCGCATGCTGGCGCGCGCCGAGATCGTCGACCACAGCGGCCACGGCAGCGCGCGCCGGGACGACAAGTCCTTCTACATCAATTCGGCGGCGTCGACCCGGGGCGCTCTTGCAACCACCGACATTGTTGCCGTTGATCTCGATGGCAATCTGGTCGACGGCAGCGCCAGGCCGCCGTTCGAGTTCCACATCCATTCGGAAATCTACCGCGCCCGGCCGAATGTCGGTGCGGTCCTGCACACGCATCCGCGATGGTCGACGTTCCTGACGATGGTCGGCGCGGCCTACCAGGCGGTGTACGCGCAGGGCGCGCTCCTCGCCCCCATTCCGATGCTCGACTCGCCGCTGTCGATCAACACGCGGCCGATGGGTGAGCGGGTCGCGTCCACGCTTGCTCAGCATCCGGCCGTACTGCTCAAATCACACGGGGCCGTCGTCGTCGGATCGGACCTCGTCGAGTGCTTCGCACTGGCGGCGTACCTCGAGGAGAACGCGTACCGCCAGTACATGGCGATGCAGATCGGCAAACCCTACGTGTTCAGCGCCGCGGAGCAGCAGGCGTGTCGAGAGAGGCTGTGGTCGCCGGGTCTGTTCAGGAAGACCTGGGATCACTATCACTGGAAACTGTAGTCGCAGGTCTTCAGGCTCCGGTGGACGCGCCGCTGAATGTCCCGCACGTGCTGGGCCATGATGGTGGACGCCGCGTTGCCGTCGCGGGCGCGGATCGCTTCGAAAATGAGCCGGTGATAGTGGCAGTTCTTCAGCCGGTGGCGCGCTCGCGTCGACACGTCGAGCGCCGAGGCCGCCGAGGCGGTGAGGTCGGCCAGCGCGTTCATCAGCACGATCAGCGGCAGGTTGCGCGCGCAGTCCGCCACCGAGCGGTGGAACTGCGAGTCGGTCGGACGGAACGGTCCGGTGCGCCGGGCGGCGTCCGCTTCCTCCTGCTCGAGCACCCGCTCCAGCCGCGCGATGTCTTCCTTGCGGGCGCGCAGCGCCGCGAGCTGGGCGATCGGCGGCTCGATCAGCATCCGCGCTTCAGTCAGCTGCTTGTGCGACGTATTGCCGAGGCCGAGCACCAGCGACAGCGAGCGGAGCACTGGCTCGTGATCGACTTCGGCGATGAACGCGCCGCCGTCGGCGCCGCGCCGAATCCGAAGCACCCCGAGCTCCTCCAACGATCGATACGCTTCCCGCACGGATACGCGGCTGGTCTTGAACTGCCGCGCCATCTCGCGTTCAGCAGGCAGCTTGTGGCCGGCCAGCAGCCTGCCTTTCGAGATCTGCTCCTTGATGCGACGGACGATTGTCTCCGATACCCGGCCCTGGCCTCGGACCCTGACAAGCATGCTGCATTCTCCTGAACCGCGGAGGGGACGTCAATGACTCCGATCGGGAAGACGAGACAGTTCGGAAACGAATCTTCACTCGAACCGGCACATTAGGGAACCACAAAGAACACAAAGGTCACAAAGGCTTAAGAGAAGTTCAGCAGACGGACGATCAACACAGAGCTCGCGGAATCCGCGGGACAGTGCGACATTGTTCTGCGGTTTCTGCGTTGAGCGTGATTTCTGTCGGTGACGTTCGAAAGATTTCATATCGCATGATCTTTTGGCACCTTCAAAAGCTCGCAGCCTGATTCTTCAGGACCGCCTCCGTGTCCTCCGCGTCCTCTGTGGCAGTTACTTCGGCTCCTTCGAGTAGTCGTAGAACTGAAAATCGAAATGATATTCAGGCTGGCGGTCCGCGAACCGTGCTTTCACCGCAATCGTGGCCGGCAGCGACAACTGCGGAATCCTCGCCTGCAGAAATGCGCCGCCCGGCGCCGGGGCGAAGGGAATGGACGTTTTGTCGAGGACGATGCGGCTGGTGAACCCTTTCGGAATGAACGGCCGCGAGTACTCGTCGTAGACATACAGCCGGAATTGCGACGGCGCCGGATGCGTGGCCTCCACATGCCAGTTGTTCGGCGCCATGATGAAATTGCCGCCGTGTTTCGGGTTGTGATCGCCGTGCGGCCGGAGCGAGTACTTCGCGACCAGAGTGCGCCTGTCAATCGGGCACCTTCCCGGGTTCACTTCGTTCACCTTCGAATGGGCCGGACAGGTAAACGAAAGCGCCTTGATGATCTTGACGAGCTGCCGTCCGCACGTCGGGCACCGTCCCGGCTGCCGCTCCGTGACGCGATCGAGGTGCAGCTGACAGCTCCACACCAGATCGAGCCGCACCGGCGTGAGGGCCATCCTGCAGATGGGACACTTGCCGCTCTGATCGTCGACGACCTCCGGGTGCATCGGGCACGTCCACGAGACGGGCGGGAGCGGCTTCGGCGGAACCGCAGCAAGCGAGCCGAGCGACGCCAGGAATGCGCGCCGGGTTATCCGATTGGACGACAATGGCGACCTTGACACTCGCCCGACCCCACACTAGGATGCCCCGGCAAAGGTAAGACCATTCGCGGCTGTTCGTCAAATTGCGCCATGAAGAAGATCCTGTCGCTCGGAGCGGAGGCCACGGAGGTAACGGTCAAACCCGGAGCAGCGGAGGATCGGAGAAGAGGTGAAAGATCTTCTCTGTTCCGTCTCCGTTCCTCCGTTTCTCTGTGTTTGACCGTTCTCTCCGTATCCTCCGTTATCTCCGCGCAGAAGCGCATCGCGTTCGACGCGAAGTTCGACTACGTGCTCACGGTCGAAAAGCAGCCGGCGGGGTCGGTGGCGGCGTGGTGGCCGGCATTCGTGGCCGAGAACACGCTGGCGGGCTACTGCTGGAACCTGAACACGCTGCCGCTGGCGGACCGGCCGCAGCTCGGTGACAAGGCGAAGGTCCTCCGCGTCGGCGGCGCCGCGCAGTTGACGCAGGTGATCGAGATCCCGCCGGGCAGACAAACAGTCTGGCACGGTTACGGGTGGGAGGGCGAGGCGCTCTTCTACGTGCTGAGCGGCCGCGGCCAGACCGAATACCGCGGGATGACCGGCGGCCTGCCGTCGAACAAGTACACCTGGAAAAAGAATTCGCTGTTCGCGATTCCCGTCGATCACGAGATGCAGCACACCAACCTGGATCCGGCCCAGCCCGTGCGGCTGCTCGCGGTGACCGGATATGCGATCAACATGTACCCGTTCGTCGAGCAGGAGCTGCGGAGCGGGCGGCAGAATCCGGCCGAGAACGCCGAAGAGCGCGCCCGGACGCTCTCGACGACGACCTATCCCGGGCATTACGTCGACGATCTCCGCGAACACCCGGTGGCGATGCGCGAGGCGCGCGGCAACCGGACCGCGTTCTTCAACCTGATGTCGACGGTCGGACACCGTACCCACCCCAACGTTCACATCAGCGAGCTGACCGGACCGCAGGCCTACGCCCACAAGCACGGCAACCAGCCGATGTTCGTCATCCTGAAGGGCGCCGGCTATGACATCTGGTCGGAAGCGCGCGATCTGAAAGAGTACGAGGCGTCGGTGAAGGCCGGCACCGCGCACCGCGCGGAGTACGGCACCGGCACGCTGTGCGGTGTGCCTGGCGGGCCGCACTGGCACCAGCATTTCAGCACCGGAACAGAGCCGCTGCGCTACCTGGCCATCGTCCCGCGCGGAGAATACGAAGAGGCCAGGTAGGCCGGGTGGGGGCGCCTGCGGCCATACCGAGCCGAGGACATGGAAATCCGAGGCGAGGTATCAGCGTCAGCCCGCCCCGGGCCGCCCCAACGCGGCAGCCGCGTTGGGGTGCAGGCGGTGGGGCCCCGGCGCCAGTGCAAGAAAGACGGGCATGTGACGCGAAGAGGCGAGTTGCATCTCTCCGTTTCCCTGTGTTTTACCGTCGCCTTCCTGTTCTCGGTTCCCTGCATCAGCGCGCACCCGAACAGCGTCAGCCATGCCGACTTCTCACTGGAGGGCGGCACGGTTCACGCCATCGTCCGTCTGCCGCTCGACGATGTCGACCTGCTGCTCCGGCTCGATCGCGATCTCGACAACCAGGTCTCGGGCGCCGAGCTCGACCAGGCGAAGCCGGCCATCGCCGCGTACGTGGCGAAGCACCTGCGTGTCGCCGTGGACGGCGCGTCGGCCGCGCACACGCTCGACCGCGTCGGTGTGTGGCGCGACCCGTCGGCGTTTCAATTTCTCGAATCCGGCCTGACGTACGGGACGGGAACGACCGGTCACCTGTCCATTCACTCGGACTTTCTCACCGAGCTGTATCCGTCGCACCAGACCGTCGGACGCATCCGCGCGAACGGCCGTGAGGATCGCTTCATGTTCAAGGCCGGCGCGACGTACGACCGGCGGATCGCGGCCGACTCCGTGAGCACATGCGGCATCGTTGCCGTCGGTCTCGCCCTGCTCGGCTTCTTGTGGGTCGTGCGCCGCCGTCACGCAGCCGCGACGGCTGCGCTCATGCTGATCGCGACGGCAGCGGCCGCGGACGTGATCATGTCGGCGGCCGGACTCAACGCCACGTTGAAAACGATGGAACGGCTGACGCGAGACGCGAGCGTCGATGCGCGATTCCAGCTGGCGGTTGAAGCGGACGGCCTGGCGTCGCTGATGAACCAGGAAGTCGAGTCGCACGGCATGCAGGAGCGCGAGTTGCTCGATCTCGCCCTCAGCCGCACGAAGGAGCTCGGCGTCACGATCGTCTACAACCGCGAGAAGAAGAAGTTTTTCTACGACGGCGCCGGGTTCAAGGCCTACCTCGAAGAGCAGCCGCGGGGAACGCACGCCGCCGCAGCCGAGTTCGCGCTGCTGTCGTACCAGTTCTATCAATCGACCGCGGTGGACGCCGCTGCGCTTATCGCGGCAGCGGAGGCCAAGAAGCACTTTCTGGCCCGGTATCCGCGTTTCGAGGGCAACGCCGAGCTGCGCCTGTTTCTCGCCGTCGATTACCAGGATCTGTATCGCCGATCGCGCGACGCGCATGACAGCGCCGGGGCGGCGATGTACCAGCGGCTGATGCGGGCCGAGTGCCTGCGCATCGAACGCCTCTACCCGCGGAGCGAACAGGCGGATGCGGCGCGACAGATGCTGCGCCGCCTCGGCAACGACCGATAGGTTCGTTTGGTCAGACCATTCGCTTGCGGCGACCCTGCGCGCGTGTCAGACTAACCGCGAAATCCTGGTAGTGTCCGCCTTCAGGCGGACCTACGTCCGGCTGAAGCCGCAGCACGTCCGGCTGAAGCCGGACACTACCGATCGTTTATTGCGTCCGTGGGGGTGCACATGCGTCGCATGCTGATTTCGGCCGCCGCCGCCGCCCTCGCTCTCCTCGTCGCCGGCGGTGAACCCTCGACCGAGGCCAGCGCCGCGCGCGCGCCGGCCGTTGACGCGTCGCTCGACGACCTGCTTGCTGCCGACTGCGTCGACGACACGGCCGCGGCGGTTGCGCAGGCGGCTGCCCGACTGCCGCAGGAAGGAGGCGTGGCGTCCGACGACTGGCCGCCGCATGCGATCGGCGGTGTCATCCCTCCGATTCGATCGGTTTCCGATCCATTTCCCACTTTCGACGGGATCGCGCTTGATACCGTCAACGACCGCGTGATCTTCAGCGACGAGAACCGCCATTCGCTCCTCGTCTACGAACGGACCGCCGGCGGCGCGTCGGCCGACGTCACCGAACCGGTCCAGTGGCTGTTTGGACCGAAGACCGGGCTCGGGTACATCGCCGGCGTGGAAGTCGACCCGCCGCGGAAGGAGTTCTACACCGTCAACAACGACAGCGGCGACCGCATGACCGTGTTCACCTACGACGACCACGGCAACGTGCAGCCGCGGCGCACGCTGATTCTGCCGCACCAGTCCTGGGATGTCTCGCTCGCGCCGACACGCGACGAGATTGCCGTCTCCGTCCAGCAGTCAAACGCGATCTCGCTGTTCAAGCGCGGTGCGCGGGGGACCGACCGGCCGATTCGTACTATCCGCGGTCTCGCCACCGAGCTCGAGGATCCGCACGGCCTCTATTTCGACGAGGCGCACAACGAGCTGATCACCGCCAACCACGGCAACTGGACGCAGATTCGTCCCTACTCGCCTTACGACCCGATCGCCACCGACGTCGGCGAATACAAGTCGGGCGCCTTCCATCCGTCTGCGATCACGTTCCACGCCGCCGATGCCAACGGCGATGTGCCGCCGCTGCGCACGATCGAGGGCGATCTCACCGGCCTGAACTGGCCGATGGGGATCGACGTCGACCTGACGCACGACGAGATTGCGGTGGCCAACTACGGCGACTCGTCGATCCGGGTCTTCCGGCGCGGCGACCGGGGCAACGCGCAGGCAGTCCGCGTCCTCCGCGGCGCGCTCACCGGGATTGTCGGACCGGTGTCGGTGGCGATCGACACGAAGAACGACGAGTTGTGGGTGGCGAACTACGGCGATCACAGCGCAGTGGTCTTCCCGCGTACGGCCAGCGGCAACGTCAGACCGAAGCGCACGATCCGGAACGCGCCGAAGGACACGCCGACGTGCGGCTTCACCAACGCCTCGGCGGCCGCCTACGACTCGAAGCGCGACGAGATCCTGGTCCCCAATTGAGTGAGCGTCCCGAGAATCTCGGTGTTTGCCCGGGTGGCAAACGGGAACGTGGCGCCGAAGCGGGTGATCGAAGGCCAGGCGACGAACCTGTCGCGGACGATGCACGGCATTGCCTACGATGCGATTCACGACGAGATCGTCATCCCGGTGGCGCTCAGCGGCGCGGTGCTCGTCTTCAAGGCCGACGCCTCGGGCGAGGTGCCGCCGCTCAGGGCGATCCAGGGGACGCGCACGCGCCTCGTCCGCCCGCACACGGTCGCCGTGGATCCGGTCAACAACGAGATCCTGACCGCCGATCCGAGCAACCGCGCGATTTTCGTATTCGATCGAACCGCCAGCGGCAACGTCGCGCCGAAGCGAGTGATCAGCGGTGAAAAAACCGGCCTGCTCGACATCGTCGGGCTCGATGTCGATCCGGTCCGTAACGTGATCGTCGCCTCGAGCCGGAAAGGGAACGGCGACAAGGTCGGTCTGTTCGTGTTCGACCGCCTCGCCAGCGGCGACGTCGCGCCGAAGCAGTTCATCGGCGGACCGAATTCGAAGCTGGCGCATTTCAGGCAGGTCGCGATCGACCCGGGCACCGGTAACATCTTTCTCGCGCAGCAGAACACGCGCATGAAGCAGATGGAGGCCTACGTCCTCGATAAGCCGCGTGAAGACTTCAAGGCGAAGGAAAAAGACGACGATGATGACGACAGCGATTCCGGGCGGCTCGATCAGATGGGCTTCATCGCCGTCTACGCGCCGGACGACAACGGCGACATCCCGCCGCGCGCCATCATCAAGGGGCCGGGTATCCGGTTTGCCGGAGCCGCGGGCGTTGCGTTGAACCCGAAGAAGAAGGAGATCATCACCGTCGGGGGCAACGGGTTTCAGACGTTCCTGCTGCCCGAGTTCTTCAAGCCGTTCAAGAAGCCGGGGACGGCGCAGTAGCAATGGGAGATTGTTGATTTGTGATTGTTGATTGCTGATTGCGAATCAACAATCAGCAATCAACAATCAGCAATCAGCAATCAGCACCTACGGTATCGACGGATTGTCGATCACGAACAGCCAGCGCCCATCCGGCTGCAGGCGAGCGGTTTCCGTATTCCGGCCTTCCCTGTGGATCTGGCTGCCGTCCGGCCCGGTTCCATACAGGGTCCACTTCCCGTGCAGCATGGCGAGATCTACGGCACGGTTCACTCCCAGCGTCTGCAGGTTGATGGTCGGGCGCATGGCGAGAATGCCACGATACGCTTCGCGAATGGCATCTGTGCCCTGCACCGCTCCCTCAGCGCTGGCCAGGACGGCGCCGGGTTCGTACAAGGCCACAATCGACTCCAGGTCATGGCGGTTGAACGCGTCCTGAAAGCTGAGATGCAGATGTTCCGGCGACTCGTTCATGAAGCGATCATCTTCCGGCGCGCAACCGCGAGGCAAGTGACGAAGCTTCACGTCGACCGCCGGGTGGCGAACCAGCGGCTGGACGGCGAATCTTCGTTATTGGATCTGTTACGATGGCGCCGCGATCCATCTCCTCGCGTTAACTCAGGAGCCGTTATGCACCGCATGAACGGAGTCCGCCGCGTCTGCGTCTCGATCACCGTCATTTTGCTGGGTTCCGCCGCGGCGGCGCGGCCGTCTGCCTCCGAGGCCACCCTCGAGCGGCTGCGTGCGCTCATTGTTCGCGCGGCCGGCGGCGCGCACGGCAGCGTCGGCGTCGCCATCAAACATCTCGAAAGCGGCACCGAGCTGTTCGTCAACGCCGACGAACCTTATCCGATGGCCAGCACGTTCAAGCTGCCGGTGCTGGTGGAGCTCTACGCCAAGGTGAAGGCCGGCCAGCTGAAATGGGAGGACATGATCGACATCGGCCTCCACGATCAGCATCTTGGGAGCGGTGAGCTGACGCCGCTGTACGACCCGCCGGGCATTCGCCTCTCGCTGCACAACGTCGCCAACCTGATGATGCTGATCAGCGACAACTCCGCCGCCGATATCTGTCTGGGCAAGGCCGGCGCAAAAGACGTCAATGCCCGGATGGCGGCGATGGGCATCACCGGCATCCGCGTCGACCGGCCGTGTCAGGAGCTGATCCTGGACTACGCCGGCCAGGACACCGCGAAACTGAAGGATCTCGCGATGAAAGAGCTGCGGCAGGCGATGGCGCCGCTCGGCGAGCGCACGGAAGAGGTACGCTTTGCCGCCGACGACCGGTACGCGGCCGACCCGCGCGACACGGCGACGCCACGGGCCTTTGTCGCGCTCCTCGAGAAGATCTGGCGCGGTGAGGCGGTCGATCGCGCATCGTCCGACGCAATGCTCGAGACCATGAAACGGTGCACGACCGGCCGGGCGAGGATACGCGGGCTGCTGCCGGCGAACGTCGAGCTCGCGCACAAGACCGGCTCGATCGGCGGCGCGCTGTCTGACGTCGGCATCATCTATCTGCCTGACAACGCCGGCCACGTCGCCATCGCCGTGATGACCAAGCGCACCAGAGCGCCATCGGAGCCGGTCGAAAAGGCGATGGCCGACATCGGACGCTACGCCTTCGATTACTTTCTCTTCACCGCGACGACGGCGACAGGATCGGCCGGCCGGTAACTCGCGCGGAGACGCATCATGTGTCGCCACATGTTCTGCCTCTTCCTCGTTGTGGTGCTGGCGCCGGCGTCGTTGAGCGCCCAGACGAACACGGCCGTCGTCCTGGGGACGGTGACCGACGCGCAGGGGGCCGTGCTGCCCGGTGTGACGGTGACGGGGAAGAACGTCGATACTGGCAGTGAGACAGTTGAAATGACCGATGACCGGGGACGCTTCCGGCTCGGCGGGCTCCGTCCGGGCATGTACGAGATTCGCGCCGACCTTCAGGGCTTCTCGTCGCAGGTGAAGAAAGGCATCCAGCTCTTTCTCGGCCAGGAGGCCACGTTCGACTTCAGTCTCGCCACCGTGTGAATTTCATCAGCTATCAGGGGAGCATTCAGTCGAGGCTGTTCGGCATGCCGCAGTCGGCCAACAGCGCCAGGCAGGTTCAGCTCGGCGCACGATTCGATTTCTAGCAGTTTGCTTGAAAACCCAACATTCGACACAGAACCCGCTGAACCCGCAGAGAATTCTTAGGAAAAAGATTCTGCGGGTTCTTTCTGCGTGTTCGTGCTTTTTCAGCATCCTCTTAGAGAGAATCTACCTCGCGTACACGACGAACCACTTGTTCTCCGTGAGCCCATCGAATTCCTGAACCGGCTTGAACCCGTCGGCGGCGAGCCAGGACTGCGCCTGCTCCTTGCTGATCTGCAGCTCCGGTTCGTTTCGATGTGAGCCGGTCTTCGGATCGAGCTCCACGATCGCGATCCGGCCGCCGGGCTTCACGTATTTCGTCGTGTTCTTCAGATACGCAACGCGATCCTTGATGTGATGCAGCACGTCGTGAAAGAGGGCGACGTCGACATCCTGCGCCGGCAGGCCCGGGTCGGTCAGCTTGCCGAGCACCGGCTGCACGTTGGCGACGTTCTGTTCCTTCGCACGCATGGCGATGTGATCAATGAATGCCTGATCGATGTCGACGGCGTAGACCCTGCCGGCCGGCGCGACGGCCTTCGCCATCGGCAGGCTGATAACGCCCGGCCCGGCGCCGAGGTCGGCGACGACCTGGCCCGGCTTCAGCTCGAGCTTCGAGATGATGTAGTCAATCTTCAGGCCCGCCACCCGTTCGGGCCGCTCGAGCCGGGCGATCCACTCGGGCGCGGGTCGCGAGGCCAGTTGAGTGCCGGCCGCGCCAGCTCCGGCAATCATCGTGAATAGCGCCAGTGCATGGAGAAGCCTTGGTGGCCGCGCCATTCGACCCTCCTGTCGCCGGAACGGAGAGCACGGAGGAAACGGCATAACACGGAGAAACGGAGGAACAGAGACGAGCAGAGAAGACGTTGGGTTTCTCCGTTTGACCTCCGTTGCTCCGTTTCTCTGAGTTATACCGTTTCGTCCGTACCCTCCGTATCGATCCACGTTCATCCTCAAAACACAAATTTCAACCCGAACTGCACCTGGCGCGACGTCGTCGCGGTGTGCGTAATCTGCGTGGCGTTCGGAATCGGCGTGCCGTCCGGATTGAACAGCGCGGCCGAATTCGGTGTCGCGAAGTTCGAGCGGTTGAAGAGATTGAAGATTTCGATCCGGAACTGCACGTTCTGTCTGGCGATCTGCGTGTTCTTGAAGATCGACAGGTCCACCATCTTCAGGTCAGGACCGCGCAGCACGTTGCGTCCGACGTTCCCGTACTCGCCGGCCGGCGGCAGCACGAATGCATTCCCGTTGAACCAGTTGTCGGGCGAGCCGACGATGGTGTTGTCGGCGTTGAACCCCGGCGCCCAGTCCGGCTTCTGCGGGTTGGGGTCGCTCGAGAGATCCTTCGCGTAATCGAAGCCGATGAACGGGGTGAACGGAATCCCGCTCGCGTAGTTCGCGACGACGCCGACCTGCCAGCCCTGCACGAGGCGCCGGGCGCCGCTGGTGAGGCCGCGGCCGAACGGCAACTGGTACACGGCGTTGAACACGAGCGTGTGACGGACGTCGTAGCTCGACGGCCCGAGCTCGTTTTCAGCAAGAAAGTAGTTGGTGGCGCTGCCGGCGCCGTTCTCGAAGTCGCTCCCGCCGATGAGGCCGCCCGACCACGTGTCGCGCGAGCGGCCGAGCGTGTAAGAGCCCTGGAACAACAAACCGTTCGAGAAGCGGCGGTTCACGCTGGCGGTCATCCCGTTGTACCAGGAGCGCGCGATGTTCGTGCGCGTGCGGATGCGCCCCCATGACGGGAAGGGCAGCGCGGCGCCCGGCACGACCTGCCAGTGGCCGTCGGCGGCGTTGAATCGGACCGGCACCGCGTTCGGATCGCTGTAGAACGGCAGGTTGTGCCCTCGCGATCCGATGTAACCGATCTCGGCGACGATGCCGTTGACGACCTCGTGCTGCACGCTGGCGTGATACTGGATCGTGTACGGCTGCCGCGCGTCGTAGTCGATGAACTCGGACCGCTTCTGCACGGCGAGCCCGGTGCCCTGCGCCAGCAGAGTCTGGACGGCCGGTCCGAAGGTCGGGACGGTCCGGATGTCGACGCCCGCGAAGTACGGATAGATGCGGAAGGTCGTGCCGCGATAGTACGAGGTCGTCAGCGGCTGATAAAAGAGCCCCGCGCCCCCTTTGATCGATGTCCTCTGGCTGCCGAACGGATTCCAGGCCGCGCCCAGTCGCGGCCCGAAATCGAGCTTCGACGGGTTCTTGAACAGGTCGGAGCCGGGCGTGATGCCGTCCGGTTTTGTCTCGAGGTCGTTGAAGCTGAGCAGACCGGCGACGCGACCCTCGGTGTCGTAGGGAATGGTGATGAACTCGTAGCGCAGACCGTAATTCAGCGTCAGATTGCCGGTCGGCCGCCATTCATCCTGCGCAAACATCGCGACGTAGCTCTGGCGCATGTTGCGGCGGGTGTCGGTGCCCGGCAGATTTCCGGTGAAGCGATTGACGGTGCCCCTGAGGAAATTCTGCAGGCTGGTGAAGCGGAACTCGCCGCCGTAGCGCGAATACGAGAAGCCGTCGAAGTGATAGCGCTGGAAGTCGGCACCGACCTTCGCGGTGTGGCGGCTCGAGCTGACCGTCAGCGTGTCGGAGAACTGATACAGCGTCTGCGTGTAGTCGACCGGCGTGGTGGCGGTCGTGCCCGGACCGGTCACGCCTGTCGTAATCGTGATTGAACCGAAATGCGGGTCGGTCGTGAAAAACAGATTCTGGGGGATGTCGACTGTGGACACGAAATCGTCAGTGCGGTTGGTCCGGTTGAGAGCGCCGCGTGCGACATTCAGGACGCGCGAGCTGAAGAGGTGCTGGTCCTGATACGTGAAATAGCGCGTGTCGGTCCTGGTCGGCTCGATGAACAGCGGATGCTCCTGGTGCGCGGTCGTGTCGGACCGGTCGCTCGACGCGCGTACGAACATCGAGTTGTTCTCGGCGGCCTGCCAGTCGACCTTGCCGACGAAGAAGTTCTCATGCGTCGGATCGACTTCGGTGTGGCGCAGCTCGGCGGTCCCGTCGCCGAAGTCGCGGCCGTCGGGCACCGGGAAGAGCAGATCGAGATAGGGCTTGACGAGCGGGTTGATGGCGACGGCGCCGGTCGGCAGCACGCCGTTGTGCGCCGCTGCGTTCGGCAGTCGCGCGAGGTGCGTCAACGACAGATTCTGGCGCAATCCTTCGTAGCTGGCGAAGTAAAAGAGCTTGTTCTGGACGATCGGGCCGCCGGCGGTGCCGCCGAACTGGTTGCGCGTGAACGGCGGGTTGACCTGTGCGCCGGTGGCCGGGTCGATAGGATCGAAAAAGTTCGGCTCGTCGAACTTGCTGTCGCGCAGGAACTCGAAGACCGTGCCGTGGAGGTTGTTGGTGCCCGACTTGGTCACGGCGCTGATGACGCCGCCGGCGGCGCGGCCGAACTCCGCCGCGTAATTGTGCGTCTGGACGCTGAACTCCTTTACCGCATCGACGCCGAGCAGCACGCCGGCCATGCTCGACGGCGCCTTGTCGGAGATGTCCGCGATATTCGTCCCCTCGAGCAGGTATCCGGTCATCTCCGGGCGCGCGCCCCCGATCGACACCTGCGTGTTGCCGAAGCCGCCGGTGAAATCGCGCGCGGTGGCCCGGCTCACGGTGACACCCGGCTGCAGCGTGGCCAGCTGCATGAAGCTGCGGCCGTTCAGCGGCAGCTCCGCGATCTGCGTCGTCGAGACGACGCCTCCGGCCACCGTGCCGCTCAACTCGACATTGGTGGCCGCACCCTGCACGGTCACCTGTTCGGCCAGCGCGCCGACCTTCAGCGCGAGGTCGGCGTAGACGTCGCGGCCGATCTCGACGGTCAGGTTCTCGCGCCGCGCCGTGGCAAAACCTTGAAGTTCGGCGGTGACCGAGTAGATGCCGGGCGGCAGATTCAGCGCACGGAAGCCGCCGCGCTCGTCGGTGACGAGCGAACGCGTGGCGGCGGTCTCGATGTTCCTGACCACGACAGTGACGCCGGGCAGAATCGCCTTCGATTCGTCGGTGACGACGCCGGAGATCGTGCCCGTGGTGGCCTGGGCAATGGCGGTATGGGGAACCGAGAGAAGCGTCAAAAGCAGAAGCGCAGTAACCGCCCGGAGGCGCAGCCGCATGTCGTATCCTCCCTTTGGTCCTACCATTTACTGCGCGTAGGGTGATATGGTTTTGGCCGACCAGTCAAGGATGAACTGGGGCGAAAATACTGCCTGAGTACGGTCGATCCAAGGAAACGGCCCGATGATCCGTCTGGCACGCTCGGCCGCGGCCACCGCGATGGTGCTGGTGTTCGTCGCAGGCTGCGCCATGGTTGCGTACGCACAGTGGAGCGGCCCGGCCGCCGCCGGTGATGCCGCCGTCGCCCGCGGCCGCTACGAAGACGCGCTCGCGCGCTACCTCGAGGCCGAAGCCCGTTTCGACCGTATCGCCGCGGCGAAGGAGCTGTTCGACGACGACTACCGGCATCTCATCGCCAGCGAGCTGTGGCTTCTCCACCGCCTGCAGCGCTACGACGACATCCTCGACAAGGCGCAGCGCGCGCCCGAACGCGCGCAGCCGCATTTCTGGTCCGGCTGCGCCTACTTCGAGAAGGCGCGGGCGGAGGAGAAGCCTGATGCACGGCTGGCGTGGCTCACGCGCGCCGAGGAAGAGTTCCGCCGTGCCGTCGAGGACGCACCCGACGACTGGGACACGAAGTACGACTTCGAGCTGGTGACCAGGCTCGCGGCCGAACTGCGGAAGCAGCCGAGAACGCCGCCCAACCAACTGATGCAGCTGCTGCGCCCGCAGCCCAGGCCCGGCGCCAGACCGGCGAAGCGCGTCGGATGAGATTCCTGCGGCCCGATCTTCTGAGCTGGTGGTTGGTCATCCCCGCGATCGTGGCGAGCTGCGCCCTGCACGCTCGCATCGTGCGCGCGTTCCGCCGCTCGTCCCTGCGCGGGCCCTCGCAGGTGTCGTTGTCACGGCGTTCGACCTGGCGGCGCGACGCCGCCGTGCTGGTGGCAGGCGTCTGCGCCGCTGCGGCGATCGTGTTTGCCCTGATGCGCCCGCAGGCGCTGCGCGCCGCCCGCGTTCCCGAGTACGAGCGCCAGGATCTCATCATCATCCTCGACCGCTCGATATCGATGCGCGCGCGCGACATCCGGCCGTCGCGATTCGGCCGCGCCACGCAGGAGCTCAGAAACCTCGTGCGCCAGAAACCCGAAGGAATCGAGCGTGTCGGGCTGGTTGGCTTTGCCGAGAGCTCGCTGGTGCTGTCCTACCTGACGGCGGACGTCGAGATGGTGCTCTTTTACCTCGATTGGCTCGACCAGGAACCATCGGTGCTGTTCGGCACGAACATCGGCGCAGCGATGAAGAGCGGACTGGACGTAGCAAAGAAAGACGATCGACCGTCAAGAAAGCGGTTCCTGCTGGTCTCGGATGGCGAAGATCAGGGTACGGAGCTCAGTGCGGCGCTCGAGGCATTTCGCGCGGAGGGCTACCGGGTCGACTGCATCGGTATCGGATCCGGCCAGCCGGTGCCGATCCCGCTGTTCTCGTCCGGTGCGGGGGGCGAACCCGCGAAACCGGGCGGGCCGCGCGAACCGATTCAATACCTTCTGGATGACGCCGGCCGTCGCGTCACGACGACGTTCGACGAGACGACGCTCGTCCGCGTCGCGGCGGCGACCGGCGGCCAGTACGTGCGGTCGACGACCGGGTCCGAGCTTGCACGGGCCGTTCCCGGGCTGATGAAGGCCGACCGCCGGATCCTCCGCTGGCGGGTATCGACGGATTACCGCGACCTCTATCCCTTTGCCCTTGCGGCGGCCATCGTCGCGACCGCGGCGTTGTGTCTCCTGGTATGACGATTTCACGCGCCGTGACGGCCGCGAACGACACCGCCGCGGAACACGCGGCAGCCCTCGTGGCCGGCCTCGAGTCGGAAATCGCGAAGGTCATCGTCGGGCAGCACACGCTCGTCCGCCGGCTCCTCACCGGTCTGTTTGCCGCCATTCCGTTTGCGACCGCGCGCAGCGAGGTCCGCGCGGGCTGCGGCCACATCCTGCTCGAAGGCGTGCCTGGTGTCGCAAAAACGCTGACCGCGACGACGCTCGCGCATACGATCTCGGCGCGCTTCCAACGTATCCAGCTCACGCCCGATCTGCTGCCGGCCGACGTGCTCGGAACGCGCGTGTACGACGCGAACACCGCCGCGTTCCGCATCGAGCAAGGGCCCATCTTCACGAACATCCTGCTCGCCGACGAGATCAACCGCGCGACGCCGAAGACACAGAGTGCCCTGCTCGAGGCGATGCAGGAGCGGCAGGTGACCCTCGCCGACACGACGTTTCCTCTCGACGATCCGTTCTGGGTGCTTGCGACGCAGAACCCGGTGGAGCAGGAAGGCGTGTATTCACTGCCCGAGGCGCAGCTCGATCGCTTTTCCATGATGCTGCGGGTCGCCTACCCGACGGCGGCCGAGGAAGTGGCCATGCTGCACGCGCGCATGACCGAGCAGCACGTCGAGCAGCGCGTGTCGCCGGCAGACGTGACACGGCTGCGCGCGTTCATTCGCGACGCGGTCCACGTCGACGACAAGATCATGGAATACATCGTCCGTCTCGGGCGGGCGACACGCGCGCCGGCGGAGGTCGGCCGCGACGACCTGCGGGAGCTGCTGATGCTGGGAATGTCGCCGCGGTCCTACCAGCACGTGCTGGCGCTGGCCCGCGTGACCGCTTTTCTGCACGGCCGGGCCTACGTCCTGCCCGGTGACGTGAAGGAGATCTACGCCGACGCCTCCCGCCACCGGATCGCACGGACCGTGCGGGCGCAGGCCGAGAACATCGATGCCGACGAGATCCTCGGCGAGCTGCTGCTGGCGGTGCCCATCCCATGATTCCCGAGCCGGTCATGCGTGAGCTGCGGTATATCGAGGTCTATACCGCGAAGCGGATCCGTAACCTGCGCGTGGGCCCGTACACGAGCCCGCAGCGCGGATCCGGGTTCGATTTTGACGAACACCAGCCGTACCGCCAGGGCGATGACGTCCGGCGCATCGACTGGAACGTGACGGCGCGGATGAACGCGCCGTACGTCCGGCACACGCACGCCGAGCGCGAGCTGAACGTGATGATTGCGATGGACGCATCACGTTCGATGGCGCTGGGGACTGCGCACCGCTCGAAGAAGGAGCTGATGACGTTCATCACCGCGTCCCTGCTCTTCTCGGCGGTTTCCGATCAGATCAACACGGGGTTCCTGGCATTCGCCGATCGTGTGCTGGAGCATAACCCGCCCCGCCGCTCGCGGGCATCGGCATGGGCGGTGCTGGAACGATGCTGGGCGCTGTCGCCGCGTCCCGGCACGACGGCGCTGCGGCCGGCGATTCGGCATCTGCTGAACACGCTGAAGCGGATGAGTGTTGTGTTCATCGTCTCGGACTTCATGACCGATGAGGACCTGTTCGGCACGCCGGAGCTTTCGATGCTTGCCGCGAGACACGATGTGATCGGCGTCGTGCCGCTGGATCCGCTCGAAGCCGCGCTGCCGGAGGGCCGGGGCTACGTGCAGGTCCGGGATCTCGAGTCGGGCCGCGAGGCCGCCGTAGCCTTGTCTCCGCGCACGCGGCGCGCGTACGCCGCCGAGATGCGCGCGCGGCGCGAGGCGCTGGCGCGCGCGTTCTATCGGGTGCCGATGGACCATGTGTTCGTGCCGGCCGACGGCAGCCCGATTGAGCCGCTTCTGACGCTCTTTGCGAAACGGATGGCGTTATGAAAAGAGGTGCGAAGGACACAAAGGAGGCAAAGGACACAAAGGGCCGGCCCCACGCTGTGCGTGCCGCCGGTTGGGTCTGTGTCCTTTGTACCCTTTGTGGCCTTCGTTTGTTCGCCAACGATGTCACCGTTCGGACCTCGCTCGACCGGACGGCGATATTTGTCGGAGATCGGGTGACCTATACGATCGAAATGACCTGCGCGCGCGGCGTCGACGTGCTTGCGGACGACCTGTCGCGCGATCGGCTCCGGCTCGAAGGCCTCGAGGTTGTCGGTGCCGACACCGACCGACGGTCAGGGCTGGATGGCGCGACGATCGCCCGTTTTCGCTACGTTCTCACGACATACCGGATCGACGGGCCGATCTTGAAGATCGCGCCGTTTCGCGTTCGGTATGCGGTCAGGCGGGCCGGCGAGCCGCTCGAGGACGCGGCACCGGCCGGTGAAGTGCAGGTGCCGGGCACCACCATCGCCTTCAGAAGCGCGCTCGCGGACGACGAGGACGTTGCCGGCGTGCGGTCGGACAAGGCGCCCCCAGCACGACCGCGTCGCGTCACCTTGCTGCGGCCAATTGGTATCGGGCTGATCATCGTGTCGGCGGTTCCCGCGCTCGTCGCGGTCGCCGCCGTCGTCCGTCGTGCGCGCCGGCCGCGCGTGCGCCGATCGACTCGATCGGTGCGGCAGGAGGAGCGCACGTCGCTCGACGCGGTGCGGACGATGGGGCTCGACTCGATCGAACGGCGGCGGGAGGCGTTGACCAGGCTCGAGGCGCTGATGCGCGAACACGTGCGCCACATCTGCGGTGTTCCGGGCCACAGTCTTACGCCGCAGGAGGTGCCGTCCGCGCTTGCGGCCAGCCGGACGCCCGTGCCTGCCGAGCTGGTGGCATCGATACTTTCGACATGCGAGCTGGCGCGTTACGCGCCGCCGCAGGCGATGCCGTCGGCCGACGCCTGCCGGGAGGCGATTCAGCACGCCGAGCAGGTGATCGCGCAATCATGAGATTGATCGTGAGATTGTTGAATGCTGATTGTTGATTGCTGATTGGAATCAGCAATCAGCAATCAGCAATCAGCAATCAGCAATTAGCAATGTCAAGCACCGATATGCGGTTTCTGCATCCTGAGCTTGGGTGGTGGATTGCGGCGGCGCTCGGCGCCGTGGGCCTCGTCCGATGGCGGGTGCGGCGGCGATTTGTCGGCGCAACGACCGTGCGTTGGCTCGACGCGCCGCGGTACCGGGTATCCGTGTTCCGCCGGCTTCCGCTGGCGATGCTTGCCCTCGCGGTCATCCTGCTGGGCGGCGCGCTCATGCAGCCGGTGCTCCCGTATTCGCAGGTCGACATCACGTCGCGCGGCCTCGACATCGTCATTGCGCTCGACCTGTCGTCGAGCATGCTGGAGGAGATGGGGCGCATCCGGCCGCCGCGAACGCTGCAGAATCTCACCTTCACAACCAGCGATTCGGCCGCACCGCGAAAGACGGTGCGGACGCGTCTGACCGCAACCAAAGACGCGATCAAGTCGCTGGCGGCCGGGCGGCGCGACGACCGCATCGCGCTTGTGGTGTTTTCGGACAACGCCTACGTCATCAGCCCGCTGACATTCGATCACGAGTACGTGATTCGGTATGTCGACCTCATCGACGATCAGCTGCTGCGCGGCGAGGGGATGACCGCGATCGGCGACGGCCTCGCGCTGGCGAACGATCTGCTCGCCAGGCAGTCGCACGGCGGGGAACGCCGCAATCAGGTCGTGGTCCTGTTCACCGACGGCGAAAACAATAAAGGACGGGATCCGCTCGAGGTGCTGGGCGAGTCGCACGAGGCGCACATCCGCGTGCACATGGTCGGCGTGGATCTCGAGGACGAAGTGCGCAAGAAGCCGCAGGTCCAGCGCGTGTTCCAGAGCGTGCGGCGGTATGGCGGCCGCTACTTCAACGCGAACACCGCGCGCGACCTCGAGCTGGCCTCACAGACGATCGATCGAATCGAGAAGGGCGTCCTGGTCAGCCGGCCGTTCGTCCGCGACGCGCCGGTGTATCAGTGGTTTGCGCTGCCGGCGCTCGTCTGCCTCGCTGCGGCGATCGGGCTGCGTGCGATTCCGTACTTCGTCGATTACACCTAGCAGGCTGTTGAAGTCAGGCTTCGGGCTTTCGGCTTTGGGCTCTGGCGATCTCGAGAGTCAAGCAGAGCCCAGAGCCTGATCATTGATCGGTAGTGTCCGCCTTTAGGCGGACCAGGCCGTCTCCGGAGACCAAGCCATGTCCGGCTGAAGCCGGACACTACAACAGAACCGGTCTTCGTGTTGTATGTCATGGCCCAGAGCCATGAGCCTAAAGCCTCTCGTTAGGTCACTCCGGCCGCACCCTCCAGAGGAACAGATCAGTGCCGTCCGCAGCACGCAGGGTTTCATCCGGGACCCAATTGGCGATCCGGAACTGCCGTGAGACGATGCGTGTGCCAGGCCGAAGCCGCCGCAGCTTTGTCTCCAGCCTGGCGTTCACGTCTGCGGAAAGGTAGAGCATCACGACCGTGGCCTCACTGATGTCGGCCGTGAAGACGTCTCCTTCGATGAATGACGCCCTCTCGCCCGCGCCGCCCTGCTGCGCCACCTGGCGGGAACGTTCGACGAGATCCGGGTCGAGCTCGATGCCGACGCCTCGGGCGCCGTACTTCTCGGCGGCGAGAATGACGATTCGTCCGTCTCCTGACCCGAGATCGAAGACCACATCGCTCGGTCGCACGGCCGCCAGCCGCAGCATCTGATCCGCGACCGGTTGCGGCGTGGGGACGAATTCGACGTCAGGTGTACGCGCCGGACGCCTGGGTACCGTCCAGAGCATCAGCTCTCGCCCGTTGCCGGCGCGAGCCGTCGCGGCCGGATTCCATGTTCCGATGCCGAAAGCGTGGGAGACGATCCGCGTCCCCGGCCGCAGCTCGCGCCGCAATTTGCCCTCGAGCCGATCGTTGGCACTCGGCCACAGGTACAGCGTCACGACGGTTGCGTTCGAGATGTCGGCCTGGAACAGGTCGGCTTCAACGAACGTGACCCGATCGGCGACCCCCGCCTGCCGCGCCGCCTGCCGCGAGGCCTGAACGAGGCCGGGCTGCAGCTCGATACCCACCCCGCGCGCGCCGTATTTCTGTGCAGCCCGTATCACAATCCGGCCATCGCCCGATCCCAGGTCGTAGACGACATCGTCAGGCCCTACGCCCGCGAGCTCCAGCATCGCATCCGTCACCGCGAGGGGTGAAGGGTCGAAGCCGATAACCAGGCCGGGCGGAGCGGAGACCTGAGCGGCCGCGATCGTTGCGAAAGCGATGACAAGTCCGACGCCGGCTAATGCGATGAGAGGAAGTAAACGACAGGGACGCATCTCTTCACCCCGCGCAGGTCATCACCCCTCAATGGCCGAATCGGTTGCGCGGCTCGAATACCTGAAGCTCCACGGCCCTTCGCCCGAGGCGTTCACGTTCCGCGAGTTCTATCCGGCACCTGATGTCTCGGCGAGCGGGACTTGCGCTTACGGCGCTCACAACGAGAACAGAATTCTCGTCACGCACCGTCTAGCGGTCTAAGGCTGCTGGCTGACCGCACGTGTCCGCCGCAGGCCCGCGTCTCTGTGTTGTCCATCTAACCTTTGCGCTTCGGCCGCAGCGCTTCACGATTCCGTCGAGAGTCGGTGGCTGCAAGCCTTGTCCTGGGCCCATTCGAATTTGAATCTCTCGACAGGCATGCGGCGAATTCCGAGACGGCGGCTTCTTCCGAGAGCGTTCGGGCCCTGGCTCGGACATCCGATGGAACCCATTTCGGGAATGGCACTTCGCTCGTCACGTGATATCCATCCCGCGTGTGGACCTCTCGCACGCGCGCAAGGTGATCGGAAACGAACCGTCCCGCCGCGCGAACGAGGGCGGGCCACAGCCGCCGATGGACGAAGGTAATCTTGCCGTTGACGATGCGGCAGACGAGAACGTCGGCGTTCTCCCGCACGGTTCGCGTCACGGCGAAGATCTCGTGACTCTTCGGGTGCGACCACCAGCTGCCGCGAACCCGGCCTCCGGCGATCGCTTCAGCCAGCGATGGAACCGGGCCGCGCGCCGCTTCGAGGACAATACCGTGCTGGCGAATGAACCCGAGAGCTTGACGTGAAGTCATCGCAGCTGTTTCTGATCGCCCGTCGCCGCGAGCCGGTTTCATGCCCTTCGCTTGCGCTGGGCCCAGCGGTTGCAGCCTCGGGACGCGCCTCCGGACGCGACCGGCCACCCGTTACTGGCTGACGCGGAGTTTCGGCTGCAGGTCTTCGGCCCTGGCGCGTTCGACGTAGGCCGCCGCCGTCTTGTCGGAAAAGAAGCCCTCGTTGTGCAACTGGTCCGCCGCCCGCTGCACGCAGGCGACGTACTTGTCGCGCGTCAGCTCCTCGTTCTTCTGCAACAGTCCCAGCCGGCGCCACGCCTGGGTGGGCGTCTCGCGATAGTCCCAGACTCCGTTGCGGTTCATGTCCACGAACGCCTTGCGGCCGTCGAGCGGCTCGAGCCCTTCGCCGGTGAACGCCGCAAATGACGTCGTTCCCGACGAACTCTGCGGGTACGGGAAGAAGACGCCGAGGGGACAGGCGATCTCCGGAAAGGCGAGCGCCGGGTACTCGATCGTGCCGTCGCGGTTCGCATCGCCCAGCTCGGCCCAGTCCGAATGGGTCGGTGGCGGCGCGGCGCCGTGTTCGACCCACGCATCGATCATGTCGATGAACCGGTCCATCGCCCTGGCAAGATCGAGGTTCAGAATCTGGCCGCGCCAGCCTTCGCTTTCGCCGCCGGCGTGACTGACGCCGCGCACTTCGTACATCCGATAGTTGCCGACGCCCTTGTCGCGGAGAATACGCGCATTGTTGCGTTTGTTCTCGAGATAGCTGTCCGACATCCACGGCGGGTGCTTCGGCTCCCAGATGTTGTTGTACATCTGGTGCGCGACGTCGATCTGCGGGACGAACGCCGACTTCTCCGCCGGAGCGGTGAAGAGCACGTCCGTCCCGTCCTTCATGACGACGGGATACCACGTCCCGGCGGCCGGGTCGTCAGCGAGAATACCGTCGAAGAACCGTTGGCCGTTGCGGCCGACATTCAGTCCGGGGGCATAGTTGACCGCATGGCCGATCCGCGCACCGGCCGAGTGGCCGTACAAATACACGCGCGACGGCCGCCGCCCGAGCCGATCGGCGGCGATCTGCTTCGCGACGTCGGCGAAGTCCATGACGTAGCGCGCGGTGTCGTTGAAGGCGGCGTAATCGACGGTGGAGCCGTCCTCGAGCGTCGTGACGATTTCACCCAGGCCCTCGGTCGACGTACGCCGCGTCTTCACCAGCGCATACCCCTTGGCCACCATCAGCAGGTCGTATCGGTCGAGACCCTCCAGCGGGTTCGCGGCGTTCACGTACTTGTTCCAGGCCTTCAGCTGGCCCTGCTTGAACGATGCGCCGCGGCCGTGCGCCGTGACCCACATTTTGCCGTTCCACGCGTTCGCGTCGCGCGGGATCACGATCGTCATCGATGCGCCCTTCGCGCGCTCGTAGGCGGCGATCCCGAAGAAGATCTCGCGCGCGCCCCAGGTCTGCGGGAACACGAGATCCGGAGAGTTCGAGAAGTACTCTTTGTAGTTGCCGGCCTTCGCCAGATATCCGTCGACCGTGCCGTCGACGCCGACGTCGAAACGGGTCAACGCGCGCCCTTCGAAGGTAGCGGAGGTTTCCTGCATCAGGCACGATGTCGGACCGACCGCCTTGCCCTTGACCTGCCGGGGCGGGAGCAGGAAATGGTCGCACGACTTCTCGACGACTTGGGCGGTGACCGCAGGGGCCGTGACCGCCAGCGCCGCCACCGCGGCGAACAACAGCAACCGCCGCTGGCTCCAGCAGGATTTCACCGCGGCGTCCTTCGCGTCCTCCGTGGTAAACATCTTCACCGTCCTCCTGCGGCCGACGGGAGCGGCCCCTTCACGAAGAACTCGGGCATCTTGAACATGAACAGTGCGTTGCTGACGCTGTCGATCGCGTACACCTCGTGGTGGACGGGATTGATGGCGACGCCTGCCGGCCAGACGAGCCCGCTCGCCGGACCCTTGATGACGCCGCGCGGCGGAACGTCGCCGTTGTCGTCGATGCTCCAGACGCCGATGAACCCGGTTTTGTCGGGATCCCACGGCGACGGCCGCTGATCGGCGTAGTTGTACGCCTCGAAGTTGTTCTTGATCGTGGCGAAGATCTGCCCGCGATCCTCGTCGACGAACACCTGGCGGATCTTGATGATGCCGGTGTGGGGCCCCGCGATCTTGGCCCGCGGCGCGACGTCGCCGTTGTCGAGGCGGTTGAAGATCAGGATGCTGTCGTTCGATTCGCGGCCGCCGGTCTCCGCGCGGTTGGCGACGACGATCACGTTGCGCTTCGAGTCGGCCGCGAGGCCGTAGATGTTGTCGACCTCGGATTTCGGTCCGCCAATCCGGCGGCTCGGCGCCACGTCGCCCTCGGCGCTGCGCGGGAACACGAGCACCGCCCGGTCGCCCGATTCGACGATCACCTCATCGTGCTGGAGATCCACGAACAGCGTATCCGGCTGGACGATCCCGGTCTTCGGTCCCTGCAGGATGCGCTTCGGCGGCGCGTCGCCCGAGGCATCGCCCGGCAGCGTCAGGATCGCGCCGGCGAGCGCCACCGGTACGATGATTTCGTCGTGGATCGGATCGTAGAAGATGCCGTGCATCGTACGGCTGGCGCGCGTCCGCTGTCCGGAGATCACCCGCGTCGGTTCCGCGTTCCCGTTTGCCAGCCTGGCAAACGCCGAGATTCTCGGCTCGCTCACTCAATTGGGCACCAGGATCTCGTCGCGCTTCGAGTCGTACGCGACCGCTCCGGGATTCCCGAACCCGACGGTCGGCGAACCGGCCGGCGCGTTGCGGACGACGCGTTTCGGCGCGACGTTGCCCGAGGCGGTAATGGGAAAGACGAGCGCGGTGTGGTCGCCGTAGTTGGCGACCCACACTTCGTTGTTCTTCAGGTCGTAGGCGACGCCCATCGGCCCGACGACGCCTGTGCGCGGTCCCTTGATGATGCGCACCGGCGCGACGTCGCCGGTGTCGGTGCGGCGGAAGATGCGAATCGAGCTGTCGCCGTTGTTCGCGACGACGATTTCGTTGCGCGTGCGATCGACGTCGATGGCCATCGGCCAGTTGAGCCCCGTCTTCGGCCCCTGGATTTTCCGAATCGGCGGGATGTTCCCCTTTCCGTCGGCGGGATAAACGGTGATCGACGGCTCGTCGAACCGGCCGCCGACCACCGGCTGCTGTTCGGCGACGCGTGCCCCCCGCTGCCGCGCCGGTGCATCACCGGGCGCCACCTGCCGTCCGTTCTGGTTGCCGTGATTGGCGACGATGATCTCGTTGTTCTGACCGTCGAAGAACACGCCATGCGGATCCCCGAGACCGGTATCGACGCCGCGGATCGTCCGCAGTGGCGCCTCATGCCCTTCAGCGCCGCGTCTGTAAATGACGATCTGCCGCGGCCCTTCGACGGAGACCGCGATCTCGTCGCGCTCCGGCGCAATCGAGAGCCCCCAGGCCTGGTGCGGCACGTCCAGCACCCGCTTGGGCTTGACGTTCCCGTTCGCGTCGTACGGAAACACCATCATCCGGTCGCCGATGTCGTTGTCGACCGAATAGATCTCCTGTCGCTCGCGGTCGAGCGTCACCGCGGCCACGAACATCATCCCCGTCGACGGACCGCGAATGCCGGTCAGCGGCTCGACCGCCTCGCGCCCTTTCGACGCCGCCAGCCGATCGTACGACCACAGCGCGTGCCGGTTCGGGTCGCTCATGAAGACCTTGTTGCGCTCCGAGTCGACCACGACGCTGTGCAGCGTCGGATACGGGTCGATGACGACGCGCGTCGGCGGCACGTCGCCGCCGGCCATCGTCGCGCTGTTCCACCCCGGTGGCCACGAATCGGGTGTCCCCTGCTCGTCATCGAGACAGCCGTTCTCGCGTTCGAGGGCGAGCAGCGTTGCTTCGAACCTCGGCGTGGATGGGACTGGACAGATGTCGCGCTCGTTCGTCGAGTTGGCCGGATCCCGGCCGCTGACCGAGAACAGGAGCAAGCTTGCCAGCGCGACGATCATTCGACGCGTCATAGAACCTCTAACCTCGAAGACACGGCTGTTGAACCACAAAAACATGAAGAACCACAAAAAACACAAAGACGATAAACACCACAAAGAACACAAAGACCACAAAGAAGACAAAGAATGAATTTCTTTGTGTGCTTTGTGAGCTTTGTGGTTCCCTTAAAAGAGCACCTTCACTCCCAGCTGCACCTGCCGTGACGACGTCACTGTGCGCGTAATGCGCCCCGCCGTTGACAGCGGCGCCTCGATGGGCGCCGCCGCCGCAAAGACGACGCGATCGGGTGTCGCGAAATTGGGCCGGTTGAGCAGGTTGAACACCTCGAGCCGCAGCTGCAGCTGGCCGTCGCCGCCCAGCGCGCCGACTGTCGTGTTCTTGACGAGCGAGACGTTGGTCATCCCGTAGCCTGGGCCGGTGACACTGTTTCGTCCGGCGTTCCCGAACGTCCCCTGCGCCGGCAGCACGAAGGCTGACGTGTCGAAATAGTGATCGGGGCCGCCGAGGATCAGATCGCCGGGATCGACCCCGGGCTTCAGGTCCGGCCGATCTTCGCCCGACGTGTTGCCCGATCGGGACCAGTTGGTCGCCCCCAACGCGGGCGTGAACGGCACCCCGCTGCGCACCGTAACGATGCCGTTGAGTTGCCAGCCGTCGAGCAGCCTCGATCCGCTGCGACCCGGCACATCCCAGACGAAATTCGCCTGGAACACGTGACGCACGTCGAAGTCCGATCGTGCCCAGTCGATGTCCCGATCGTACGGATCCTGCGGGTACACGGACGCATTGTTCACGTCGGCGTTCAGCTGCGCCTGCAGGTTGTCCATCGCCTTGGCCAGTGTGTACGACGCCTGCAGCTGATAGCGCCGGCTGAACCGCTTCTGCGCGCTGAGCTGCAGCGCGTGATATTCCGAGTGGCCGCCGTTGGTGCGGTAGTCGATCGGCCCGAAGGCGGTGTTCCGCCGTGGCGCGCCGACGGGGAAGAATTTGGAGCCATCGGCCTGGATGACAGGCACGACGGGATTCGCTTCGATCGCGCTCATCAGGTTGTACGCACGCGACCCGGCGTAGCCGATGGTGGCGGTTATCTGCCCGGCGAGTTCGTGCTGTACGTTCAGGTTGTAGGTGAGGCCGTACGGCTGCTCGATGTGGTAGTCGATCGTGCGGGCGCTGGCCGCGCCGGTCGTGAGCGATGCCGGACGCGGGAACGCGGGGTTGTTGATCGTGGCGGTTGCGGCAAAAGGTGGTGAGAAGGCTGCAATCCCGAACGCGCTGTTGAACGGCCCGTCGGTGTCGTGGTACATGCCCGCGCCGCCGCGGATCGCCGTCCTGCCCCTGCCGCTCACGTCCCAGGCGAAGCCGAGCCGGGGCGCGATGTTGCCGAGCGACGGGTTCTTCGCGAACGGCTGGCCGACCGTGAAGGACCGATCGGTGAAGATGTCGCGCAGCGTGGTGTCGAGCCCGTTCGCCTCCGCCGGCAGCGTATAGAACTCGTATCGCAGGCCGAGATTCAGCGTCAGCCGCTCGGTCGTGCGGTAGTCGTCCTGCACGTAGAACCCGAACAGCGTGTTCGGGCGCACGCGTTCGAGCTGTGCGCCCGGCGGGACGCCGACGAAGCGGGTCGGCGTGCCGGCGAGAAACGATCGGACATTGGCAAACGTGTAGCTGCCGCGGATGTTGGTGGCGGTCAGCTTGTTCGTGCGCAGGTGTTCGACCAGCGCGCCGGCCTTGAGCAGGTGCCGTCCCTTCACGTAAGAGAGATCGTCGCTGAAGGTCCAATAGAAGCTGTTGTTCGACGAGGGGTTCGTCGTGGTGCCGCCGATCGGCGTCAATCCGCCGACGCTGATTACGCCGATCGCGTCCTGTCCGGCGATGAAGGCAAGGTCGGTCAGCGACGGGAAGTCCGGCAGCTGCTCGAACCGAAGGCGGCTGTGCGAGAACCGCGCGGTGTTCAGGAGCGCCGGCGTGAAAATCCGTTTGTACTCCGTCGTCAGAAACTGGTTGCGTGACACGGAGTCGGTCGCGTAGTCGGGGAATCCGGCGGTGACCGTCTGGTCGGCACCGTCGAACGTGTAGCGCGCGAACAACGAGTTCCTCTCGCTCAGCGTGTAGTCGAGGCGTCCCTGATAGAAGTTCTCGCGCGTCGGCTGGTTCAGCTCGTAGGTGAAGATGCCGATGCCTTGAGCCGGATTCAAATCGCCGCCAGTCGGCGCCGGGAACAGGTTCAAGTACGGCGACACGGCAGGAGCGATTGCGGACAGAGCGCCCGACCGCGCCGCCTCGGTCGGCACGAACGCGGTGCTGGTGATGCCCAGGTCTTCCTGCAGCCGTTCGATCCCGCCAAAGAAAAACAGCCGGTTCTTCTGGAGCGGACCGCCGCCGCTCGCCCCGAACTGATTCCGCGTGAAGGGCGGCGGCTCGCTGCCGCGATCGAAGAAGTTGCGCGCGTCCATCGCACTGTCGCGGAAGAACTCGAACGCCGAGCCGTGCGGGCTGTTCGTCCCGCTCTTGGTCACCAGGCTGATCACGCCGCCCATCGCGCGGCCGTAATCCGCCGAGTACGCGTTGGTGACGACCCGGAATTCCTGGATGGTCTCGACACCGAGCGTCGTTTCCGCCGCCGATACGGTGGCCGTGCCGGCGTAGCCGCGCATGTTCGCGCCGTCGAGCAGATAGCTGTTCGATCGGAAGCTCATGCCGTTGATATTCAGCTTTGTGCCGCGGTTCGAGGACGCCGTGCTGTCCTTCTCGGTGAAGCTGTTGACACCGGGCTGGAGCAGCGCGAGGTCGATGTAGTTGCGGCCGTTCAGCGGCAGCTCGGAGATCGTCTTCTCGGTCACGACGGCCGACATCGCCGCGCTGCGCGTATCGACGAGCGACGCGGCGCCGACCACCGTGATCGACTCCTCGGTGCCGGTCACTCTCATCGTCAGGCTCAGGCCGGCTTCCTGCGCGACCGCCAGCGTCAGCCGCTCGACCGCCGCGGCGAATCCCGGCAGAGTGGCGCGCGTTTCGTACGTGCCCGGCGGAAGGCCCGGAATGGTGAAGCTGCCGTGAGCGTCGGTGACCGCCGAGCGGGTGAGCCCGGTCTCAACGTTCCGGACGACGATGTCGACGCCGGGGAGAACGGCCTGCGTCTGATCCTTGACCGTCCCCGAGATCGTGGCGGACGTGATTTGCGCGAAGCCGCTGGCCGCAGTGACGAGAAGAAAGAGTGAAATGAGGAACGGTCGCATGCCGGGCCCTTTGGTGAGCGACCACAGAGGACGCGGAGGACGCGGAGGTTCAATCCTGAAAAGGAAGCAGGATTTTTCCTCCTCTCCTCCGTGTCCTCCGTGGTGGAGTTGTTATTTCCCGCGCTCAGTTGCCAAAACATAACGGGCGAAGGAGCCGAAATCAAGCATTGGTCTAACCATTTATTTGGATCCTTTCGCGCCTTATTTTCGCTTGACTTCACTTTTGTCCACGCCCACTCTGCGCTGCACGGACAATGGTCTGACGCAGTGGTCCATTTCATAATTACGGTGATGCATCGGGCGGCCGCATGCCGCCGCAATTATGAACTGGGCCACCGTTCTGGAGGTGGCTCGTTATGACCCGCCGCAGAGTCGGGACGGTGCTCGCAGTTCTTCTGATCATCGCGCCAGCGGCGCTCCTTTCCGCCCAGGGCACGACCGGATCGATTTCCGGGTTCATCACCGACGACACCAACGCCGCGCTGCCGGGCGCCACCGTCACGGTGCGGCACGTCGATACCGATCAGAAGCGCGTCATCGTCACCGACGGCGACGGCCGGTACCGCGCGCAGCAGCTGGCTCCGGGGCAATACGAAGTGAGTATCGAGCTGCAGGGTTTCCGTCCCGCCCGCGTGCCTGACTTGACGCTCACCGTCGGCCAGGATGCGGTCGTCAACGTGCCGCTGAAGGTCGGCGGCGTCGACGAACAGGTGGTCGTGACCGGCGAAAGCGCGCTCGTCAACATGCGCCAGTCGTCGATCGCGGCGCTTGTCGACGAGAAGCAGGTGCGCGAGCTGCCGCTGAACGGCCGCGACTTCAGCCAGCTGACCCTGCTCCAGCCGGGCGTCACGGCCTCGCCGAGCACGCAGCAGCAGGTGGATCGTGGCATGGGGACGCAGGTGTCGATCGCGGGTGCGCGGCCCAACCAGATCAGCTACCAGATTGACGGCACCGACGCGAACACGCAGGGCAACGGGTCGCCCGGCAGCGCCGCCGGCGGTCTCCTCGGCGTGGAGACCGTCCGCGAGTTCCAGGTGCTCGTCAACAACTACAGCGCCGAATACGGCCGCAGCACCGGCGGCATCGTCACCGCGGTCACGCGCTCGGGGACGAACAGCCTCAAAGGGACGGTGTTCGAGTTCAACCGCGACAGCCGGTTCGATTCGCGCACGTATTTCGACGATCCCGGCCAGGACATTCCGCCGTTGAAGCGCAACCAGTTTGGAGGATACCTGGGCGGGCCGATCGCCAGGGACCGGACGTTCTTTTTCGGCAGCTACGAAGGGCTGCGGCAGGATCGCGGGGTGACGACGATTGCCAACGTGCCGAGCCGGGCGACGCGGGCGCGGACCGATATCAGCCCGATCACACTTCCGTACCTGCTGCTGTATCCGGAGCCGAACGGACGCGAGACCGGAGCGACAGGGATTTATTCGGTGCAGGTGACGTCGCCAACGCACGAGAACTACGCCGTCGGCAAGGTGGACCACACGATCTCGGCGGCGCACTCGCTGTCGGCCCGCTACTCGTGGGACAAGGCACAGGTCGATCAGGATCGGGCGATCCCATTCTGGACGACCGACACGAAGACGAAGTCGCAATCGTTCGTCGCCGAGCACAAATGGATCCTGCGGTCGAATGTATTGAACGTGGCCAAGGTTGCGTGGAACCGGGCTTACGAGGCGACCGACAACATCGAGAACATCGCGTTCGATCCGAAGCTGTTCTTCATCCCGGGCACGCGCTTCGGGAACATCTCCGTCTCGGGGTTGAACGATCTGGGCCCCGACACGAACACGCCGACGTTCGTCGATCTGAAGAGCCTGCAGATCATCGACAACTTCACCTGGTCGCACAGTGGCCACAACGTGAAGAGCGGCATCAGCCTGACCCATTACATGAACGACCAGGACTCGTCGTTCGATTTCGGCGGCAACTACGCGTTCACCTCGCTCGACAACTTCGTGCTGAACCGGCCGAACACCTACGAGGGACAGGCGCCAGACTCGACGACGGCCCGCCGGTGGCGGCAAAGCCTGATTGGCATGTACGTGCAGGACGACTGGTCGGCGAAACGCAATCTGACGCTGAACCTGGGCCTGCGCTACGAGTTCATCACGACGCCGCACGAGCTCGATGGCCGTGAAGCCAGCCTGCGCGACTTGCAGGGGGCGACGACGGTCGCCGGCGGGCCGATCTTCGAGAACCCGTCCCTGAAGAATGTCGCCCCCCGCGTCGGCTTCGCCTGGGACATGACCAGAGACGGCAAGAACGCACTGCACGGCGGCGCCGGGCTGTTCTTCGAGCCGATTCTCAGCAACGTGTACCGCGCGTACGGCAACCGCACGCCGCCGTACTACAACTTGATCAACCCCGCGAATCCGACGTTCCCGACCCCGCCGACTTCCGGCACGTCGTCGCTGCTGCGCCTCGATCTGGTCGAGTACAACCTGAGGAACCCGTATCGCGCGCAATACAACGTGTCGTATCAGCGTGAGCTGCCCGGACGGACGATCGTCACCGCCGGGTTCGTCGGCGCGCGCGGCTATCACCAGATCCGCAACGTGGAATACAACCAGGCGGTCCCGCAGATCCGCGCCGACGGCAGCTACTTCTTTCCGGCCGGCAGCACCCGGCGCAATCCCAATTTCGGCACGATGCGGCTGCGCACGACCGACGGCGAATCCTGGTACAAGGGACTGATCGCCGGCGCCAGCCGGCGCTTCAGCGGCGGCGTGGCGATGCAGGCCTCGTACACGCTGGGCAGGTCCGAGGACCTCGGCTCGCAGGCCGTCGGGAGCGGGGACTTCGAGAACACGTTCCAGCCCCGTTACGCGTTCGATCCGCTCGACAACAAGGGGCTGTCGGATTTCGACATCCGGCACAACTTCGCGTTCAACGCGACGTGGGAGATTGCGGCGGGCCGGTCCCTCTCCGGCGTGACGCACGCACTCGCCGCGGGCTGGCAGCTCTCGAGCATCCTGACAATACGATCGGGGATCCCGTTGACGCCGCAGCTCGGATTCGATCGGGCACGCGCGCTGCCGCGGTCGGGCGGCGCCGGACAGCGGCCGGATCTGGTGTCGGGCTGTTCGCTGAACCCGGTGCTGGGCGGCGCGGATCAGTACTTCGACGTGAACTGCTTCTCGCTGCCGGCGGCCGGCACGTTCGGGAACGTGCCGCGCAACACGATCATCGGTCCGGGGTTCGCGGCGTGGGACATGGCCTTCTTCAAGAACTTCGCGATGCCCGGCGGCCGCCGCGTGCAGCTGCGGGCGGAAGCATTCAATATCACCAACCACGTCAACTTCGGCCTGCCGCAGATGACCGTCTTCAATTCATCGGGCCTGGTCTCGAACGCCGGTCAGATCACGAGCATCGTCGGGACGGCGCGGCAGTGGCAGTTCGGAGCGAAGGTGGATTTCTAAAGGTCGGGTGGGGCGGGTAGGTCTGGTGGGACGGGTAGGGCTGCCCTACCTGCCCAATCTGGCCCATCAGGCCTGCGTAAAGGAGGGCGCCATGAAGCGTCTGGGATGCATTGGGGTCCCCGTCGGGATGCTCCTCCTGAGGGCCGTCGCCGCCGAAGCGCAGCTGGCCGGCGGTTCGGCGATTCAAGGCCGGGTGGTCGACGCCCAGCAGGGAGTCCTTCCAGGCGTCACGGTCGTGATCACCAGTCAGGAGAGCGGAACCTTTCGCGAGACCCTCACGGCATCCGACGGCACATACTTCGTCACCGGTCTCGTTCCCGGTCCGTACCGGATCACGGCGGACCTCGCCGGCTTCAAGAAGGCCACACGCGACAACGTGCGTCTCGAGCTCGGCGCCACGCAGACGCTCGAGCTCCGGCTCGAAGTGGGAGGCATCGAAGAGACCGTGACCGTCACCGAGGAGGCGCCTCCGGTCGATCTCACCACGGTGCAGGTCGGCGGCACGGTGGCCTCGCAGGAGCTCCGGGATCTGCCCTCGCCCACCCGCAACTTCATCTCGTTCATTTCGATGCTTCCCGGGATCCAGTACAACCCGAGTGCGGAAGGATCCGACTCAATCAGCGTGAACGGTCAGAGTCCCAACCAGGCGACGTTCGTGCTCGACGGCGGCAACAACACGGATGACAACTCGGCGTCGCCCTCCGGCGCGCAGGCGCGCACGCCGCTCGAAGCGGTCGAACAATTCCAGGTCGTCACCAACCAGTTCGACGTGGAATTCGGGCGCACGACCGGCGGCATCGTCAACGCCATCACCAAGCGGGGAACGAACAGCTTTCACGGGTCCGCGTTCGGCTACCTGACGAATTCGGCGATCACGGCGCCGACGATCTTCGTCAAGCAGGCCGGACTCGACGAATCGGACACCTCCAAGCACCAGTGGGGCGGCACGCTGGGCGGACCGGTCGTCCGCAACAAACTGCACTTCTTCGCGAGCTTCGAGCGGTACGTCGTCGGCACCGGGCTCACCAACGTCTTTCCTTCCCGGCCCGATCTGAACTTCAACGTGAAGGAGGGATTGAACGGCAGAAACTACATGGGCCGCATCGACCATCAGATCAACGCCCATAATTTCTACACTATCCGCTACCTGACCGAGCGGCAGCCGAACCGCAACCTGTACACCGGCGACCGCGCCACGGCGACGACCGCCAATTACGAACTGGATACCGACCAGACAGCCAGCGCCTCGTACAACCGGGTGCTCGGCAACCGGGCGCTGAACACGATCCGGTTTTCAATCGAGACAGAGGAAATTCAGCGCGGAGCCGAGCCGGGGACCTTTCTCGAGACCAACCGCAAGGACCTGGAAGCGCCGGTGCTCATGTTCCTCAGTTTTGACGAGCAGGGGCACGTCAACGGGCAGCATCGCTACAATCGCGCTCCCGGACTCGACGACACCTTCAGCGTCTTCGTCCCCGGCAAGGGCGGAGACCACGATCTGAAGTTCGGATTCCAGTACCTGTACGCGATCAACACGCTGGAAGAGCAGGGAAGCATGAACGGTGTGTTCACGTTTTCCACCGATCGGCCGTTCGATCCCGCCGATCCGCGCACCTACCCCGAGCGCCTGACCATCCGCGTCCCGGCACCGGCCCGCACGGTCACGTTCACCAATTCGTTCGGCTTCTACGGGCAGGACAAGTGGAGCGTGTCGAAACGGCTCACCGTGAACCTGGGCTTCCGCTACGATCTCGACGTGTTCCGCTTCAACCAGCCCAGTAATCCGCTGCTCGGCGGTGGTTATCCGGTCGACAAGAACAATATCCAGCCGCGCGCCGGATTCGCGTATAACGTCGACGGGCGATCGGTCGTCCGCGGCGGCATCGGACGGTATTACGAGAAGCTGTTCCTCGGCCAGGTCTCGCCTCTGCAGTCGAACGGCGTCTTCGGCGATTCGTTCATCGTCAATTTCCCCATCAGCACGGCGGATCCGGGGCCAAGCCAGGGACGGCTCCCGACCGATCCGATGCTGGTGAACGGACCGACGGTGAATCGCGAGCTGCTGAGCCGTCTCTATCCGCCGGGCACGCGCACGCGGAACACCGGCACTGTGCAGTTCGATTCGCCGGAGCGCCAGATGCCGAGATCGACGCAGGTCTCCTTCGGGTACGAGCGCCAGGCAGGAAAGACGATGTCGGTCGGCATCGATTACGTGCACAACCGGGGCCGCGGCTGGGTCGCGTACGACCTGAACCCCGGTCTGCGCGTCAACACGAGCCGTACCGGCGCGATCGTCCGCACCGATCTGATGGGAATTGCCAGCCAGCTTGGCATTGCGCCCTTCGCCAACAGCGTGAGCCTGCGCTTCGACGACAGCGGTCGGACCAGATACGACGGCCTCAACCTGCAATGGGAGCGGCGCTTCAGCGGGTTCTGGAGCGCTCGCGCGGCGTACACGATTGGCGACGCTCGCGGCAACAACAACGGCGCGCCGAATGCCGTGAACAACTTCCAGCTGCTGGCCGAGCGCAATCTCGATCTGAACTACGGCCCGCTCGACACCGACCGGCGGCACAACCTTACGCTCAGCGGCCGCATGGAGGTGCCGCGGACGAGGGGACTGACCGTGAGCAGCTTGTTTCGCTTCATGAGCGGCAGGCCATTCACCATCCTGGACACCAACGTCGATGCCGATCGAAACGGGATCCTGTTCGATCCGCTGCCGGCCGGGGTGTACAGCGGCACCGGCAACAACGCGATCACGGTGACCAACGAGGGCGGCCGCAACGGCGCGTATGGGCCCAACTATCTCCAGCTGGATGCCCGGCTCGGCTACCGCCTCCGGCTGGGCGCGGTCAGAACGCTCGATCTGTTCGTCGAGCAGTTCAACGTCACCAACCGGTCGAACTTCACGAACCCGTCGGGTGACTGGAGGGTTCCGGCGACGTTCCTCGTGCCGACAGCCCTGGTTGGCGGCGGGTTCCCGCGGCAGCTGCAGCTCGGAGCGCGCCTGGGATTCTGAGTGGGTCGGGTAGGTCTGGTGGGTCGGGTCGGGCTGGTGGGTCTGGTGGGTCGAGTGGGTCGGGTAGGCTGAGCGGGTTGGGTCTGGCCCCACCTGCCCCACTGGACCTGCTCGACCTACCCGACCTACTCGACTTGAGGAGGCAACATGAAGGTGCGATATCTCGTCATCCTGCCCGCACTGCTCGTTGCGGCGACGTCCTCGCCGCGCGCGCAGAGCGCCGGGAACGCGACCCGCGAGAAGGTATACATCTCGCTCGAGAACCTGGACAAGGACAATCTCGCCATCGTCGACCTGGCGACGTTCAAGGAAATCAAGCGACTGACGGTCGGATCGCACCCGCATGGCCTGACGTCGCCCAAATCGCAATCGGTCCTCTACGCGGCGAGCGAAGTCGGCGGCGTCGTGACGCTGGTGGACACGGTCCGCGACGAAGTGATCAAGACGTTCCACGTCGGGTTTGGGGTTGAACCGCAGAACGGCGCCGTCACGCCGGACGGCCGGTTCCTGTATCAGCCGTCGTACGCCGGGTACTGGCAGGTCTTCGATACGCAGAAGGAAGAGATCATCGACTACATTCACACGCTCGGCATCGGGCACAACACCGTGATGGCGCCGGACGGGAAATTCGTCTACCTGCTTCCCATCGCGGGAGGAGAGGGTCATTGGCGGCGCCCGTCGCTGGGCCTGCCCCGCACCCAGCCCAAGGAAGTGACGGTGGTCGATGCGGCTGCGCACACAGTCGTCGGGACGATTCCGGTCGGCGCGGGACCGCGCCCCGGCACCATCAGTCCGGACGGCAAACGGCTCTACATGAACGTCGACGACCTGATGGGTTTTCTCGTCATCGATACGGCGGCACGCAAGGTGATCTCGAAAGCGACGATGACGCTCACGCCGGACGAACAGGCGGTGCGGAGCCGCTCCCACGGCATCGCCGTGGCCAACGACGGGAAGGAAGTGTGGACCAATGACGTGGTCCACGCGGTGACCTACGCGTTCGACGTGACGGTGGATCCGCCGAAGCAGATCGCGCGGTTCCCGGTCGGCCGGCAACCCTATTGGATCGTGACCGCGAAAGACGGCAAGACCGTGTACGTCAATTGTCCGAGCGACGACGTCCTCATCGCCTTCGACGTGGCGGCGAAGAAAGAAAAATCGCGCCTTCAGTTCCCGAAAGGATCCCACAACACGCGAATGGTGGTCGTGGCCGCGCCCGTCGGCACGAATGCGACCAGGTGAATGAACAGCGGAGGACGCGGCCACCTTCGCGCAAGGCTACGGTGGCCCGCCGTAGCTTCAGCGAAGGCGGGAGGACAGGAGGAAAAACCCTGAGGCGATCTTCCGCGCCCTCCACGTCTCTTTGTCGCAGTCCGCGAGCTATGGCTAAATCCGTATGATTCGACGGACGTTTCTGGCCAGGTGCCTGACGCTCCTTGGCTTCGGCCGGCGCCCGTGCGCGCAACCGGCCGTCGCAGATGCGCGCTATGCGCCGGTGTCTGTGCCGGTCCGCATCCCGCTCGAAGCGGTGAGCACGCCGTGGCAGCCCGTACCGTTCAAGGCCGAAGCCGTCGCGCCAGCCTCCGGGGCGACGGCCGTCCGGCGGGTGCTGATGAGCGGTGTGCTGTTTCGGAGAGCGGCCCCCGGCGCGCGTCCGGAGCTGAGTGCGCTGTGCCTGACCTGCACCCACGAGCAGTGCCAGGTGGACTTTATTGCGCAGCCCGCGACGTTGCCACGGACGGACGTTGTGATCAACCATCCCGTCTTTCTGTGCGCCTGCCACTCCAGCGTTTTCGACGCGAGAGGCGACGGCGCCTGGATCGCGGGACCGGCACCTCGCGGGTTGTACCGCTTTCGCCTGCGCATCGACACCGACACGGTCGTGATCGACGAAGTGGAAGAGGACGCCCTATCCGCAGTGTGAAGGGGAGGCAAGCGCGTGCTGAGGGAGGACACGATGAGGACGAGGCTCGCTCGCATCATGATTCTGACGGTGCTGTCCCTCTCCGGTGGCAGGAGCGCCATCGCGCAGCTGCAGACAGGACGCATCCTCGGCACCGTCTACGATCCTCAGCACGCGGGTATTCCCGGCGCCTCGGTGACCGTCACGAATCTCGCCACGAACGTCGCCAGGACCGTCACCACCAACGCCGAAGGCGATTACGTCGTCACACCGCTCGACCCCGGCACCTACAGCGTCAGCGCCGAAATTTCCGGCTTCCAGACCGGCCGCCGTGAAGGCGTGGTCCTGACCGTTGGTCAGTCCATCCGGGTCGAGCTCGCCCTCAGCCTCAGCGCCATATCGACGGAAGTGCAGGTCACCGCGGAAAGTGCCCTGCTCAACACTGAGTCTGCCACGCTCAGTCAGGTGATCACCAACGAGCAGATCGTCGATCTGCCGTTGAATGGCCGGAGCTTTCACGAGCTGGCGCGCCTCACGCCGGGCGCCGCGCTGCTCGCCGCGACCGGGAACGTGCAGACGGTCCGACCGGAAGCGGTGAACGGCAACATCATCGGTGGCGTGAGCGGATGGCAGACGCGGTTTCTCCTCGACGGCGTCGATGTCACCGAAGAGCATCAGGGCGGGACCTGGATCCAGACCTCGGTCGACGCGCTGCAGGAGTTCAGCGTCCACCAGAACGCGTACTCGGCCGAGTTTCACGGTGCCGGCGGCACGTTCAACGCGGTGACGAAGTCGGGCACTAACGCCTTCCACGGCAGCCTGTTCGAGTTTGCCCGCAACGACGCATTCGATTCGAAGAACTTCTTCGCGAAGACAAAAGAAAAACTGGAGCGCAACCAGTTCGGCAGCACGCTTGGCGGTCCCGTCCGGATCCCGGGCGTCTACGACGGGCGGAAAAAGACCTTCTTCTTCGCCAGCTACGAGGGGCAGCGGCGGAACCAGGGAAACGTGAACGTCAGTATCGTTCCCACCGCGGCGCAGCGGATGGGCGACTTCCGCGGCCTGGTGCCGATTTACGACCCGCTGACCACCGTGGCCTCCGGCGGCAGCGCGGTCCGCACGCAATTTCCCAACAACATCATTCCGCGCGACCGGCTGTCGCCGCAGGCGCAGTTCTTCAACCAGTACATTCCGCTGCCGAATTCAGCGGACGGTACGTTCGTGTCCACGCCGATCACGGTGTTCGAGGCGAACCAGGTGACGCTTCGACTCGATCAGGAGATCAATTCGCGCAACAAGTTCTTCGCCCGGTTCAGCCGGCACCACAGCACCGAGGAAACGCCCAGTGCGTTCCTGACGCTGGGATCCACGAGGCTGGAGGGGCCAGCCTGGAACCTGGCGCTGGCGTTGACGTCGAACCTCGGCGCCTCGATCGTGCACGAAGTGCGGTTCAGCCGCATGTACGGCGAGTACCGCTCGACCGCGTACTTCCAGGGCCAGGGCGTTCAATTGCTGCAGCAGGCGGGCGTCACCGGTCACGAGCTCATTCAGGATCCCGGCATCGCCAGCATCCCGGCATTTTCGTTCTCCGGCTACCAGGGATTTTCGGGGAACGCCGGCGACGGCCGCCCGAAATGGCAGAACCGGGGCGAATACGAGCTCACCGACAACCTGACCTGGATCACCGGCCGGCACATTCTCAAGTTCGGCGGGAGGATCTATCGCCGCAACATCCTGTTCACCGATGCCCGCAGCCATAACGGCGTGTTCAACTTTACCGGCATCATGACCCAGAACCCGGCTTCGCCTTCGGGGACAGGAGACGGATTTGCCGACTGGATGCTCGGCTATCCTGCCAATGCGACGCGCTCGAACCCGGCGACGTGGTGGGGCGGATATGGCACCTACTGGCATGGCTTCGTGCAGGACGATCTCAAGGTGTCGAACATACTGACCCTCAACCTCGGGCTGCGATACGAGTACACGCCGTGGCTGACAGGCTATCGGAATCAGGCAGCAGCCTTTGATCCATCGCGGGACAAACCAATCATCGTCTCGAGCGAGACCGACAGCATCGACCTCGCCGCCCAGCCGCTGGCCGACGTCGGCTACGCGCTGTTCCGCGATCTTATTCAGACCAGCAGCCAGGCCGGGGTTCCGATCACGATTACGGCGAACGACAAGCGCCAGTGGGCGCCGCGGGTTGGTTTTGCCTGGCGGGCGTTCGGCGACCGCACGGTGATTCGCGGCGGCTACGGCGTGTTTTACGAAGCGGAAGGGACCAGCGGACGTCTGAATTTCAATTTTATTCCGTTCAGCCTGAGCGAAAGCGTGACGGCGACGCCGAACGTCATGCCGACGCGGACGCTGGCGAATTTCTACCTTGGCGCTCCGTTCGGGACCTCCGTCGGCACCGTCAGCTGGAGTCCGCTGCCGCTGAACGTGCGCATGGGTTACGACCAGCGCTGGAACATTGGTGTTCAGCAGGAGCTCGTGAACCGCACCGCCGTCGAAGTGAATTACGTCGGCACCAAAGGGTCGAATCAGCAGCAGACGGAGCCGATCAACCTTCCGCCGGCCGGCCCCGGCAGCGTCCAGGCGCGCCGGCCTTATCCTCGATTCGGCAACGTCAACATTCACAGCCAGGCGCTCTCCAGCGACTATCATGCGCTCCAGGCCAAACTTCAGAGGAGAGGTGGCGACGGCCTGTGGTATCTCGTTTCCTACACCTTCTCGCGGAGCATGACCACTGCGCCTGCGCCGGAGATTGGCGGAAACTTCACCTACGACCGCGGGCCGGCATCCTTTGATGTGCCGCACCTGTTTTCGCTCGGCCTCGGTTACGAGCTGCCGTTCGGGAAGGGCAGGCCTTTCCTCGGGGATGCGGCCGGGATGACCAATGCCGTCGTTGGCGGCTGGCAGTGGCAGAGCATCGTGAACTACCGGAGCGGTCTTCCCTTCACGCCGACGATATCGCGTGACGTCGCCAACATCGGCGTGACGAACCAACGACCCAATCGCGTGGGCTCGGGCCAGCTGGCCAATCCGACGGTAGACGCCTGGTTCGACAAGAGCGCGTTCACCGTGCCCGATCAGTTCACGTTCGGGAACTCAGGACGAAACATTCTCCGGGGCGATCACCAGTGGAACGTCGATGCCTCGCTGTTCAAGCGGTTCTCCGTCACAGGCAGCTCGAGACTGGAGTTCAGGGCCGAGGCGTTCAACCTCCTCAACGCGGTCTATTTCAACGCCCCGACTACGCAGAACACCCAGATCGATACCGCGGCCGCCGGCAGGGTCACGAGCACGTCGCTCCCCGCGCGACAGATGCAGTTTGCGTTGAAGTACATCTTCTGAATCAGAGTGCTGGGCGCTGTCGTCGCACGGTGCTGGGGGCCTGACGCTGCAGGGTGCTGGGGGCCTGACGCTGCAGGGTGCTGGGGGCCTGACGCTGCAGGGTGCTGGGGGGCTGACGCTGCAGGGTGCTGGGGGGCTGACGCTGCAGGGTGCTGGGGGCCTGACGCTGCAGGGTGCTGGGGGCCTGACGCTGCAGGGTGCTGGGGGCCTGACGCTGCAGGGTGCTGAGGCCTGACGCTGCAGGGTGCTGGGG
>JBKPAI010000109.1:0-62682 GCA_046726355.1 Acidobacteriota bacterium | reverse complement strand
GTGGCGGCGGACCGGCTGCAGACGGTGAGCTACGGCGAAGAGCGGCCGAAGTACGACAACGCGCGTGAGGAGACGCGGCGGCTCAACCGGCGGGCGGCGCTGGTCGTGAACCTGCAGCGGTGAGAACGGAGGCGACGGAGGAACGCGAGCAGAGATGACGGAGGCAACGGGATAACACAGAGAAACGGAACAACGGAGACGAGCGGAGAAAACCAACATTAATCCTCTCCGCTCGTCTCCGCTTCTCCGCTTCTCTGTGCCTTACCGTTCTCTCCGAGGCCTCTGTTTCCTGGGTGCCGAATTCCACCGATTCCAAATTCCGAATTCGCTTGTCCATCCAGAGCTCTTCTGCGAGGCGGATCGAAGCACTCGTCGCTGACCTGTCGTCGACAAGTGTGGTCACCCGCGAATCGGCCGTCGCCCGTCTGACCCTCATCGGCCCCCGTGCCGTCGCCAGGCTGATCACGCTGATCCAGAGTGGACCGCCAGCATCAACCCGCGCGGCGGCGCTCCGCGCGCTCGACGGAATCGAAGATCCGCGCGCTCTCGACGCCGCGATGCTCGCGATAGAGGACGCCGACCCGGAGGTTGCGCTCGCGGCAATCGGCGTCGCCGGCAGCCATCTCGAGCGGCGGAACAGCGCCAGGGCCCTCCAGGCGCTCGATCGGTTGACGGCCACCTCGCTCGACCGCGCCCGCCCCGATGTCATACGGTCCGCGGCGCTCCGCGCCCTGAGCGGCCTCGATCGCAAGACGATTGCGCCCCTGCTGAAGTCGCTCGGCGCGGACCCGGTCGCCGCGCAGACGCGCGCACGGATGCGGCGCGACCGCCGAGGTCAGGTGACGCCTGATGCCCGGGAGATCCTGCAAAGCGCCGCCGAACAGGGATTGCCCGATGATCCGGACCAGCTGCACCAAGCTGTGGTCACAAGCGGCGACGGCGTGCCTTTGAGCACGCTGGTGCGCATCGTCGAGCGGGTCCGCGAGCGCGAAACCGAATCCGCGGCGGCCGGTCCGCGCGCCTCGTGGTCGGCGGTCCGCGCCGCGACGCACGTGGCGCTGGCGAATCGCGCCAGCCGCCTCGCGCTCTACGATCTGCGTGAGTCGCTCGAAACGGCCAACGGCGGACTGCCGATCGAGTTTCTGACTGTGCTGATGCTCATCGGCGATGCGTCGTGCCTGCACGGCATGGCGATCGCCCACGCGCGCTCACGGGACGCCTGGTTTCGCGAGCGGCTCGCCGACGTGTTTCGAGCGGTCGTGAAAAGGGAACGCCTCACACGCCGGCATGCGGTACTGAAGAAGATTCACAAGCGCTGGCCCGGGACGTTCGAACAGCTGGTTGGCCTGGAAGGGAGCAGGTGAGTCGGGCAGGTCAGGTCAGGTGGGTCGGGCGGAAATTCGTGCCCGGCGATCGTGCGGCGTCGCAACTCCTTCACGATGAGCGCCCCGCGTCCTCCGATCTCGACCCACCGACCTACCCGACCTAGTACGCCTTCGCGAACCAGGCTTCGGCCGTCGCGGGCGCGTCGCAGCGCACACAGGACGCTGATTTCGCCGTGACGTGCATCGGCATGTTCCGGATCGTCGCCTGCGTGTCGGCCTTAATCTGCGCTTCGCAGTCTGCCGATCCGCACCAGGCGGCGATCACGAAGCCCGGCCGGCCATCCATCACCTGCTTGAATTCGTCGTAGCTCGCCACACGCTGGGTATGTTCTTCACGGAACGTGCGCGCGCGTTCGAATAACGTCCGCTGCACGTCATCCAGCAGGGTGCGGAGGCTGCCGGCCAGACCGCTCATCGGCATGCTGCGCTTTTCGCGCGTGTCGCGCCTGGCGACCATCACCGCCGACTTTTCAATGTCCTTCGGACCGATTTCGACCCGAAGCGGGACGCCGCGAAGCTCCCATTCCGAGAATTTCCAGCCCGGCCGCTCGTCGCGCTCGTCCAATGTGACGCGAAGGCCGCCCTCGACCAGCTCGTTCCTGATCTCGCGGGCGCGGGGCAGGACAGTTTCGCGCCAGTTTTCCCGGCCGATCGGCACGATTACCACCTGGTAGGGCGCGACGCGAGGCGGCAACACCAGGCCGCTGTCGTCGCCATGCGTCATGATGACGCCGCCGACGAGGCGGGTCGAGACACCCCACGACGTCCCCCAGACGTGCTGAACGGATTTGTCGCGCGCCTGAAACGTGATGTCGAACGCCCTGGCAAAATTCTGCCCGAGGTTATGCGACGTGCCCGCCTGCAGGGCCCGGCCGTCGCCCATCAGCGCTTCGATCGAGTAGGTGCGCAGCGCCCCGGCAAACTTCTCGCTGTCGCTCTTGACCCCCTTGATGACCGGCATGGCGAGGACCGATTCGGCGACACGCGCGTACAGATCGAGAATCATCAGCGTTTCGGCCTCGGCTTCCTCATGGGTCTCGTGCGCCGTATGCCCTTCCTGCCAGAGGAACTCGGTCGTGCGCAGGAACGGCCGCGTCACCTTCTCCCAGCGGACGACGTTCGCCCACTGATTGATCAGGATCGGCAGATCGCGCCACGACTGTACCCACTTGGCGTACATGGTGCCGATGATGGCCTCCGACGTCGGCCGGATGACGAGCCTCTCCTCGAGCTCTTCACCACCGCCGTGCGTGACATACGCCACCTGCGGCGCGAAGCCTTCGACGTGCTCGGCTTCCTTGTGCAGCAGCCCTTCCGGTATGAACAGCGGGAAATACGCGTTGACGTGGCCGCTCTTCTTGAACTCCTCGTCGAAGGCCTGCTGAATGAGCTCCCAGATGGCGTAGCCGTAGGGCCGGATGACCATGCACCCCTTCACCGGCGAGTAGTCGGCGAGCTCCGCACGCCGGACCACGTCGAGGTACCAGCGCGAGAAGTCCTGGGATTGCGGGGTGATTTCAGTGACGAACGATTCTGTTTCGACCTTTTTGGCCATCGGTTGTTTTCAACCCACGGGACACCGTGACACCAGAGGGGAAAACCTGTATTTTACCGTCCGCGGTCGATTTGATCCACGACATGAATGCGCCAGGCGCGGTCGTCGCGGCTGGGAAAATCGGCGCGGAAGTGGCCGCCGCGGCTCTCTTCACGCCGCAGAGCAGCGCGTGCAATCAGGCGCGCAACCGTAATCAGATTGCGCAGACGCGCGTCCCCGGGGCTGGCCTCGAAACGATGCTCCTGCAATGAATCGAGCAGGGCGGACGCGGCCTGCAAATCGGCGCGTGTGCGGAAGAGGCCCGCACATCGCCACATCAGATCGCGTATCGACTCGACGCCTGGCGGCGGACCGGCCAGCGCAGGGCGCGGCGGAAGCAACCACGAGCCACGCGCCACGACCCGATCCCCTTTCAGATGACCCGGCGCCGGAGGCTGCTGCATGGCGATGGCCGCGCGGGCACCGAACACCAGCCCTTCCAGTAGCGAATTGCTCGCGAGCCGGTTCGCGCCGTGCACGCCGGTGCACGCGACCTCGCCGGCGGCGTACAGGCCGGGCAGCGACGTTCGGCCCCATTCATCGGTCTCAACGCCGCCCATGATGTAATGCGCGGCCGGACCGACCGGCACCAGATCACGAGCCAGGTCGAGGCCGACGCTGCGACAGGTCTCGTCGATGGTAGGAAAGCGCCTGCGAACGTACGCGGGATCCAGGTGCGCGAGCGTGAGATACACCGCCCCGCCGGTCCGCTCCGCTTCGCGCGCAATACTGCGCGCGACGACGTCGCGCGGCGCGAGGTCGCCGTCCGGATGGCAGCCGGCCATGAACGCTTCGTGACGGTTGTTGACCAGGCGTGCGCCCTCGCCGCGAAGGGCCTCGGAAATCAGGAAGCGCGGCGCGCCCGCTTTGTTGAGAGCGGTCGGATGAAACTGCACGAACTCGAGATCCGCGACGCGCGCGCCGGCATGATACGCGAGCGCGATACCATCCCCGGTCGCGACCCCCGGATTCGTGGTTTCCCGAAACACCTGCCCGGCGCCGCCAGTGGCCAGCAGCGTCGCGCGCGCGCGTGCCTCCTGGAACCGTCCGTGCCGATCGTAGAAGCCCACACCGACCACCTGCCCGCCGCTCACGATCAGCCCGGTCGCCAGCGCGTGATCGACGACGTGCACGGTCGGCAGCGCCCCGACACGGGCCCAGAGCACGCGGCCGATCTCGCGGCCGGTCGCATCACCGGCGTGAAGGACGCGGCGCACGCTGTGGGCCGCCTCCCGGCCGAGCGCCGGGCGCCCGTTGGCATCGCGATCGAAGCGGGCGCCCCACTCGAGGAGCTCGTTGACATAGCGCGGACCGTCTTCGACAAGGACGCGTACCGCATTCTGGTCGCACAATCCGTCCCCGGCACGCACGGTATCGGCCGCATGCAGCGCCGGCGTATCATCGTCGCCCAGCGCTGCCGCAATTCCGCCTTGCGCGTAGCCGGTGTTGCTCTCGGCGGGGTCCGCCTTCGTCAGGACGAGGACCCGGGCCGTCGCCAGACCGATGGCCGCGCGGAGTCCCGCCACGCCGCCGCCGACGATGATGAAATCGACCTCGGTCAGATTTGTCCCTTGATTCGTGGTCGCCCGTCCCCGGCCCGTCCCTGATCTGTCCCCGGTCCGTCCCGCGTCCGTCCCCGGTCCGTCCCTACTCCGTCCCCGCTCCGTCCCTACTCCGTCCCCGCTCCGTCCCTACTCCGTCCCTACTGCGTCCCGGGACGGACCAAGTTCGAAGGACCAACCTGCTATCCTAGCATTCGCCGATACATGGACGCGGTCCGCATCGACGTTCCGACCCCCTCACGTTCGTACGCGATCACGATCAGCGTCGGCGCGATCGATGGCCTGCGCCGGCTGCTGGACGATCTTGACCTGCCGGAACGGCGCATCGTGGTGTCGAGCCCGCCGGTCTGGCGGTTCCATGGCGCGCAGCTCGGGCGCGCACTGGGCATCAGCGAACCGGTCCTCGTCCCCGACGGAGAACGATTCAAGCAGCTGGCCACGGTTGCCCGCATCTATGACGCGCTCGTCCGTCTGAACGCCGATCGCGCGTCGACGCTCATGACGTTCGGCGGAGGTGTCGTCGGCGACATGGCGGGATTTGCGGCGGCCACGTACCTGCGAGGCATCCCGGTCGTCCACCTGCCGACCACGCTCCTTGCCCAGGTTGACAGTGCGATTGGCGGGAAGGTGGGCGTCAACCATCCGCTCGGCAAGAATCTCATCGGCGCCTTCTATCAGCCGCACGCCGTCATCGTCGATCCGAACGTGCTGGGCACGCTGCCGCGGCGTGAGTTCCGCGCCGGTTTGTACGAAGTGGTCAAGTACGGCATGACCTCGAGCGCGACGCTCTTCGATCGCATCGCGAGCCAGCAGAAACCGATCTTCGCGCGGGTTCCCGAGGTGCTCACCCCCATCATCGCCGAATCCTGCCGCATCAAGGTCGCCGTCGTCGCCGCCGACGAGCGTGAAGCCGGGCCGCGCCGCGTTCTGAACTTCGGCCACACCGCCGGCCACGCGATCGAAGCGGTCACCAAGTACCGCCGGTTCCGCCATGGTGAGGCGGTCGGCTACGGGATGCTCGTCGCCGCGGAGGTGGCGAAGAGCCGTGGCGCGCTCGCGCCGCAGGACACCCAGGCGCTGTGGGACCTCATCGCGAGCCTCGGGCCGCTGCCTCCGGTGGCGGACCTGTCGTCGGCGCAGGTCATTGAAGCGATGCGTCACGACAAGAAGATCGTCGCCGGCCGGTTGCACTTTGTGCTGCCCGTGGCGGTCGGCGCCACCACGATCGTCGATGACGTGACGGAAAAGGAGCTGCGCGCCGCGTTGAAGCGCGTCGGGTTCAAGGGATGAGGGAAGAAGGGCACGGAGATAACGGTAAACACAGAGGAACGGCGGAACAGAGACGAACGGAGAAGAGTGTGAGTCAAGAGTTGTGAGCTTGAGTCATGAGTTTCAGACCTCCGGACCTCAAAACTCACCAACTCAACACTTCACGAAACACGAATCGCTCTGCTCGCCTCCGTTGCTCCGTTTCTCTGTGTGATACCGTTCCCTCCGTCTCCTCAGTCGAGCGTCTCCTCAGTCGAGCCCGTACTCCCGGACCTTCGACGTGAGAATCTTGTAGTTGACTTGCAGCATGTCGGCGGCGTAGCCGCGATTACCGCCGGCTTCCTTGAGCGCCTGCGCAATTTTTCGACGCTCCACTTCAGCGACGACACGGCGCGATGCTTCCGCCAGCGTCCCCGACAAGTCGATCTTGTCCCACGGACTCACTTCCTCGGCGGGCGCCGGCCCTGATACGGCATGGCGAAATGACAGGTTCAGATGACGCGGATGGATGGTATCGCCTTCGGTGAGGATTACCGCCCGTTCGATGCAGTTCTGCAATTCGCGCACGTTGCCGGGCCACGGGTAGGCGCGCAGCTCATCTTCCGCGGCCGGTGACAGCACCAGCGCCTTCTTGTTCAAATCGCGACAATACTTCTCGATGAAATAGCGCGCGAGCGTCGCCACGTCGTGCGAACGCTCCCGCAGCGGAGGAATCGTGATCGGGAAGACGGAGAGCCGGAAATAGAGATCCTCGCGATACTGGCGCGCGGCGACGGCGGCCTTGAGGTTCCGGTTCGTCGCCGCCACCACGCGGACGTCCACCTGCAGCGGCAGCGTGCCGCCGACGCGCTCGAAGCGTTTTTCTTCCAGCGCGCGCAGGATTTTCGCCTGCAGTGTGAGCGGCAGATCCCCGATCTCGTCGAGGAACAAGGTTCCCCGGTGCGCGAGCTCGAACTTTCCCGGCTTGCGCGTGGCGGCGCCGGTGAACGCGCCCTTCTCGTGTCCGAACAGCTCGGTTTCGAGGAGCGTCTCGGGAATCGCCGCACAGTTGATCGCCACGAACGGCCCGTCGGCGCGGGGGCTCAGGGCGTGAAGCGCTCGCGCAAACAGCTCTTTCCCCGTACCGCTCTCGCCCTCGATCAGCACGGTCGTGTCGGTGGCCGCTGCGCGGTGCAGCGACAGCGAGACCGCTTTCAGCTTGGGATCGTCGCCGATAATCTGCGGCGCGCCGCGCCGCTGGGCGAGCTCTTCCTTCAGGATGATGTTCTCGGTGCGCATCCGCCGCTGCGCCAGCGCGCGCTCCACCATCAGCAGCAGATGGTCAGGATCGACCGGCTTGGCCAGGAAGTCGAGCGCCCCTTCTTTCATCGCGGCGACCGCATCCTGAATGCTGCCGAACGCCGTCATGACGATGACCGGAAGCTCGGGCTCGACATCTTTCGCCGCACGCAGGACGCCGAAGCCATCTCCGTCCGGCAGGCGGAGATCCGAAAGGACGATCGCCGGGCGGGAGGCCTGAAGAGCGGCCTCGGCCTCCGGCTGGTCGCGCGCTTCGATGACGGTGTGGCCCTGCGCCTCGAGCGCATGACGCAGCATCGTCCGGAGCGAGTCCTTGTCCTCGACCAGCAGGATGGGAGCGTCGACCGGAACGCGGGTTCGAGTACTCACCGCAGCCAGCCGGGCGGAACGCCGGCGCGGCGTGCTTCCTCCTCGAAACCGGCGATACCTTTCTTGTCGTCCTCGATTTGCTTCTTCAAGCCGGCAAGCTCGGCGAGGGCTTTCTGGCGATCGCGTTCGATGACGGCTCGCTGCGCCGGGTCGGCACGGTTCACGAAGTCCGTGGTCAATGCGTTGATGCGCGATTGAAGGGCGTCCGCGAGCGTCTGGTCGCGATCGAGCTGGTTCGCAAGCGCCTTCTTGCGGTCGGCCCAGTAGGTCTGGTCTTTGACGACCGGCTTCTCGCCGGCCGCCGCCTGCGCATCCTTCGGGGATTCCTTTGCCTTCGAGGCTTCAGGTTTGGCGGCGTCGGGCGTCCCGCTGGCCGGCGAAGGTGTCGTTGCCGCCGGGGTGGGTGGCAGATCCTTGTTTGTGTAGACCTTGGCCGGCTGAGCCACCGCTTTCCGGCGCTCCTCCTCCTTCTTCGCGACGTCGCCGAGAGACTGAGCCTCGAGCGGAAGGGCACTAAGCACAAGCCCGGACAAGAATAGCCACTTACCGAAAAACGTCAGACGCATAGCTTTCATTTTGAGTTATCGGACGTTTTCCATCGTACGTGAGCCCCCGCGGAGGGTCAAGATTTCCCGGCTCTGCCCCCAACTGCGCAGTTCAACCCAGGTCAGCGCACCTCACGCCATGAAAGCACCCGCACTGATCCAGGACCGCTGCCCTCGTGGCGATCCGGCTCCCCATCCTGCCCACCCTGCGCGTTCTCCGCCTCACGCCAACACTGCGTCACCGTGAGCTCAAGGACCTTGTGTGTGTCGGCCGGCCCGAACGCCTCCGCCCGAAGCGCAATGATTCGCGCTCCGGGGTTGTCCTCACCTGAGCCGTCCTTTGCCGGATCTCCGTCGGTCTCGGACGGATCGTCCGCGATCATCACGACGACATAGAACGGCGAAATGACGCCCGGCAGCAGGGCGGAGAGAGGCCCATACCCGAACAAGTGCCACACAGGATTGTCCGCCCCCCACGGGCGGTCGCCAGTCGCATTTCCGGTGATGTCGGCGGCTGAGCAGGTGATCTTCCCGCAGTTGGCGCGCGCGACCACTGCCGCCAGATCGATTTCGCCGCCGCCCGGCAGGGCGCGAACACCATGTGCCTCACCATCCACGAACGATGACCTTGCGAGTTCGTTCAGGATCACGTCCCAATCGGAGATCGACGTGAGTTCCCACATTCCATGCTCGGCGAGCGCGTCGGCGACGTACAAAGCTTCGACGCTGTTCCGGTAGTTCGCCGCGATCGTGCTTTCAGACGATGTGATCAGAATCAGAACGGCAGCGATTGTAGACATCAGCGACAGTGCGGCCATCGCGATCACCAGCGCCAGGCCACGCTCTGCGCGAATGGCACGAATCCCATCGTGCCTGGCCGTTGTGCCCGTGCTGCCGGTCCCGCCCATCCTGCCCCTTTCTGCACGTCCCGCCATCCTGCCCGTCCTGCCGATCCTGCCTGTCCTGCCCACCTGACCTCCCGCGACTCCTTACCGGCCCAGATTGAGATTGCGCGGGGCGACCTCGAACCGCACCTCTTGATCCGGCACCCATCGACTGGCGCTGGTCGCGGTCCCGGCGTTGAAGAACAGCGTGCCGGCAGGTCCGCGCAGCGCATCGAGCCCAGCCTGGAGCCGAATCGTGACCGCCACCGAACGAATGCGCAGCAGGTCGGCGTCGAACCTCTCGGAACTGACGGCGTCGGGACACCAGGGACCGTCGGTGAGGTCCACCTCGTTCAACTTCACGAGTCCCGGCGGGTTCGATGCGTCGCCAAGAACCGGCAGCCGCGGCACGTGCTTGCCGTTGGCATCGACGGCGAACACACAGTTCTCGCCTTCTGGATAGGCCGTCCATTTCACGCCGGCCGGAGGCGGTCTCGGCCCGTACGTCGTCCACTGGCCGGCCGGATCGTCGACGGGCCCGCGCAGGTGCGGTGGGCGAGCCTCACCGAAGTACTCGAATTTCAAAGCGACGACGTTGTCCACAACTGGGACGCCAGGACTGTCTGGCCCCTCGTAGCTGACAAGTTGGGGCGCGCTCCCGGCGCTGTCGATGCGTAGCGCGAACGTTCGCTCGACTATCTGGACGACGTTTGATCCGGCGGGATGAATCGAGGCCGCCGACGCGCCAGGTCCGCTCACTGTGAGCTGTGCGGTGTCGCCGTCGACTGAGATCACCGCAAACACGTCGTACCGCCCGGCTTCGTCAACGATCAACAGGTGCATGCCCGGCTCTATTCCACAGAGCGCGCTGCGAGTGCCCTCGGGATCTGTGGGACAACCGGCGGCATTCACACGCAACGCTGCAGTCGTTCCGCCGACCGGTGCGCGTGTCGTGGTCTGCACGGCCGTGCCCGGCACGTACAGCACCGTCATCGTGTCGGCGGAATAAATGGACGCTGAATTGTTGCCCGTCACGCCACGGCGGAACGGCAGCACGGGCGCAAGGAACATGTGCAGCGGCCCCGGGCCGCTCCCCAGAAACGGCCCTGCGCCGGCCATCAACAAGGTCCCGGAAAGAGCATCGACGGCCACGCGCAGCCGCTGGTGTGCGTCCGCCGTCTCGGGCAGAGCGGCAAGCGCTGCGCTCCCGTCACGGAGCAGCACGAACGCTGTGGCGATCACAAACAGCGTCAGCGCGAGGGCCACGGTGATCTCGAGGAGCGAGAAGCCGGCTTCGCGATCCATTACCTGGTCTTTCTCGCTTTGATGCTGATGATGCGCGCTTCGTCCGGCCATTGCCGGTTCGCATGTTCGCCGACGCCGCGGGTGAATCGCTGGGTAACGAGCACCTGCAGCACGAGCACATTGTCCGGGTCAGCGGGCAGCGGCTCGATTGACCACCGCCGGACATACACGGCGCCGGCGGGCGGGTCGGTGCGCTCCCCGAGCGATTGACCATTTCTGTCGACGAAATCGCAGAACCCGGCGCTGTTCTTCCGCAACGAATCGGACGGCGACGCCGCCAGGCGAGGATCGGACACCGGTCCTTCGACGCGGTCGAAGCTCCACTCAAGACTGCGCAGCTGCTCCATCTTCTGTGCCGCGAGCACGGTCGCCATCGTCGTGGTCGTCGCCCTGGCGTTTGCAGCCGTTGCCAGGACCACCAACTGCGCAAGCGTCGCGATGGTTGCGGCGACGACTGCCGCTGCAATCAGCACTTCGAGCAGCGAGAATCCGCGCTGCGAAAACATCGCATTTTTAATGTGCAACGCGCGCTCCATGTTGTGACGAGCGCGTGATCACGCCATTCTCTTAAGGATCGCGATGAAGAGGACGATCGTCGGCTGCGACCAGGGAGCAGTCCCTGCAGCACACCGAAGACGGCAGGTGGCAGAATCTGCGACCAGGTCCAAGTCTGCTGTACAAGCGGTGCTTGCACGGCCTGAATGTGTACGAGTCTGCCGTGCAGGCATGGCGGGAGGATTCGATATGAACACGCGCAGGCAATTCCTGATTACGGCGGCGATGGGCGCCGTGAGCTCCGCCGCCGCGTGCCGGCGCGGACAGAGCACTGCGGTCAACGCACCGCCTCCGACACCACCGGGCGCACCGCCCACCTTCGGCACGGGGCGGGTATCGGGGCCGCCCGTGTCGGCTGCCACGTTCGCCGAAGCAGAAAAACTCGTGCAAGTATCGATGGGTGGCGCCGACCGTGAGATGGCAGCCGCGAGCTGGCCACGCACGATGGCTCCGCTGCTCGAACGGCGCACAGGACCGCGGAAGGTCGCGCTCGCACCGGATCTCGCTCCGGCGACGGCGTGGAATCCCGGCATCCCAGGCGTCAGCTCCGGTCCGACGCGCGATGTGTTCGTGCGCAGCGCGGGCGGATCGACCGCGCTGTCGACGAACGACGCAGACATTGCATTCGCGCCGGTCACACAGCTGTCGCGCTGGATCGAACGAAAGGCGCTCACGTCCGAACGGTTGACGACGATCTACCTGGAACGAATCGACCGGTACGATCGCCAGCTCCGTTCGGTCATCACGGTCACGAGGGACGTCGCGTTGGCACAGGCCAAACAGGCCGACGCCGAAATCGGCGCTGGACGGTACCGCGGACCGCTGCACGGTATCCCCTACGGCGTGAAGGATCTCCTCGACACCGCGGGCATCCCGACGACGTACGGCGCCGAGCCGTTCAGAAATCGTGTGCCCACCGTCGACGCGGCAGTGGTTCAGCGCCTGCGCGCCGCCGGAGCGGTGCTCCTGGCGAAGTTGAGCCTCGGCGCGCTCGCGCTCAACGACATCTGGTTCGGCGGCCAGACCATGAACCCCTGGCTGCTCGAAGAAGGCGCGTCAGGCTCGAGCGCGGGTCCGGGCGCGGCCACCGCGGCAGGACTCGTCGGCTTCTCGATTGGGAGCGAGACGGGCGGCAGCATCGTCGCGCCGGCGATGCGTTGCGGCGTCACCGGGCTGCGCCCGACCTATGGGCGCGTTCCGCGCACCGGAGCCATGACGCTCTGCTGGTCGCTCGACAAGCTCGGGCCGATGACGCGCAGCGTCGAGGACGCCATGCTCGTCCTGCACGCGATCAGTGGACCCGACCCGGGCGACGTGGCGAGCATGCCGAGCCATCTCGAGTTCGACGTTTCGTTGTCGCCGCAGGGGCTTCGTGTAGGGTTCGTCCCGGCGTGGATGAACGAGAGCCCGGCGACCGACGTCGATCGAGCCGCGCTCGAGGCTGTTCGCACGCTCGGGATGGTGCCCGTCGAAGTGAGCCTGCCCGACTGGCCCTACACGTCGCTTCAGTCGATCCTCTTCGCCGAGGCTGCGGCTTCATTCGAAGAGCTCACGCTCAGCGGCGGCCTGGGCAGTTTGAGAGTGCAGGTGCCCGATGCCTGGCCCAACCTGTTTCGCGAGGCGCGGTTCCTCTCGGCAGTCGATTTCGTCCAGGCCGATCGATTCCGCCGACTGGTCGCCCAGGAGATGGCGCGGCTGTTCTCGGCCGTCGATCTGCTCCTCGTGCCCTCGCTGCGCGACGAGATGCTCACGCTGTCGAATTTCACCGGGCATCCGTCGTTCACCTTCCGCGCCGGTTTCGTCGACGTGTCCGAGGCGCGAAGCGACTGGGCGCCCGACCCGAAGAACCCGCTGCCAAGATTCTCGCCGCCGCGGCGCGTTCCGCATGGCGTGACGCTCCTCGGCCGGCTGTTCGAGGAGGGAACCGTCGCGCGCGCGGCCCTCGCAATGGAGCGTGCGTTGGGGGTGGTGGGAGCGCACCCTGCAGGATTCTGAGAGCGATACAACCGGGTGCCAATTGCTCACTCGTTTTCAGCTCTATAATCGCGGGCGTTGCGCTTCCCGGTCCCTGACCTCTGATGGACTCTCTGATCCACGATCTCAGCGGCGCCCTTCGTCATCTTCGACGGGATCTCCCCTTTGTCACCGTCGTGGTCTTGATCCTGGCGCTCGGAATTGGCGCGACGACGGCGGTCTTCAGCGTGACCGAAGCCCTCCTGCTCCGCCCGCTACCGTATCCAGACGGCGACCGCCTGGTGACGCTACGAAGCATCAGTCCAGAGCCCGACTTTCCGTACGAACGAGCCGCGGCGGGCACGCTTGCTGACTGGCAGATCGAAACCACACTCTTCGAGGCCATCGCGGGTTATCGGTGGCACACGATCGATGCGATCGGCGATGGACAGAGTGAACGCCTGAACGGGCTGTTCGTCACGCCAGAGTTCTTCGACGTGTTTGGAGTTCCGCTCTTCGGACGCGGCTTTCTCATAGAGGATCGTGGCACCCGCACGCTCGTGCTTGGCCATGAGGTGTGGCGTCGGCGGTTCAACGGTGATGGGACGCTGGTGGGAAGCACCATCGATCTCAATGTCCGAAACTTCGATCGGGTCGGGCCGACGCGACACACCGTCCTCGGAGTCGCCACTGCACCCGTTCGATTTCCGCCGGTGACCGCTGACTTCCACCTCGGTCTTGCAAGTGTCGCGGAGACGATCGATTTCTGGACACCTGAGTTCATCTCTCCGGCCAGCGCCCGCCAGCCCTACGCACGCGAGTTTGATGTCGTCGGCAAATTGCGACCGGGCGTGACCGTCGAGCAGGCACAACGCGAGTTGGACGCCATCGCCCGACGACAGGCGGAGCACTATCCGGAGACCCACCGCGGCTGGACAGTTCGCGTCGTGCCGCTACGGCAGCACGTGGCGAGCGCGGCGCGCGAGAGTGTCCTGCTTCTGACGCTTGGCACAGGAATGCTGTTGCTCATCGCGTGTGCCAACGTCGCGACGCTGCTCCTGGCCCGCGGCGCCGCACGCCACCGAGAGGTCGCAATCCGTGCCGCGCTGGGTGCGGACCGGTGGCGGATCGTGCGGCAGTTCCTGATGGAGGCCATCGTCCTCGCGATGCTGGCTGGAGCCCTCGGAGTCATCCTCACGAAGTGGACCATCGCGTTGGCGCGACCCTGGCTACCGCGGAGCCTGCCGGTCCTTCAAGAGATTGGCCTCAACCCGACGGTGTCAGCCTTTGCTCTACTCTGTGCCCTTCTCACGGCGTGTCTGACCGGCATCGCACCGGCCCTGCGATTCGCACGAGCGGAAGGAGAACGACTCACGGGGTGTGAGGGACGCGGTGTGACGCCTGGTCGAGCGCGAGCGACTCTGACCAGCGTGCTCGTTTCCGCCGAGGTGGCTTTGACGCTGGTACTGCTCGTGGGCGCAGGGTTGCTGATCCGTAGCGCAGTGCGCGCGGCGCAGGTTGCGCCCGGCTTCAATCCGACAAATGTGCTGACGATGACCGTCTCCCTCCCTGAGAACAAGTTCGACTGGAATCACAATGCCGTGTTCGCGCGGGAGGTGGTCGATGCGGTCCGGTCCTTGCCGTCGGTCCGCGATGCCGCGGTGATTCAGGGCGTGCCCATGCGCGACGGCAGCTTTTATGGGTCGGGAACCGTTGATGGATACATGCGTCGACTGGACGCTGCCGAACCGATTTGGCGCATTCGAGTAGTCAGCCCCGATTACTGGAGAGTGATGCAGATCCCGATCATCGCAGGCAGGCCACTCGAAGCGCGGGACGAGGAGGGAGAGCGGGGCCGTCCCCGCAGCATCGTCGTCAGCCATTCGTTTGCGAAACGGTATTGGCGTGGCGAGACGGCCCTGGGGAAGCGAATCGGAATCGATCTTGCGCGCATGGGCTTGAGTGTTGCGTCCCGGACCTGGTGGATGACGGTCGTCGGGATCGCCGGGGATGTGCGATATGGCGGACTCGAAGCAGAGCCGACAGTGGACGTCTACTATCCCCAGGGTTTGTTTCCGCAAGCGGCGATCACATTAGTGACACGAACATGGGGCGACGCTCTCAATGTGGTGGCGGAAGTCCGGGAGCGAATTCGAGCAGTGGATCAGGATGCCTTTGTGACTGACGTCCAGTCGGTGGACCAGTTGATCGCCGGCTCGCAAGCGGAACGGCGCGCTGGAACACTACTCATGGGAGTGTACAGCGCACTGGCACTTGTCCTGGCCGTGGTCGGAATCTACAGCGTGATCACGCACGCGGTGGTCCAGCGCCGATTCGAAATGGGCATTCGATCGGCGCTCGGGGCGGCACCGGGAAATCTCTTTGCACTCGCAATGCGCACGGCTTTGCAGCCCACGGTGATTGGCGTCGCGATCGGCATTCCCGGCGCGGCGGCAGGCACCCGCCTCATGCAATCGTCGCTGTTTGCTGTCACCCGACTGGACTCGCTCACGTGGGCCGGAGCGTGCGCCGCCGTGCTCACCGCCGGAGTTGTGGCCGGATTTCTCCCGGCACGGCGCGCCGCGCGGATCGACCCTGTGACCGCGCTCCGGGCGCAGTAATCCCAGCATCAGTCAGTTCCTGAGGCGGACCGCGTCGGCAGCGCGCAACGGGTTAGACCGAGATGCCACTTTGAAGTGCCCCGCTCATCGCTTTGACAGCGCGCGCACTCCTTTCACGCCTCCAGTTGCTCAGATGCCTCCGGCGACAGGTTCTCAAACGCGGGATGCCGGGTGAACGACCAGTGCGAGTGGATGGCGTTCCACCTGTCGCCACGGCGCTGATACACGGTCGTTGAATTCCAGCGAGTTCCCACGGACTCGACACCGTCGACGTCCCTGATGTAGTTCACGAGGTTGTAGGTCAGCAATGCCATGTTGCCGTCAACGACCACGTGCGGGTTGAGCATCTCGTAACGTGGAATTTGGATTTTTCCGATCCATGGGCGGTAGTAGTCCGCCATCGATTGATGCCCGTCAATGCGCGTGGCGGTCATCGGGTCAAAGTACGTGATGTCGCTCGCGTACACTTCCAGAAAGCCGCCAGGATCGCCTCTGCCCCACCGATCGAGTGCGGCGCGCTCGAGCGTGAGGATCTGATCGACAGTCTTTTGATCCTCGGTCGGATTACTCATGATGACCTCTGTCAACATCCAGACGCGAGCGTATGGTGAACACCCCGGATAGAGCTGTGCCAGAGCGGATCAGGAGGACTCGACACAGGATGGGCCGTCAGGATAAGGGCTCAGTCCTCAATTATCAGTTCGGCACGATGAAGGGCCTTCGGCGCCTGTAGAGATCGAGACGTCCACTGACTTCCTCGATCAGCCCGCTCGCGCGGGCGGTCTGCTCCAACAGCCGCAGTGCAGCGGTCGCGGTGTCGACCGCGGCCTCGAATCGTCCGGCCGACGCGTACGCCGCCGCGAGAACATCGAGCGCGTCGGCGCTCCCGCGATGCGTGAGCGCTGCCGCGCTCTCTGCGAGCTGCACCGCGTCCTGCGGTCGGCGGATAGCCGCGTCGCTGTGCGCGCTCAGCAGCCAGGCAAAGTTGATCAGGCATGGCGTCCAATCGGGCCGCTGCGCAATCGCTGCCCGGTACTCGGCAACCGCCTCGGACGGGCGGCCGGTTTCAGTCAGGGCCCGCGCGAGGCTGCAGCGGGCATTGACGTCCGCCGCACCGAGCCGCAGCGCCGTCCGGTACTCCGATATCGCCTCGTCGAGGCGGTGTGCCGCGTACAGAAGATTGCCCAGACCGTTGTGCGCGGGCGCATACGAAGAATCGAGGCGGGTCGCTTCCGCATATCGCGCCGCCGCTTCGTCACGCCGGCCGAGGGCTTCGAGAGCAACTCCTTCGTTGTAGTGTGCGCCAGGCGAACGTGGCTCCAGCCGCGTGACCGCGGCGAAATGGACGAGCGCGCGCTCAGGCAGGCCGAGTTCCTGATAGATCAGGGCGGCGTCGTTGCGCAGATTGACATGATTCGGCTCGCGCGCGACGAGCACTTCGGAGCCGACCGCGTCTTCGCCAGTCATCTTCCGTCGCGCCGCAGCCGTGAACGTCTTGCGATCGGCATCGCTGCGGGTCAGCACCTGAATCCAGACATCGGCCATCTCGTCTGACGACCGCCAACCCCACAGCACGCGTTCCGGAGGCCGGTTCGGATTGCGCACGTTGCCGGCAGAGTTGTCGAACGAGTACGACACCTCGAGCGTCGTGCCGGCCGGCAGCCAGACCGGCTCGGCAAATCGGTACTGATCCTGCCAGTTGAAATCCCAATCGGCGATGTGGAGCAACGGCACGCGCAATCCGCCGGGTGGCGTCGCCCATACGGCCACGTCTCGCGCGCGGTAGTGCGCATGCGGCTGGATTGCCGTTGCCTGAACGTCGACCGGCAGGACGAACGTATCCGTGACGCGGTAGTCCGACACGCCCGGCGGGATGTCCAGATTCTGTCGGCCGAGGCGGATGATGGCGGGCGTTCGCGGCGGCGCCTCATTCGTGAAGTACAGACCGATGAGCGGCGCGATTGGTTCAACGCGTCCGGTGGGTCGCAAGTGAAGTTGAACGACGAAGAAGGTGCCGCCGTCCAGCCGCCAGGCGAGATCTGTCGCCGGCGGTGCCGCCTGTCCAGGGGTCCATCCGAGGAAATGCCCGTCAGGGAATTCGGCCGAGTGCAGGATCACCCCTTCGTATCCTGGCGCGGGATCGGCCTCGTCCAGCGCGCGTGACGCCGGCGTCGGATCGATTCGGATGTTCGCGTGGTGCACGGCGCGGCTGCGCGGCCGAAACTGCAAGCCGCGCACGTAGCGCGTTGCGCCTCCAGGCACCGGGACGACAAAGTTGCGGAAGACGTCGTTGCCGTCGGGGCGGAGCGTCAATGTCGGCAACGCCAGCACGAGATCCGGTTCGCCCGCCAGCCAACCGCCCGCGGGACGCGGCGAAGACGGAAGATCCGCAGCCAGGCCTTCGGGCACGCCGGCATTCACCCAGCGCTGGATCAGCGCGATTTCTTCGTCGCGAAGGCGGCGCTCGGCGAGGAACCGGGGAGAGTCCGGCTCCGGCTTCCAGGGCGGCATGTAGCGCTTCGCGGTCACGTCGGCGATCTGTCGCGCGTGCTGCCGCACCTCCGCGTACGTCACCAGGCTGAATGGGGCATCACCGTCGGCCTGATGGCACGTCACGCACCGCGCGTCAAGAAGCGGCGCGATGTCCCTGGTAAACGTGGGTGTCTCGACAGCAGGCCCAGCGGCCAGACGCAGCGTCACCGCGACGGAGCCCAGGGCGACAGCAGCGGTACTCTGCACAATTGTGAACCCGGCCCATGTTATAAGATTCTGCCGCACGAGCCAGGAGGTCGTATGCGAAGACTTCTCCGCGCCGCCCGATTGGCGAGTCTGGCGCTTCTGATCTCACCCGTCTCAGCCTTCGCACAATCGACCGGGATCGCCGGCGTGGTGAAGGATGCCAGCGGCGCCGTTCTGCCCGGGGTGACGGTTGAGGCCGCCAGTCCGGCCTTGATCGAGCGCAGCCGCACGGCGACGACCGACTCGCAGGGGCAGTACAAGATCGTGGATCTACGGCCTGGCGTGTACACGGTGACTTTCACGCTTCCGGGGTTCTCCACCGTGAAGCGGGAGGACATCGAGCTGCCCGCGCAGTTCACCGCCACCGTGAACGGCGAGATGACAGTCGGCGCGCTCGAGGAAACCGTCATCGTCAGCGCGGCGTCGCCGGTCGTCGACGTGCAGAACGTCATCAAGCGGCAGGTCATCGGCCAGGAGACGATCATGGCGATGCCGACCTCGAAGAACTGGTCGACGATCGGCGTCATGACCGTCGGCGTGAGCAGCAATCAGAACGATGTCGGCGGCTCGGCGGGCGAGCACCAGAACCAGCTCAAGGCGCACGGCGGCTCGTTCAATGACCGGCTCGTCCAGCTCGACGGCCTGATGAACGCGAACATGGCCTGCAACTACGCGTGCACGGGGCTGTCGACCAACGACGCTTCGACCCAGGAGCTGAGTTACGAGATCGGCGCGATCTCCGCCGAGGTCGCCGGCGGCGGCGTGCGCGTCAACATCATTCCGAAGGAAGGCGGCAACCGCTTCAGCGGGTCGGCGTTCTTCAACTTCGCGAACGACGCGCTGCAGGGCGGCAACGTCGACGACGCGCTCCGCGCGCAGGGCGTGACCACCGCCGACAGCATCCTGAAAATCTACGACGCCAGCGCGGCGTTTGGCGGGCCGCTGAAAAAAGACCGGCTCTGGTTCTGGACGGCGCATCGCTACTGGGGCTACGAGCAGATCCGGACCAATACGTTTTACGAGAGCGATCAGTCGACGTTCGTGTTCACGCCCGATCTGAACCGGCCCGGAACGGAGACGCAGCGCAACGTCAGCGACGACCTGCGATTGACCTGGCAGATGAGTGCGAGAAACAGACTCTCAGGCTATTTGAACATCTCGCCGCGCAAGACCAACCACTGGACGCTGGTGAGCACGCTGCAGCCCGACGCGTCGAACCTGCAGCGGCTGCCCGACAACAACTTCGAATCGCTGACGTTCCGGTCGACGCTCACATCGAAGGCCCTCGTCGAGGCCGCCGTGGGCAAGACTACCGAGACGTGGACGCGCGAGCCGGTCGAGGACTCGGTCACCGCGAAGGGCTATCCGGTGACCGAGCTGAACACTGGCGTCAGCTTCCGCGCCTACCCGGCGAACTTCTCGAGCAATTTCACCTCGCTGCGCTCGTATCGCAGCTCGCTGACGTATGTGACCGGCTCGCACGCGTTCAAAACGGGCATGACGCTGCAGGAGGGACCGGCGGATACCGACGTCTGGACGAACAAGGATACTTTTCTGATCGTCCGCGATGGGCGGCCGTTCGCTGTGACGGTGCGGACGACTCCGTATACGACCCACGAGCGGCTCGTCGCCGACCTCGGGCTCTACGGGCAGGACACCTGGACGATCAACCGGCTGACGATCAATGCCGGCCTCCGGTGGGACTATTTGAACAACAAGGTCGAAGCGCAGGATGCGCCGGGCGGGACCTGGATCGGGCCCCGCCACTACGATGCGCTGAGCGACGTGCCGAACTTCAAGGACCTGTCGCCAAGACTCGGTCTCGCCTATGACTTGTTCGGCAACGGCAGGACGGCCGTGAAAGCGACGTTCAGCCGCTACGTGCAGACGTCGACGGTGAGCACGGCGCGTCTCCTCAATCCGATCAACACCTCGGTCAACACGGCCACGCGCACGTGGACGGATGCGAATGGAGACGGCCTCCCGCAGGCCTCCGAGCTCGGCCAGCTCAGTAACAGCAGCTTCGGACGGGTCAGCATCGCAACGCGGTACGATCCCGACACGATTCAAGGGTTCGACAAGCGCCGCAACAACTGGGAGGTGTCGGCGACGCTGAGCCATGAACTGCTCCCCCGCGTGTCGACCGACGTGTCCTACTTCCGCCGTGCACAAGGGCACTTCACGACGACAGACAACCTCGACGTGGCATCGGGCGACTTCACGCCGTTTTGCGTGACGGCGCCCCTCGATCCACGGCTGCCCGGCGGCGGCGGTAATCAGATTTGCGGTTTGTACGACATCGTGCCGTCGAAATTCGGTCTCGCCAGCAACAACGTCGTCGCGTTCGTCGAAAAGCTCGGCGGAAGACAGACGGAGATCTTCGACGGCGTCGACGTGGCGGTCAACGCGCGGCTCCGCGGCAATCTCTTCGTCACCGGCGGGTTCGCCACGGGGAACATCCGGTTCAACAACTGCGACGCCTTTGTCGACAACCCGGTGACCGAGTTCGGCCTTGCCACCAACAACGGCTACCCGGCTACTCCGGGTACGGGCACGAACTTCGCCTACTGCGACTACGACACGAGCTGGCTGTCGCAGGTCAAGCTGAATGGGTCGTACACGCTGCCCTGGCGGCAAATCCAGATCGCCGGCGTGCTCCAGAATCTGCCGGGGCAGCAGATCCTGGCGCAATGGAACATCACCCAGACAGAAGCCGCGGCCGGCACTCTCGGCCGGCCGCTCTCGGGCGGCGCCAACACCTCGCGCGTAGTCCCGCTCGTCAAGCCGGGCACCATGTACACGCCCCGACGCACTCAGGTGGATGTGCGCCTGTCGAAGACCCTCACCGTGTCAGGAACGAGGCGGCTGCAGGCGATGGTCGACATCTTCAACCTGACGAACTCAAACGCCGCGGTCGGCGCCACGTCGAACGCCGGCGAGCCGCCATCGGCGCTCAACACCACGTACTCGGCGAGCAGTTTGGCCTGGCTCAGGCCGTTGAATATCCTTCAGGCGAGGTACGTGAAGGTTGGTGCGCAACTGCAGTTCTGAGTGTCAGTGCCTGTAAAAAACCCGCGGACAAATCAAACCACAACGGCCACACAGAAGGCCATCTTCTTTGTCATCGTTGTGGTTCAAGCATCTACTCCGTTGGCAGCGTCACCTGAAGGCTCGCACCGCCGGCAGGCGAAGTACCGATAGTGATCCGACCGTTGTGGAACACGATGATCTTCTGGACGAGCGCCAGGCCGAGGCCGGTGCCGCTCCGCTTGGACGTGAAGAACGGACGAAACACCCGCTCGCGATGATCCGGCGCAATGCCGGGGCCGTTGTCGTTGACGGCAATCCGGGTGATCTTGAACGCGGGGTCGCGCTCGGACTGGATGACGACGTGCGGGCCGCCCGGGGACGACGTACAGGCTTCGAGCGCGTTCCTGAGCAGGTTGCTGAACGCCTGCCGCAGCAGGACCTCATCGCCGTCGAGCACGCCGAAATCGCCGCGCACTTCGACGCTGCCGCCAAGCGCACGCGCATCGCCGCGGATTTCATCGGCGGCTCGCTCACAGACGGCCTTGAGATCCACGCGCGACAGTGTGAGCTGCGCCGGCCGCGCAAAACTGAGGAAATTGGTCACGACCTGGCTCAGGGATTCGGTCTCGGCGCGAATGCCCTCGACATACGCGCGGTACGTCTCAGGCAGCGCGTTCAGGTCGAACAGCTTGCTGTAGCCGTGGATGGTTGCGAGACCGTTGCGGAATTCGTGCGCGATCCCGGCAGTCAGTTCGCCCACTGTAGCGAGGCTGTTTTTCAGCCGCAGCTGCTCTTCGAGATCCCGCACCGCCGTCAGGTCGGTGAAGAGGCAGATGGCGCCGTGCAGCTGGCGCTGCTCGTCGAACATCGGCGAGACCGTGACGCCCAGATGCGACACGCCGTTGCGCGACTCCGGCACCGTGACCGATCGGCGCACGACCGCCACCCCGGTCCGCAGGACCTGGTCGATGAGGCCGGACAGCTGCGGCTCCGACAGCGCCTGATGATAGTCGCGCGGCGTCGCGGTCGCGGCCAGGCCGAGCATCCGCCGGCCGGCGGGATTGAGAATATGAATGTCGCCCTTGAGGCCGACGACGAGCAGGCCGGCCGTGATGCTGGAGATGATCTCGCCGCTCAACCGTTCCGACGCCTCAGCGCGTGCCGCCGTCGCGCGCTCCTGCGCTTTGAGCTTCTCGACGGCCTCCTGCAGCACCGCGGAGAGCATGGCAGTCTCGGGGCCGCCGCCCTGAATACCGCGCCGGGCGCTGCGGGCCGCCGCGGCGAACCGCAGGATCGCGTACGTCAGGACGGTCACGAGGCACGCCACCAATGCGGTCAAGCCGAGGAACGCGTAGGCGCCGGGTGTCAGGTTCATGGCGAGTCGCGACCTACCACGGAGGACGCGGAGGTCGAATCCTGAAAGGGGAAAGGACCTTTCCTCGGTGTCCGCCGTGTCCTCCGTGGTTGCATTTCGACGGTGCTAACGCAACAGCAGACCGATGTACCAGTCGAGGACCGCGGGACCAATCGTCGCAGCGGCCGCGGCGCCGAGCGCGAGAAACGTGCCGAACGGCAGTGCGTACTTCAGGCTGCCGCGCCTCGTCACAATCAGCCCGACGCCGATAAGCGATCCGCACAGCGACGCCATGATCAGCGTCAGCAGCGTGAGCTGCCACCCCAGGAACGCGCCCACCATGGCGAGCATCTTCACGTCGCCCATCCCGAGCCCCTCTTCATGACGGATCCGATAGTACGCTTCGGCGACGCCGAACAACACGCCGCCTCCGACAACGCTGCCGATCAGCGAGGCTTTCCATCCGGGCTCCCCGGTAATCGAACTGAACAGAAAGCCGGCCGCAATGCCCGGCAGCGTAATGACGTTCGGCAACAGCTGGTGTTCGAGATCGATCGCGAACAGTACGATCAACAGGCACCCGAACACGAGCCGAGAGACCAGCAGCGGAGTGGGGCCGTAATGCCACCATCCCCCCGCAAACATCGCCGCGGTGATGGCTTCGATGATTGGATAGCGGATGCTGATGGGCGCGCGGCACTTGCGGCAGCGGCCGCGCAGCACTACCCAGCTGGCAATCGGGATGTTCTCGAACCAGGAGAGCTCGTGTCCGCATTGCGGACATGCCGACGGCGGCACCACCACCGAGGTGCGGCGCGGCAGACGATGGATGCAGACGTTGAGGAAGCTGCCAATCACGGCGCCGAAGACGGCGACGGTCACCACGAACAGCGGGGTCTCTGGAACTCCCATATCAGGCTACGCCAACACAACAAAGGCAGGCGGGACGGGCAGGAAAGGCGGGACAGGCAGGAAGCGCGGGAAACGATCTCATCGTGTTCATCGCTCTCTCATGTCCATCCTGCTCCTCCTGCCTATCCAGCCTCTCTGCCTATCCTGCCCGTTCCCGCCCGATGCGTTGCCCTATGACGGCGGCCGGGTACCGGCGGTCTCCGCCGGCTCCACAGGCAGCGGCCACAGCGGAGATTGTCGAGACAGGTGCACGCCGCCGTCTGGCGTGATCTCGTACGGGAGGCCCGCCGGATCGACCGGCACGCCGCGCCAGCGGTTGGCGCGTACAACCGGCAGCCAATCGTCGGGCGTGGTGCCGGTCTGCGCGATGTAGCGCGCGATCACCGCGTGAAGCGCGTCGATGTCGTCGAGCGCACGGAATTGTGCGAGCCGCCGCTCTGCATCTTTGCGCAGCCAGTCGACCTCGGCGGACTGCCGAATCGCCTCCCACATCGTCCGCGACGAGCGCCGGTCGCCGCCCTGCAGGAGCGTCGTCGCCGCGAGCGACTTCAACCACCAGGGCGCGCCGGGCACGTGGGCTGCCTTGTCGAACCACTCCGCAGCGGACCGGTACTCATGGAGGTACCAGTAGTAGACGAACCCGATGTCCTGCATGTACTCCCACTTCCCGGGCCGCTCACGCAGTCCCTTTTTGAGCAGCTCGATCGCGAGGTCAGGCCGGCCGGGTCCGGCTGGATAACCCTCGGCGAGAAAAACCGCACCGAACCGATAGGCGATGTTGAACCGCGGATCAAGGGTCGTCGTGATGTCGAGCAGCGGATACAGGTAACGGTACTCGTCCCACTCCATCGCGGCAATCATCGGCGGCGGCTCGGGTGCGAGAGTACTTGCCGCAAAGCGGCGTTTGATTCCGCCGTAATACTGAATGACGCGGACCCAGTACGCGTCAGCGGCGAGGGCGTTGTAGGCGCCGGTGAGACGGCGCACGACCGTGCCCGAGGTCACGTAGAGCGCGTCTTCGTCAGGCGACGGCGGGTACACTCGTTCGCGCAGCGCCTGCAGCTGCACGGCACCGGCCAGCAGCGCGACTGCAGCCACTGTCACACCGAATCCGCTCACGAAACGGCTCGCAATCATCCTCGGGATTAACCTCCGCGTTCTCCGCGGTCGGAGCCCTACTTGAAATCACGCCGCGAGAATACGTACATCGCAATCGACAGCAGCATACCGATGTACAGGACCGCGTAGCCGCAGGCGACGAGCAGGTAGCCGATCGGGACGTGTTCGCCGTGCACCACCTGCGACTTGATGTCGAACTGCGCCAGGTTGGGCAGGATCCAGTACAGCCCGCGCGCGAGCCCGACGGCAGCCGGCGAATCGACGACCTGATCGAAATTGCGGAGATCGGTGCTGAAGTGACCGACCACGAAGAGGCCGAAGGTGAAGGCTGCCGACAGAATCGGCGTCGAGAAGGTGGAGAAGAAGATCGCGATTGCGGTAATCAGCATCAGCTCGACAAAGATCAGGCCGATGGCTTTGATGAGCGCCGGATCGAGCGCCGGCGCGTCCCAGGCGCGCTGGACCTCGGGGGCGACGCCCCAGGACACGTACACGAGCACGGCATAGAGCGCCACCGCCATGATCGCCACGTTGACCGCCAGCGTCAGCGTCAGGCCGGCATACTTCCCGAACACGAGTTGATAGCGGTGAATCGGCTTGGCGAGCAGACTGTAGACGCTGCGGCGTTCGACCTCCTTCGACACGAGTCCGATACCGATGAAGACGGCGATAAGCAGGCCGAACGTCGAGGTGGCGGCCAGACCGAGATCCTTGATGATCTTCACGTCCTGCCCCGCCGTCAGCTGGCCGAGCAGATATGACACGACGATCAGCAGGATCGCAAAGACGACCAGGTTGTAGAGGACCTTGTCGCGCACTGATTCGCGGAAGACGTTCACGGCGATGGCGAGCGTTGGACTCATGTGTGGTCATTCACCACGGAGGATGCGGAGGACGCGGAGGAACAATCCCGTCGGTTTCATCCTAGGAGTTCCGGACGCGTCCTGAGCCAGGTCCAGAGCAGGATTCAACCTCCTCGTTCTGTGTCCTCCGCCGTACCTCAATCGACGCCCCTCCGCACGTTCATCACGTCGGCGGTCGTGACCTGCTCGACAAAGAAATCCTCCAGCGTCTCCCGGATCGGATTCAGCGACACGAGATGCGCGCCGGCCGCCGAGAGCTCGGCCAGCAGGCGCTCCGGCGGCGGCTCGAGCGGCAGCTCGAGTTGATACCGCTGGTCGCCGATGCGCAGCACGCGGCGCACCAGCGGTCCTTCGCGCGGCACGCACGCGGGCGACAGTCCACTGACGACCAGTTCCCAGCCCTTCGCCTTGAACGCCAGCATCTCGTCGAGCCGCCCGGTGGCGACCAGCCGCCCGCGCGCGAGAATGGCGACGCGGCTGCACAGCGCTTCGGCGTCGCTGAGCACGTGAGAGCTGAAGAACACCGTGGTGCCGCGATCGCGGAGCCGGAGAATGAGTGATCGCACGTCCCGCCGTCCGAGTGGATCGAGCCCCGACATCGGCTCGTCGAAAATCACGAGCTCCGGCTCGTTGATCAGCGCCTGGGCGATGCCGACCCGCTGCAGCATCCCCTTGGAGAACTTTCGCAGCTGCAGGCGCCGCTCCGCGCCGATGCCGACTTCATCGAGCAGCCGCGACGCGCGCGCCCGGGTGTCGGCGCCGCGGTAGCCGAAGAGACGCGCGAAATACGAGAGCAGCTCCTCGGCGGTCAGATAATCGTAGAAGTACGGATTCTCGGGAAGATAGCCCAGCCGGCGTTTCACGTCGAGACTTCCCACCGGACGGCCCAGGATCTCGGCCCGCCCCGATGTCGGAAACACCAGCTGCATCAGCAGCTTGAGCGTGGTCGTCTTCCCGGCGCCGTTCGGGCCCAGGAAGCCGAAGACTTCGGCCGGCGCGACGTCGAGCGTCAGCCGATCCAGCGCCCGATAGGGCCGCTTGCGCCAGAAGCCGATCGCGTAGTCTTTGGTGAGCTCGAACGTGGAGATCGCAGCGGTCACAGTGCTCGGGGCCTGACGTTGTAAAGTGCTGGCACTATCGCTGAAGAGTGCTGGACGGGTCGCTGCAGGGTGCTTTGCGCTGTCGCTGGAGGATGCTCGGCGCTGTCGCTGCAGGGTGCTGGACGCTGACGGTGAACCGTGCCGCGTAAAGCCCAGCGCCTCAAGCCCAGAGCCCCGAAGCGGTCCGAAGCCCAGAGCCTGCAGCCCGGAACTTGAAGCCCAGCGCCTCAAAGGGACCTCTGCGGCCTTCGGGGCCTTTGCGTTCCTTCGGGACCGCCGCGTATTTGCAGCGATATGTCCCCAGCACCCTCCAGGGCCACCGCCCAGCACGCTGCAGCGTCAGTGCCCGGCACCCTGCAGCGTCAGTACCCGGCACCCTGCAGCGACAGCGCCGCCCAGCACCCTTCAGCGACACCATCTACTTGGTGGCCGCCCGCTTCAGCTCGTACGCGATCGCCTGGTCGAAGTACTGCGGCGCCAGCACACCTTCGAATTTCACGCCGTTGATGAAGAGCGTCGGCGTCGACTTGACACCGAGCTGGTGGCCGAGCGCGATGTCGCCCTTGACCAGCTCCAGCGTGAACGCGTACTTGGCGTCGAAGTCGGTCACCTGTCCGACGTCGCGCGCCGCCTGGCGCACCACAGGCGGCGTCAGGGAGGGCTGATTGTTGAACAGCCATTCCTCCATGACCTCCAGGCGGTTGCGCGCGTCCGCCAGCCGCACGGCCACCGCGGCCTCACAGGCGGACGGATGCGGTCCGCCGCCGGTCACGTTCACGTTGCACTCGGAATCGAGCGGGTAGTCCTTCAGGACGAACTTGACGGTGCCAGGCTGCTGCGCGTTGTATTTCTGAATGATCGGCTTGTAGGCGTAGAACGCCTGACGGCAGAAGGGACACTGAAAGTCGCTGAAGTCCACGATCAGCACCTTCGCGCCGTCGCTTGGAATCACAATCGGCACGCGTGGCGTCGTCGCCATCACCCGCTCGAATTCCGAGGTCTGCGCCGCGCTCGCCGGCGCAGGAGTCGCGGCGGCGGCAGTGCCCTCGCGCGGAAAATACGCGAGCGTCGTGGCGGCGCCGATGCAGAACAGCACGGCAATCGTGATCGCGAGAGGGCTGCCGGCGAACACGCGTAGATCGCGGGCGGCCCGGCGAGGCAAAGTGGTCATGGGGAATGAAGTGGCCGCGCCGGAAACGAGGAAGAGCCCGATCACCGCGGCATACGTGATCAGACACAACAGGCAATACGCTTTCAGGATGAAGAAGGACGCATAGGCCAGGTAGAGAATCACAGCCAACGCGACCGTCGACAGGACGAAGAGGTAGCCAGGGACGCTTTCACGCACCGTCTGCCGGGCAGCCATGCCACTCACCGACAGGAGCGCGGCGACCACGAACCACAGTCCGCCGAACACGGCAACCGGCACACCCCGATACGTGCTATAGCGGCTCAGATAGACTTGAGTGCAGCTGATCGTGGTGCTGACGTCGCAGAAGCTCTGATAGGAAGGGTCGAACAGCAGGCGGTAGTGAACGTATGCGGCGGCAATGGAAGCGCCGAGACCGACGATCGCGCAGGCGAGGGCGAAACGGGATGCGGACCTGCTCATGACAAATTAGATCCGGGAGGCTTCGCCCCGCGGACCCCCCAACGCCTTCGTTCGCGGGGCCCCAGTTGCCCCCCGCTTCCGCCTCCGCTAAAGCTACGGCGGACGCGCCGTAGCGCCTGCGGCGCGAAGGCGGGCCGCTCCGGCGGGCGCGCCCGTGGCGCGCCTACATCGGTGAGAGGGCGGATGTCCTCTCCTGGCGAACGGTCCGGCTGAAGCCGGACACTACCGATGAGGATGATCCTTTCAGGCGGACATTGTACGACAGGGCCTTGACGCCTGACGCGGTACACAGCCGGGATCCCGCTTGTCTCCCGACGTGCCTTCCTGCTTGTCCTGCGGCCGTCCCGGCTCACTCGTCGGCGAGCTGCCCCGGCCATGTTTGAGCCCGGTACATCTCGCCGCTTCCCGCTGCTGATCGAACGTCGCCACTACGATCTCCTCGCGACCGACCGCTGCTATGTCAGAGCCGACGCAAGCTGAACCGCATCGTAGCCTAACGCCAAGGGATAGTCCGTGCGACACCAGGAATTCTCGTCGGCCAGCCGGCCATAAACGCGAAAAGGGTCCTTGGGCAGTTCATGCCCAAGGACCCTGCAGGCGTAGTCGACGAATCGTCTTACTGAGCGGGAGTGACGGTTCCGGACTTGGCGAGCGTCGTCTTGGTCAGCGCCGTGTCGGCGGTATTCTGGAAAATCGTCCCGCGTTCGTCCGTCCCGAAGTGGCGGGTCCCCGTGCCGCCAAACGACGCCGGATCCGCCGAAGCGAAGTAGGACGAGAGAGCGTCGCCAGCGGCCGCGTCGGCCGCGTTACAGGTACTTGCCTTGGCCAATACCACCGTCGTGGTCTGACCCTTATCCATCGCGACGGTATAGCCGCTCTTCGTGCTCGGGTCGGAGCTCAGATCAGGGCTGATGAACCCCTGACCGCCCGCTGGCGGAGCCGCGAGCTGGGCCAAGGTTGTGGCATAGCCACCGCCTCCGCAGCTCGACGAGAAGGCCGCCTGGCCGCTGTTGATCGCGCGAAGCGATCCAATGGCCGACGCCTCGTTACCCGACATACGCGCGCGCAGTAAACCGGGCACTGCAATCGCGGCGATGATGCCGATGATCGCGACCACGATCAGCAGCTCGATGAGCGTGAAGCCCTTCTCATTCTTCATGTCCGTCTCCTTGGTCAACTTGTGATAACCCGTCCGACTGTCGCGTCGAACGCGGTAACCCATCTAGAGGCAATGGCAATGCCAGGTGCTGCTCGTCGAGGGATGATGATGTAAACGTCTGATATTTTAGCACTTATCTGGTTCGCCGCAATCTCAGGCGTCTTGAATGCTGCAGAAACTGACAATTTGCGTCACCAGCGGCTGACAATGAATGTCAGGTAGGGGTCTGGTAGGTCGGGTGAGTCTGGTAAGCTGGGGTGGGCCCGGTCGGGTAGGGTCGAGTGGGTCGGGTAAGGTCGAATGCTCGTCCACCCGACCTGCCCGATCCGACTTACCAGGCCAACCTCCCCACCGAACCCCCCAGCCCGACCTACCCGACCTACTCGACCTACCGCAGGTTGTACTTCTTCACATAGTACCGAAACGATCGAAAACTCATCCCGAGGAGCTCCGCTGCCTTCACCTGCACCCCGCCGGCTCGTTTCAGGGCCTCGGCGATGTAGCCGCGCTCTATTTCTTTGACGTGCGCCTCGAGATCAAAGCCGGATTCCGGAAGCGCCTCCATCGGCCCGGCGGCATGGCGGGGCACGTCGCCGCGAATGGCCGGCGGAAGGCTGTCAAGCAGAATGGCCGGCGAGGCTTCGAGTGCCACGGCCCGTTCGATGACGTTCTCCAGTTCGCGGATGTTTCCCGGCCAGTCGTGTTGAAGGAGGAGGTCCATCGCCGGGCGCGAAATGCCGGTGATGCTCTTGCCCATCTGCTCGGCGTATTTCCCCAGGAAGTGCTCGGCGAGCAGGGGCACGTCTTCGCGCCGCTCGCGCAGCGGCGGGAGCACGATCGGAATGACGTTGATACGGTAGTAGAGATCCTCGCGGAAGCGGCCCTCCGACACCAGGCGCGTCAGGTCCTGGTTGGTGGCGGCGATCACGCGGATGTCGGCCTGCAGCTCCTCGAGGCCGCCCACCCGCCTGAACCGGCGTTCCTGCAGGACACGCAGCAGCTTCACCTGCATGACAGCGCTCATCTCGCCGATCTCGTCGAGAAAGATCGTTCCGCGCTCGGCGACCTCGAGCAGCCCCTTCTTGTTCGCGTCCGCCCCGGTGAAGGCGCCGCGCATGTGCCCGAACAGCTCCGATTCGAGCAGGTTCTCCGGCATCGCGCCGCAGTTGAGCGATACCATCGGCTTTTCGCGCCGCAGCGAGTTGAAGTGAATCGCCTGCGCCACCAGGCCCTTGCCGGTCCCGGACTCGCCGGTCAGCAGGATCGTGCTGTTGGTCCGCGAGACCGTCTCGATCATCTTGAACACCTCGAGCATCGCCGGGCTCCGGCCGATGATGTTCGAGAACTGGTGCGACAGGCCGAGGGTCCGCTTGAGCAGGACGTTCTCCTGCCGGAGCTGGCGGTTCTCGATCTTCTCGCGCACTTTCATCTTGAGCAGGTCGATGTCGAACGGCTTGCTCAGGTAGTCGCACGCGCCGAGCCGCATCGCTTCGACGGCCGTTTCGGTCGACGCGAACGCCGTGATCATGATGCCGAGAATGTCCTGATCGATCTTCTTCGCCGCGCGCAGCACGTCGACGCCGCTCAAATCCGGCATCTTGATATCAGAGATCAGCAGGTCGACCGGTTCGCGCTCGAGCAGGCTGACGGCGGCGCGGCCGTTCTCGGCCAGCAGGACCTCGTACCCTTCACGGCGGAGCACGATCGCCAGCAGTTCCCGCATCGATCGTTCATCGTCCACGACGAGGATCCGGGGTGGACGGCGATCGGCGGCGCGGGCGGCGGGTTCGGTGACAGTGTTGTTCATGAGGCGATGACCGCGCGGGCGGGAAGCCGGACGGCGATGGTCGTTCCCGCGCCCGGCTGCGAGTTGACCCGAATCTCTCCGTTGTAGTCGGTGACGATGCGGTGGACGATCGCGAGGCCGAGGCCGCTACCCTTGGCGAAGCTCCCGTGAAACGGTTGAAACAGTCCGTCGACGTCTTCGGGCGCAATCCCGACGCCCTCATCTTTCACGCTGATCAGGACACGGTCCGTCGCGGCCTCCGCCGCGGCAATCAACGTCAACCGGCCGCCGTTCGGCATGGCGCGCAGCCCGTTGGTCGCCAGATTCCAGAGAATCTGTTTGATCTGACCCTCATCCGCCTCGTACCACAGTGGTTCCCCGGGCACCTCGGCAACGATCTCATGGCCCTCGAGGATTTCTGAGCTATTCCGCAGCAGCAACGTCGTGTCGTTGACGGCGCGGCGCACGTCGAACCGCGCAATCTGAAAGCGCTGCGGCCGGGCGTAGGCGAGAAACGACCGGATCGTGGTGTTCAACCGCTCCGATTCACGAAGCACGATGTCCATCAGCTGTTCCTGCTCGCTGCTGAGCGGCAACTCCTGCCGCAGAATCTGTATCGACCCTGACATCGACGCGAGCGGGTTCCGGATTTCGTGCGCGATCCCGGCGGCCATCTCGCCGATCGCCGCGAGCCGCTGCTGCAGGGCGGCATCACGTTCGAGCTTCTTGATGTTGGTCACATCCTGGAACGTGAACAGGAAGCCGGCCCGGCCGCCGGGGGTCTCCAGGTGTGTCGCGGTGAGCCCGATTTCGAGCTCGCCACGGCCATCGCTCGAGCGGTACTTCCATTCGAAGCGGCGCGAGCCGCGGCCCATGAGGTCTGCGGGGATCGAGCTGACGACGGGGGCGGGCAGCTGCAGCACGTCGCCGATCGGCCGTCCCACGGCCGATCGGAACTGGACTCCGGTGATGCTCTCGGCCGCGCGGTTGAACGTCAGGATCCGCAGCGCGGGATCGGTCGTCGCGAGGCCGCTCGGCAGGCTGTCGATGACGTGCTGATTCAGCGCCTGCAGATCGGCGATCTCGGTGGACGCCTCTTTCAGACGGACCCCGGCGTGCCGCAGGCTGTCGGCGAGCGAGCCGCTGACCAGCGCAACGGCAAAGAAACCGAAGGTGTTCAACGCGACGGTGTACTGGGCGAACGAGCGCGCCGGCAGGGCCGCCGGCGGCCCGCTCAACCACGCCGCATCGAGCAGACCGGCGGCCGCGAGGTATTGGGCCAGGACCAGGCCGCCGTAGAGCACGGCGCTGAGCGTGGCCACCATCAGCCCCCCGCGCCGGAACTGCACCGTGCTGCCGGCCGCAATCGGCAGCGCGTAGAGGGTCGTGAAATAGCTGCCGATGCCGCCGGTCAGGTAAATGAACGCAGTGACGATCACGGCATCGCCAGCGAGCTGCAGATCGATGAGCCAGCGGTGGCGATCGACGAACCGCACCGTGACCGCGTAGACGATCGTCAGGCCATAGGTGAGGCCGATGAGCGAGAAGAATGGATTGATGGGCAGGAGACCGGGCGCCGCGATCTGCGCGAACGTCGCCCCGCCGAGCAGCAGGGTGCTGATGATCGCGCGGATCGTGATGAGGTGCGAGACGTTGCGGCGGAGCTCGGTATCGCTCATGTATCAAAATGAAGGACACAAAGGAAACGAAGGACACAAAGGTTCAATCCCGACGGTGTACGCAGATCTTGGTGACTCATTCCCCATTGACAGCGTGCGATGTGTTGGCATCACCGCCGCGACGCGCAAACGAGCCGAAGCACACCGGGCCGTCCCTTGGTGTCCTTTGTCCCCTTGGTGTCCTTCGTATTACGTCAGTTTCGAGATCAAATCAAAGATCGGCATGTACATCGCGATGACGATACCGCCGACGACCGTACCGAGGATCGCGATCATGATCGGCTCGAGCAGGGTCAACAGCCCGGCCACCGCGGTATCGACCTCCTCCTCGTAGAAATCCGCGATCTTGGCGAGCATCGTGTCGAGCGCTCCGGTGGCCTCGCCGACGCCAATCATCTGCGTCACCATCGCCGGGAAGACGTTGGTGTCCTTGAGCGGCGCCGAGATCGTCTCGCCGCGCTCGATGCTCTTGCGCGTGACCAGCACCGCGTCCTCGACGATGGAGTTGCCGGCCGTCCTCGCCGTGATGTCCAGGCCCTCGAGAATCGGCACGCCGGAGCTGATCAGCGTCGACAGCGTGCGGCAGAAGCGGGCGACCGCGATCTTGCGGAGGATGTTGCCGAGCACCGGCGCCTTGAGCATGCCGCCGTCGACGACGCGGCGGCCGCTCTGGGTCGTGTAGTACTGGCGGAACGCGTACGCGGCCAGACCGGCGCCGATGATCAGGAACGGAAAGAACTGCACGAGGTTGTTGCTCATCGCGATCACGACGCGCGTCGGCAGCGGCAGCTCGGCGCCGAGTCCCGAAAACAGCGCCGCGAACGTCGGGATGACCTTCCACAGAATCACGCCGACGACGACGGCGGCGATGACGATGACCGCAACCGGATAGATCATCGCCGACTTCACCTGGCCCGCGAGCTTGACCGCCTTCTCGATGTAGGTGGCGAGCCGCTTGAGAATGGTGTCGAGAATTCCGCCGGCCTCGCCGGCCGCAATCATGTTCGTGAACAGCGGATCGAACGTCTTCGGGTGCTTGCGCATCGCATCGGCGAGCGAGGCGCCCGCCTCCACGTCGGTGCGGGTCTGCAGGATGACGGCGGCGAAGTTCTTGTCCTCTTCCTGGTTGCCGAGGATGTCCAGGCATTGCACCAGCGGCAGCCCGGCATCGATCATCACCGAGAACTGGCGGGTGAACACCGCGAGGTTCTTCGCCGCCACTTTCTTGCCGGTGGTCCCCTTCTTCGCAGCGTCTTTCTTTTCCTTCGCCGCCGTGATGCGGGTGACGTTGATCTGCTCGCGCCGAAGCGCCGAGACGGCCGCGTCCATGCTGTCGGCGACACGCTCCCCGCTGACGCTCTGACCCGCGCGCGTACGACCTGAATATGCGAATGTCGGCATGGTTACCTACCTGGAACGCCGGGACGTGATCCGGCGGCCACGGTGCGTCCGAGGCCGGCGCCGGCAACCACGCCCACACCGCGGTTGATCATGTCCTGCAGCTCCTCGCGGTTCGACGAGGCGGTCAGCGCCGTCTCGAGCGAGATCAGCCGCTTCTGACAGAGGCTTGCGAGCGACTGGTTGGCGGTCTGCATCCCGAGCTTTTCCTGGCCCGCCTGCATGGCGCCGTAAATCTGGTGGACCTTGTCGTCGCGAATGAGATTCCGAATCGCCGGCGTCGGCACCATGATCTCGAGCGAGCACACGCGGCCGCGCCCGTCGGCGCGCGGCAGCAGCGCCTGACAGACGATGCCCTCGAGCACCAGCGAGAGCTGGGTGCGAATCTGCGCCTGCTGGTTGGCGGGAAAAATATCGATGATGCGGTTGATGGTCTGGGCCGCCGAGTTCGTGTGCAGCGTGCCGAACGTCAGGTGGCCGGTCTCGGCAATCTTCAGCGCCGATTCCACCGTCTCCAGGTCGCGCATCTCGCCGATCAGCACGATGTCCGGATCCTCGCGCAGCGCCGCGCGGAGCGCGTTCATGAAGCTGCCGGTATCGCTGTGGACCTCGCGCTGGTTCACCAGGCAGTTCTTGTGCTGGTGGATGTACTCGATCGGATCCTCGATGGTGAGGATGTGATCGTGCCGCTCGGCGTTGATCTTGTCGATCATCGCCGCCAGCGTCGTCGACTTGCCGCTGCCGGTCGGACCGGTGATCAGGATCAGCCCGCGCGGCCGCTCGGCCAGCGTGGAGAGCACCGGCGGCAGGCCGAGCTCGCCGAACGAGCGGATCGTTTCCGGAATCAGCCGGTAGACGGCCGCGACGGCGCCGCGCTGGTTGAAGACGTTGCAGCGAAAGCGCGCGAGCCCCTTGATGCCGAACGAGAAGTCCAGCTCCATGGTCTCTTCGAAGCGCTTTTTCTGAGCGTCGGTCAGCACGCTGTAGACGAGATGCTTCGTCTCGGACGGCTGCAGCTCCGGCAACGGCAGCCGCTGCAGGTGTCCGTGGATGCGGATCTGGGGCGGCGTGTTGGTCGTGATGTGGAGGTCCGAGCCGTCGCGCTCGACCAGCGTCTTTAACAGTTCCAGTAGTGTCGTCATCGATGGCTGTTCCTCATGGCATGAAGGATACGAAGGACACCAAGCGAACGAAGGACGCAAAGGCGAAACCCGGCAACGTGTTGGCGTGTGATTCTTTGCTGCCCATCGTGTTCTGTGTGTGAACCGGCAGGAACCTTCGCGCCACAACCAAGGAACCCGCGCACGGCCGAACCTTTGTGTCCGTTGTTCCCTTTGTGTCCTTCATCACTTCACCGTTTCCCGGACGACCTCCTCGATCGTGGTCACGCCTTCCTTCACCTTCCGCAGGCCGCTGCCGCGCAGCGAGATCATCCCCTCGTCGATCGCTTTGCGCCGCAGCTCGAGCCCGGAGGCGCCGACCAGGATCAGCTCGCGCAGCTGGTCGCTCACGTCCATCACTTCATACAGACCGACGCGGCCCTTGTAGCCGGTCATGTTGCACTTGTCGCAGCCGGCGCCCTTCATCGGCTTGACCGCGTGCGCGTCCTCCTGAGTGAAGCCCGCCTGCACCAGCGCGGCGGGCGGCAGCGGATGCGCCTGCTTGCAGCTGGTGCAGATGCGGCGGACCAGGCGCTGCGCGCAGATCAGATGCACCGAGCTCGCCACCAGAAACGGCTCGATGCCCATGTTCATCAACCGGTTGATCGTGCTCGGCGCGTCGTTCGTGTGCAGCGTCGAGAGCACGAGGTGGCCCGTGAGCGCCGCCTTGACCGCGATCTCCGCGGTCTCGAAATCGCGGATCTCGCCGACCAGGATGATGTTCGGATCCTGGCGCAGGAAGGAGCGCAGCGCCGCCGCGAAGTTCAGGCCGATGCTCTCCTTCACCTGCACCTGGTTGATGCCCGCGAGGTTGAACTCGACCGGGTCTTCGGCGGTCATGATGTTCGTTTCCGGCGTGTTGATCTTGGCAATCGACGAGTAGAGCGTGTTCGTCTTGCCGCTGCCGGTCGGACCGGTCACCAGCACCATGCCCCACGGCCGCTGAATCGCCGCCTCGAACTTGGCGAGCGACTCCGGCTCGAAGCCGAGCCGGGTCATGTCGAGCATCAGCTTGTCTTTGTCGAGCAGGCGCATGACGATCTTCTCGCCAAAGAGCGTCGGGAGCACCGAGACGCGGAAATCGATCTCCTTCGGCACGCCGCTCTCGTTGAAGCGAATCTTGATGCGGCCGTCCTGCGGCAGGCGCTTCTCGGCGATGTCGAGCTTCGACATAATCTTGACGCGCGAGACGATCGCGTCGCGGAACTTCATCGGCGGATTCATGATGTTGTAGAGAATCCCGTCGATGCGGTAGCGGACCCGCAGCTCCTTCTCGTAGGGCTCGATGTGGATGTCGCTGGCGCCCTTCTGGATGGCGGACATCAGCACGACGTTGACGAGGCGAACGACCGGCGCCTCTTCTCCCTGCTTCGCCAGCGCCTCGGCGCTGATCTCCTGGAGCTCTTCGAGAACTTCGACGTCGCCCGGCTCGTCGAGCGTCGCCTGCAGCTCCTCGAGACCCCGGCTCGCCATCTCCAGCGCGCTCGGGCCGGACGCGGCGCCGGCCGCCCCCTCGGCCGCGCGTTTTCCCTTCGCGCCCGCAGGGTAGTACTTGAGGATCGCGTCGCCGACCGCGGCCTCCGACGCCACCACCGGCTCGACGTTGTAGCCGGTCATGAACTTGATGTCGTCCATCGCGAAGACGTTCGTCGGATCCGTCATCGCGATCGTCAGCGTGGCGCCGGCCCGGCTGAGCGGGACGATTTGATACTTGTGCGCAGTCTCCGCCGGGATCAACTTGACCACCGTCGGGTCGATGTCGAACTGGGTGAGATTGATTGAGGGGACGCCGTACTGCTTGCTGAGAAGGGACGTAATCTCCTCGTCCTTCACCAACCCCATCTTCACGAGGTTGAAGCCCAGCTTCCCGCCGTTGGCCTTCTGGTGGTTCAGGGCCTGCTGGAGCTGCTCAGCGCTAATTCGTTTCTCCTTTAAGAGGAGTTCGCCGATGCGGACGGGCATGAAAGATAGAAGTTACGACTGTTGACAAAAATTGTCAATAATGACCTAAAATGTCACTCTCAACGCGGACCCCCACCCCCAGCCGGCCTCGTCGGTCCCGCCGGTCACGTGAGCATCCAGATAAATTCCCGTGCGAAGCGCCACACTGGCGCCCCCACTCGGCGCGGCTCTCACCGTACCCAGCGTGTTGCCGCTCACGCCGCCTCTGAGGCCGATGCGACGCGACGCCGTCCACAACTCGACTCCCGCGGCAGCCCGGCGTTCGGCACCGAAAGTCCGCTCGGTCCGGGTGAGGTCGAGATCCGCATCGACGGTGATCGTTCCGCCCGCAGCGCGGGAGCTGACGGCAACTCCGACCCTGAAGCGCCTCGTCAACGTGAACGCGCCGTCCCCGTCGCCAAACGTCGGTTCCTTCGCATTGCGCACCGTCAGCCCGAGAGATACCGTGCTGAACCGTGCCATCGCGCCGACGTCGAGACCGGTATCGGTCTCAGCGCCGGCCTCGAGCTCTTCCGCCAGGTCCAGCGACGCTGTCGCGCGGCTCCGAACATCGGTCCCGGCCCCGGCGCGAACCAGCTTCACCGTGGACGCGAGCACGAGGTGTTGCCCCAGCGACTGCCCGACGGTGGCGCCGAACTGGTTCACCACGAGCGTGCGCAGACGCACGATCCCCGCTCCTGTACTTTGTCGGCTGCCGGCATCGGCGTCTGTAGAGCCGCCGGGCCGTACGTCGCTGACGCGCAAGCGGTAATAGCTCAGCCCGAGCGCGGGGTACGCGATTGAGAATCCGCGTGAAATGCCGCGCCATGCCGGCACGGCGCTGCTGTCGGCGGGCTGATGGACGCTGCTGGTTTCCAGGATCAGGTTGAAGAACGCGCCGGCGGCCAGGCCGGCCGGGTTCCACCACGTGGCCGTGCTGTCGTCGGCGACCGCCGTGAACGCGCCACCCATTCCCTGGGCACGAATGCCGACCGCTTCACTGTCCTGTGCGGTGACGGTGTGCGGCAACGAGATCAGAAAGACAACGAAGAAGAACGCTCGATTCATAACAACACCGACGTGGAACGCAAAGGCCGCGAAGGCGGTAGGCGAAAACCGTTCTTTTACGACGAGCAACGCAGAACCCGCGGAACCCGCGGAGCAACAGCCAAGGCACGCAATGGAGCAGACGGAGGAAACGGAAACACGCACAGGCGCGGAGAAACGGAGTGTCAACGGAGAAGACAGTAACGGCTTCGCTCTGCTGGTCTCCGTTGCTCCGTTTCTCGGTGTGAGCTGCGCGACCTTCAGTTCGTCGGGAGCCTGTCTGAGTAAACGGTGAACAGCGCGGAATGCGTCAGTGCGGCAAAGAACGCGATGGCCCAACGATGGTCGAACCCTGCTGTGTCGTTTGCGGACTTTGCGGCCTTTGCGTTCCACGTGGGCCCACGGTGGTTGCGTTTCTGTGAGCTCTGCGTGCTCTGCGTTGTACGTCGTCGTGCAATCGATTTGGATTTACCCGACCAGCACCGCGGCGGCAACGACCGTGGTCCACAGACCCTTCTTGTCGCCGACGGCGGTCTGCGTGACGTTCTGGGTCCGCACGATCTGGTTCGAGAGCCGATAGACTTCCTTCTTCTCGTCCCAGCTCTTGTCCGGATCGAACTCGAGCCCGAGCGTCGTCGCGAGCATCTCGGCCGCGAGCTCCTCGGCGTAGTCGCCGGCGATGTCTTCGCTCTCGCCGAAACTGTGATGCTCCGACAGGTAACCGTACAGCTCACGATCGCGCGGGATCGCCACGCCGACAGTCGCCGCGATCAGGCGATGCGGCTCGCGCGTGGCGGCTTCTGACATCACCACGAACGTGACCTGCCCGGGCTCCAGACGCTTCATCCCCTGGACGCGCGACAGGATCCGGCACTTGGGCGGAAAGATGCTCGACACGCGCACGAGATTGCAGGCGGCGATCCCCGCGGAACGGAGCGCGAGCTCGAAGGAGGTGAGCTTTTCGCGGTGTTTCCCGACGCCTTTGGTGAAGAACATCTCCTTGGGCACGAATCCGACCACGCTCATGCTCCTCGCGCGGCTCAGCCGCAGGACGGTGGACCCACTCGCGCGGCGCGGAACCGGCCCCGGCCGCGGTTGAACAGGACACCAGCGTTCATGTCAGGCGTGCAACGGCTCACGCGGTCGTCCAACGGGAAACAACGCATGGTAAACAGCAAGATCTCGCCTGTCAAGGAACCGGCGCTGGTATAATGGTTAGGTCCCCTAACAATGACTCGAGAACAGGCGCGGGAGACCGCGCGCGACATCCTGCAGATCATTCCGCTCGTCATGCGGACGGTGGCCGCGGAACTCCGCGCCGCCGGCGAGCTGCCGGCACCCGCGCATTTCGGCTTGCTCTCGATGCTCAGCGAGCGGCCGCGGATGTTGACCGAGCTCGCCTCACTGCAGGGCGTCAGCCTGCCGACGATGTCGAGCTCGGTGACCGCGATGGCCGATCGCGGCTGGGTGCGGCGCGCCGCTCCGGTCGCCGACCGCCGCGTCGTCCTCATCGAAGTGACGACCGCCGGACGCGCGGCGCTCGATCGGGTCGCACGGTCGGCGGAAACGCATCTCGCGCATGTTCTTGCACCGCTTGACGCCGGCGCGCGCCGGCGGCTGCAGCGCGGCCTGGGTGTGCTGCACCTGGTGTTCGGCGCCAGGAGCGCGCCGCCCAGACGGGAGCCCGCGTCGACGCGGGCTGCGGCGGCAGCCGGAAGGTCTGGACGCCGGCGAAGATTGCGAGCGGAAGGCCGATAAAGAGGTCAGGAGTGCGAGGAAATCGATCGTCGATGCTTCCGCAACCACAGAACCTCAGAAACGCGGCGGACGTATCTCAATGAGACGGCCGCCAGAAGCAGGTGAGGCTCGCAGTGACTCAGACCATCGTGCCCGCTGTTTCGACGGCCTCGAGATCCCGAAGCCTGCCGGCCCGGATTGCAGGCGTCATCTTTTCGCCGCGCGCGACGTATGCGGACGTGGCGGCGCGGCCGTGCGCGGTCGGCGTGCTGGCGTTTGTGGTGCTGGTGGCGTCTGCCGGCTCGTTCCTGTTCATGAGCACCGAGATCGGGCAGAACGCGTTCCTCGATCAGCAGGTCCAGCAGCGGGAGTCGTTCGGCCGGCCGCTGACGGATGCGCAGTACGAGCGGCTCGAAGGCGCGCTGCCGTACGTGAAATATTTCGCCGCGGTCCAGATCGTAGTGCTGCCGCTCGTGGGAGCCGCAATCGCGGGCGTCGCGTTCGGCGTCTTCAACGCCGTCCTCGGCGGTGACGCGACGTTCAGGCAGGTCTTCGCGATTGTGGCGCATTCGGGCGTCGTGCTGTCGCTCGCGCAGATGTTCGGCCTCCCGCTCGCGTACGCACGGCAGACCATGTCGGGCGCGACGAACCTGGCGGTCTTCACGCCGTTTCTCGACGAGAGCTCGTTTCCCGCGCGCGTGCTCGGGGCAATCGATCTGTTCATCATCTGGTGGATTGTCAGCCTAGCAATCGGGCTGGGCGTGCTGTACCGGAGGCGCACGGGACCGATCGCGACGACGTTGATGATCATCTACGTCGCGATCGGCATCGCCATCGCCGCCGTGAAGACGGTGATGTCAGGAGCGTAGATGTCGCGCAAGAACATTCTCATCGTGGTGGGCGTCGTCCTGGTCGGCGCCGCTGTGGTCGTCGCCAATCTCTATTTCCGCAGAGACAAGGGCGTCGCGGTCACGACCGAAGCGATCAGGGTCCGCGACCTGGAGGCTGTCGTCTCCGCGTCAGGCAAGATTCAGCCGAAGCGCCTCGTCAACATCAGCGCCGACACCCCAGGCCGCGTGGTCAATCTGGCGGTCAACGAGGGGGACCGGATCCACAAGGGGCAGTTTCTCCTGCAGATCGACCCGAAGTCGCTGCGCACCCGCGTCGAGAGCAATTCCGCGTCGCTGCGGGCCGCCGAGCAGTCGCTCGACCAGATGCGGCAGGCGGTGGAGACGGCGCGGGTGCAGCTGCAGCAGGCGCAGCAGAACCTGGCGCGGCAGCAGGACCTCTGGCGCCAGCAGCTGACGACGCGCGAGGCACTCGACAAGGCGACGAACGATCTGCGGGCGGCGGAATCGGCCGTCCAGGAGCGGGAGAAACTCGTCCGGCCGCAGGAGAGCCGGATCGCGCAGGAACAGGCGACGCTCGAGAGCGCGCGCTACGATCTCAGCAAGGTCCGCATCGAGTCACCCATCGACGGCATCGTCTCGCGCCGGAACATCCAGGAGGGTGAGACCGCGATCATCGGCACCATGAACAATCCCGGAACCGTGCTCCTCACCCTCGCGGACATGTCGATCATCCAGGCGGAAGTAGAAGTCGACGAGACCAACATTCCGCACGTGCAGCTGGGTCAGCGCGCCAAGGTGACGATCGACGCGCTGCCGGATCGATCCTTCACCGGCCATGTCACCGAGATCGGCAACAGTCCGATTCAGACCACAAGCGGGCAGAGTACGCAGCCATCCACCGGAACGCAGGCGACGAATTTCAAGGTCGTCGTCGTGATCGACGAGCCCGTTCCCGAAGTACGTCCAGGGTTCACGTGCACCGCGGACATCTCGACCGCGACGCGCAAGAACGTCGTCTCGGTGCCGATTCCGGCGGTCGCCGTACGGGAGCTCGTCTACGACGCGAACGGACAGATCGTGAGAGAGCCGCGTACCGACAAGCGCCGGCGCCCGAACCAGGTGGAGCCGGTCGCGTCGGCGGCGGAGCTCAAACCGGGGCAGACCCGCAAGGAAGCCGAAGGCGTGTTCGCCTTCCGAAACGGACGCGCCGAGTTCGTGCCGATCAAGATGGGCATCGCCGGCGACAAGTATTTCGAAGTGGTGTCGGGCCTCGCGCCCGGCGATCAGGTGATTACCGGCCCGTACAACTCGGTGCGGGGCATGGCCGACGGCGACCTGGTGAAGGTGGACAACGGAGCCAGGGCCAGGTAGGCCAGGTCGGTCAAGTGGGTCCGGTGGGTCGGGTAGGGCGCGACCTGACCCACCCGACCTACTTGACCCACCCGACCCACTCGACCGGCTATGAATAAATTCCTCGAATCGGCGGCGATTGCGCTCGACGCGATCTGGTCCGCCAAGCTGCGGTCGTTCATGACGGTCCTCGGCAACATCGTGGCCGTCACCTCGATCATTGCCGTCGTGTCACTGATTCAGGGCCTCAATGCGTCGGTGAAGACGGCGATCCTCAACCAGGCAGGCGCCGATTCCTTCAACATCCAGCAGTTTCCAATCACGCGCAGCGATGATGACTTCGAGAAGGTCCGCAGCAACCCGCGCATCACGCTGCAGGACGCCCGCGCCATCCGCCGCTACGAGAGCGAGTACATCGCGGCGGTCATGGCCGACTCGTCGGCGTCCGGACGCGTGACCTACCGCGACAAGTCGATCGACAACGCGCAGGTGCAGGGCGTCTCGCCCGAGTACGTGAACTTCTCCAGCTTCGACGCCGAGCGCGGCCGGCTGATGAGCACGACCGAAGTCGACAGCGCGCGGCCGGTCACGGTCATCGGATGGCAGACGGCAGAGCGGCTGTTCGGCTCGAACGTCGATCCCCTCGACAAGATCATTCAGATCGAAGGCGTGCATTTCCGGATTGTCGGCGTCAGCGCGAAACGGGGCACGCTCCTCGGCCGTTCGCAGGACGAATTCGCGGTCGTTCCGCTCGCGCAGTTCCGGATGATCTTCGGCGCGCGCCGATCGCTGTCGCTGAGCGTCAAGCCGCGGGACCTGGCCCAGATTGCGCCCGCGATCGACGACGCCACCCTCGCGCTGCGGACGGCGCGGCGGCTGAAGCCGAGGCAGAACGACAACTTCGGCATCTTCACGTCCGACACGATTCTCGACATCTACCATTCGGCAACCAACGGCATCTTCGCCGTCCTCGTCGGCGTCGTCGGCCTGTCGCTGGTGGTCGGCGGCATCGTGATCATGAATATCATGCTGATGGCGGTGACCGAGCGCACCCGCGAGATCGGGCTGCGCAAGGCGCTGGGGGCGCGGCGCTCGGACATCATGGCGCAGATGCTCACCGAGTCGGTCGTGCTCTCGCTGTTCGGCGGCGTTGTCGGCACGATCTTCGGCATCGCCATCGCGCAGGTCATCAGCCGCTTCACGCCCATCCCCGCGGCCGTCGAAATCTGGTCGGTGGCGCTCGGCATCGGCATCACCGCGGTCGTCGGCCTCATCTTCGGACTCTATCCGGCGATGCGTGCCGCGCGGCTGGATCCGATTGAAGCGCTGCGTCGTGAGTGAACGCGCACGGGATCGATCGGGAGACGACAGCCAACGCCGAACGCGCAGAACCCGCAGCGAAACACGTCGAATTCTGCGAGTTCCGCGCGTTCGGCGTTGATCGTTGTGACATAGACGAGCAAGACAGACACGGGGGTTTTCTGACGTGGCACTGCGCGTCGCGCTGTTCTGGGAAGTGATCACGCTCGCGTTCGACACGGTGCGCACGAACAAGTTGCGCTCCGCGTTGACCGTGCTCGGCGTCGTCATCGGGATTACCGCCATCGTCGGCATGACGGCGATGATCCGCGGCTTCGATCAGTCGCTTCGCGCCATGATCGGCGCGATCGGACCGAACACCATCTTCGTCCAGCGGTTCGGCGTCACCAGCTTTGCCAGCGGAGCCGAGTTCAGGGAGCTGATCAAGCGCCCCAACCTGTCGATCTCCGACGCGCGTGCAATCGAGGACCTGGCGGGCACGATTCAGCTGGTGGATATTCAACTTGGCGCGGGAGGGCCGCCGACCCAGCGCCGCGTGTTCTACCGGACGCAGAAAACCAAGCCCATCGTCGTGTTCGGATCGACCGAGAACTTCGCCGAAGGCACGCGGATTCCGATGCTGTCCGGCCGGTATTTCAACGGCACCGAGGTGCAGTACCGGAAGAACGTGGTCGTGCTCGGCAACACGCCGTACCAGGCGCTGTTCCAGCCCACCGCGACCAATCCGCTGGGCAAGACGGTGCGGGTCGGCAGCGAACGGTTCGAGGTCGTGGGCGTGTTCGACAAGCGTCCCTCCGCGGGCGGGTTCAACCTCGGGCAGGATGATTTCGTAGCAATCCCCTACACCGCGTACCAACGCGTCTTCGGGCTGAATCCGGTCCGGATCAACCGCGGCGCGACGATCCTGCCGATTCAAATCGCGATGGTTCCGCGCGACGGCGTCAGGCAGCAGGACGCGATTGAGGATGTCCGCCGGGTGATGCGCGTCCGCCACGGCCTCAAGCTGGACGAGCCGGACGATTTCGATGTCGTCACGCAGGACGCGGTGCTGAAGCTCTGGGATCAGATCAGCCGGGGGACGTTTTTCGCGCTGGTCGTCATTTCATCGATTGCGCTCATGGTCGGCGGCATCGGCGTGATGGCGATCATGTCGATCTCGGTCACCGAGCGGACGCGCGAGATTGGCGTTCGCAAGGCGCTCGGCGCGCGGCGGGCGGAAATCCTGTTTCAGTTCCTCATGGAAGCCGCCTTCCTGACGTCGCTGGGCGGCGTCCTCGGGATAGCGCTCGGCAGCGGTATCGGCTGGACGGTCCATGCGCTGTCCGGCTTCCCGATCTCGATGCCGTGGTGGTCGTTCGCAATCGGGCTCGGGTTCTCCGCGTCCGTGGGGATCTTCTTCGGCATGTGGCCGGCATTCAAAGCTTCGCGGCTGGATCCGATCGAGGCGCTGCGGTACGAGTAGCGCTGGGTCGGGTGGGTCGGGCCGGTCGGGTGGGTCAGGTGGGTGGCGCGGGTCGCGCAGGTTGTATGATCCGTTGGATCGCGCGTGCGCGGTTCGCCCCGTACCCGTTTATCTGATCTATTGAGCTCGCAGGGAGTCCCCGCCTATGAAGGTCTACGACGCGCCCAGCATCAGAAATGTCGCTCTGGCCGGTCACAGCGGATCCGGCAAGACCCAGCTCGCCTCTGCCATTCTCTTCGATGCCGGCATGGTCAACCGCTTCGGCAAGGTCGATGACGGGACGACGGCCACCGACTACGACGAAGAGGCGATTGCGCGCAAGCACACGCTCTCGGCGAGCGTCGCCTACGCGGAATGGAACCGACTCAAGATCAACGTCATCGACACGCCGGGCATCGGGAACTTCCTGAGCGACACGCGCGCCGCGCTGCACGTCGCCGACGCCGCCCTGGTGGTCGTCGACGCCGTATCGGGCGTGATGGTGCAGACGGAGAAGGTCTGGGAGATCGCGGGCGAGCTCTCGCTGCCGCGGGTGGTGGTGCTGAACCGGCTCGATCGCGAACGGGCGAGCCTCGACCGATCGCTCGCCTCGCTGCACGAATCGTGCAACCGCGCCGTCGTGCCGATCCAGCTGCCGATCGGCGAGGAGAAAGACTTCAAGGGCGTCGTCGACCTGGTGGCGAAGAAGGCGTTCATCTTTCAGACCGACGAGAGCGGCAAGTTCTCCGAAGCGCCGATCCCGCCGGACATGGCGGCGGCCGTCGACAGCGCGCGCGAGGCCCTCATCGAGATGGTGGCCGAGAACGACGAACACCTGATGGAAAAGTTCTTCGAAGCCGGCACCTTGACCGACGACGAGCTGCTTGCCGGGCTGCGCGCCACGACCCTCGCCGGCAAGGTGTTTCCGCTGGTCTGTACCTCCGCGCTGCTCAATATCGGGGTGCCCCGGCTTCTCGATGCGATTGCCGCGTATCTGCCCGCGCCGGCCGATCGGCCGTTCAAGGGCGTCGGCAAGGACGGCAAGGAGACGACCCGGCCGGCCGACGACAAGGCGCCGGTCGCCGCGTTCGTGTGGAAGACGATCGCCGATCCGTTCGCCGGCCGCATTACGATGTTCCGCGTCGTCTCCGGCTCGCTGAAAGCCGACGCCAGCTGCTACAACAAGACCCGCGACACGACGGAGCGATTCGGCAACGTGCTGATGCTGCAGGGAAAGACCCAGTCGAGCGTGCCCGAGATCAAGGCCGGCGATCTGGGAGCGGTGGCGAAGCTGAAGGACACCCTCACCAACGATACGCTCGGCGAGAAGAGCGATCCGATCAGCTTCGCGGCCGTCCACTTTCCCGAGCCGGTGCTCTCCTATGCGATCGAGCCGAAGAGCCGCGGCGACGAAGACAAGATCAGCACGTCGATGCACCGCCTCGAGGAGGAAGATCCGTCGATCCGGTACAGCCGCGATCCACAGACCAAGGAGCTGCTGCTGTCAGGGCAGGGACAACTGCACATCGAGGTGACCGTCGCAAAGCTGAAGCGCCGGTTCGGCGTCGATGTGAACCTCAAGCCGCCGCGCATCCCGTACCGCGAGACGATCAAGGCGTCGACGGAGGCGCACGGCCGGCATAAGAAGCAGACCGGCGGCCACGGCCAGTTCGGCGACTGCAAGATCAAGGTGGAGCCGCTGCCGCGCGGCGCCGATTTCGAGTTCGTCGACGACATCTTCGGCGGCGCGATCCCGCGCCAGTTCGTGCCGGCAGTCGAAAAGGGGATCCAGGACGCGCGCGCCCGCGGCTATCTCGCCGGCTATCCGATGGTCGATTTCCGCGTGACGGTGTTCGACGGCGCGTACCACGACGTCGATTCGAACGAGTTGTCGTTCAAGCTCGCCGGATCGCTGGCCTTCAAGGACGCCATGACCCGGGCACGGCCGACGATCCTCGAGCCGATCATGACCGTCGAGGTGTACGCGCCGTCGGACTTCGCCGGGGATCTGATGGGCGATCTCAACGGCCGCCGCGGCCGGATCGCGGGCATGGATACACGCGGGGCAACCACCATCATCAAGGCCCAGGTCCCGATGGCCGAGATGCTCACCTACGAGCAGCACCTGACGTCGGCCACCGGCGGGCGCGGGTCGTACCACATGGAATACTCGCACTACGATGAAGTGCCCGGACACCTGCAGACGAAGATCATTGCGGCGTACAAGGCCGAGCGCGCCGGCGTGGAAGTAGAGGAAGTGTAAATCCGGAAGACAAACACCGACGTACAACGCAGAGCCCGCAGAGCCCGCAGAAACGACATCCTGGGGAGTTCCGCGCTAATTCGGCAGACCCCAACAGCGGAGGGGACAGAGGCAACGGTGTTAACGCAGAGAAACGGTGTAACGGAGACGAGCAGAGAAGAAGACTGGGGTTTCTCCCTTCTATCTCCGTTCCTCTGCTCCTCTGTGGTTATACCGTTCCCTCCGTGTGCTCCGCGATCGGCAGGAAGCAACCAGAACCGGCCGAACCCGCAGCAAAATACTTTCGTTCTGCGAGTTCCGCGTGTTCTGCGTTGATCGTTGTAACGTCTGCTATCGGTTCGCCACGACCACAGCCGCCACCGCGGCGCCGACGGCAATGAACGGCGCCGCGCGCACGACGTCGGACAGCGCCGCGCGCGTGTACGCGCTCGACTGCATGACGCGGCCGGCATGGTGACCGCGCCGCCGGCCGTAGTCCTCGCCTGATGGCGCGTGCAGACTGCCGCGCGAGTGCGCCGGCTGGTCGCTCTGCAGCCGGTTCCAGAGCTGCTGTTCCATGAACCGATCGACGAGCCGCGGCGCGACGGCCGCGATCGCTCCCTGAAGCCGCGGCACTCCGCCGACGGTCACCTCGCGGATCGGCCGCTCGGCGCACTTCAGGATCGCATGGGCGACTTCTTCGGGAGGGTACACGGGTGGAGCGTGCGCCGGCTGCTTTTCCATGTAGTTGGCAGCGTGCGCGGTGAACGGCGTGTCGATCGGCCCGGGCTTCACCAGTGAGACCCAGACCGGCACGCCGTCGTGCTCCAGCTCCATTCTGAGCGAATCGGTGTAGCCCTTGACCGCCTGCTTCGCGGCGCTGTAGATGCCCAGCAGCGGCGCGGCGCGATCCGAGACCTGACTGCCGATATTGACGATCACCCCGCCGCGTTCGCGCAGGTGCCGCACCGCGACCCGGCAGCCGTGGACGACGCTCCAGAAATTGATGTCGAAGCTCCGCCGCTTCTCCTCCAGCGGCTGATCGACCAAGCGGCCGTACATCCCGAGCCCGGCGTTGTTGACCCACGTGTCGATGCCGCCGAACTCCTGCAGGGCATGACGAGCTACATGCTCGACCTGTTGCGGGTCGGCGACGTCGGCCATCACATAGGTGGCCCGCCCGCCGGCGCGCCGGATCCACTCGACGGCATCTGCAAGCTCGGCTTCGCTGCGTGCCGTCAGCACGACACGCGCACCCTTACGGGCAGCCATTTCGGCCGTCGTCAGACCGATGCCGCTGGATGCCCCGGTGATGACCAGGACCTGATCCGGAAGACGCTTGAGTGTGGGTTTCATACACGGGGGACGTGCAAAATCGAAACCCTGGAAGAAGTCTTGAGTTGTGACTTTTGAGTGATGAATGCGGCGCGGATCACAAGAAGGCTTGAGTTGTGAGTTTTTGAGTGATGAGTCGCGGCGCGTCACGCACCGCTTGATCTGCGGGGCTCAGCACGCTTCTGGCCGGCCCCGCAGCTCAGAAACTCATGACTGACAACTCACAACTCATGACAGGATTCCTATTCCTCTTCTTCACCTTCCCCGGCGGGCTGCGTCTTCTTGCCGCGGCGTGCGGGTTTCGTCTCCGCTGCAGCGTCTTCTTCCTTTTTGCCACCGCGGAACCGTTCTGCCGCTGCGCGCAGCCTTCCCCCGACCGACTTGCCCCTGGGCTTTTCGCCGGCCTTCGCTTCCGCTTCCGCTTTCGCGCGCGGGTTGAACTCGCTGCCGATGAGCTCCACCTGGGCCACCTCAGCGCTGTCTCCCTTGCGATAGCCGACGCGAAGGAGCCGCGTGTAGCCGCCGGGTCGTTCGGCGAACCTGGGCGCAATCGTGTTGAACAGCTTCGTGACGACCGCGCGGTCCTGCAGGTCCTGCATGACCAGGCGGCGCGCGGTGAGCGCGTGGCCGTTGGCCTCTCCACCGGCCAGCCCCCGCTTGGCGATGGTGATCAGCCGCTCCACGAACGGGCGGAGCTCCTTGGCGCGCGGCACGGTGGTGGTGATGTGTTCGTGACGGATCAGGGCCGTCGCCTGGTTTCGCAGCATCGCGATGCGGTGCTCGGTGACGCGGCCCAGTTTTCTGTAAGCAACTCGATGTCTCATGGCTGATTCCTGGTCTGGTGGGTCGAGTGGGTCGGGTGGGCTGGATGGGTCAGATCGGATCGAAATCGCTGCCGCCCGTCACCCACGTTCCTCACCTGCCCTACCTGACCCACTCGACGTACCCGACCCACCCGACCTCTAGTCAGTCCTGCGACGCCGCCGTCGGCTGATCGACGCGCATGCCGAGGCTCAAGCCCATCGTGTGCAGGATCTCCTTGATTTCGTTCAGGCTCTTGCGGCCGAAGTTCTTGGTCTTCAGCATTTCGGCTTCTGTCTTCTGCACGAGCTCGCGGATAGTCCGGATGTTGGCGTTCTTCAGACAGTTGTACGAGCGGACCGACAGCTCGAGCTCCTCGACCGACTTGTCGAGATTCTCGTTGCTCGCGCCGGCGCGCGGCTGCTCGGCGCCCGTGTCGATCGGTTGCTCGGCGCCTTCCTCGAGATTGATGAAGATGTTCAGGTGATCCCGAATCAGCTTCGCCGCCAGCGACACTGCGTCGCGCGAGCTCACGGATCCGTTCGTCCAGACATCGACGGTCAGCTTGTCGTAGTCGGTCGTCTGTCCCAGGCGCGCGGCCTCGACGAGATAGTTGACCTTCTTGATGGGCGAGTGGACCGAGTCGATCGGGATCCAGCCGATGCCGAGATCCTCGTCGAAGTTCTTGTCGGCCGACACGTAGCCGCGGCCGCGCTTCATCCGCATTTCCATGTGCAGCTTGCCGCCTTCGGCCACCGTGGCGATGTGCGCATCGGGCTCGAGAATCTCGACGTCGGCGTCGGCCTGGATGTCGCGAGCGCGGACTTCACCCGCCTTGTCGACGCGAAGCGTGAGCGTCTTGGTGTGATCGACGTAGAGCTTGAGCGGAATCTGCTTGAGATTGAGGATGATATCGGTCGCGTCCTCGACCACGCCCGGAATCGGCGAGAATTCGTGAAGGACTCCCTCGATCTTCACCGCGGTAATCGCCGCGCCTTCGATCGACGACAGCAGCACGCGCCGCAGCGCATTGCCGATCGTCGTGCCGAAGCCGCGCTCGAAGGGCTGGGCGTAGAAGCGTCCGAACCGATCGGTCAGCGTCTCGCGTTCGAACTCGAGCCGTTTGGGCCGCTGAAAACCTTTCCACAGCATGTGCGTGTCTTCCTTTCGCCTGCGGGCCCGCAGACGGGCCTCCAGACCTGCGAGTCGCCGCCGGCCTCCCGCCGCAGGTCTGAAAAGGCTGCGGGCCGGCGGGTGCGAATTTGGAATTTGGAATTCGGAATGTGGAATTCTGAAATGCGTGTTGGAATCCACGTACGCATTCCAAATTCCTCATTCCTGATTCCAAATTGCCTATTTCGAGTACAGTTCCACGATCAGCTGCTCCTGCACCGGCAGGTTGATCTGTTCGCGCGTCGGCATCGAATTGACCCGGCCGGTAATTGCGCTGGGATCGAACGACAGCCATTCGGGGATGCCGCGGCCCTTCACCTCCTCCATCGCGTGCTCGATCGTCGGGTTCTTGCGCGAGCGGCCGATCACCGTGATCACGTCTCCTTCCTTCAGCGAGTACGACGGGATGTCGACCTTCCGGCCGTTCACCAGGAAGTGGCCGTGACGCACCAGCTGACGGGCCTGCGGCCTCGACGTGGCCAGGCCCAGCCGATACACCACGTTGTCGAGACGCCGCTCGAGCAGCTGCAGCAGCGTCACACCCGTAATACCGCGCGTGCGCTCCGCCGTCTCGAAGTAGGTGCGGAACTGATCCTCCAGCACGCCGTAGATGCGCTTCACCTTCTGCTTCTCGCGCAGCTGGAGGCCGTAGCCCGCGAGCTTTGCCTTCCGGCTCTTGCCATGCTGACCTGGGGGAAAGTTGCGCTTCTCGATCGCGCACTTCTCCGTGTAACACCGCTCCCCTTTGAGGAACAGCTTCATCGCCTCACGGCGGCACAGGCGGCAGACCGGACCAATATAACGAGCCATCAATCACCTTTCATAAAACGCTTCCCCGATATCACACGCGCCGTCGCTTCGGCGGCCGGCAGCCGTTGTGCGGAATCGGCGTGACGTCGCGGATCGACTTCACTTCCAGGCCGACCGTCTGCAGCGCGCGAATCGCCGACTCGCGGCCGGATCCGGGACCCTTGACGCGGACGTCCAGCGATCGCATGCCGACGGTCTTCGCCGCATTGCCGGCGTTGAGCGCCGCCTGCGTCGCGGCAAACGGCGTCCCTTTGCGCGATCCCTTGAAGCCGATGCCGCCGGCGCTCGACCAGGCCACCACGTTCCCCTCGGTGTCGGTAATCGTCACCACGGTGTTGTTGAACGACGCCTGGATATGGGCCAGGCCGTGATGGACGACGCGCTTCTCCCCTCGCTTCTTGAACGTCTTCTTCGGGCGTCCCGCCTTCTCTTTCTTCTCCGGTGCCCCTTCGGGCGTCGTCGCCTCGCTCTTCGCCATTTTCGATCCTTTGCGGTTGGCTCTCAGCAACCGTTTCCGGTGTAGCGCAGCCCTTCAGGGCTGCCCGGCGACGGTGATGCAGGCCTGAAGGCCTGCGCTACAGGAAGCCGCCGTCCGACGCGACTACACCGTCTTCTTCTTCGCAATCGCGCCCTTGCGCGGGCCTTTGCGCGTCCGCGCGTTGGTCCGCGTCCGCTGGCCGCGCACGGGCAGGCCGCGGCGGTGGCGCATCCCGCGATAACAGCCGATTTCCATCAGCCGCTTGATGTTCATCGAGATTTCCTTGCGCAGGTCGCCTTCCACGCCGCCCTGCTCCTCGATGACCCGGCTGATCTTGCGGACGTCGTCCTCCGACAGATCCTTGACGCGCACGTCGGGGCTGACCCCGGCATCCTTCAGGATCCCGTTCGAGCGGACACGTCCGATCCCATAGATGTAGGTGAGGCCGATCTCGACGCGCTTAGTCCGCGGGAGATCGACGCCGGCAATGCGTGCCATATTTGGTCCTTCAGTCCTTACTCTTTCGTCTTTAGCCCTGCCGCTGCTTGTGCTTCTGGTTCGAGCAGATCACACGCACGACGCCGCGCCGGCGTACGATCTTGCATTTGTCACACATCCGTTTCACCGATGCCCGCACCTTCATAGCTCCTCACATCTTCTGGACAATCCGGCCGCGCGTCACGTCGGCCGACAACTCAATCCGCACACGATCACCGGCCAGCAGCCGGATGAAATTCCGGTCGAGGCGATCGGCGATATGCGCGAGAACGAGGTGGCCTCCCTCCACCTTCACTCGATAGAGGGCGTGCGGCAGCACTTCGCTGACGATTCCGGCCACTGGGGCCCGCTCGTGGTTCTTATCGCCGTGCAGCAACCGGCACCTCACGCGCGGTCAGAATCCACGGGCCGTCCGCCGTGACAGCCACCGTATGCTCGAAATGGGCGGACAGGCTGCTGTCGCGGGTCACGGCGGTCCATCCGTCGCCGAGCAGCTTGACCGCCGGCTTCCCGGCATTCACCATCGGCTCGATCGCGAGCACCATACCTTCGGCCAGCCGCGGACCGCGGCCTGGATCGCCGTAATTCGGCACCTGCGGCTCCTCGTGCATCCGCTGGCCGATGCCATGCCCGACGAATTCCCTGACCACCGAGAAGCCGTAGGCCTCGACGTGTTTCTGCACCGCATGGCCGATGTCGGAGATGCGGTTCCCGGGCCTGACGCGCTCGATCGCCTTGTACAGCGCCTCCTCGGTCACCGTCAGCAACATCGCCGCTTCTTCCGACACCTGACCGACCGGCAGCGTGATCGCGCTGTCGCCGAAGTACCCGTTCAGCGAGGCGCCGACGTCAATCGAGACGATGTCGCCTTCTTTCAGGAGCCGGCGGCCCGAGGGGATCCCGTGGATTACCTCTTCGTTGATTGACGCACAGATCGTCGCCGGATAGCCGTGGTATCCCTTGAACGCGGGCGTGGCACCGGCACGGGCGATGCGCTTTTCCGCCACCGCGTCCAGGTCCGCCGTCGTCACGCCGGGCGCCACCATGGCCGCGAGCTCGGCCAGCACTTCACCAACCAGCCGACCCGCCTCGCGCATGCGTTCGAGCTCGTCGGCCGACCTGCAGATGATCACGACCGCGCTCCCGAGCGCAGCAGCCCGTTCCCCGCTTCGTCGATTGCGGAGGCGAGATCCAGGGCGACGCGATCCGGATTCTGTGCGCCGTTGATCGATCGAAACGTCGGCCGGACCTTGTAGTAGTCGACGAGCGGCTTCGACTGCAGCCGGTACACCTTGAGGCGCTCGCGCACCACCTCGACCGTATCGTCGCTGCGCTGCACCAGACGGCCGCCGCACCGCCGGCACCGCTGCGGCTCCGTGGCCGTGCGAACCACCGCGCCCGCGTCCGGTCCGGCCGGGGCGGCAACCGGCTTGTCGGCACCACTTGCCACGAGGCCGTTCGTTCCCGCGTCGGCGCCGCAGATCTCGCAGATCAACCGCGACGCCAGGCGCCGGACCAGCTCGGTCTCGGGAACCACGACGTCGACGATGATCAACGGATCGCGTCCCCTCACGAGCCCATCGAGCGCGACGGCCTGCGGAACGGTACGCGGGAAGCCGTCCAGGATGAATCCCGCCGCGGCATCCGGCCGGTCGATCCGCTCTTTCACGATCCCGATCATCAAGTCGTCGCTGACCAGCTCGCCGCGATCCATGACGGCCCGGGCACGTTTGCCGATCGCCGTTCCGGTGGCGACCGCTTCACGCAGGATATCGCCGGTGGAGATCTTCGGGATGCCGCGGGTGCGGGCCAGGCGTTCGGCCTGCGTACCCTTTCCCGCGCCTGGCGGCCCGAGCATGATCACGTTGAGCTTCAACCTATCCCCTGCGGCCGCGAATTCGCGTCTTCTTCATGAAGCCGTCGTAATGGCGCATGATCAACTGCGACTCGACCTGCTGAACGGTGTCCATCGCCACCCCGACGACGATCAGCAGCGATGTCCCGCCGAAGTAGTAGGTGACGTTCATGCCTTCCGTAATGAACCTCGGAAGCGCGGCGTCCAGCCAGTCGCCGATGAACGGAATCGGCGCCACCCGGAAGCCGCTCATCAGCCAGGTTGGCAGCAGCGCGATGAGGGCGAGATAGATTGCGCCCGCGAGCGTGATGCGCGCCAGAATCGTGTCGATGTATTCGGCGGTTCGTTTGCCCGGCCGGATGCCCGGCACAAAGCCGCCGTACTTCCGCATGTTCTCCGCCACGTCATCGGGATTGAAGATGATCGCGGTGTAGAAGTAGGCGAAGAAGATGATGCCCACCACGTACAAGAGGTTGTACAGCGGCATGCCCGGACCGAGCTGCACGGCCAAAGCGTCGATCCACGGACGTCCCTGAAATGCCTGGGCTATCGTGTAGGGGAACGCCAGCAGCGACGACGCGAAGATCACCGGGATGACGCCGCCGGTGTTCACCTTCAGCGGAATGTGCGTGCTCGAGCCGCCGTACATGCGGCGGCCGACCACGCGTTTCGCATATTGCACGGTCACGCGCCGGTGCCCGCGCTCGACGAAGACAACCGCGGCGACGACGAGCGCCATGAGCACGAGCAGCACCAGAATCCGGATCAGCCCCATCTGCCCGGTGCGCATCTGGTCGAACGTCTGCAGCACGGCCCGCGGCAGCTGGACGACGATCCCCGCGTAGATGATCAGCGACATGCCATTGCCGATACCGCGCTCGGTGATTTGCTCGCCCAGCCACATCACCAGACACGTACCCGTTGTCAGCGTCAGCACCGTCATCAGGCGGAAGGCAAAGCCGGTCTGGTACACGAGCGGCAGCCCGCCGGCAATCTGCGTCTGGCGCTCGAGGAAGACGGCGATCCCGAGCGACTGCACGATGCTGAGCAGGATCGTGCCGTAGCGCGTGTACTGCGTGATCTTCCGCCGCCCGAGCTCGCCTTCCTTCGAAAGCTTTTCGAGGTACGGCCAGACTACGGTGAGGAGCTGCAGGATGATCGAGGCGCTGATGTAGGGCATGATGCCCAGCGCGAAGATCGTCACCTTCGACAGGTTCCCGCCCGAGAACATGTCGTACAGCCCGAACATCGTGTTCTGCGCCTGCCGCGCCAGCTCGTCGATCGCCGCCAGGTTCACGCCCGGCACCGTGATGTGGTGGCCGACGCGGTACACGGCGAGCAGCCCGAGCGTGTACAGAACACGATTGCGCAGGTCGGAAACCGCGAAGATGTTCTTGAGGCTTTCGTTCACGCGAGTTGCTCCGTCTGGCCGCCTGCCGCGGCAATTTTCTCCGCCGCCTTGCCACTGAACTTGTGCGCGCGAACCGTCAGCGCCTTGGCGACCTCGCCGCGCGCCAGGACCTTGATCCGGCAGTCGCCGCCGGGAACGAGTCCGCGCTCCCGCAGCAACTCGGGCGTGATCACGGTGCCGGCATCGAACTTCGATGCCAGCGTGTCGAGGTTGACCACCTCGTACTCCACGCGGAACGGGTTGTGAAACCCTCGCTTGGGCACGCGCCGGTGCAGCGGCATCTGACCGCCTTCGAAGCCGCGCTTGAACTTGAAGCCCGATCGCGACTTCGCGCCCTTGTGCCCGCGCCCGGCGGTCTTGCCGTTGCCGCTCCCGTGGCCCCGGCCGATCCGCTTCTTGGCGTGCTTCATCCCCTTCGGGGGCCGCAGACTGCTCAGACTCATGTGTCTATCCCCCGGCCGAGATCAGTCCGCCACTTCCACCAGATGGCGGACCTTGTGAATCATCCCGCGGGTCGCGGGGGTGTCCTTCAGCTCCACCGTGTGGCGGATGCGCCGCAGGCCAAGACCTTGAACGACCGCGGCCTGATTCCGGTTGAAGCCGATCGGGCTCCGGACGAGCGTCACCTTCACCGTGGTGCCCTTTGTGTCCGTTCGATGATTTGCCATCAGCGTATTCCCACGTGCAATCCGTGAGCGTGCCCCAGAAACGCTTGACCACAGAGGACGCGGAGGAACGCGAAGGGTCAACCCTGACGCCAACAGGATTTTGGCTCCGTGTCCTCCGTGGTGATCATTCGCTACGCGCTCGCCCGCGACAACTCCTGCAGATCCTTGCCGCGCAGGCGTGCGATCAACACGGGATCCTTCAGCGATCCGAGGCCGGCGAAGGTCGCACGCACGACGTTGTGCGGGTTCGCCGAGCCAATTGATTTCGTCAGAATGTTCGTCACGCCCGCCGATTCGACGACGGCGCGCACGGCGCCGCCTGCGATGATGCCGGTGCCGTCCGGCGCCGGCTTGAGGAGAACACGCCCCGATCCGAAGACGCCCGTGACCGTGTGCGGGATTGTCGTCCCCTGCAGCGGCACGCGGATGAGGTTTTTCTTCGCGGCCTCGATCCCCTTCTTGATCGCAGACGGCACTTCCTTGGCCTTCCCGATGCCGAAGCCGACCACCCCGTGGCCGTCGCCGACAACGACCAGCGCACTGAAGCTGAGATTCTTCCCGCCCTTGACGACCTTCGTCACGCGGTTGATCGAAACGACGGTGTCCTTGATGTCGAGCTGCGATGGATCGATTCGTTCACGTGTTCTCATTGTGCTTTACCGTCTCACGCGGGGCTCCGCCCCACGCCCTGGCTAGAATTCAAGGCCCGCCTTCCGCGCCGCCTCCGCCACGGCGCGAACACGCCCGTGATAGAGAAACCCGCTGCGGTCGAACACCACGCGCTTGATGCCTTTTTCGATCGCACGCGCGGCAATCGCCTGGCCGACGGCGTCGGCGCCCTTGAGGTTGCCGCCGCGAACGTTCTTCGCCAGCCCGCCCTTCAGCCCGCTGTCAATGGTGGAGGCAGACACGAGCGTGCGCCCGTGCAGGTCGTCGATCACCTGCGCGTAGATGTGCGAATCGCTCCGGAAGACACTGAGCCTCGGCCGCTCCTCGGTCCCGGCGATCCGCTTGCGCTGGCGCAGTTGAATGCGACGACGGCGATCGTCCTTGGTCTTGATCTTCATTTTTTCCACCGGCGGCGGGGCCCCACCCCCGCCGCGAACTTACGCTGATGCCTCGCCTCGAATTCCGTGTCCTCGGCTCGGCATGGCCGCAGGCGCTGCTGCAGGTGCTCTCTCGCGGTCATGGCGGTCGTTCCAACCTACCCAGCCCACCAGACCATCCGACCCACCAGACTACTTGGCGCCGGTCTTCCCGGCTTTCTTCTTCAACACCTCGCCCGTATAGCGCACGCCCTTCTGCTTGTAGGGATCCGGCTTGCGCAGACGGCGGATGTTCGCCGCCACCTGACCAACCAGCTGCCGATCGACGCCCGTGACCGTGATGTGCGTCTGTTTGTCCACCGCGACCTCGATACCCGTCGGGATATCGAAGACCACGGCGTGTGAGTAGCCGAGCGCAAAAATCACCTGCTTGCCCTTGACTTCCGCGCGGTAGCCGACGCCGACGATGTCGAGCTCGCGCTTGAAGCCTTCAGTGACGCCGACGACGGCGTTGGCGACGAGGCTTCGCGCCAGGCCGTGAAACTTCCCCAGCTGCGGGTCGTCGTTCTTCGTGCGGGCCAGAAGATGGCCGTCGCTCACCTCGAAACTGATGCCCGTTGGAAACGCCTGGCGCAGCTTGCCCTTCGGCCCCTGCACTTCGACCGCGGTGTCGTGCACCTTCACCGTGACGCCTTTGGGAATCGTGATCGGTTTCTTGCCGATACGTGACATATGGTGTCTTCTCTCGACCCGGACGGTTCGCGAACCGCCCTGCGTCTCGTCCAGGGCGGCTGTCGAACCGCCCCTGCATGGCCATCACCAGACGTTACAGAGCACTTCGCCGCCGACGCCCGCTTTCACCGCCTCACGGCCGGTCATCACGCCCCGGGAAGTCGTGAGGATACTGGTGCCGAGGCCGCCGAGAACGTCGGGCACATCGGCCTTGCCGAAATAGACGCGGCGTCCCGGACGGCTGATGCGCTCGACGCCCGTGATCAGACGCTCGCCGCGTGGTCCGTATTTCAGAAACACGCGCAGGGTCTTCACCGCCGGCGCGCCGGCGGCCGGCTCATCGAGCAATTTGAACCCTTGAATGTACCCTTCGTCCTGCAGAATGCGGGCGATCTCGGCTTTGAGCCGCGACGCCGGCATATCGACGCGCGCGTGCTTGGCCGAAACCGCGTTTCGAATCCGCGTAAGCATGTCTGCAATTGGATCTGTCATACCTCTTCGCCTTCGATCGTTGGGCTCCCGGCTCCGGGCTTTCGGCTCTGGCCGACCCGTGGCCTACCAGCTGCTCTTTGTCACCCCGGTGATGTCGCCTTCGAGCGCCAGCTTTCGAAAGCACAGGCGGCAGAGCGCGAACTTCCGCAGGTACCCGCGCGGACGTCCGCACAGCCGGCACCGGTTGCGCAGGCGGATCCTGAACTTCGGCGCCCGATGTTCCTTTGCGATCTTTGCAGTCGTAGCCATCGTTCCTTTTCTCTCGTCGTGCTACACCGGGGGGCTACGCCCCGCCGGGCCCCCCAGCGCGCGGCTCGCTCAGTTCGGCCTGAACGGCATGCCGATGAACTGAAGAAGCTTTCGCGCCTCCGGGTCGGTCTTGGCCGTGGTCACGACCGACACGTTCATGCCGCGCGCCTTGTCGACTTTCATGTAATCGACTTCAGGAAACAGCAGCTGATCGCGCAGGCCGAGCGTGTAATTGCCCCGCCCGTCGAAGCCGCGCGGAGAGACTCCCTTGAAGTCCCGTACCCGCGGCAGCGCGATGCTCATCAACCGATCAAGGAACTCCCACATCCGTTCACCGCGCAGCGTCACCATGGTCCCGATCGGCATGCCTTTGCGGACCTTGAACGCGGCGATGGACTTCTTGGCGCGGCGCGTGACCGGTTTCTGCCCGGTGATGCGGGCGAGCTCGTCGGCTCCGACATCGATGATCTTGGCGTTCGCCGTGGCCTCGCCGAGCCCCATGTTCACGACGATCTTCTGAATGCGGGGCACGGCCATCACGTTCTTGTACCCGAATTCCTTCGTCAGGGCCGGGACGACTTCCTTCTGATACTTGTCTTTCAGTCGCGCACTCATTTGTCGACGACCCCCTCGCACTTGCGGCAGATCCGGACCTTGCGGCCGTCGGCGAGCACTTTGTGACCGATGCGGGTCTGGGCGCTGCATTCCGGACAGACGAGCTGCACGTTACTCGCATGCAGAGATGCTTCACGCTCCACGATGCCGCCCTTGATCTGACGTCCCGGGTTTGGCTTCGTGTGGCGCTTGATCAGGTTCACGCCTTCGACGATGAGGCGGTTCTTGTCCGGCAGGACTTTCAGAATGCGGCCGCGCTTTCCGCGGTCCTTGCCGGCGATGACCAGCACGTTGTCGTTCTTCCGCAGCGGTGTCGCGAGTCGTGGCATGGTTAAAATCTCGAGATTGGTGATTGGTGATTGTTGATTGCTGATTTCAATCAACAATCAACAAACAAAAATCAACAATCAACAATAAGCAAACAGCAATCAGCAATCAGCAATCAGCAATCTCAGGCATCAAAGAACCTCCGGCGCCAGCGAGATGATCTTCATGAAACGGCGCTCGCGCAGCTCGCGCGCCACGGGACCGAAGACGCGCGTGCCGATCGGCTCGCCCTGGTCGTTGATCAGCACGGCCGCGTTCCGGTCGAAGCGGATGTAGCTGCCGTCGCGCCGCCGGTGCTCCTTGACGGTGCGCACGATCACCGCCTTCACGACCTGCCCCTTTTTCACGTTCGATTCGGGCGTCGCTTCTTTCACCGACGCGGTGACGATGTCGCCGAGGCGCGCGTAGCGGCCGGTCGATCCGCCAATCGGGTTGATGATGGCGATCTTGCGCGCGCCGGAATTGTCGGCAACGTCCAGGATCGAGCGCATTTGGATCATGGCAGCTTCTCCCGGTCAAGTGGGTCGGCTGGGTCAAGTGGGTTTGTCGGCCTACCTGCCATACCCGACTCACCTGACCCACCCGACCTACTCGACCCCGTCAGACGTCAAGCGCTTTGCGCACCACGCGTTTGAGCATCCAGCGCTTGCGCCGGCTGAGAGGGCGCGTCTCCACAATCTCGACGGTGTCCCCGACCTTCGCCGCGTGCTCTTCGTCGTGGACCATGAACTTGGAAGTGCGGCGCTCGGTCTTGCCGTATAAGCCATGACGCACCTGCCACTGGACCGCGACGACGCAGCTTTTCTGCATCCCGTCGCTGACGACGATGCCCTGTTTTTCAGCTTTGAAAGACATTTCTGAATCCTGTCGGGCAGGAAGGGCTGGATGGACAGGACAGGCAGGATAAAAAGCCGATCGGCTGACCCGTCCTGGCGCTCCCGTCCCTTCTGTCTATCCCTGCCCTCCTGCCTATCCTGCCCTCTTCTGTCTCAGCACGGTCTTCACGCGCGCCAGATCGCGGCGGACCGTGCGCATCTTCACCGGCACCTCGAGCTGGCCCATGGACTTCTGTATACGCATGCGAAAGAGCTGATCGGTCAGGTCGCGTTCCTTCGCGCCGAGCTCGTCGTCGCCGAGGTCACGCAGTTCCGCCGCCTTCATTGAGCCTTCTCCTGCGCGAAACGGGTCGCGAATTTGGTGCGGATGGGAATCTTGGCCGCGGCCAGGTTCATCGCTTCACGCGCCTCCTTCTCGGGAATCCCTTCCATCTCGAACAACACCTTGCCGGGCCTGACCACGGCGACCCACTGCTCCGGCGCGCCTTTGCCCTTCCCCATCCTCGTTTCCTGCGGCTTCTTGGTGATCGGCTTGTCGGGAAATACCCGGACCCAGATCTTGCCGCCGCGCGCCACGAAGCGCGTCATCGCCACGCGCGCGGCCTCAATCTGCCGATCGGTCAGCCAGCACGGCTCGAGCGCCTTCAGGCCGTAATCGCCGAACGAGACGTCGGATCCCCGCCACGCCTTGCCCTTCATCCGGCCGCGCTGCTGTTTCCGGTACTTGACCTTCTTCGGCATCAACATCGCTGGATCTCCGGGCGGGACGGGCTGGATGGGCAGGAGGGGCTGGATGGGAGGAACCTGCCCTGCCTATCGTGCCTGCCTTGCTGTCTGCCTCTCCTGCCTGTCCTGCCTCTCCCGCCCTTCCCACCTATCCTGCCCTTATCGCCTCACGCTCTCGCCTGCGGCCGCCGCGGCCCGCGCTCGCGATATTCCTCCTCGCGTCCCCGCTGCGGCACCAGGCGCTCGCCCTTGTACAACCAGACCTTGATGCCGATCTGACCGTAGGTCGTATTCGCCTCGGCAAAGCCGTAATCGATGTCGGCGCGCAGCGTCTGCAGGGGAAGCTGGCCATGCAGGTACCACTCAGAGCGCGCGATCTCGGCGCCGTTCAACCGGCCGGAGACCCGCACCTTGATCCCGCGCGCGCCGAATCGCAGGGCCGATTCCACCGCTTTGCGCATGGCGCGGCGGAAGGCGACGCGTTTTTCCAGCTGCATCGCCACCGACTCGGCGATCAGCTGCGACTCGAGCTCCGGCTTCTGGATTTCCTGAATGTTGATGAAGACTTCACGGCCGGTGCGCTTCTGGATTTCCTGCTTCAGCTTGTCGACTTCCGTTCCTTTGCGGCCGATGATGATGCCCGGCCGGGACGTGTAGATGTCGATCTTCAGCCGGTTGACGGCCCGCTCGGTTTCGATTTTGGCGACGCCGGCGTGCGAAAACCGTTTCTTCAGGGTCTGCCGCAGCCGCAGATCCTCGTGCAGCAGCTTCGCGTAGTCGCGATCCGAGTACCAGCGCGAGCGCCACGTCTTGTTGAATCCGAGCCGGAACCCGAACGGATGAACCTTCTGCCCCATGATCGTACGTCCTTGCTTAATAGACCGGGGGGCTTCGCCCCGCCGGATGCGCTACTTCTCCTTCGCCGCCGATGTTCTGCGGGGCGTGGTCTTTTCCTGCCCCTCGGCGGCCGGCCGGGCACCGCGCGTCCGCTTGCCACCAGTGGCCGGCGCCGCCGCGACCGGAGCTGGTTTTTCCGGCCGCTCCGACACCTGCACCGTCAGGTGCGCCGTCCGCTTCAGCACGCGGAAGGCGCGTCCCATTGGCGCCGGACGCACGCGCTTGGCCGACGGCCCCTGATTGGCGTAGCAGGCCGACACGAACAGGCGGTCGACATCGCCGCTGAAACCAGCCTTGTTCTGGGCGTTCGAGACTGCCGAGCGCAGGACCTTGGCGATGTCGTCGGCAACTCCCTTGCGCGTGAACTTCAAGGTCGCCAGCGCCTGGTTCACGTTCTTGCCGCGAATCAGGGCAAGCACGAGCCCGGCTTTCTGCGCCGACGTGCGGACGTACCGTGCGGTGGCGTGGGCTTCGATCATGACGCGCCTCCAGCCGGCTTCGCACCGCCGCCGCCGCCACCGCCGCCCCCCGCCGGCGCGCCAGGCCCGGGCG
>JBKPAI010000108.1:0-6967 GCA_046726355.1 Acidobacteriota bacterium | reverse complement strand
CCAAATTCTGTGTCACGTGCGGTGTGACTTCCAGTTCGCGCATCAGTCCCACAAAGTCGAACGTGTCGTAGCCTTTGTCGGCGCCAACGGTGCGGTGCCGGGTCGGGGCCGCTTCCCACCGCTTCAGCATCATCAGCGTCGCGGCCTCCCGTTCGGCAAACCCGTCGGCGGTGCTGGCCATGGCATCGACGATCAACCCGTGGCGATTCTCGATCAGCAGGTGACCGAGATACGCCAGCCGCGATTCGGCGTGATTCGATCGGCGATACAAGCGCGCGTCCGGATCCGTCTTCGACGCGTGGGTGTCGTTCCCCGGCTGCTGCCCGCGGAAGTCGCGGCCATCCCCGTCGGTTCCACCGTCCTTCCGCTGAAAAACGCTTCTGGCTCGCCCACGCCTCTATCAAGGTCCCATCGACGGTGAAATGCTCGTCCGACGTCAGGCCCTCGGCCCGCTCCACCACACGCCGGAAGAAGCTGCGGGCGATATCCTGCGTCAGCAGCCGATCTCGGTTCTTCGTAAAGACCGTCGCGTCCCAGATCGCTTCGTCCACGTCCATGCCCACGAACCAGCGAAACAAGAGGTTGTAATCGAGTTGCTCCATCAACAGCCGCTCACTGCGAATCGAATAGAACACCTGGAGCAACTGCGCCCGCAGCAAGCGCTCAGGCGGAATCGACGGGCGCCCGACGCGCGCATACAGGCGGTCGAACTCGCGCGACATCTCGCGCAGCACATCATCGACCAGGGCGCGGATCGCCCGAAGCGGGTGATCTTTCGGCACGCGCTGCTCCGCAGACACGTAGCTGAACATCGCAGTCGGCTGGCGGTCGTCTCCTCGCATACCGCTCATCGTAGTACCTGACGAAGGATCTGTCGATCCTAAACGGGGAGCCGTTCCTCTTAGGTGTTGGGCAGCGATCTGCGAAAATACACAACACGCTCCACTTCCTCGAATCCCAACGCGAGATGAGCAGCCACGCCACCCGCGTTCTCGATCTCTGCGTCGCTGGCAATCTCGTGATGTCCTGCCGCGCGTGCACATGCTTCGGCGGCTTCGATGAGTGCTCGTCCGATGCCGCGTCGCTGCAACCTGGGCTCGACGTACCAGCCCTCGATGAACGGCACCGGTGACGAGCGGCAACCAGGAGCGTACTTGCGGTAATCCAATTCCAAGAATCCGACGAGTCTGCCATCGGCTTCTGCGACAAAGATGATGGGGGCTTTGGCTCGAGTGTCGAAATGCTTCCGCGTTTCCTCGTCGTGGTCCGACAGGGAACCTGGCCATAGGGCCTCGCGTAAGCGCACCCAGTCGGCGCGGTCACTCTCAACAATCTCTCGAATCTTGACACCGGGCCGGCGCTCGTCTCGCATGCGGGTCATGGTAGTACGCGAACGCCGATCTGTCGATCCAAGGGTTTTTCAGCAAGCTCGTAAAGAATAATAGTGAGTGCACCGACGACTGGCACGCGCATCATGCTGACGATCATGCCGGCGGACATCAATGTCACCGCAATCACCGCTGCAATCCGTGACTTCTTGCGCCGCAATACCAAACCAAGCACCGCATAGAGCGCGGCGTCAAGCAGACCAGATGGTTGTGAAAAGATGGCCACAATCACTGCCAGACCTTGCCAGAACAACGCACGCCACATACCCGAGTTGAATCGCCTCATTCGCACCGTCGACATCGTCGACCTCGGGCCAGAAAATCTGCCACCGGCTGCGTCGTTCCTGCGAGGCTTCGAACACGTGTCCCTCCAAGCCGGTGTCAGAAGCCGTATTTGGCGTGCAGTTCGGCCGCCAGCCAGGCAGTCTGAGGTTCCCGCCGAAGTTCCTCGACCAAGGCTCGCCAGCTACAGCGCCGCAGCACATGGCCGTACTCGGGCCGCAGAGCCGTCTTCGTCTCACGGTATGCCACGTCGCCAGCGCCGCCGCCGGTGAACGCCGGGTTGCGCTCGTCATAGATCAGCACGACGTGGCCGTTCGTTGGTGAGATGGCGCCATCGGCGGCGACACAGACAGCCAGCACATTCCGCACGAGCTGATAATTCCGATGCAGGGGACACACGGCCATGTCCGCCTCGACAGGCCATGTGAAGATGGACGGCACATAGTCCCAATATTTGACGGGCACGCTCGTCAACGCACATCGTTCATTCGACCGTGCCGGCACTGCCGCCCGCTGAAGACGGTATGCACCCTCGCACACCAGCGGATCTTCCCGTTTCCGCTGCGGCCCAGAGCACCTGCCGACCTCGGGCTCCGTCAGCTTGCACTCGAATGCGACGGTGTATGCCTCGCCTCGGAAACACACATCCAGGCTTGTTGCGGTCGGCTCTCCTAGCGTGGCGACGGGCTCCTCCAACCGGAACACCGCAGTCGAGAGCATACGCTCGTCCAGGAGCGGACGGCCCTCGTCATCCTTCACGCGACACAGCAAGGCGAGATTCCGGCTGACCGCGAGATTCCCAAATACGCTCTGCGCGAGTGCCTGTGAGCTTGCCATGCTACCGAAATGCACATGGCGCTCCTGCGAGTCGATCATCTCAACGACGGCTCGAGCGTGCGATGGATCGGCTGCCGGATCGATGACTACGTTCAGATCGGCGTGTGCCGCAGTGAAGACCGGCGGCCGCGTTGGTGTGACGCTTGTCCGGTCGAAGAACTTCGCTGTGTCAGGAAAGCGCGTGCCTTGGTAGAGCCAAAACTGGTCGATGAGGGCGGTTCTGTAGTTCATGCGACTGGCGGATATACCTCCATACGATTGTAGGGTCCGTATGGGCCCTCAGGACGCCTCTGCTCGGCCACGCTGCGTTATTCGCGTCGAACCGTATCGATCAGCGCGATCATGTGAAGAACTGGCGAGTGCCACTCAGCGCGGCTTTAACGGTGTTGAACATGGCCGGTCTGATCATCCGAACTCGTCAGGGATTCGATAAAGGATGCGAAGCGTTCTCGCGGACGTTTCCCCACATCGCGGCCTCGCGGCCAACGATGAGCGATGAAATAGGAATGTCCTCAGATGCGAGTGTGTGTGTGCCGCTCAGCGACGGCATCGACAGGTCTACGGCGACCAACGATGGTGACAGTAGGAAACGGACCGGCCGACAGGTCAGGCCGCCGCACGGTGCGCCTTCCGAGCGCCCGCGGCTCAAGTTGCGCGTCCCATCCGTGGCGTCGTTCAGATCAGAGTGGCTGTAATTGGAAGTTAATCAGTGGGCCGCCGCCGCTGCCTGTGATAGTGACATCACGTTCTTGGGATACGTAGCCGTCCTTTCTGACACGCAGCCGATATGTGCCGGCTGGCAGACCCATCAAACGGTAAAATCCTGGTGCAATCGCAGCCGGAGACCACCCCGCTAAGAGCGGGGGCGGAACGCCAGTTATTGAAGACCGCCCTGCGACGAGGCCATCGAGAATCTCGACTACCGCGCCGTTGATCGCGGCAGTTGCCATCATTTGGCCCATTGGGTAGACGGCGCCACGAATCTCGCCGGTCGTAAGCGGCGGCGTGCCTGTGAACACAGAAACAGGGCGCATCGCCGAGTCGATGTTCCGCCAAGTCGCCCGCACAAACGTATCGCCGATGCCAGCGGCTTCAAACACGCCGGGTGCGAACGATCGTAAAACTCCAGCATCACCGGCCGTCCAAACGGCCGATGACGTAGCATCCTCTGACATCGGACAGTAAACATAGGAGCCGTGAATACTCGCCACAGACCGACATTGCAGGCGTGAACCGATCGTGCTGCACTCAAGGGTCAGCAAATTGAATCCCGTTTCGCCGCGGCCATATTCATCTTTGCAGCGCGACGCGGTGGGGTTGCACCCGAGGCAACCGAGGATTGCGGTGATAATCAGGAGGACACCGCAACGGCTCGTCAGCAGGACGGAAGTTTGCATCGAGCATAAGGCGATGTTGCAGACCTCAGTATGCCGTGACGTTGACGCCGGGGCGCAAGAAGGCGGGCGTTGATCGGTGTCAATGGTCCGGGAATAAGCGGGCGCCCAACGGCGTGAGCCGGAGCAGGGTCGTTGTCGTCTCAGCATGAAATTCGACGCCTTCGCACCCTCCGCCAGGCCGGTGCCGATGGTGGCCTATTACCCTACCGCTGTGAAGCGGGAAGCAGTCGTTCCATTTCATCCAGACGCGAGTTGAAATCTAGCCAGCGACCTTGCTCCGCCGTGAGCTGATTGGAAAGCTCGGTTTCCTGCACGCGGAGTTCCTGTGCTTCTTTTTGTATCTGCACAAGAACGGCTTTCACTTGCGGTATCACCTTTTCAATTTCTCTCAGTTGCTCCGCACTGATGTTTGCGCTTCGAATCGAGTCTTCCAACCCCTTCAACTCGTTCCTCTTCACGATCAGACCGGAGTCCTTGACTCCGACAAGTTGCCGCACTTCCGTGAGCCGCCTTGTGACGACGCCGATCCGTTGCTCCTGTAACTGCAATCGTGTAACGAGAAGCTGTGATTGAATGCTAATCCTGGCAACCTGTTGGAAGTCGGATCGCAGTCCGCGGATTTCGGTAAGGAGTTGCTCGGAGAATGATGCATCCTTAGACGGAGTGGTGAGGGCCGACTGCGCTGCTACCACGGATACCGTGCCCACGACAACGGCGGCGAGAAGCCTGGTCGCTCTCCACAAGTGTCGCGTCAACATAATGGCTCCTTTTGTTCTGAGACACCGACGTGAATACTTGAGAGGGGCGTCACGCGATCCGACGGCTACACCTCGTTTAGTCCGCATGTTTCCGTCTGGCAGGAACAGCGGCATCAGCCGGCTGCGGCGATGATCACGGACAAATACTATCCGAACAGGCTCGGCGTTCGTGCGACATCTGTCGCCGTTGTCGTAGTGACGCACCGGACTCACGGCGCGCAGTCGCCAGCGCAGGGCGGCCCGCGTCCAAGCCGTCCACGGGCCACGGCGCTGATCAACACCTACCACGCGATTTCATCGAGCCCCGGCTGTTCGGCTGTTCGGTTCTTCGGTGCACCGTATGCTCAGAATGGTCCAATGGCGGAACGGCAGCCCTCCCAACAAGACGATCATTGCGATGAGCTGGGCGATTAGGGCGAGTCCGAGTTGTTCCAGACAGAACAAGGCACCGCCCCCGACATTGATGGCCAGAAACACGCACATACGCGGGGTGAGCTCAGGACGACCACTGAATGCCGGACGAACCGGACGAAGTCGGTCAATGGGTCGCAGCTGAGGCAGCATCGCGCACGACAAATCCTGCCAAGACTCGAGGAGAAATGGGAGCGTGGCAAGCTCGCGTCGCTTGACGTGGTTCTGCAGAAGACCTGTCAGCAAGACAAGGCGCTCGGACAGGTTCGGCGTGCATAGCAGTTGCAGCTTATCCTCGGGACGGAACGGAAACAGGTACGCGATGGTATCGACGACGTCGGTCGGGCGATCGCGAAAGAAGAATTCATAACCTTCGCCGGTGTCGTGCGTCGCGCCAAGATAGACACAGCACCATGTGACCGCCTCAACCAAAGAATCATTGACGTCCGGCCAGTCCGTCGAATCATCGAGAAGCTGCACGTCGACGCGTTGGTACCCCTCCGCGGGCCGACGGGTTATGACGCGCGCCCGCGCGAGCGGCTCGATCGGAACGTAGACTGCCGTCACGGCGACGACGGCGGCGAAGCAGCCGTAGTCGAAAGGAGCTTTCCCAACCTGCCAGGATGAAACTGCTACCCCGGGAGCGATGAATACGCGGCGGTCCGCCGCGATGGCAGCCCCGAGCGCCCGGCTCGACTCCGCACCGGCAACAATGAACCGGATCGTGTTAGAGGGGAATGGAATGACCCGTGGAATGATTACGATGGGGACGTTTCGTATTATGGCGGCAGGATCCACCAAGGCTCATTGTACTACGTCACGTCTTGACTGCTGATCGATGTGAAAAGCAAGCGTCGCCCCGTCCCGACGAGCCTGGGCCGGCGCCGCCGGCCCAAATAACGACCCTACGAACCAGGAACGACGCCGAGCAGGATGTTAACCCGGCGCGGCTCCACAGATTTCTCGGTCATCCTGCCACCGATCAACGGGGCAGGATTGGCATTTCGTGCCCTCGTCGCTTGATCGCGCACGTACGCGCGGGTTCCTCCCCGCTACAATGAACATTGCGATATGGGCGTCATCGTTTATGCCCTGATTATCGGGGCGCTTCTCGCCTCGTCGCCTGAACGCTATGCGGAGGTGCGCATCGAGCATGGTGAGGTGCTGATCACCAGTCAATCCCGGCAGCGCATAATCGGACCGAAAGATTCGGAGCAGGTTGACGCGGAGATGCCGGCCGTCTCGCCCGATCATCGATCAGTGGGATGGCTCGCGCTGTACAACGTCTGCGCTCAGTCGTATCCCTGTCCGATAAAAGTGATCGTGCTCCGCGATGGACATGTTCACAAATTTATCGGCGCGCAGCCGATCTACCGTTGGTGCTTCCTCGAAGGCGGGAAACGTGTTGCCTTCGAGTCGGAGTTCCCGCACGGTGGGCAGGGCGTGTCCTACCATCTGTTCGAGGTGACGACGGAGCGGGAGTTGGAGTTCTACGCCCCGCCTACCGACAACAATGGTGATGTTCTTCCTGGGCCTGATCCGAAAAAGCCAAAGTGGGTTGATGAATTGAACGCCTCCACGTTCAAACGCTGAATGAAGTTGGAGCGCATCGAGGGTTGATCGCGCACATACGTGTGGACATCGGAGTCGTCGGCCGCGCCGGTCCGGGGTAGGCGGTGGTGCCTGCGACTGAGTTGGAACGCATTCGAGAGCGTGTCTAGCGGGTGCGCCCCGCGATGACGGAACGTTCCTGGTGGAACTGTGCGCGCCGCAGCGAAGGTATGGGGTGTCTCGAAAACGACCGCAGCAAGGTGGATCACCGAAGGGAGGTCCCCACAGCAGGCGGTGTAGACGCTGTCTCTTATACACATCTCCGAGCCCACGAGACTGCCGG
>JBKPAI010000107.1:0-11163 GCA_046726355.1 Acidobacteriota bacterium | reverse complement strand
TGAACACGACCTCGCCGCGATCCGCGCGGCCATCGAGAAGGACGCGGCCGCCGTGCGGCGGGCCGACTGGGACGCGATCACGCGCATGTTCACCGCGGATGCGATCCGGTTCCCACCGCATCAGCCGCCGATCCGCGGCCGCGCGGCGATGCGCGCCTGGCTGGAGACGTTTCCGCCGCTCGAGGAGTTTGCGATTACGGCCGATGAAATCGTCGGCGCCGACGGGCTCGCGTTCGTGCGTGGAACCTATGCCATGACGATCGGTGGCCCGACGCCCGTCACCGACCACGGGAACTACATGGGCCTGATGCGAAAGCAGCCGGACGGCTCCTGGCTGTGGACGACCGACATGGCCGTGTCCGAGCTGCCGGCTCCGATGGCGTGATGGCGCACCACGTCGGCAAGCTCGACGCCGTCCTGCGTCATGCGCGCGATGGTAATGGCCCCTCGCTAAGTGCTGCCTTTCATAAATACGGTGATGCACCGAGGGCGGCGAGGCGCCCATACGACGCCGACCGTGGGCCCTTGGGCAGACGATGGCAATCTCCCGCTGAAACAGGAAGTGGTGTGCCCTTCCTGAAGAGCTGGCGGTGTGCGGGCTGATGACCGAACGTCAGCGCTCATGCGCGGGGGTTGAAGGTGCTGGATTACGACTTTCGCCGCCGTTGCCCGATCGAGGTGCGAGACGATGAGAAGATGTCAAGAGGCTCCGGCAACCGATGACGCAATTCGACGGGGACGGCCTGATCCCCACAGGAGCTCACGACTGTGAAACCAAAAAACACGATCTGCCTCTGGTTCGACAAGGACGCACATGACGCAGCGCGCTTCTACGCCGAAACCTTTCCGGATAGTAAAGTGACCGCTGTCCACAAGGCGCCCGGCGACTACCCGAGCGGCAAGGCCGGCGATGTGCTGACGGTAGAGTTCACGGTTCTGGGCATACGCTGCCTCGGTCTCAACGGTGGTCCGGAATTCAAGCACAGCGAGGCCTTTTCCTTCCAGATCGCAACGGACAATCAGGAAGAGACGGACCGCTACTGGAACGCGATTGTCGGCAATGGTGGCAAGGAGAGTCAGTGCGGTTGGTGCAAGGACCGCTGGGGTCTCTCGTGGCAGATCATCCCACGAGCTCTGACCGATGCGCTTGCGGCCGGTGGCGCCGAGGCCAGGCGTGCCTTCGAGGCAATGCTGTCGATGAAGAAGATCGACGTCGCCGCCATCGAGGCGGCGCGGCGGGGCTGACGGGGACAAGACGGGTTTGGGCCGCCTCGGCAGCCGTGCTCAGCGCCGGATCGTAGATCTCCGCGCTGGCCACACATGGTCGCTGCCGCGGCGCTGCCGGTGTAACCGCCGCGGACGAGCACGCGGCCGTCGGCCAGCAGCGCAGCAATGTGGTTGACGCGGGGCGTGCTCATCGCGCTCGTCAACGACCAGGTGCCCAACGCCGGATCGTAGATCTCCGCGCTCGCGCTGGCCAAATAGCCGGTGCCGCACGGCGCAGTGACGCAGTGGTCATGCTTTCGGCTCGGCGTCGCGCTTTCGGAAGGCGGCTTCTCCAGCGTCGGACACCTCGACCCACTTCGGGTCAGGCGAGGCCTCGGCGTCGTAGTTGTCGTGCCAGTTCCACCACTTGTACGGCTCCGTTTGCGGGTACCCCTCGGGCGAGTCTTCCCATTTCTCCTGGCGCCCGAGCGCTGTCATGTCGAGATAGCTCCAAGTGGTCCCCATCGCCTCGTCGCCGCGGCTGTTGATGAAATAGGTGCGGAACACCTTGTCGCCGTCGCGGATGAACGAGTTATGACCGTGCCACTCGTCTACGCCGAAGTCCTTATCGAAGCTATCCGTGATCGTGTACCACGGTATCTCCCAACCCATGTGCGCCTTCAGACGCTCGATGTCCGCCTGCGGCGCGCGCGATGCGTACACCAGGGTGGTATCGCGGGCGTTCAAGTGAGCGAGGTGAGAGACCTGGTCGGCTCCGAAGGAGCAGCCGCGACAGGCATGGTCCGGCCAGCCAAACACGCCGGGCTCGAAGAAGGCGCGATAGACGATCAGTTGACGGCGACCTTCGAAGAGGTCGAGCAGGCTCACCTTGCCCTGGGGGCCATCAAACTCATACTTCTGCTCCACCGCCATCCAGGGCATCCGTCGACGCTCGGCAGCCAGCGCATCGCGGGCACGCGTCATCGTCTTCTCCTTCACCAGGAGCCGCTGGCGCGCTGCTTCCCAGTCCTGCGGCGATACGATCGACGGCGTATTCGGGGGGAGTTCGCTGTCTCTCTTCTGGTTCTTCTCCATCTCTGTCTCCTTGTTGTGTGCGTGACGTCGTGAGATCGCACGCGCGCGCGACGGGACTGCGTCATGAAAGGCCGGCGGCTCGCGCCAGCAGAAGCACGCCTGCGCAGACGACGATGACTCCAATGGCGGCAGACAGCAGCGAAGAGACCGCAAGAACCGCGTGCTCGCCGTTTCGCTCAGAAGCCCTGTGTCGCAAATTCCACAGGCCGGCAGGCATCACCCGTGTCTCCTCCCGTCGCCTGCCCCGTCGTGGTTCGTTCTGGTCGGTCCCGCTGGCGCCGTCACGAATAGTGTGAGCGCCATTCAATGGAGCGATGGGAGTGACAAGTGTGGCGGGATTCCGAATGGATCCGTTCCAACCTCATCGCTGATGCGCTCCAGACCCGGTGCAGCTCCTTTCCACCATCAAACGAGATCGCGCACATTCAATCGATCCGTGACGGTATTGGGGTCCCACCGAGCGCCATGTGCAATTCTAGACATGTGGTATATTTCTAGATATGATAGACCAATGGCCCTGAGCGTGAAAGATCCCGAAGCCGACCGACTTGCCCGGGAAGTAGCCGCCCGTACCGGCGAGACGCTGACACAGGCCGTCGTGGTCGCATTGCGGGAGCGACTCGCGCGCCTGCGGGGCCGCTCCAGGCGCCGACGGTTGCGCGACGAGCTCCGCGAGATTGCGCAGCGTTGTGCCCAACTGCCGACGCTTGACGACCGATCCGACGAGGAGATACTCGGCTACGACGAGCGCGGGTTGCCCCGCTGATGGTGCTCGACACGTCCGCCCTACTGGCGTTGCTGCTCGACGAACCCGAAGCCGAAGGATTCCGCGGGGCGGTTGAAGAAGACACGACTCGGCTCGTCTCAGCGGCCACGCTGCTCGAGACGGCGCTCGTCATCGAGGCACGCAAGGGCGAGCCAGGTGGGCGTGAACTCGATTTGCTGATTCACAAAGCCGACGTCGTGGTGGTCCCCGTCGACGCGGAGCATGTGTCGGAGGCGCGAAAGGCTTACCGACGGTTCGGCAAGGGACGTCACGGCGCTGGCCTCAATTTCGGCGACGTTTTCGCCTACGCGCTTGCCCGCACGTCGGGCGAGCCACTCCTCTTCAAGGGCGACGATTTCAGCAAGACTGATATCGGTCGAGTGATCTGATTGGCATGACGAGAGTCGGAGTGTCTGTACGGTGCTGTGAGAGTTGTCGGTATCCAGAAGGTTTAACAATTTCAAACTGATTCATTCCCCCCTCGCGTTCGCACAGGAGGATTGCCATGCTCAGCGCCGCTGCCCTCCGCTCCGTTCGTCGATGCTGGTTGCTCGGTCTCGTCCTCTGGCCTGCGGCCGCCGGCGCGAACAGCAGATGGCGACACTGCAGGGCACCGTCACAGACCAGACTGGCGCCATCGTCCCTGGCGTGACCGTCACCGCCACCAGTGCGGACACCGGGGCGGCGCGAACCGCGATCACTAACGATGCAGGCGTGTACAGGCTGCCGAGCCTCGAACCGGGCCGCTACCGCGTGTCCGCCGAGCTGACTGGGTTCAACCGTGCGATTCGTGAGAACGTGACGCTCGAGGTTGGCGGAACTGTTGGACTGCCATTCGTTCTGCAACCTGGCAACCTCGCCGAGGAAATAGAAGTGAGAGGCGAGGCGGCCGTGGTCCAGACGGAGCGCGCCGACATCTCCTCGGTCGTCGAACGGAAGCGGATCGAGGACCTGCCGCTCGTGAGCCGAAATCCCCTGGCGCTGACCGCGCTGCAACCAGGCGTCACCGGGATTCCGACGCGAAATGATTTCTTGCAGCCGGAGCAGGGCCTGGGCATCAACGCGAGCGGCATGCGTGGCGGTGCAAACAGCGCGTATGTCGACGTCTGTTCGGGCGTGTCACGTCTGCGAGGCCGAGTCGTGAGATCCAGCTTGGTCTGAGGTTTACGTTCTAGCCGTGCTCAGGCGCGCACGGCGCGCCCGCCGGAGCGGAGCGGGGCTTGTGGGGTCCCCGCGAGCGACGGCGTCGGGGGGTCCGGCGGGGCGGAGCCCCCCGGTCTAGAACGTCGTTTGCATTGGCTTGCCAGCGTACGTCACTTCCTTGGCGATGCCTTGAGGAAGCAAGAGCAGTCTGAACACGCGTTTGGTGGGCACGTTCGTCGCGCCTTTCGGTGGCCCCGGCTCAATGGTGAGCTGCTTCACGCGATCGTTCCAGGTCATTCTGGTCCAGGTGCCTCTCAGTTTCAGGTAGTCCTGACTGATTCCGTCGTCTTCGTACAACGTGTACGTACCGTCTGCGCCGCTGTAGATCCTGATCGTCGGCTCGTTGACGGCTTGACTTGTATACTGGCGCACCGCGTCAAATGGAATGATCGCGCCGGCGCGGACATAAATGGGCATCGTCGCAAGATCCACCGGGCGCGTCACGGTTTGTCCGCCCGTCGATTTCGCATTCGTCCACCAGTCGTACCAGTCGCCGCTCGGGAGATACACCTCGCGGGAACTTGCGCCTTTCCTGAAGACCGGCGCAACGAGCAGATCGCGCCCCCACATGAACTGGCTGCCCACACCGCGCGCGCGCAGGTCGTCCGGATAGTGCAGCCACATGGCACGCATGAGCGGCATGCCGGCATGGCGCGCCTCCCACGCCAGAGTGTAGGTGTAGGGCAAGAGCTGATACCGCAGTTCGGCGTACTTCTTCGCAACCGGCTCGATCGCCGGGTTGTTCATCTCCGCAGTGGCTTGGTGATCTGGCGCACGCTCAAGGCCGGCACCGGGTACGGTCGCGTGGCCACGGAGGGAAGATCGGGAAAATCCCTCGCGAAGCTGACGGGCTTCAGAGTGACGCGGATGCTCCGCTCGCCCGCTGCCCGGACGTCGAGCTGCGCGGGATGGCCAGCTGCTGTTACCTCTTGTCCATACGCGCCCGGCGGGCCTGCCATCAGTGCGATAAGACAGAGGAATCGTCGAACAACGCGCATGTGCGTGGTCTCCTGGCAGTGGCCGCTTGTTTTCTGGAGACGGAGTATAACGAACTGGATCCGGCTACTGTCGGAGGCGGGATTTCAGGCGCGCAGCGTGCCGTTCGACGATGCCGATCGGGAACCAGGCTCCCCTGCTCCCGGCATGACAAGACCTGCTCACGCGGGGGCACTCATTTCTGGTTCAGATTGCGTCATTCGCAGCGTCAGTCCGAACGGGATCACCGTTCCGGATCGTAGAGATGATTCGCTGACGGATACGTGCTACTGGTCAGGCGACAGTTCAGTCCCGCTTTGCCCCAGAATTGCGGCGCGTGCCAGGTCTTGGGCGGCGCGTACACGATGTCGCCCTGGGCGGCGATGATCGAGCCCGGCTCATCGCCATCGAACGTCCAGCGCAGCTCCCCGAGCATGACCACCCAGAACTCCGCGAAGTCCGAGTGAAAGTGCCCGCGGTTGGTCGGCCCCACCGCTTGATTGGATTCGGCGTGTCCGCAGATCAGGTTGCCTCGCGCCCGGTTTTTGCGGATCGCTTCCTGCGTCCAGTTTTTCTTTGCGTCATTCTGCGCCACGAGATCGTAGACGTTGAAGTGGATCGGCCACGGCCTCCCGTTTGGATCGGGGACGTCGAGCGGGTTGGGGCCGGTGCTCAACCGAACCGGAATGTACTCGACACCGGAGGGTGCCTTGGCAGGCCGGTCGGGATACACCGGAGTGGCCGACGCCAGGGTGACCTCGAAGCTGAGCGCCGGTAGATTGCCGACAACCGCTAACGAGTGCAGCATCCGCTCGGGCACGAAGACGTAAGAACCGCTGGTCGCTTCGAATACCTCGAAGGTGCGGTCGGGCTTTTCGACCTCGAACCGGATGCGGCCATCGAGCACGACCCACCAGGCCGGGGAGTCGGGATACAGCTTGCGCGCGGACGTGGTCCCAGCCGGCTCTTGGACGAGGAACGCGCGGGAATTTTCATCGTGAATGACCAGCTCCCGCCAGGTCGGCTCGCTGCGATGTCTGGCTTTCACGTCGGCCAGCCGCGTGACGGGTTTCATCGGCGGTTGCCACGCCGTGCGCGCGAGCGGTTTGGGGTAATAGAAGACCCTGGGGTCAGTGCTGCCAGGCGCCTGCGCGCCGAGAAGAGCCGGAAGAACGAGCAGCGACAGCGCCGCTGACCAGGTCCGCATCTCGACGGCCTCCTGTTTCCGGAACGACGCTGCATGGTATCACCATCAGCGCGACGCAAGCCGCGACGATTCAGCATCGAGCGGCTCGAGAAATACGACTCGTGCGACTAACCCGCCAGTCTCGAGCGCGCTTCACGCAGTCGTCCGATGCCATACTTCGCTGGCGGCCGCTCCGTGGACGGAACGACGATTTCCACAAGCGCAGGGGAGAACGTCTGACAGCTGCTCTGCGCGGGATCGCCAGACTGACCCTGGCGAGTGCCGCGATTTTCATCAGCAGGCGTCAATCGAGACAGGTTCGACGGGACGGTCTCATACACGCCTCGTGGAAGGTTCAGCCGGGATCAGGACGGCTATTCCAGCACCACCACCTCATGGTCGAGGATCGACGCGATGTCGAATGTGGCTTTGCCGGCGGTGAACGCAATCGCTGGTTGACCGCCAGCTACCAAGAGGCTCCCCCGGGGGTTGGCAACACCAGTAGACAGCCGCACGATCACCTTGAAGGGTCCGACACGAATGAGCTCGTCAAGCGGCGCCCGCCACGTCGCTTCGCTCGTGAGATTCACGATGTGAAGGATCATGCGTCCTGGCTGCTCATACAAATGACAGTCGACGAGTCCCGTGCCGTCCACCGAGAGCGGGATACTGTCGCCCGCGGCCCATCGCACGATGTTTTCAAGCAGCCGCCCGTGATCGGGCAGATGTTCCCGTGCGTAGCGGCGATCGATGTCCGCCGGCATGTACGCGATTCTCGAGGTTCCGCGTTCAGACAGGACCAGTCCAGCGATATCGGTCCGCGGCTGACGCATCCACGCGGTTTCGGGAGGGTAGGTCGGGAAGGCGGGCACGAACGTCATCGGAACCACGGCAGAAGGATCCACGTGGAGCGCCGACAGCGTCCCCCCGTAGGGCAGCAGATCGGTTTCTTCGAATCCGCGCAGCACGGGATGACGTTCACCCGTTACGGCTGGCTCGTCCCCTGCCTTCGGACCATCGACGCGCGCCCGCAGCTCGGGCGTGAGTCTCAGATACGTATGCCCGCTCGGGCTCGGGACAAATGCACCCATGGCCTCGCCACCCGCATCGCGGCCCGTGGCCGATCGAAGCGGCGGCGGCGTGCCGGCCATGTGACAGCCGAACAGATCGGCCAACGCGAAGTCCGGCCGCGGATCGCCCCATTCGTTGTAGCGGCTTGTCGCGCCCGTCGCCAGCAGCGATCCGCCGCGGTGCACGAATTGGCGGATCGCGGCAATCTGGCTGTCGGACAGTCCGCCGACATTCGGCAGAATCAGCAGCTGGAGAGGGGTCGATTGCCGATCCAGGTCGTCGGCATGAACCGGCACATAGGGAATCCGCGCGCGAACCAGCGCGTGCATGAAGCCGGTGTACGGCGCGTCCACCACATCGCCGGCGGAGTCCCGCCCGAAGAAATCCGTATTGCGCTGCGACCACAGCACCCCGACGCTCGCCACGGGTGTCCGATTCACGAGATATCGCTCGTTCGTCTTCCACCAGCGCATGACCGGCTCCGCCGTCCGATACATGCGGCGGTCTTCGTGATACGCACCGACGTGATGCCACCACGGCTGGATCCCGCCGGCGATGCCGGCAATCATCCACATCCGCGCTTCCGCCGCCGGTTTGCTCGCCACGCGGAAGTATCCGGGCCCTGACTGGTACATCGCCATGGACTCGGGCGCGACCTTGTGCCAGCCGAGGAGCATGTGCACGCGCTTGCCTGTATCGCCGTTCTGCTGAAATCCGGTGTCGTCGTCGCGCCGCTGATGATCGAGCATCATGACGTCGGCGCGCGCGCAGATCTCCTTCAGGTCCCGGAACGAGCGAGCCTGCGCGGTCACCGATCCGCTGTTCATCCCGGCCCAGATGCACTCGGGCCCGCCCGCGTCGCGCGTGGTGCGGTTGTTCAACTCCCACACCTCGATCCGCCGCGCGTAGCTCCACATGATCCACTCGCGATACGCGGGATCGTCCCAGTCGGCCTTTCGCGGCAGCGCCTTTCCCGTCTTCGCCTGAAACCTGGTTGCGCAGTTTGCGCAGTAGCAGATGCTCTCGCGACCGAGCCCGGCCCAGCTGTTGTCGGTGAAGCCATCGGGATGAGAGCGCTGGATGATCTCGCGCAGGACGTCAGGCAGGTATTCGTCGTAATAGGCGCTGTTGATGCACGCGATGTACTTGTCCGCCGCGCGATACGGACGTCCCTCGACATCTCGCGCGAACCAGTCCGGATGCACCTTGAAGAAATCCTCGGCCGCGCGATTCGAATCCATCCGCGCCATCACGAAGATGCCGTCCTCATGCGCGGCCTTCGTCAGCTCTGCGAAGAGGTCACGGTCGCCAAGGAATTCCGCGCGGTGATGCAGCGCGAACTTGCTCGGGTAGTACGCCACGATTCCGCCGGCGTTGATGATGACCGCCTGCACCTGCGTACGTTTCCAATACCCGCGCCACCACTGAAGGTCGTAGCGAACCGGATCCCTTTCCGTGATGTTCGTCTGGCCCCACCGGTACGCGCGGCGATACCACGGCGTTTTCGCGGGATTGCTCGTTTGCGTGGCCGCACGGACAAGAGTGCGGGGAACGGTGGCCACAGCCACGCTGCTGGCGATCGTGTTCTGAAGAAACCGGCGCCGGGTGACGTCTCCACGCCGATGCTCGAAATCCGCCTTCCGCACGCGCCGTACTCTATCGCAGTTCGCCGCGCCAGGTGCAAGCTGGAACGGCTCGAGGATTCGCGAAGCACTGGTCTCCTGCGTTTGCGGGTAGACACGGCACCGGCCCTGGTGCTACAAGCTTGGCACGCAGCGACATCAGACGGCTGGTTCGGGCGACATCCAGCTAGGAGGTGAATGATGGTCACCCTTCGTGGATTTCTTCTTGTTACTTTCGTCTCCGTCGCAACGCTGTTCGTGGCAGTGCCAGACGGGCACGGACAGGTGACCACCGCCACCCTTTACGGCGTCGTGCAAGACACGTCCGGGGCCATCTTGCCCGGTGTGAGCGTGACCGTCACGCATCAGGGCACGAATCTGACGAGAGAAACGGTTTCGGATGACCGTGGGGAGTTTGCGCTACCAGCCCTTCCTGCGGGCTCCTACGCGATAAGGATTGAGCTGTCGGGGTTCAAGACCTACACCAGCCACGGGTTGAACCTCAGCGCAGGTCAGGAAGTCCGGCAGACGTACGCGCTCGAAGTGGGCGCGCTGGCGGAGACCGTGACGGTCGTGGAACACGCACCCCTCATTCAGACGGCCACGACCGCGCAGGTCCAAACCATTGGAGCCGAGGTCACCGAGATTCCAGTCTCCCGGAGGAACCTGCAGAACGTCGTCTTGCTGGGCTCGGGTGTCAGTTCGACCGACCAGGCAGGCGGGGGCGGACGGGCGTTTCGCGTGAACGGCATCGGCGATGGCGGCAGTGCCATCACGGTGGACGGCAGCAGTGCGCAGACGAACCCGGAAAACCGCGGCTTCGGCAACTACGGCGGCCAGAACCAGATTGAGATCTTGAGCGTCGAGTCGGTTGCCGAGGTGCAGGTCGTCAAAGGTGTCCTGGCGGCGGAGTATGGTGGCTCAATCGGCGGGCAGGTCAACATGATCACGCGATCGGGGACCAATCAGTTCCACGGATCGCTGCTGGAAAACTTCCAGAGCGACGCGTTCTCGTCGCGCGATCCATTCCTGCCGGCGACTACGCCTAAGGCCAAAATCCGATTCAACCAGTTCGGCGGGTCGCTCGGCGGGCCCATCCTGCGGAACCGCGTCCTGTTCTTCAGCACCTATGAAGGCTATCGCGAGGAGTCGGGCCGGACGGTGTCGGACAATGTGGCGACGCAGGCGACGCGCAATCGTATGCTGGCGGCGCTGCCGTATCCCGAGACCAGACTCGTGCTCGACAACATGCCGCTGCCGAACCAGCCAATAAACGACGTCATCGGACGGCATACGGACGCCAAGAATGTGATCCGGCGCGACAACACGTTCCTGGGGAAAGTGGATTTCGAGGCTGGCACCGGCAGATTGTCGGTGACTGCCTCCCGGATGCGGCCGTTTGCCTCCGTTCCGCGAGTCCAGATCGACAACGATCAGCAGTACACCAACGGCTCGAAGCGCGTCTCGACCAACTACGTGCTGGCGAACACTTCGTGGGTGTCTGAGAGCCGGTTCGGCTGGAATCGCAATACGCTCGATCGCTTCGACGGGTTCTGGCTCGCGGAATCGCCCACGCGAGGGCCCCAAGCGGACCTCTACAACGTGCGAAAGCGGATTGGAAGCATCAATGTGCAAGGCCTCTTCAATACCGGGGATACCGAAATCCTCGCGTTGACCTACGACGCGTACAACCTGGACCAGAAGGTGACCCGGCTCATGGGAGCCCATACGGTGAAGTTCGGGTTCCGCTGGGCGCGCGAGATTGGCTTCAAGTCGAATCCGCAGTCGAACCGGTTTACCTTCCCGAACCTCGACGACTTGCTGGCGAACAAGCCGAACGACTTCCTGCTCGCGATGGGCAACCCACCCCATCGCGCGTGGGTGGACCAGTTCGGCGCCTTCATCCAGGACGACTGGCGCGTCAGCGATCGGTTCGTGCTCAACCTGGGTCTGCGCTACGACTACTATCCCGGGTTTGGCTACAAGTCCCTGGATCCGGACGACCCGGCGGAGGTCAACAATCTGAACAATCCGACCGA
>JBKPAI010000106.1:0-64837 GCA_046726355.1 Acidobacteriota bacterium | reverse complement strand
CAGGGATACGCGGGCAGCATGACGTACCTGCACCGGTCGTCGGATCGGCGCGCCGATGTCCGCCGTGTGCTGCCGTCCGCGCAGACGGTCATCGTCACCGCCACCAACTACAACACGGACCGGCCGTATTCGACAGAGATCGCAGACCCCCGCCGCGCGCACATCGCGCGCTACGCGTGGGGCGACGACTACCATGACGTGATTGGGGCGAGGCTGGAGGCACTGCGCGCGTGGATGTGCGACGTGTCGCTGGAGCCGTTCGACGCGCGAGTATACGTGGATACCGGGCCGGTGCAGGAACGCGTGTATGCCCAGTACGCGGGCATCGGATGGATTGGGAAGAACACGTGCGTCATCCATCCCGAGATCGGATCGTGGATCTTTCTCGGCGAGATCATCTGCAGCCTGCCGCTGCGCGTCGATGCGCCCGCCTTCGATCAGTGCGGTACCTGCACGCTGTGCCTCGAGGCGTGTCCCACGCAGGCCCTGGTCGCCCCGGGCGTGCTCGATGCGACCAGATGCATCTCCTATCTGACTATTGAGCATCGCGGCGAGTTCGCTGCCGGCGCGGCGATGGCCATCGGCCGGCACATCTACGGGTGCGACATCTGTCAGGAGGTCTGCCCCTGGAATGCCGCGCCGCCCCGTTCGGACGATCCGGCGTGGCAGCCGCGGGAGTCATGGGACCAGGTCGATGTGCTGTCGTTGGCTGAACGCTCCGACGTTGAGCTGATGGCGGGGATGCGCGGCAGTGCCCTGCGCCGCGCGAAGGTACAGGGCTTGCGACGGAACATCGCGGCCGCGGTGACCAACGTCCGGCGCGATGGCCGCCCGGCCGGCCCGGGCAACGTGAACCTTGGCCAAAGCCCCACCAAAATCGGCGGCTGATTACATTCCCGCGCGTCCGACGCTGCCGGCGGTCCGCGAGGCGGCGAAGGAATGCAAGGGCTGCGATCTCTGGAAGCGCGGCACACAGACGGTGTTCGGTGAGGGCGCCCGGAAGGCTGAGCTGCTCCTCGTCGGCGAGCAGCCGGGCGATGCCGAAGATCTCAGCGGGCATCCGTTCGTCGGTCCCGCCGGGAAGCTCCTCGATCGCGCGCTTGCCGACGCCGGCATCGATCGCCGCGCGGTCTACGTGACGAATGTCGTGAAACATTTCAAATGGGAGCCGCGGGGCAAGCGCCGCATTCACAAGAAGCCGAGTGCCGCCGAAATCGCTGCCTGCCGGCCGTGGCTCGATACCGAAATCGCTCTGGTGAAGCCCGGCGCCGTCGTCTGTCTCGGCGCCACGGCCGCACAGGCGCTGCTCGGACGCCAGTTCAGAGTCACGGCACACCGGGGGGAGCTGTTGGCGTCGACGCTCGCGCCCATCGTCCTCGCCACCGTGCATCCATCGTCGATCCTTCGCGCGCCGGACGATGAAACCCGCCGCCTCGAGATGGAGCGGTTCACAGACGACTTGCGCTCCGTCGCGCGGGCGCTATCATCTAAGTAAGACGGGGCTCTGCCCCGGACCCCGGCTCGGTCGCTCGCGGGGACCCCGTGCCCCGCTCCGCTCCCTCGCGGGCGCGCTGCGCGCGCCGTACGACGGCGTGTGCGCACGAGAACACATCTCGTAGCGCGCCGTGTAACGGTCGAATATTGAGTCTGTAGACGCATGGTCCCGAATTCCTCGCTTGCGCCGACGTTTCTCCTCTCCATGCCGCAGCTCGTGGATCCGAATTTCAACCGCACCGTGGTTCTGCTGTGCCGGCATACGGAAAAAGACGGGGCGTTCGGTGTGGTCGTCAACCGTCCGCTGCTGACGACTGGCCGCGTCACGGTGAACCTCGACCCGCCGGCATCGACCGATCGCGAGCTTCAACTCTGGGTCGGCGGTCCAGTGGAGCCTCAACGCAGCTGGATTCTTGTCGGCCGCGACGACGGGGCAGACGACGACGAAGTCGGCACGCGGATCACCGACAACCTCTATCTCTCCACATCGCCGGGGCTGCTGCGGCGGATGCTGGATCCCGATCCGCCGCCGCTGGCGCGGCTCATTGTCGGCTACTCAGGATGGGGCCCCGGTCAGCTGGAGGCCGAACTGCAGGCCTCGGCATGGCTGATGAGCGATGTCGATCGCGATCTGATTTTCAGGACGCCGTCCGACAGAATGTGGGAAACGGCGATCCGGCGGCTGGGCGCCGATCCCGCAACGCTTCAGATGTCGAGAGGGATTCACTGAGCCGACCCATGATCAGCACAGGAAGACGCCGCGCCGTGCTGCTTGTGCTTGCCGCAGCTCTGGCGGCGTCGGGCCGGGCGCAGGAGACAACCGTGCCTGATACCGCGAGGCTGCAACAGATGGCCGGCCGGTTTGCGCCGACCGAGATCGGCGCCGACCTGTCGAAGCTGTCGGACAGCGACCGGCGCGTCCTCGCCAAACTGGTGGAAGCCTCGAAAGTGATTGACGCGCTGTTCATGCGCCAGGTGTGGGCAGGCAACGAGGCGATGCTCCTGGATCTCGTCCGCGACGACTCGCCGGCCGGGCGCGCGCGACTCCACTACTTCCTGATCAACAAGGGGCCCTGGTCGCGCCTCGATCACGACCAGCCCTTCGTGCCCGGCGCGCCGGCGAAGCCCGCGGGCGCGAACTTCTACCCCGCCGACGCGTCGAAAGCCGATCTGGAGCGCTGGATTCAGACGCTCCCCGAAGCCGAGCGCACGCGTGCGACGGGATTTTTCACCGTCATCAAACGTGCCGGCGGCGCGTTTTCCGCCGTGCCCTACAACGTCGAGTATCAAGGCGAGCTGGCGCACGCCGCCCGTCTGCTGCGGGAAGCGGCGACCCTGTCCACGGAGCCGACGCTGAAGGCCTTTCTCTCCAAACGTGCGGATGCGTTCCTTTCCAACGACTACTATGAAAGCGACGTCGCCTGGATGGAGCTGAAGGGCGCGATCGAACCGACGATCGGCCCGTATGAGGTGTACGAAGACGACTGGTTCAACTACAAGGCCGCCTTCGAATCGTTCATAGCCGTCCAGGACGAAGCTGAAACCGCCAAGCTGCAGCGTTTTGCCGCCGAACTCCAGGATATCGAGAACAACCTGCCGATCGAATCGCGGCACCGAAACCCCAAGCTTGGCGCGCTTGCGCCGATTGTCGTTGTCAACGAGATCTTCGCCACCGGCGACGGTAACCGGGGCGTACAGACCGCCGCGTTCAATCTGCCCAACGACGAACGCGTGACACGTGAAAAGGGCGCCAAGCGGGTCATGCTGAAGAACGTGCAGGACGCGAAGTTCGCGCGGACGCTCGCGCCGATTTCAAAGATAGTGCTCGCGGCGTCGGATCAGGCGGCGGTGTCGTTCGACGCGTTCTTCACGCACATTCTGGTCCACGAGTTGATGCACGGCCTGGGCCCGCACGGTATCACGGTGAACGGACGCCAGACGACCGTCCGGCAGCAGCTCAAAGAAGCATCGAGCTTTCTCGAGGAAGCCAAGGCCGACATTTCTGCACTGTTCGCGATTCAGCACATGATCGACAAGGGGTCGCTGCCGAAATCGCTCGAGCCGTCGCTGTACCGGACGTTCCTCGCCTCGGCGTTCCGATCGATCCGCTTCGGCGTGAACGAGGCACACGGAAAAGGAATAGCGGTCCAACTGAACTTCCTGCTCGATCAGGGCGGGTTCCTGGCACGGCCTGACGGCACCTTCGCCGTCAATCCGGATCGTGTGAAGGAAGGTGTTATCGCGTTGACGCGCGACATCATGACCATTCAGGCCGAGGGCGATTACGCAAAGGCGAAAGCGCTCGGCGATCGGCTCGGAGTGGTTCGTCCGGAAGTCCAGCGGGCGCTCGACACGCTCGCGGCGGTCCCGGTGGACATCGAACCCCGCTTCGTCACGGCGGCCCAGTTGGCCGGCCGCTGAAATGCCTGACGAACGGGCGTAAATTTTCTGTCGTGTCCTTGGTGCCGGCGACGCAGCACGTCACCCGCGATAGCAGCGGGAACCCGTCAGCAACGCCAGGCCAGCACCCGCGAGGGACTCTGTGCGGGGCCAAGACAACGGGCATAAAGGACACGACGCACACGAAGAAAACCCCCGCAATCTCCGCCCGTCCAACCACGCGAATCGCGCGCTCTGCGAGACAAACGCAGACAACCCGTTCCGAATCTACGACTTATACTTTTGACGGTTCATCTTTACGTACGTTCCAGCGCGGCTCTTCGGGCCGCCGTGTCGGACCTGAAGGTTCGCACTGACATCAGAGCGATGTATTGCCCAGGCGCGGTAAAAACGACACTTATGCATCGACTGCTTTTCAGCTGGAGCTACCACGGTGCCGTTCTCTTCTTCGCTGTGGGTTCCAGCGTGGCCTGCTCCAGACAGGAGACGGCTCAGGCGCGTGGGCGCGACGAGGCGGCCAGACGAGTGAAGACCGAGGTGGTGCGGCAGGAGCCCGTGCGCCGCACCGTGGAGGTCGTGGGCACGCTTGCCGCGGAAGACGAGGTGACGGTCTCGTCGCAGGTCGAGGGAGTGGTCAGCCGCATTGCCGCGGACCTCGGCGATCGGGTCTCGGCTGGACAGGCGCTGGTGGAGCTCGATCGGGAAAAGCTCCAGTACAACCTTGATCAACAGAAAGCCTCCCTGGCGCGCGCGCTCGCGAAATACGGGGCGTCGGCGCCCGGCCAGCTGCCGGCGATCGAGCAGACACCGGACGTGCAGAAGGCGGCGGCCGAGCTCCAGCAGGCCCGCCAGGCACAGCAACGTGCTGAAGAACTGCACAAGCGGCAGCTGATCCCGAAACAGCAGCTGGACGACGCCGATGCCACCCTTCGGGCCAAGCAGGCCATCTACGATGCGGCGCTGCAGAACGCGAAGAACCTGCGCGCCGATATCGACGCGTCGAATGCCAGCATGAAGCTCGCCGATCGGCAGGTGCGTGACGGCGTCATTCGCGCGCCGTTCGACGGCTACGTGCAGAAGCGGCTGGTGTCGCTGGGCGAGCTCGTGAAGGCGCAGATGCCGGTCATGAGCGTGGTGCGCATGGATCCGTTGAAGGTGACGGCCGAGATTCCCGAGCGGCTCGCTCCGTGGATCAAAGTCGGACAGCCGGTGGAGCTTCACGTCGATGCTTATCCGGATACGACGATCGAGGGCACGGTGTCGCGCATCAGCCCTGCTGTCAATACGCAGACGAGATCGTTTCCTTTCGAGGCGCACGTTCCCAATCACGACATCCTGCTGAAGCCCGGGACCTTCGCCCGCGTCCACATCGAGACGTCCAAGGTGGATCAGGTCGTCACGCTGCCGTACGACGCGCTCCAGTACCGCTACGGTGTGAACCGGGTATTCGTGGTCGACGGCGGGCGGCTGGCCGCGCGCGAGCTCAAAGTCGGCGAGCGCCTCGGCGATCGGATTGAGATCACCGGCGGCGTCGCACCGGGTGAGGCGGTGGCGCTGACCGACGTCGAGAAGCTGGTCGACGGTCAGAAAGTCACGCAGTAACCAACGGGATCACCCAATGCTGTCCGAACTGTGCGTCCGCCGGCCGGTATTCGCGACGATGGTCGTGATGTCGCTCGTGGTCCTCGGTATCTTCTCGTTCCGGGATCTCGGCGTCGATCTCTTTCCGCGTGCCGATCCGGCCACCGTCAGTGTCGCCGTCCAGCTTCCCGGCGCGAGCCCCGACGAGATGGCCAGCGCGGTGGTCGAACCCTTCGAAGAGGCGCTGAGCAGCATCTCGGGCATCGACGAGATGTCGTCGATGCGCATCACCGAGGGCAGGGCGCAGATTACGGTCAGGTTCGTGCTCGAGCGCGACATCAACGACGCCGCCAACGACGTCCGCGAAAAGATTGCCGGCGCACTGAAGAACGTTCCGCCTCAGCTCCTGCCGCCGGTCATCCAGAAGGTCGATCCCGACTCCGACCCGGTCATGTCAATCGTGCTGTCCTCATCGGCGATGAGCCTGCGGACGCTGACCGAGATTGCCGACAAGCAGGTGAAGCGGGCGATCGAATCGGTCAACGGCGTCGGCGAAGTGTCGCTCGGCGGCGGACGCGCGCGTGAAATCCACGTGGTCGTGGATCTCGAGAAGCTGAATGCCTACGGTCTCTCGATCACCCAGGTGCGTGATGCGGTGGCGGCCGAGAACGTGGAGATTCCGGGCGGCACGATCGAGCAGGGCAAATCGGAGATCCTGCTGCGCACGCTCGGCCGGATCGATGCGACCGATCAGTTCAGCAACATCGTTGTCGCGACCGTGAACGGCACGCCGGTCAAGGTCTCGGACATCGGCTACGCGGAGGACACCACCGAGCGTCCGGTCAGCGCCGTCTGGCTCAACGGCGCGCCGGCCGTCCAGCTCGACGTGCGCCGCGCGACGGGTCAGAACACCATCGAAGTGATCGAAGGCGTCAAGCGGAAGCTCGCGGCGGTGCAGCGGACGCTTCCGCAGGCGGCGAACGTCACCATTACCAAGGACGATTCGCGTTTCATCTACGCCTCGATTGCCTCGCTCGAAGAACATCTGCTGTGGGGCAGCCTCCTCGCCGCGGTCGTGGTCATGTTCTTCATCCGGAATGTCCGGGCGGTGATCATCTCGGCGCTGGCGATTCCCGCTTCGATCGTGGCGACGTTCACGCTGATGCGGGCGATGGACTTCACCCTGAACAGCATGACGCTGCTCGGCATCACGCTCGCTGTCGGCATCGTGATCGACGACGCGATCGTCGTGCTCGAGAACATCTTCCGCTACATCGAGGAAAAGCACTGCACCCCGTTCGAAGCTGCGATCGAGGGGACCCGCGAGGTGACGCTCGCGGTGATGGCGACGACGCTGTCGCTCGTGGTCATCTTCCTGCCGGTGGCGTTCATGACCGGCTACACGCGGCGCTACATCTATCCGTTCGGCTGGACGATGGCGTTTGCGGTGATGGTGTCGATGCTCGTCAGCTTCACGCTGACGCCGATGCTCAGCTCGCGCTTCCTGAAGCTGTCGGACGCGGCCGCCGACCAGCACACGAAGGAGAGCCGCGTCTTCAGGTGGATCGACCGGTTCTATTCGAAGTGCCTCACCTGGTCGCTGGCGCACCCGGTGCCGATCGTCGGCACGGCGGTTCTGATTTTCCTGCTCGTCTTCCCGCTGGATCAGATGGTCGGACGCTCGTTCCTGCCCACCGAGGACATGGGCGAATGGACCATCCACCTCGACCTGCCCGAAGGCACGTCGCTCGAAGGCAGCAGCGAGTTTGCGATGCAGCTGGTGAAGGAGCTCGAGGGCATCGAGGGCGTCGCGCAGCTGCAGCCGACCATCACCGAGCGTCCGACCCACATCCACGTGCTGTGCTGGGCGCAGCCGCTCGGCGAGCGCAGGGTCACGCAGGACTGGATGGTCAAGCAGATGCGCGAACGGCTGAAGGCGCATCCCTCGGCCAGACCGAGCATCACCGTGCGCAATCCGCTCGGCGGCGGCGAAGGCGGCGGCGGAGGGGGCGGATTCGGCTATCCGATCAACGCGAACCTGCTCGGTCCGGACTTGAGCCGCCTGGCCGATTATTCATTGAAGATGCTGACGAAGGCGCAGCAGTTCCCCAGCCTGGTCGATCCGAAAGTGTCGCTGAACATCGCCAATCCCGAGGTCCGCGTCGACGTGGACCGCCGGCGGGCCGCCGATCTGGGCGTGCGCATGTCGACGGTCGGCAACGCGCTGCGTCTGGCGGTCGCCGGAGACGACCAGATTTCGGCGTACCGTGAAGGGTCGGAACAATACCCGGTGAAAATCCGCGTGCTCGAGAGCCAGCGCCGCGACATCGACGCGATTGGCAAGCTCACCGTGCCATCGGCGAAGGGGCCGGTGCGGATCGACAACATCGCGCGCCTCGAGCGGGGCCTGGGCCCGAGCGCCTTGCAGCGCTTCAACCGCCAGTTTTCCGTCGGGATGAACGCCGACCTCGCCCCGGGCCACGCGCTCGACGAAGCGTCCAACGATGTGCGCAGGGCGATCGCCGAGCTGAACCTGCCGCCCGACGTGTCGTTCCGGCTGACCGGGCAGACCAAGATTCTCGACGAGACGACCCGCAACCTGATGATGGCAATCGCCCTCGCGAGCATCTTCGTGTACATGGTGCTGGCGGCGCAGTTCGAGAGCTTCGTGCAGCCGCTCATCATCATGACGGTGCTGCCGCTGTCGATTCCGTTCGCGTTGTTCACGCTGTGGGCCACCGGGCGGACGCTGAATCTCTGGAGCGCACTCGGGGTGCTGCTGCTGCTCGGCATCGTCAAAAAGAACGCGATTCTGCAGGTCGACTACACCAATGTGCTGCGCGCGCGCGGCGTCCCGCTGCACGACGCGATCATCGAGGCCTGCCGGACGCGGCTGCGGCCGATTCTGATGACCACGGCCGCCATCCTCGCCGGCCTCGTGCCGACCGCGCTCGGCATCGGCATCGGCGGGGCGCAACGGTCGGCGATTGCGGTCACGATCATCGGCGGTCAGACGCTCTGCCTGTTCCTGACGCTGCTGCTGGTGCCGGTCGCGTATGAAAAAGTTGACGCGCTCGAGCAGCTGGTCCTCGGCAACCGCGGCAAGGCCTGGCTCGGCAAGGTCTCGGCGGCGACTCTGGGACGGTTCAGGCCCGCGGCTTCACAGGGCAGGTAGGACCCGACCGTCGGGTGACATCGCGACAGACCGTGACTTTAGGTCACCTGAAAGGTCACGATCCTGACTATGATCGTGATCAATATTCACGAAGCAAAGGCGAAGCTCTCGGAGGATCTCGAGGCGGCTGCCCGCGGCGAACGGGTGCTGATCTGTAAACGGAACCGGCCGATCGCCGAACTCCGCGCGATCGAACAGCGGCGAACCGAACCCAGGCCTATTGGGGGCGACACACGCGTCGTCATCCATCCGTCGTTTTTTGAGCCGATGCCGGACGAGTTTCTCGAGGCTTTCGAGGCCGGGCCGATGTCCCCGGGGCTGCCGGCGCGCGCCTCTCGTGTTGCTGAGCGCCCCGATGGAGAGTACGACTCGGGCCGGCGCGGAAAACGGCGCACGTGAACCTGCTGCTCGATACGTGCACGTTCCTCTGGATCGTGCACGGCGCCTCCGATCTGTCACCGCGCGCGGCCAGCTTGTATCGTGACCCTGAACACGGCGTGTTCCTGAGCCCGGCGTCGGCGTGGGAAATTGCCATCAAGTGTGGGCGTGGCCAGCTGGAGCTGCCGGACCGGCCCGAGCGCTACGTCCCCGACCAGCGGGCCGCGTGCGGGATCACAGCGCTCAGTATCGACGAGGAGTCGGCGCTGCACGTCGCGCGTCTTCCATCATTGCACCGGGATCCGTTCGATCGGATGCTCGTGGCCCAGGCAATCGTTCATGGACTGACCATCCTGACGCCCGATCCGCTGATTTCGCAGTATCCGATCCGGACGATCTGGTAACCCACGCTGGTCGTTGGTCGTTGGTCCGGCTCGAAGAGATCAGGGCTTTGGGTTTTCGGCTCCGGGCTCTGGCGATCGTGGGTGTCCAGCGGCAACCTCAAGCCATAGCGATGAGCCGAGAGCCCGGAGCCTCTCTTTACTGGATCGAACAGGAACCTGGCCCGCGGGGATCGCCGCACGCGCCGCACGGCCCGGTTGGTCCCTTTGCAGAGGGGTGCGAAAACGATTTCGCCGGCGTGCTCGACTGGGCGGCGAACACCGACAACAGCTTCTGGAGGTCGACGCCGGCGCAGCTCGGGCAGGCGGGCGACTGACCTGCGCGGGTGAGGAACTCGAAATGATGACCGCAGCCGCGGCACTCGTACTCGAAAAGGGGCATGAACTATTCTAACCTGGGCACCCTGACGGCTCGCATTGCGCCGCGCGCGGCCGACACATGGCGGACGCCACTGCAGGTCGCCGCCTGTGCGCTGGGCCTTCGAGTCGTATCGGCGGTGCTGGCGCTGTTCATCAACCTTGCGTTTCCGTTGTACCAGCGCGAGCAGTTCACGGTCTTTCACACCACGAGCCCGTTCTGGGATACCTTCGCGCGCTACGACAGCGGCTACTACGAGGACATCGCGTGGCGAGGCTACGCCCCGCGCACGGGAGGGCGCAGCAACATCGCCTACTTTCCTGTCTATCCGATGTTGATGCGGCTGGTCGGCCGTCTTTTCGGCAGGCAGCATGCCACGTATTACATCGCGGGTGTCGCCATCTCGTGGACCTGCTTCGTCATTGCCATGGTGGCGTTGTACTACCTCGCCCGTCTGGACCTCCCCAGGCGCCAGGCGCTGCGCGCGGTGCTGTTGACCGCCATTTTTCCGTTCTCGTTTTTCTTCGGCGTCGTCTATAGCGAGAGCACGTTTCTGCTGTTCGCCATCCTGGCGGTCTTCTGTTTTCGAACGCGGCGATGGCTGGCCGGCGGACTCTGCGGTGCCGTCGCGACCGCGACGCGTGTGCCCGGGATTCTGCTGGTGCCGGCCCTCGCCTGGATCGCGTGGCGCACGGCGGAGCCGGCGCGGCGCGAACGGCTGCTCGCCGCAGCCGGGCTGGTGCTCGCGACCGCCGGGTTCGTCGCCTATTGCGCTTACATTTTTCAGCTGACCGGCCATCCCTTCGAGTGGGCGGCGACGCTCGAGCGGTGGGGGTATCATCCGGGCGGCAATCCGCTGTCAGCGCCCGCGCGTCTGGTGCAACGTCTGACGACTCACCCGTACCTGTACCTGACGACCGAGCCGATGGCGCCGTACGACACGTTGTACGGAGTCACCGGCATGCTCTTCCTCGCGGCGGTGCCGTTCGTCTGGCGGCGGCTCGGTGCAGGGTACGGGTTGTTCACGCTGCTGAACCTGTGGCTGCCGTTCTCCTCGGGCGTGTTCGAGGGGCTCGGTCGATACTGCTCGCTGCTGTTTCCCTGTTTTATCTGGCTCGCCACCATCCGTTCATGCTGGTGGTCCACTGCGCTGGTTGTCGGCTTCGCCCTGTTCTACACGCTCGGGCTCGCCCTGTTTACGACAATCCATCCGATTTTCTGATCCCGGTGTCTAAACGCGAGATGTCTCGACGGGCCGCTTTGGGGACGCTGCGCGAGCCAACGTTCGCCCCGCAGGGTTCGTATTCCCGAATGCCAACTCCGAGTTGTTCAGGGAGCATCGCGCGGGTGGCCGTGCTGGCATTGATGCTCCTCGCCGGGAGCATCGCCTGCTCATCGGCAAAGAGGCCGGCAGCCGTTCCCGACCACGGCCCGGCGCGGCTCGCCGGGGCCGATGAGCTTGTGCGCGCTGGCTGTTTCGATTGCCTGCGTGACGCACTGAGCGAGTACGAGGCGCTGCGCTCGGTTGCCGCCGTGGCGGATGCCGCCGCCGCCGGCGCCGTCCGCTCGTCAGCGCTCCTCGCCATCCGCGAGCGTGAGCTCGGCACCGAAGACACCGGTTATCTGCAACGCGCGCGGGAGCTGGCATCCAGCGTCGCGCCTTCTCTTCAACAGGTGCTCGCCCCGCTTCTGGAGATCGCCGACAGCCTGCCGGTGCGCGGCGCCGTGCGTCAGGTCAACGACGATGTGGAGCTCGCGCGGATGCAGGCGGCAAACCGGAACCGCGCGCCGTGGACCGAGCTGCTGCGGGCGCGCGCCGATGACGATCCGCTGACGGCGTACCTGTGGCTCGGTTTCAACTGCGCGTACGTCCCGGCAGGGCAGCAGGCGGTTCAGGAATGGCTCGATCAACTGCCGGCATGGCGTGAAACCGCGTTGATCGGGTTCAAGGCCGCGACCTGCAGGAGCGGCGACCGAAAGCCGCTCGAGCACCTGCTGGACGCCGACCCGCGATTCAAGGAGATCAACTACTTTCTCGCCCTGAGTGCCGCGTTCACCGGCAAAATCGACGATGCCATCGACCTGCTCCAGCGCGCGTATGCGTGGCGGCCACGCTGGCCGGCGGTCACGCAGTCGCTCGCCACCGATTTCTTCGCCATCGAAGAGGTCGATCGCGCGGTTGACTTTTTCGATCGGACGCTCGACGTCGTTCCCGATTCCGCCGAGGCGCTCCTCGGCAAAGTACGCGCGCTGACCTACGGCGGGCGGTACGAAGACGCACTCGCGGCCACCGATCGGCTGCTCGCGCTCGGCCGCTGGTTGATCGGCGATGCGCGTTACTGGCGCGCGCTCAACGAGGCCCATCTCGGTCGCAACGAGGAGGCGTGGTCGGATGTCGAGCTCGCCGCAACGCTGTTGATCAACGCAGACGTGCCGAAGCTTGCCGGCATCGTCGCGTATCGCTTGAAGCAGATCGACGTCTCGCGCGCCAGGTTCGAAGAGTCACGCGGACGCAACCCGCTCGACTGTGAAACCGGCTATTACCTCGGTATCGTCCTGGGCGAGCAGGGTGTGTGGAGCCGGGCGTCGGAGGTGTTGACCCAGACCGACCGCTGCCTGCAGGAGGCTGAGCGAAACCTCCTGGCGGAGATCGCAACCTTGCGTGCGTCGAAAGCTCCGCTCGAGCGGCGGGAGCGGCAGATAGCGAAGCGCGAGCAGCAGATTGCGGGCGGCCGCCGGATGCAGATCATCTCGTGGTTCAACATCGCCGTCGCCTCGTACAATCTCGAACGGTGGACCGACGCGCGGCAATATGCGGAGAAGGTGTCGGCTGACGAACAGGTCGGCGAGCGTGCACGTGAGCTGTTGACGCGGCTGAACAAATTCTAACGTGGGGCTCCGCCCCACACCCCGGCTCAGACCACCCAACGGCGCACAGTCCGCGCCGTGGGGACCCCGGGGGCTCGCGGGGACCCCTCCGCCCCGCTCCCTCGCAGGCGCGCGGCGCGCGCCTATCGTGGCGCTCTACACCAGATGCTGAACGATCGAGGTTCATGCCAGCGCGATGCGTTCAGCTGAGGCGTCGCGCGGAGCCACTTATACTAGGTAGGCATGGTCGCGAATCCGCTCCGCCGCAATATTGCCATCATCGCGCACGTCGATCACGGCAAAACGACGCTCGTTGACGCGTTGCTCCATCAGAGCGGCGTCTTTCGTGCGAACGAACGTGTGATCGAACGCGCGATGGACTCCAACGAGCTCGAGCGTGAGCGCGGCATCACCATCCTGGCCAAGAACACGGCCGTCCACTACAAGGCCCTTCTCATCAACATCGTCGACACGCCCGGCCATGCCGACTTCGGCGGCGAGGTCGAGCGAACGCTGTCGATGGTTGACGGCGTGATGCTGCTGGTTGATGCCTCGGAGGGACCACTGCCGCAGACGCGCTTCGTGCTCAGAAAAGCCCTCGAACGGCAGCTGCCGCCCATCGTCGTCATCAACAAAATCGACCGGTCGGACGCGCGCCCGGCGGAAGTGCTGAACGAGATCTACGATCTGTTCATCGATCTCGACGCCAGCGACAGTCAGCTCGGGTTTCCCGTGCTCTACACGAACGCAAAGGCCGGGACCGCGACGACTGACCTGGCGTTTGCCGGCGAGGACCTGCGCCCGCTGTTCGAGGCCATTGCCGAGCACGTGCCGCCGCCGCGGGGAAATCCCGACGCACCGCTGCAGCTGCTCGTCGCCAACCTGGATTCGAGCGACTATCTGGGGCGGATAGCGATCGGCCGGATTTTCAACGGCAGGGTGAAGATCGGGGACCGGGTCGCGGTTTGCAAGCTCGATGCTGCCATCGACGAGACGAAAGTCACCAAACTGTACGCCTTCGAGGGCCTGAAGCGCGTCGACATCGGCGAAGCCGCGGCGGGCGATATCGTGTGCCTGGCCGGCATCGAAGACATCACCATTGGCGAGACGATCGCGGACATCGAACAGCGCATCCCCATTCCTCCGATCGCGATCGATGAGCCGACGGTCTCGATGATCTTCGGCGTCAACACCTCGCCGATGGCCGGGCGGGACGGGCAGTACGTGACGTCGCGCCAGTTGCGCGACCGGCTGGATCGCGAACGCCTCGGAAATGTCTCGATTCGAATCGAGGCGACTGATACTCCCGAACAGGTGAAGGTCGTCGGCCGCGGCGAGCTCCAGTTGTCGATCCTGATCGAGATGATGCGGCGCGAAGGCTACGAGGTCCAGGTCTCACGGCCCGACATCGTCACCAAGGTCGTGAACGGGGCGATCGTTGAGCCCGTGGAGGAGCTGGTCATCGACGTGCCGGAGGATCATCAGGGCGTCGTGATCGCACAGGTTGGCGAGCGGAAGGGCGCGATGACAAAGATGGTGAACAACGGCAGTGGCCGGGTGCGGCTCGAGTTCAGGATTCCCGCGCGCGGTCTCATCGGCTTCCGCTCGCAGTTCATGACCGATACGAAGGGCACCGGCATCATGAACCACATTTTCGCCAGCTGGGAGCCGTGGCATGGGGTGATCCCGGCGCGCGCCAACGGGGCGCTGGTGGCCGACCGCGCCGGCGTCGCGACCGCGTATGCGATCTTCAACCTGCAGGAGCGCGGCGAAATCTTCATCGATCCGGGGACCAACGTCTACGAAGGGATGATCATCGGCGAGAACGCGCGCCCGAACGACATGGATGTGAACGTGACGAAGGAGAAGAAGCAGACGAACATGCGCGCATCGACGGCCGACGAAGCGATCCGCCTGATTCCACCGCGGCGGCTCGGACTGGAGCAGGCGATCGAGTTCATCAACGACGATGAGCTGGTCGAGGTGACGCCGTCGAGCATCCGGCTGCGCAAGAAGGTCCTGCCGGCGAACATGCGCCCGAAGAAGGCAGAAAGAGAAGTCGCGGGTGTGAAATCCTAGGAGGGAGCGGACGTTCCAGGCCAGCTGGTGGCGGCCACCACGAGTTAATAAATGACTCTGCTGCCGCATCTCCGAGGTGAAGATACCGGAGTAGACGGAGGGAACGGCATTAACACAGAAGAACAGAAAAACAGAGACGAAACGGAGAACCCACGGTTTCTTCTCTGCTCGTCTCCGTTGCTCCGTTTCTCCGTGTTAATACCGTTTCCTCTGTCTTCTCCGCTCGCGGCCCGACGCTGGCTCAACGCGCCGGCCGGAACGTTTCCGCTGAACCGCGCGCCGTGAAACTCGACTCGTGTCCCGCAGTACGTACGCTCACCTGGTACAGCCCTCCGAGCTGCAGAAAGTCCATCGTTGATCCGGTCGCGGTTCGCGTCAGCGCCATTCGTGTTCGGACCGATTGCTCCACTGAGAAGTCGAGCCGTGCGTCCAAGTGATCGCCGGTCGCGCGAATGTTGATCCTGCGCGGCCCGCCAGAATCGCCGGTTTCTTCGATGACCACGTCGGTCGAAAACGCAATCGGTCCGTTCGGGCCAAGCAGTCCGAGGTAGCCCGGCACGCGATCCGGATCGGCGACGGTTGCCGGAGGGAAGAGGCGTCCGAACACAAGCGAGAGGTCGCCGTGCGCCACCTGTCCCCATTGCCAGCGGACACCTTCCCAGAATCCCCAGTTGTGATCGTGGTACCCAGCCAGCCCCTCGAGCGATAGCAGGCTGCCGTCAATCGTCAACGATCCATGAACGGTGCCGGAGAGTACCGGTGCGACATAGCCCGAGACCCACCCGTGTGCGCCGTGAATGGCGCCCGGCGGCAGCGCACGACCGGGCCGGGCTTCGACCGCGATCTCTCCGCGTACGGCCGGCCTCCGGTCCGCGCGTGCCCCACCGTCCGTTTCACGCGCGAGCGCGAGTGTCAGGCGGTATTGCAGTCCGTCGAGCCGCACCCGATTGGCGGCGATATCGAGATCCGGCGCACGGCGCAGAACGTCGGCATCCTCGATCGTGTCGGTTGCCGAGTAGTTGGTCGATCGGCCCCCGCGATCGAGCTGCAGCCGCACACTTGCCTGGCGTGTTCCGGCTGCGTCGGGCGCGCCGGTCATGAAGGTCAGATAAAACCGCAACTGTCCGTCCGCGGATCGACCGTTGAAATAGAGCCATTCCGCCCACGAGGTTCGGCTGAAGGCGGACGCGGCCCCGTGCGGCACGGTCACGGGAACCGGATGGAAGCGATCCAGGGCTCGCAGGATGTCTGTCTGCTGCGGCGAGGACCACGCCGCATCGGCCGGCGAGTCGGTCCAGCCGCTGATGTTCGCCACTTCGGGATCGCGCACCGCCCGTTCGAGACTTGGGATCCCTCCGCGCACCGCGACCGGCACGGTGCCGCGCGGCGACAGCAGATAGAGAGTGGTCCGCAACGACGGCGACGCTCCGGCGACGCGAGCCCGCAACGGATCCGCGCCGATCACGTTTGCCAGAATGAAGCGGGCGTTGGTCACGGCGCCGACGGACCCGGAAAGGACGACATCACCGCCTCCGCGCAATGCAGGCGAATGCGCCTGTTCGAGGATGACGTCGCCCACGCCGAGGAGCTCGGCCATCACCGCGACCGCCAGGCCGAATCCGGACGCGAGCACCGCTGTTCTGAGCGGACGCGTCGCCAGTGAACGGAGCACCACCCGGAAGATCATGTCAGCAGACGTCCGCTCTTCATCGCCACTCGCCGCAAGGCGCGGACCGCCAGCGACGCGTTGTGCGTCACCACGAGAATCGCGGTGCCGTCCGCGTGCACCCGATCGAACAGGTCCGCGACGTGATCGCCCGACGCGTCATCGAGCTCGCCTGTCGGTTCGTCGGCGACGAGCAGGGCCGGCCGGTTCGCAAGCGCGCGCGCGATGGCGACGCGCTGCATTTCACCGCCGGACAGCTGAGACGGCCGATGGTGCGCCCGGGCCGCCAGGTCGACGTACTCGAGCAGGGCTCGGGTCCGGGCGCGGCGTTCGGGGGGCGCGACGCCCGCTTCCGCCTGCGGCAGCTCGATGTTCTCGGCCGCCGTCAGCATCGGCAGCAGAAAGAAGCGTTGAAACACGAACCCGATCCGGTTCAGACGGATGCGGCTGCGTGCGGCTTCCGAAAGGGCAGCCACATCGCGACCCTCGAACATGATCGCTCCCGAGGAGGGCGAATCGACGCATCCGATCAGGTGCAGCAGCGTCGACTTGCCGCATCCGGACGGACCCGTGATCGCGACGTAGTCGCCGGGATCGACGCGCAGCGAGACATCGCGCAGCGCCGTCACCGGCCCGGCTGGCATGACAAAGACCCGGCTCACCGCGCGAGCTTCGACAATGGCCGGCGTCACCCGATCACCTCGCGCCGGAGCGTCTCGGCGATCGGCAGCCGCGCCGACAGCCAGATCGGATAGCCTGCCGCGACCGTCGCCGTCGCGGCGAGCAGCGCCACGTGCTCGATGATTGCGCCGGTATCGAACACGAAGAAATGCAGCCGCTCGGGCAGGCCCGGCATCTGGCGGAGCAGTCGATCCAGCCCGTACGCCAGCGCTCCGCCGAGCGGCAATGCGAGGAGTCCGCCCGCCCCGACCAGCAGGACCGACTCCCAGAGCAGCATCGCCGCGATGCGCGACCGCGGGATGCCGAGCGCGCGGAGCGCGGCGATTTCGCCGAGCCGCTGGTTCGTCGACACGGTCAGCAGCGTGGCCACGAGCAGGAATGCGAACACCAGCGTGACCGATGACAGCACCAGCGATACCTGGCGGAAGTAGGCAAAGCCGTTCTGATTGAACTGCGCAACGACGTCTTCGTTCGAATAGGCGTGGAGAGCGGGATACCTCCGCGCGATCGCCCTGGCCGCGAGATGGCCGCCGGCGCCCGGCGCTGATCGAACCAGCACGAGATCGGCGTCGTCGGCAGGCCGGCTGGTATCCGCAGCCTCGAGTGCCGCCATCGTCGTCGCGACGGCGAACTCGTCTGCGGTTGCGAACGCGAAGTCGGCGATTCCGACGACGTTGCATGTGGCCGGCGGCAGGGCCGTCGCCCGTCGAGGCGGGGTGATGCGGAGCAGGACCGCGTCTCCCGGCGCGAGGCTTCGGGCTTCTGCGAGCCGGCGGCCGACAATCACGGAACACGGCCCGGAGGTGACCGAAGACGGCAGGTTGGTGCCCTTCAAGAGAGTCCAGGCGCTCCTCGTCTTCTGCTGTGTGGTGCCGATCACCGTGACGTCCTTCACGTCCCCCGCTCGATCGCGAAGCACGGCCTCTTCAATCCGCACCAGTGTCACGTCTTCAACTTCCGGCAATCTGTAAAGGTCGGCAGCCAGCCGCGATGCGCCGTGGATCGGCCCGCGCAGAACCGGCAGGCCCTCGTGCGCAACCACGCGCACGTCGAAGCCGCTGGTATCGAGCAGATCGGCGAACGAATCCAAGAGGCCACGCGACAGCAGCAGCATGTCGAACAGCAAAGCGCCGATAATCGCGACGCCCGCCGTCGCCAGTGCGCTGCGCACGCGATAGCCGAGCGCGGTACGCCACGCGAGCGCAAATGCTGTCATCGCCGGAAGAGCGACAGGACGTCTCGCCGCAGCACCGTCCACGATGCGGCCAGCCCGGCGAGGACGCCGAGCGGCACGGCGACAGCAATGGATTGAAGCGCGACGCGGCGCGTAACCCTGACGAAGATCAACGCGGTGTCGTAGCGGGCCTGGAACACCCGGTTGACGATCCCCGCTCCGGCGAGCGCGATGACGATACCGATGGCCGCGCCGAGCGCAGCGATGATCAGTCCTTCCATGAGAACCGCCGCCAGGAGGGAGCGCCGGGAGATGCCGACCAGCCGCAGCAGGCCGATCGTCTCCCGCCGTTCCTCCGCGCGGATGGTCATGAGCGCGAACAGGAAGGCGGTGCCGCCGAGGACGGTGACCACCGAAATCGCGATGTGGAAGCGATCGAGCACGGCAAACGGATCGTTCTCGGGCGGCCGCGTGGTCGGCACCGGCAGGATCCCCGGCACACGGGCCTGCATATCCGTACCAAACTGCCTCACATCTGCCGGATCGACGAGCCTGACATTAATCGTGTTGACCGATTCCTGGCCGGCCGGATCAACCGGATCGCTGGTCAGCTCCGACAAATCCGCAAGGTGCATCCGGGCTTCCATGCGCGAGGCGGTGAAGCGCATCGGATCGGGTGTGGGCTCGTAAATCCCGGCGACGCGAAAGCGCGCGGCGCGCCTGCCGTCCGGATCCGCCGCGAACGTCACGACGTCTCCGACACGAAGCCCGGCGCGCGCGGCCAGCTGCCGCGTAACGAGCACATCAGGAATCGGCGGCGCCGCGGCGAGAATGTCCGCGCCGAAGGCCATGCAGCACCAAACGGAGCAGCAGAGCGCAAAACGGCCGGGCTGGAGTGACGCCATGCTCGGATTATGTGCCGGACCTGCTCTGGAACGGCAGAGGTGAAGGCCTGGCCCGGCCCCCATTTTCGTGATCGCGCAACAGTTTTGTAATCCGCCCACTGGCGGCGCTTCTGAATGGAACGCGTTTTCCCGAGCGTTTCCACGCATCTTGTCGGCGTCCTGACGGCATCGACGTTGCCTTCTCGGGAAAGGCCCTAATCCCGAACCGGACATCGCCACCTTTCAAGGAGTTCCGAGTGGTCTCTTCGCTGCTCTCCCGTCTGTCACACGATCTCGCTATCGACCTCGGCACGGCCAATACATGCGTCTTCGCGCGTGGCAAAGGCATCGTGGTCAGCGAACCGTCCATCGTCGCTCTGAACAAGACCAACGGCCGTATTGAGGCCGTGGGTACGGAGGCGAAGGAAATGCTCGGCCGGACGCCGGGCAACATCACGGCCATCAAGCCAATGAAAGACGGCGTGATTGCCGATTTCGAGGCCGCGGAAAAGATGCTCACGCACTTCATCCGTAAGGCACACCGGCGCAGCGGCTGGCTTCGCCCGCGCGTTGTCATCGGCGTGCCGTCGGAGATCACGCAGGTCGAGCGCCGCGCGGTCAAGGACAGCGCAATGCGCGCGAAAGCGAGCGAAGTGCATCTGATCGAAGAAGCCATGGCCGCGGCGATCGGCGCCGGCATGCCGATTACGGAAGCCTCGGGCAATATGGTCGTCGATATCGGCGGCGGAACGACTGACATCGCGGTGATCTCGCTCGCGGGCGTCGTCTACGGCAAGTCGGTGCGCGTCGCGGGGAACGAGCTCGACGAGGCAATCATCGGGCACGCACGGAAGACGCACAACCTGCTGATCGGCGAACGGACGGCCGAGCAGATCAAGATCGAGATCGGCTCCGCCTATCCTATCGATGAGCGCCTGACGATCGAGGTCAAAGGGCGGCACATCACGGAGGGCAAGCCAAAGACCGTCACGATGGACGACGACGAGATTCGGCGAGCGCTGAGCGAGCCGGTCCGCGCCATTGTGCAGGCCGTGCACGATGCGCTCGAGCGCATTCCGCCGGAGTTGTCGGCCGACATCTTCGATCGCGGGATCATCCTGACCGGCGGCGGTTCTCTCTTGAAGAACCTCGACAAGCGCCTGCGCGACGAGACCGGATTGCCCGTGCAGCTCGCTGAGGATCCGCTGTCGTCAGTGGTGCTCGGCGCCGGCAAGATGCTGTCGGATTTCAATCTTCTGCGACGGATTTCGCTCGATTAGCGAACGACCACAGAGGACGCAGAGGACGCGGAGGTTCGATTCCGGCCCTTGACCCTTCGACGACGCTCAGGGCATCCCGAGGGTCGTCGAGGCGTGAAAGCCAACGGGATTGTTCCTCCTGTCCTCCGCGTCCTCCGTGTTGGAACTGCGGCGGCGTCTCACCGGCTTCAACAAGCCTTCCAATTTCTCTCCTGCAATCCCGCCTTGCTAGAATTCCACCGTGCCTCGCAATACCGAGGTCATCCGGCAGTGGACGATCCTGCGTGAGATCGAGCGCGCCCGCGGCAGCGGCGTCACCATCGACGAGCTCGCGTCGATCTGCGACGTCACCACGCGGACGATCCGGCGCGACCTGCAGGCCCTCGAGGAAGCCGGGTTTCCCCTGTACGACGATCGGGCACGCGACGATGGCAAGACCCGATGGCATGTGAATGGCCAGGCGTTCAAGGGTCTCACGGCGGGGCTGACGGTCTCCGAGTTGTGCGCCCTCTATTTCAGCCGGACGCTCGTCGAGTCGCTCTCGAGCACCCCCTTCCGCGACGACGTCGAGAGCGCGTTCGAGAAGCTGTCGCAGGGGCTGACGCCGCACATGCGGCACTTCGTCGATCAGCTGCCGCGCGTGATTGCGGCCAAGCCGGATCCGCTCCGGCGGAAGAGCGGCGGTCCCGGCGACGAAGTGGTGCAGCGCACAATCGCGCGCGCGCTCGACGCGATTCTCAGCCACCGCCAGGCGGCGATCATCTACTATTCGAAATCGAGCGATCGTCAGAAGAACTATCTGGTCCATCCTTATCGCCTCGCACACGCCCAGGGCGGCCTGTATCTCCTGGCCTACGTGCCCGAGTACGGCCAGGTGCGGACCTTCGCCGTCGAACGGATCAGCAGCCTGTCGCTGCTCGACGAGCATTTCACGCCGATTGAGGAATTGCCCGATATCGCGTTCCCCGACTCCCTCGGCGTTCACTCGGGTCCTCCGGAACACGTGGAGATCGAGTTCCAGGCGGCGGTCGCCGATTACGTGCGTTCCCGTGAATGGCATCCGTCCCAGCAGGTCCGGGAGACTGACTCGGGTGCGGTCGTCGTGATGCTTGACGTCTGCATCGATCGCGCGCTGACCGGCTGGATTCTCAGCTTTGGCTCCGCGGCGCGCGTCGTCTCGCCGGAGCGGCTCGCAGAGCAGATCGCACGGCAGCTCGCCGATGCGAGCGCGCAGTACAACGGCCGGTGCGGCGGGCGTGCGGCGGCGACGTGAACAGCTGGCATGTGATTGCCAACGCAAGAGAGAGTACGATGCGACGAATCGTGCATGCGGTCATGGCGGGAATGGTCGCGAGTGGTGTCGTCATGAACGCGTCGACGCCCGCGGCGCGCGGCACCAAGGCTCTCAAGGCGGGCAGACTGATCGACTCTGCCGGTCGCATGGTGACCAATGCCGTCATCGTCATTGAGAACGACCGGATCACGTCGGTCGGCAGCGCGCCGCCTCCAGCGGGCGCGGAGCTCATCGATCTCAGCCGCTTTACGGTCGTCGCGGGACTGATCGACGTGCACACACACATGACCTACTACTGGGATCCGGCGTCCGGAGTGCGGCCGCTCGCGCAGCCCCGCCGCCCGGCTGGCGTGACCACCGTGCTTGCCGCAGACAATGCCCGCCGCACACTCGAGACCGGGGTGACGACGATTCGCGATCTCGGGGCATCGAACGAGGTCGACTACGCCATGCGCGATCTGATCAACATGGGGCGCATGGTCGGCCCGCGGATGTTCGTCGCCGGTCAGGGCCTCTCCGCCGGCCGCGGCGGCGCTGCGGATCCCGCCAGGTTCCGCGAACAGACGGAAGCCCGCATTGCCGCCGGATCGGACTGGATCAAGATTTTCGGATCGCGCGGCAGTTTCCAGAGCGTTGATACGACCCAGACCGTCAGCTTCGACGAAATGAAAGCCGCGGTCGACGCCGCGCACGCCCGACACCACCGCGTCGCGATCCATTCCTACGGATCCTCAGGCGTGAAGGATGCCGTCCGCGCCGGAGCCGATTCCGTGGAGCACGGCATCGATCTGGATGATGAAACCCTCGCTGACATGGTGAAGCGCGGGACCGTCTGGGTGCCGACCATCGATCACAACCGGTATTACATCGAGGCGAAGGACGAGTACGGCTTTGCCCCCGAGTCGATGCCAGCCCTCGAGGCGTACATCGAGAAGAATCTCGAGTCTGCGCGTCGCGCCGTCAAGGCCGGCGTGAAAATCGCAATGGGGTCGGATGCCGTGTACAGCATGTTCGGCCAGAACACGCGCGAGCTCGGATGGTTCGTCAAGGCCGGGATGACTCCCGCGCAGGCACTGGCGTCGGCGACGACCGTCGCGGCGGCACTCCTGGGACACGAGCACGATCTGGGGGCGATCGCTCCCGGATTTTTCGCCGATATCGCCGCAGTCGACGGCGATCCGCTGAGCGATGTCAATGTGCTGATCCAGAAAGTGCGCTGGGTGATGAAGGGCGGCACCGTCGTGGTGGATAAAACCCGGTAGGCAGGAGGGGGGCAGGAGGGGCAGGAGGGGCAGGATGGGCGGGAAAGGCGGGAGGGCAGGATGGGCGGGAAAGGCAGGACGGAAAGGCAGGAGGGTGGTAGGCGGGACGAAGTTTAAGTAAGCCGATAGAGCGGGGCACCGCAGAGGAGCGCGAGTGCGGTGATGATGCCCTTCCCAAGCCGCACCGAGCGAATAAGACCTGCCAGTGGCGCACCCACGCCATTCAGAGCCCTTTCAAGTTCCGTCAGGAGCGCGTCGGATATGTACCCTAGCCGCCAGGCTGCATGTAAACAGTACGCAACCTCGGCGAGCGAGGCTTCGGCGATGTTGAGGAAGTGCAATCGCTCGCGACGATGCCGGCGCGCGTACCCTTCAACGATATTGGCAGTCACCGAGTACGCCGGCGCGCCGGAGCTGGGAACTCAGCTCAAATCGCTCGGTTCTCGGAAACGATTGAATCGCGAGCTTATGGAGCCGAATGAACAGGTCGTCCGCACGTTGCCACGCAACTAGTGAGTGATGTCGCAGATTGAGCACGGCGTCAAGAAAACCAACTGCTGTGCCACTTCGCTTACACAACCTTTTGGCGTGTTCCGTGAATTCAGCCTTGAAAACCGTGACGACTTACTACCCCTATGATCCCTTGCGACCCTTCGTGCATTACCGTTGTACCCTTCTGTCAATCCCGCCCATTCTGCCCATCCCGCCTTTCCCGTCCTGCCTCTCCTGCCTCTCCTGCCTCTCCTGCCTCTCCCGCCCATCCTGCCCATCCCGCCCATGATTCGACTCCTCGCCATCGACATTGACGGGACCTTGCTCGACAGCCGAGGGCGTCTTCCAGAGGCCCATCGCGAAGCCGTCGCCGACGCGCATGCGTGCGGAATTGCCATCGTGCTGGTGACCGGGCGCAGCTATCATTTCGCGCGGCCGGTCGCGCGGCTGCTGCCGGTTCCACTGACGCTGGTGTGCAACAACGGCGCACTGGTGAAGAACGAGGCGGGCGAAACGGTCATGCGCCATTTGCTGCCGCGCGATGCGGCGCGCGGCGTGCTCGCCGACACCCGGCGCTACGAAGACAGCGTCGCGATCATCTTCGATCGGCCGGACGAGCGGCAGATCGTTTTCGAGCGCATGGACTGGTCGCATCCGAACCGACGCGGCTACTACGAAAAGAACAAGGCGTTCATCACCCGGTCGACGGTGCCGCTCGCGGAGATGCTCACCGAAGACCCCATCCAGGTGATGTTCAACGGCAGCGTGGCGCCGATGCGCGAACTCGCCGCAGCGCTCCGGGCGCAGCCGGTCGCGGATCAGTGCGCCGTCGCCCTGACCGAGTACGAGCACCGCGATTTCTCGCTCCTCGACGTGAACGGAGCCGGGTGCTGCAAGGGTGCCACGCTGGGGCGGTGGACGCGAAGCTGCGGGCTCGCGCCAGACGACGTGATGGCCGTCGGGGACAACCTGAACGACGTCGAGATGCTGGATTTTGCCGGGACGGCGGTGTTGATGGGCAATGCGGCCGAAACGCTCAAACAGCGCGGGCATCTGGTCACCGGAACGAACGACGAGGGCGGGCTCGCGTCGGCGATCCGACGATATGCGCTGAAGCAGGAGATGTGACCTGACGCTGACGGAGTCTTGAGAGCGGATCAGAGTCCCTGCGTGGCCAATCTGCGCAGCATGCGAGCTGACAGCGCTGTTCAGTGTGGCGACTCGGCCTTCGTTGCCGGGACGAACACTCCCACGATTGGCTTCCCGTCGGCCTCCGGCAAATCGAGCCCGAGAATCAACGCGATTGTGGATATCCGAATGATCGCGATACGGCGGCTGCGAGTCGTAGTTGTCGGGGTTGTCCGCTCGGTAGATCCATGATGTCGTATCGAAGCGGTTGTTGCCGAGGATGCCGTGTTTCGATGCGCCGGCGCCGGTGATGAGCGCCGTATGCGCCGTACCAGTCAGTGTCGGAAATACGCTCAACGTCCGTCCGCTGAATGATCCTTCGCGCATCAGGCGGCGGAGATTCGGAATGCCGAGATGGTAGCGGTCGGCATCTCCGAGATAGTCGCCCCGCATACCGTCGATCGTCACGAGAATGACGTGCCGTCCGCCCGGCGGGACCGTCTGGGCGGCGAACGTGACCGTGAGAACGAAGAAAAGCAGTGCCGGCGCGCAGATGCGGGTCTTCATCAGGGCGAAGACAGTAACATGGATCCGGAAGTCAGCGCTGCGGGATCGGCGCTGATTCCGCTGTCAGCGATGCGGTGAATATGCGCATGGATGGCTACACACCCATTGAAGACTACGCGTTGATCGGCGATGGGCGGACGGCCGCGCTGGTCGGGCGGGACGGCGCGATCGATTGGCTCTGCATACCGAATTTCGATTCTCCCAGCGTTTTCGCGGCGATTCTGGATGCCGGGCGCGGCGGCAGCTTCGAGATGCAGCCGGCGATCGACTTCACAAGCACGCGTCGTTACCTGCCGAACACCAACGTGCTCGAAACGACCTTCAGCACAGATCGCGGCTCGGTGCGGGTCGTCGACGCGCTCACGATCCCGGACCAGGGCCTCGAATCGATGCGCGAGGTCGTCCGCTCGGTCGAAGGACTGTCGGGAGTCGTGCCGATGCGCTGGCGGGTCTCACCGCAGTTCCGGTACGGGAATGCGCCTGCGCGTCACGAATGGCGCGGCCGGATTCCCGTCGCGACGTGTGGCGCCGAGGCGCTGGCCGTCCCGAGCTGGAACGCCGGCACGCCGGTCTGGGACGGCGGGAGTGCAGGCGCGACGTTCGAGATCGAAGCCGGCGGCCGTGCACTGCTTGCGGTCAGTACGGCCTATGCCGAGCCGCTGGTGTTCCCGCCGCGCGGCGCGCTCGAAGCGCGTCTCGACCGAACGATCGCATTCTGGCAGCACTGGGCGCTGGCCCGGACGTATCAGGGACCGTGGCGCGATCAGGTCGTCCGCAGTGCGCTGGTGTTGAAGGCGCTGATCTTTGCGCCTTCTGGTGCGATCGTCGCGGCGCCGACCACCTCGCTTCCGGAAGCCATCGGTGGACCGCGAAACTGGGACTACCGGTACTGCTGGATCCGCGATTCCAACTTCATCATCGACGCGCTCATGGAGGTCGGCGCCTACGATGAGGCACAGTCGCTGTTCTGGTGGTTCATGCACGCAACCGCGTTGACGGAGCCCGAGCTCCATGTCCTCTACCGTCTCGACGGCGGGATCGGGATCACTGAACATGACCTCCGTCTGTCCGGATACCGGCGATCGCGTCCGGTCCGGATCGGCAACAGTGCCGTCGCACAAACTCAGCTGGACATCTATGGCGATTTGATGGAGACCGCCTGGCTGTACAGTGACGGGCCGCACCGGATGGATCGCGATATCGGCGAGGTGCTCGGGCGGATTGCCAGTCACGTGTGCGACATCTGGCGACGGCCGGATTCCGGAATCTGGGAAGTCCGCAACGGACCCTTCCACTTCACCCACTCGAAGGTCATGTGCTGGGTCGCGCTCGATCGCGCCTGCCGGCTGGCGGATCGGTCGTGGGTGCCCTCGAAAGCGGTGAGCCGGTGGCGGCGCGAGGCGGCAGCCATCCGAGAGTTCATCGACGAGCACTGCTGGTCCGATCGTCTGCGCAGCTATACGCGCACCGCCGGGAGCAGCGACGTGGATGCGAGCCTGCTCGTGATGGCGTTGCTCCGATACGCCGATCCGAAGAGCGATCGCATCACCGGCACCATCGATGCGGTCATGCGCGAGCTGCGTCAGGGCGATTTCGTCTATCGCTACCGCGCCGACGACGGACTGCAGGGCGACGAGGGATGCTTCCTGAACTGCTCGTTCTGGCTGGTCGGCGCGCTGGCGCGTGCGGGACGGGTCGACGAAGCCGCGGCGCTGATGGAGCGGCTGGTCGCGCGGGCGAACGACGTCGGTTTGTATTCGGAGGCGATCGATCCGCGAACCGGCGGCTTTCTCGGGAACTTTCCTCAGGCGCTCGTGCACCTCGCGTTGATCGACGCCGCCTGCGCGCTGTCACAAAGCGGCAGGTGTGCCTGATGGTCATCCCATCGGCGCTCGCCGGCGGCTTTGTCGGCACGATGGTGCTGGCGACGATGGCGCGCGGCGCCGGCGAGCTGGGATGGACGCGCATGGACCTCGCGTTCCTGCTCGGCACGATGGTGACCGATCACCGGCGCAAGGCCAAGGCGATCGGCTACGGTCTGCTGTTCGGCTTCGGCCTCGTATTCGCGATGGTCTATGCGGGCTGTTTCGTGGCGGTGGGGTATAGCGGCTGGTGGCTCGGGGCGCTGTTCGGCGCGCTCCATGCCCTGTTCGTCTGCACGGTTGTCGTGAACGTGCTGCTGCCGGTCGTGCACCCGCGCATCGGGACGCCTGAGACCGCGGCAAACGAAACAGCGCTCATCGAGCCGCCCGGCTTCCTCATGCTGAATTACGGGCGGAACACGTTTCTGATTACCCTGATCGCCCACGTGGCGTATGGGGCGATTGTCGGCTGGGCCGTCACAATCTAGTCTGGGGCTCTGGGCTCGAGGCGGCTAAAGCCTTGAGCCTGGAGCCTGAAGCCATATAGTGGGGACTGTGTTTCAACGTAAAACGTCAGGCTCCGTCGTGTGCCCGTCATGCGGATCGCTGGTCGGCGTCCGCGATGACAAGTGCTACACCTGCGGACGCACGAATCCAGGGTTGTGGGGCTATGCCCCGCTGCTTCGCCAGCTCGGATCCGACCTGGGGTTTGTTCCCCTCGTCATCGGCGCGTCGTCCATCCTGTACCTGCTCACACTGCTGGTCTCGGGCCCGAATCTGGAGATCGCCGGCGGCGGGCTCAATTTTCTCGTTCCCAGCACGCACGCGCTGCTGTTGTTCGGGATGACCGGCGCCGCCCCCGTGTTCGTGGCCGGCGCCTGGTGGACGCTGCTGAGCGCAAGCTGGCTGCACGGCAGCGCGCTGCACATTCTGTTCAACATGATGTGGGTTCGAGACCTGGGTCCGACAATGGCCGATGTCATCGGCCCGTCCCGCACCGTGATCATCTACACCGTTTCCGGAGTCTGCGGATTCCTCCTCAGTTCGATCGCCGGCCTGCTGCTGACCGGCGTCCCGTACACCGTAGGGGCGTCGGCTTCGGTGTTCGGCCTGCTGGGCGCGCTGGTGCATTACGGCCGCAAGAGCGGGAGCAGCTTGATTCGTGGCCAGGCGATGAACTACGCCATTATCCTGTTCGTCATGGGCTTTTTCATGAGCCGCGTCGACAACATGGCCCACGCCGGCGGGTTCGCCGGTGGCTACCTGACCTCGGCCTTCTTCAATCCGTTGACGCGTGAGCGCAGCGACCATGTGCTCGTCGCGATTGTGTGTCTCGCTGCGACATTCCTGGCCATCGCGGCGTCCGTTCTCAGCGGCTTTGGACTCTTCCGTTAAAGAAACCGTGGCACCCGGTTTGCCTTCCATTACAGAGGTAGAACAGGAGGCAATCAATGAGAAGGTCTATGTACGCGTGCACGGTCGCGTTGGCGATATCAGCGGCGCCTGCGTTCGCCCAGCAGCCTGATCCGGCTCGCCGGGGTGCGCCGCCACAAACCAGCGCGCCGGCGCGAACCGATGCGAAGCCTGTCGCCGATCAGCAGTTCGTGATGAATGTGGCCAAAGACGGGATGGCCGAGGTCGAGCTCGGCCGGCTGGCCAAGGAAAAGGCCACCAACGATCAGGTGAAGCAGTTCGGACAGCGCATGGTCGACGAACACGGCAAGGCCAACGAGGAGCTGAAGAAGATCGCCAGCGACAAGAACATCACCGTGCCCTCCGAGACTGATGCCAAGCACAAGGCGACGATCGATCGCTTGTCGAAGCTGACAGGCGACGCCTTCGATCGTGCATTCACCCAGGAAATGGTCTCCGGTCATCGGAAGGCGGTCGCCGCCTTCAGGACCGAATCGAAGAGCGGCAAGGACGCCGAGATAAAAGCATGGGCGGCCAAGACGCTGCCGACTCTGGAAGAACATTTCAAGCAGATACAGGACCTGAGTCGCTCCATCGTCGGTACTTCGGGTGTGAAGCAGACGGAAAAACCGAAGGGCAGGTAGTGAACTGAGGTCTCGGAGCACCTGTTTCTTGAAGTTTTGAGTTGTGAGTTTTGAGTTATGAGCCCCAGGTCGGAAAACTCATAACTAAACTCACAACTCGTGACTTACAGGTTTCTCCGTTCTTGCTCCGTCTCGTGAAGTTTGAGTTGTGAGTTTTGAGTTGTGAGCGCCCAGGTCGGAAACTCATCACTAAACTCATAACTCAAGACTCACGACGATACCGTTTCCTCCGTCTACTCCGTTCCGTTGTTGCTACCGTTTGCTCCGTCTGCTCTGCTCTTCACTTCTCGATCTTGGCTCTCGCCTTTCTGCTCTGCCGCTCCATCCAGCGCACGCGGGCGGCCTCGTCGCCGGCCAGCGGCTTCGGTGCTCTGGCGACCGTATTTCCAGGCCGCTCGCGGCCGGCCAGTTTGTAGTAATCCGGATTGACGTTGCTTCTCTTCGACATGGCGATGGCTCTCTACCACGGACGACGCCGAGAACGTGGAGCATCAATCCCGAGAAGCCGCACGATGTTTCCTCCGTGTCCTCGTGTCCTCTGTGGTGAAATTCTCATTTCCCGGACACGCCCGTACCTAGAACCTGAGGAACGCGCCCACCCCGCCGACGGCCTGGAGCAGCGACGCGTCTTCGATGAACCGCACCTTCGCCGACGTCTTTCGTGCCTGCGCGATGAGCAGATCCGCCGCTCTCTCTTCGGCGCTGACGGTGCGCGGCGGGCTGCCATCTCGAATGGCCTTTCCGGCACCGACGTCGATGGCGTCCGGTTCGGCAGTCGTCAACAGCTCGTCGACCCGGCCCAGCTCGAACGCCTTCATCGTGTCTTCGACCCCCACCACCGCCAGTCCATTCGCGCGATACGCGCCGAGGAGCGCATCGACGCGCTCACGATCGGTCTGGGCGTCCTTCTCTTTCAATGCGGCAATCGTGGACTGCAGGATGTCGCGCTCGGGCACATGCGGCGGCAGCCGCACGAGATCCACAATCCGGCCGGCGACATCTTTGGGCAGGTGCTCGCGGAGCAGCGGCAGGACGACTTCATCGCCGGAGAGCACGATCTTGTCGATCCGTTCATCGCGGCTGATGCGGGCGACGTGTTCCGCCACTTCCTTGGCATGCTGGAGGTGAACGTTCTCGACGTGCCGCTGATAGCGGGCCTGCGACCATCCGCCCTGTTTGTGGTGTTTGGTCTTCGTACCCTGAACGCGCCTCGTTTTCTCCAGCATGTTGGCCGCAAACACGAAGAGCCGCGCCGAATTCGTGTCGGCGAGGAGCACGAGGTACCTCGGATACTCGTCGAGGATGCGCGCGAGCGGATACAGGTGCGGCTCGTCGGAGATGTAGAGGCGATGATCGTCGATCGGCGCCGCGAGCGGCACCGGCTCGAACAGGTCGGCGCCGCTGCACGCGAACAGCGCGAGGCCGTTGACCGAAGCGTCGATGCGCGGGACGTATTGCCGAATCTTCTCGGCATCTTTTTGCAGGCTGTCACGCTCAGGCCCGGTCGTCGCGTAGGTGCGGACCCGATCGGCCAGTTCCCTGCGCAGGAACGGCTCGAACCGATCGCGGCCGCGATCGTCGGACTGCAGGTTGAGGTACAGGCTCAGAACGGGAAAGGGTCCCGGCTCGAATGCGGCGAGCCGGTCAAGCCGAGCCGATAGCTGTTCGATCTCTGGCATAGCGCAACGATTCGCAACGCCAATGCCATTTTAGACCGGGGGCGTCGCCCCGCCGGACCCCCAGCGCCGTCGCTCGCGGGGAAAGAGTCTTCCGATCCCCTTTTTCGCATCTCATCGTTTGTTGGACAGTTCGTCATCGATGACACGCTTGAATGCCTCGAATGGCAGGGCGCCACTGAGCATGCGGCCATTGATGAAGAAGGCGGGCGTACCGTTCACACCTGCCTGCTCGGCATCCTGCATGTCCGCGTCGATCTGTGACTTGTATTTGTGCGTATCGACGCACGCATCGAACTTCGCCGCATCGAGACCCAACTCAGCCGCGTGCTGCTTCAGGTCGGCGGGGCCCAGGCGCGACTGGTTCGCGAACAGCCTGTCGTGGTATTGCCAGAATTTGTCCTGCTCGGCGGCACATTGCGACGCTTCTGCCGCAGGGCGTGCGTTGGGATGATTCCGGAGCGGAAAGTGCCGATACACGAGCTGCACGCGATCGCCGTAGGCGTTGAGTACCTGCTCAACTGTCGGATGTGCGCGCTGGCAGTACGGGCATTGAAAATCTGAGAATTCGATGATCTTGACCGGTGCCGACGACGGCCCCCGGGTCGCGCCGTTCGCGGCAGCGACGATCTGCCGCGGCGGTTCCAGCATCACGCGGACAGGCGTTGCGCTCTTGAGCTTCTCAATATACTGCTGCCGCGCCGACTGCGTCCGTTCCTGCAGAAGGTAGGCACGGATCGGCTGTTGCACCTGTTCGAAGCTTGCGCCCTGTACGCGCGCCTGGTTCGCCTGATACCAGGCCGCGACCTCTTCGTCGCGAACCTGCGGCACTTTCGACATGATTTCCTGTTCTATCAGCGCCGCGCGCTCCACGCCCCGCTTTTTTGCTTCCTGATCGAGCAAGGCCGTCGCGACGAGTTCCTCTACGGCGTTCCTTCTGGCGTCGTACAGCGCCTGCGACAGCTTGACGCTGCCGAAGCTCGATGCCGGCTGCTCTAGAGCCTTGTCGTCGACCTGAGCGAGGGTGATGGTCGTGCCGCCGACGGTCGCCACGACATCGGCCGCCGACTGTCGCTTGGAGGGCTGCGCTGAGGTCGGCATGCACGCCGTGAGCAGGAATGCCGCCGCAATCAAAGGTGTCAGGCGCATGGCTCCAGTATAGCTCCGGGCCTCATTGCCCCAGCCGGTGCGGCAAATCGGCGACAACATAGGCCATGACCGCAACCGCAGCGGCGCATTTCGCCATCTCCACCGGGTCGATTTTGTCGATCGTGTCGGCCGGCGTGTGATGAATGAGGAAGTACTTCGTTCCGTCGACCTCGAGCGACATGCTCGGCACATGCGCTTCCTGCACGCTCGGCCCGATGTCGGCGCCGCCCCCGCCGCCGCTGATTTGATCGGCCGCGATACCGCTGAGGAGCGTGGCGATTGCGCGCACGGTCTGCCTCGCGCGGTCGTTGCCGGTGAACCCGAACCCGAACGGCCGGAACACGCCGCCGTCGGACTCGAGCATGAGCACGTGCTTGTCGAGCTCGCCGCGGTGCGCGTCGCGGTAAGCGAGGCCGCCGCGGCCGCCATTCTCTTCGTTCGTGAACAACACGACGCGGACGGTACGACGCGGCCGCAGATTGAGCTTCTTCATCACACGAAGCGCCTCCCACGTCACCACGCACCCGCCGCCATCGTCAGTGGCGCCGGCGCCGACGTCCCAGGAATCGAGATGACCGCTGACCACCACGACTTCATCGGGCTTCTCGCGCCCGCGAACCTCACCGACGACGTTGGCGGACTCGACGTCGGGCTCGAAATGCGCATCCATCCGCAGACGGACGACCACGCGTGCGCCGCGGTCGGTCATCCGCTGGAGGCGGTCCGCATCTTCGGCGGCGACGGCGGCAGCGGGAATCTTCGGGGCATCGCCGGCGTATTGCAGGGCGCCGGTATGCGGCGTGCGGAGACCGTCGGGGCCGACCGCGCGAATCAGCATCGCCACCGCGCCATATCGTGCCGCGCGGGACGCCCCATTGGCGCGATAGCGGACAGTCTCCCCGTAGGTCGTGAACGGGACGTTGAAGAACACGATCCGGCCGCGCGCCTGACCCGACTTCGCATCGAGCTCCTCGAACCCGCGCACCGTGAGCAGGTCCGCCTGGATGCCTTCGGACGGGGTACCGACGCTGTCGCCGAGGCCGAGCATGACGATCGGGTGCAGTGCGGGCTCGACGATGTCGGCGCTCTCGGCGCCGCGCACCCATTTCGGTACCAGCACGCGCTCGGCATGAACGTTCTCGAGACCATCGCGTTTCATCTCCTCGATGGCCCACTGAATGGCGCGGTCGAGTGCCGGCGAGCCGCTCAGGCGATTGCCGATTGAATCGGTCAGGAGGGCCAGCCGCTGCCAGGCGAAAGTGCTGCCGACGGCTTCGCCAATCAACCGTGCGGCTGGCTCGCGGTAGGCCGCCAGCCACGACATGGATGACGTAGCCGCCGCTCGCGAGCCGTCGGAGTGTGGCGTCTGTGCACCAACTGTAGCAACTGCGAGCAACACAAACGTAAGCGCGATGTCAAATCGCCGGCACTGACCCATGAGTGACGTCTCCTCCGACGCCGTCAGAGTACTTCAATATCCGATTCTTCTTCATGCGGTCCGGAAATGGAGCGCTACTTGCAGTTGCCGGAAGCGCCAGCCACCGCTGGGGCGGCGGCACGGAGGAACATCGACGACTGTCGATCAGACGACTGCCGGTTGCGAGGACGCGCGATGACATTGAAAGCGACACTGATTGGCATTCTTCTTGTCACTTCCTGCCTGCCACTTCGGGCGAAAGAGCGAATGACGTTGAGAGTTTCGCCGGCCGTCGCGTTTGCGCCGGCCAACCTCATTGTCCGCACAATGATTGAGGCCGACGCCAAGAACCGCGGCGTCGAGATTGTGGCCGAATCATCAGAGTTTTATCGCAGCAGCGAGATACAGCTCGATGGCGAGCACGCGCCGCGCACGACGACCTTCGAATTCCGGAGCCTGCCGCCTGGGGACTACGAAGTGAAGGCGACACTCCTTGGTTCCGATGGGTCCGCCCTCGCGACAGTCCGGCAACAGGTCAACGTCATTTCGAGCGGGTCTCGCGACTGAGATCCTGACTTCAGATTCCCAGCCGAGGCAATTCTTTTCCCGGCGCGGACCGGACACGCCGCCAATGTTGGAACGCGATCCGGGCTCGCGCCGTGCCCTCCGCTACCGTCCCGCCATCGTGTTAAAGTAGCCGCGGTTCGGACTAGACCGGGGGGCTTCGCCCCGCCGGCCCCCCATCGCCACACCACGGCGCACAGTCCGCGCCGTGGGGACCCCGCGTCGCTCGCGGGTCGGAGTCCCCAGCGCGCGGTTTGTGCGTTCATCTCCGTGAGGAGTCGCCCTATGAAAGCGGTGTCCGTGCTCCTCGTGTTCGCCTTGGTCTCGGCCCCGGCTATCGCCGAGGAGCGTGTCCCCCTCAGCAAGTCCGTCGAGCGCGCGGCTGCCGCCGTGAACGAGCAGGAGACGCGCGCGGCACCCCACCGCGGCGCGCTTTTCTGGCCAGGCCTGGCGCTCGGCATCGCCGGCGCCACGACCTCGGTTCTCGGTCTGACCGCACTCAGGGTTGAGGACAGCAGCAGCGGCAATTCGCCCAAAGGGACGTATCAGGCGTGCGTCGCACAAAAGGCGGATCCGATTTACGCGACGAACCGGTGCGATGCGTTGAAAGGGAAGAACCTGAAACTGCTATGGGGCGGCGTCGCGGTCAGTGCTCTCGGCGCGTCGCTCCTGATCGGCAGCATCCAGGCGCGGGCGGAGATTACGCCCGGCGCGGTGATGGTGGTGAAGCGGGTCCGGTTCTGATCGGAGCTCTGAGTTTCTGCTCGACCCATACGCGAGGTCGGCGTCAGGTCGGGTGGATCGGGCAGGTCGGTGCCACACCTGACCTCACTGGCTCGCCCTGACCTGACCCACTCGGCGTTCAGGAGGATGTATGCAGAGCCGCGGGCGGATCGCGTTCGCTCTCGCTGTGGTTTTGATTCCGATCGCCGCGGCGGCCCAGCGCGCCACGACAGGCACACTGACGGGGAAGGTCATTGATTCGAGCGGCGCCGTGCTTCCCGGCGTCACGATCTCGCTGCAGAGTCCGGAGGTGCTGGGGCAGTTCACGGCGGTCAGCGACGCGAGCGGGGCGTATCGCATCGGCAACCTGCCTCCGGCGACCTACGACGTGCGCGCCGAGCTCACCGGGTTCCAGACGGTTGTTCAGAAGGTCATCGTGCGGCTGAATGCCGTCATAGACGTGCCGTTTACGCTCACGGTCGGCTCCGTGTCCGAGACCGTCACCGTAACCGGCGAGTCTCCAATTGTCGATCCGGAGCGCGCCGGCTTGTCGGTCAACATCAACAACCAGGCGCTGACGTCGGTGCCGGTCACGACCAACCGGCGGTTCCAGGATGCGTGGCTGGTGGTCCCCGGAGTGGCAATCAACCCCGCCACCCAGGAACTGACGGGATCAGAGCGGCGCACCAGCCTCGATGGCGCCGACGTGACCGACCCGTACGGCGGCGACATTTTCGCCGTCAACCTGAATTACGACGCGATTCAGGACGTCGAGATCAAAGCGCTCGGGGCCGAAGCCGCCGATGGCTCGAGCATGGTCGGCCAGTTCATGAACATCGTGACCAAGAGCGGCGGCAACCAGTTTCACGGATCGGCAGCGCTGTTCGTCATCCCCGAGAGCTTCAACGATTCCAACGTGCAGGGGATCCCCGCCAACCGCCGGAAGGATTTGCAGCCCGACACGACGCTGGGCGGCCCGATCCTCCGCAACCAGGCGTGGTTCTTCGGCGCGTACCGGCGCGTGCAGCAGGATCAGACGTTCAACAACGCGCCGGTCCCGGTGGAGCGGCGCGGCAACCTCTGGTTCCTGAAAGGCACGACGCAGCTTCACAACGACCACCGCCTGAGCGTCAGCTTTCAATACGACAAAACCACGCAGGCGAATGCCGTGATCCGGGGTTCGGTGGCGCCGGCGCGATCGATCGGGACGTTGACGAGCTCGATAACCGGAACGACAACCGGATTGAGCAGTTCGACGCCGCAGCTCGTCAACCCGTCGGCTTTCGGCACGCTGATCAAGGGCGGTCCGCTCGCGGGCTTCAACTACAACTGGGTGATGACGTCGACGCGGTTGTTCCAGTTCGTCGGCAGCTTCATGTTCAACAAGCCGAACGATTACGAGCCCGCGGCCGGCGGGCTCACACCGACCAGAATCATTCAGAGCAATCCCTCGGGCAACATCCTCGGCAGCCTCACGACGACCGCGGTCGAAGGCAGCTTCGGCGTCATCGATACCTCGCACCGGTCGATGATCTATCTCTCTCCCTCCATCACGCTGATGGCCGACACGCTCGGCACACACGAATTCAGGGGCGGCGCGGATCTGTATCCGAACATCGAGAACAGAACGAGCAGCAACGTCGCGCCGGTCGAGTACTACTTCCGGCCGCCGGGGACGAGCGGCAGCCAGGACAGGCTGTTCGAGCGCCGCGTCCTGCGGAACTTCGACGGCACCGGCGCGACCATCGCCAACCGTGCCTACGAGCGCCACTATGCGATGTATTTCCAGGATCGCTGGAAGCCGTCGTCGAAAGTCGCGGTCAAGGCCGGCGTGCGCGTCGAGACGAACCGGATCTACACGGCGGATCGTGAAAAAGTGCTCGGTGCGCTGCTCGCGCCCGGCGTTCCCACCAACATCGACGATCTCGAGTTTCATCAGTGGGTCACGATGCCCAACTTCGGCATTGCCTACAACGCCGAGCGATGGGGCGTGTTTCGCGGCACGATGGGGCGCGGCTATGAATGGCTCGATCTCGGCGGCGGCGACGGCACGTCCCATGCGCCGTACGTGCTGGCGACCGACACGTTTCGCGCCAATCCACGCACCAGCCCGGTGCTCAATCAGACGCTGCTCGAAGGATTCCCGCTAGGGCTGAATTTCGGCGGCACGCCCGACGACAGCATCCACAACGGCCGCACCTACGTGAACGAGTTCTCGGGCAGCTGGGAACATCCGCTGCCGCGCGCCAGCTCCATCGGCGCGACCTTTCTCTGGCGCCGCAACTGGGACTATCAGAGCGGCGACGACCTGAACGTGGTGCGCGATCCGAAAACCGGAGCGCTCGTCGGCCGGCCCTTTCCGCAGTACGACACGATCCGCAACACCTACAACCCGAACTACACCTGGCAGCAGAGCAAGTCGCTGCAGCTGCTGTTCACCCGCAACTTCGTCGGCAGCTGGGGCGTGAACGCGAACTACTCGTACATCTTGCAGGGCACGTATCGAACCCGGTGGAACCCGACCGGCACGACCGATCTTCAGTTCTACGGCATCAGTCCCGAGGATGCGACGACGACGAGAAGAAATCCGCGCAACCACGCGCGCCTCTCCACGTTCTTCAGGCTGCCGTTCGACTCGACCTTCTCGGTCTTCTACCTCTACACCGGACCGAACCGATCGGATGTCATGACCGGGCCGTTCCCGCTCAACGCGACCGCGCCGAGCGTGACGTTATCGAACGGCCGCGTGGTGTCGGATCCGTTCTTCAACATCGCCTATCCGCGGGCGCGGAAGAACGACGCCGACATGCTCACGGCCCAGGACTCGCACCTCGTGAATCTTCGCGTCCAGAAGGATCTGGCGATGGGTGCCGCGCGGAAGCTTGCGCTCAGCGCCGACGTGTTCAACCTGTTCAACGTGGGCGCGTATACAGGTTTTCTATCGAACGATGCCCGGGCGTCGAATTTCGGTCTGCCGACGAACTACGTGCCGGCGCGGGTCGGACAGCTCGGGGTGCGGTTGACGTTCTGATGGCTGAAACAGCCCATGAGGGCGCGGCTGAATCAACAATCCCGTAATCACGCAAAGGGTTACACGAATTTCAGGCCTGTCGGCGGATAGCCTCGCACAGTCGTCGCGGCCACTGCGCCGATCGTCTTGATTCGAATGCACTTGCCGGCGCTCACGCGGGCGGGCACGTCAATTGCGGCTTCCGGATCGGCTCTCCTTGGGGCCGCTTGCCGGAGCCACCCTTATGCAGATCCGTCCGCATACCGTCAGACCCGCCAACGATCTCCCCAGCCCGCCGGATCATTCCTGCGAGGCGGTGCTCGATCATCTGGTTCGCTGCGAGCTTCAACAGGTTGAGGCGAGCCTGGCGGCGCCGCCGAGCCCCGAGCCGCCGCGGCTCCCGGAATTGCCTCCCGCTGCGGCGCCGCAGCCACTTGCGACAAGTGCCTCATCACAGGCCCCACCTCGTGCCATCGTCCGACGCGGCTCGAAACGGGGGCCGGCCGCGGCGGTCGCCGCGGTGGTCGTGATGGGCGGCATGCTGGGAGGCGCCGGTATCATGATGCGCCGGCCCTCACGCCCATCGCCCGGGACCAATCTGAAAGCAGAGTCGGTTCATGCCTCAGACGTTCGGGCGCCGAGCGTCCCACCGAGCGGCGCCGTCGAATCGGCGCGTCCGCCGAAATGGGTCCGGACCCGGCAGTCGGGATGGGCGACCGACGGTTCCCGAACCATCGCCTTTCAGGTGGAAGCCGAGAACGACGTTCCAGTCTGGATGAAACGTGTCCGGCCCGTGCTCGGGGTCCGGTGTCTTGGACGGCAGGTGGAAGCGTTCGTCATGACGGACTCTGCGGCGAGTATCGAGCCGGCTCCGGATCAGCACACGGTGCACGTCGGCTTCGACGGCGAGGCGGAAGTCGAGACACGGTGGTTCGATTCCGAGTCGAAGCGCGAGCTGTTCGCGCCCGACGGTGATGCCCTGGCGCGTCAACTCGCCCGCGCTCACACCATGCGGTTCGGCTTCACGCCGTACCACGCGTCGGCCGTCGTTGTCGACTTCGACGTGCGCGGATTCGCCCAGCCTCTCGACTCCATTTACAGGACGTGCAGCTGGCGGTCAAATAAAAAACCCAACGTTCAACGCCGAACCCGCTGAGATCGCAGAAACGTCTCAGGAAAAGACGCTGCGGCCTCTGCGTGTTCGCGGTAACGAAGCGTCGCCTCAAACCGCCGAGTGACCGACTGGCGGCTGCGAGGCGAATCTTCGTTACTAGATCGGTTAGATCCGCTGTAAACAGATCCGCGGCCGCGCCACGGCGCGGCCGCGGCTAAGCCGGGCTTGCACGGCACATTCGACACGTTCGTACATATTCACGCCGTGCAAGCACGGCTAGAGCACGTTGGTCGTGCGCGCGGCGGCGACGACTTTTTCCGGCTCCGGCGTGAAGTCCTCGCCGGGATTGATGAAGCGATCGCGCTCGAAGCGGTACTGCTTGTCGTACAGATGGCGGTAGCGGCCGCCCTTCGCCAGCAGTGCCTCGTGCGTGCCGCGTTCCACGATTTCGCCGTGCTCCAGCACGAGAATCTGGTCGGCGCTCTGGATGGTCGACAGCCGGTGCGCAATGACAAACGTCGTCCGCCCCCGGCGCAGCGAGCGCAGCCCGTCCTGAATCAGCGCCTCGCTCTCGCTGTCGAGGCTGGACGTCGCTTCATCGAGGATCAGGATCCGCGGGTCCGCCAGAATGGCGCGCGCGATTGAGACCCGCTGCCGCTGCCCGCCCGACAGCCGTACCCCGCGCTCGCCCACAATCGTGTCGTACTGCTTCTCGAACGATTCGATGAACTCGTCGCAGTGGGCGATGCGGCTGACCGCCTTGATCTCCTCGCGGGCCGCGTGCGGGCGGGCGTAGGCGATGTTCTCGGCAATAGTCCCGTCGAAGAGGAAGTTGTCCTGCAGGACCACGCCGAGATGCCGCCGGTAATCGCGCAGCCTGACCGTCGTGAGGTCGTGCCCATCGACGCGGACCCGTCCCGATTGCGGCCGGTTGAATGTCATCACCAGACTGATCAGCGTGCTCTTGCCCGATCCGCTGGATCCGACCAGTGCCGTTGTCGATCCCGCCGGCGCACGGAACGATACGCGCTTGAGCACCGGCACCCCGGGGTTGTACTCGAACGTGACGTCTTCGAAGACGACCTCGCCGCGGACGTCGGGCAGCGGCGCGCGCGACTCGTCCTCCTGGTCTTCGGTGGCCATCCGGCGAATCTCGCGGATCCGATCGAGCCCGGCGAACGCCTCGCTCAACTGCGTGCCGATGGATGCCAGCTGAATCACGGGCATCGTCATCAACGCAGTAAAGGACAAGTACATGAACAGATCGCCAACCGTCATCGTGCCGCTGCGAATCGATGCGCCGCCTATGAGCATCATCGCGATCCCGGTGGCGCCGATGATCACGGACGACAGCGCGGTGACCGCTGAGACGCCGGTCAGGGACTTTGCGACGTTGCGGAACAGGCGATGCGCCCCTTTCGCGAACACGAGCTCTTCACGCTTTTCCGCGGTGTAGGACTTCACGATGCGGACGCCGCCGAGGGACTCCGCCAGGCGGCCGGTTACCTCGGCATTGATCTGGCCGCGCTCGCGGAAGAGCGGCCGCAGGCGCTTGAACGCCGTCGCCATGCCGCCCCCGAAGGCGCCGAGAATCAGGATCGTCACGGACGTCAGCCGCCAGTTCAAGTAGAGGAGCACGCCGAGCGCCATCACCGCGGTCAGGATCGACCCCGACAACTGGACGAGGCCGGTGCCGACGAGGTTTCTGATCCCTTCGGCATCGGTCATGATCCGGGAGATGAGGATGCCGCTCTTGGTGGAATCGAAGTAGCGAATCGGCAGGCGCATGACATGCGCCTCGACGTCCTTGCGCATTTCCGTGATGGCGCGCTGGGCGGCGACGCCGAGCACCTGTGAGTTGGCGAACGCGGTGGCCGCGTCGACAAGCGTCGCGCCGCCGGCCGCCAGCGCCAGCTGCGGCAGCAGCTCCCAGCGGCCGCGTGCGATCACGTCGTCGACAAAATATTTCGTGGTTGCGGGCAGGACGAGCCCTGACAACCGATTGATGATCATGAGCACCAGCCCGAGCATGAGGCGCTTGCGGTGTGTCCAGATGAGGGCGCGCGCTTCTTCCCAGGCGCCGGTCGTGAACGCCTTCTTGGGCGTGGATGCGGCAGCATCGTGTTTCCGGGCGGCGGCCGTGGTGCTCGCGATTCGAGGTGTTCGTTCTGGATGAGCCACACTTCATGATACGCGAGGCACGCTGTCGGCAACCCACACGATCGGGTAGTTGCACACCGAACTGAACTATGCCCAAGCACGTCTAAGTCCAAAACCATGTCCACTTTTCTGCACGATCTGAGGTATGGCGTGCGTCTGCTGGTGAAATCGCCGGGCTTCACCGCGATTGCGGCCTTGTCGCTCGCGCTCGGGATCGGCGCGAACACGACGATTTTCACGCTGGTCAATGCCGTCCTGCTGAACCCGCTGCCGGTCGAGGATCCTTCGCAGCTCGTCTCGTTGTGGACCACGGACGAGAGAAATCAGGACAGCGCTCTCGGCTTCCTGCAGATTTCGCCGATGAACTATCGCGACTTCCGCGACAAGAACGAGGTCTTTTCCGGCCTCGCCGCGCACAACGGCATCCCGCTGAATCTCTCCACCGCGAACGGCGAGCCGCAGCAGGTGTTCGGCGAGATCGTGACCGGCAGCTATTTCACCGTCCTCGGGGTGAAGCCGGCCGTCGGGCGCACGTTCAGCGACGACGAGGACAGGAATCCTGGCGAGCGGCTGGTGGCAGTACTCGGGTACGGCGAGTGGCAGAAGCGATTCGGCGGCGATCCCGCGGCGGTCGGGCGCACCCTCACCGTTAATGGACAGGCCTTCACCATCATCGGCGTCATGCCGAAGGGATTCAAAGGCACGAATGCGATCGGGGCGCCGGCCCTGTGGGTGCCGTACATGACGTATCCAGTGACCACGAACGGCTTCTTCCGCGAGCTGATCGAACCCACCAGCCGGCGTGGCCTCGTCTTCAACGTCACCGGCCGCCTGAAGCCGGGCACCAGCGTGCGGCAGGCCGAGGCGAACCTGAAGACGATCGCGCGACAGCTCGAACAGGAGTACCCGAACGAGAACAAGGGCCGGAACATCACGCTCGTACCGCTTGCGCAGGCCACCATCAATCCCGGGTTCCGGAGCAACGTGGTGGTGGCCGGCGGACTGCTCATGACGATTGTCGGCCTCGTGCTCCTGATCGCCTGTGCGAACGTCGCCAACCTGCTGCTGGCGCGGGCGGCCGTTCGACAGAAGGAAATCGCCGTGCGCCTGTCGCTCGGCGCGAGCCGCAGCCGGCTGGTGATGCAGTTGTTGACTGAAGGGACGTTGCTCGCGGTTCTCGGCGGCGTCTTCGGGCTGCTGCTCGCGTATTGGGCGCAGGGCCTCCTGTGGTCGTACCGGCCGCCGTTCCTGCAGCCGGACGCGATCGATCTCCACCCCGACGCGCGCGTGCTGCTGTTCACGCTCGCGGTGTCGCTCATCACCGGCGTCCTGTTCGGTCTCGCGCCCGCCGTCCAGTCGTCGCGGCCGGATCTCGTGGTCGAACTGAAGGAGAAGACCAGCGCGCCGACGGGTTCGAACCGGCTGCTGAACCTTCGCGGCCTGCTGGTCGCGGCGCAAATCGCGCTCTCACTCGTTGCCCTGATCGGCGCCGGGTTGTTCCTCCGCAGCCTTCAGAACGCGCAGCGGATCGACCCGGGTTTCGACGCCGCGCACCTCGCGGTGCTCTCGTTCGATCTCGGCGCGCAGGCGTACACGGAAGAGCGTGGGCGCCAGTTTCAACAGCGTGTGCTCGAACGGGCCGGTTCGGTTCCCGGCGTCCAGTCGGCGACGCTTGCGAGCACGGTACCGCTGTTCAACGGCGGCTTCGCGCGAACCGTCTTTCTCGAAGGGCAGGATGCGTCGGATCGGCGCGGCGGCCGGCTCGTCCAGATCACCGTCGCCGGTCAGAGCTATCTGGAGACGCTCGGCATTCCGCTGATGCGCGGCCGCGCTCTGGCAGAGACCGATCAGGTGAACACCCCGGCTGCGGTGATCATCAACGAGACCATGGCGAAGCGCTTCTGGCCGGACCAGGATCCGATCGGCAAACGCTTCAAGTTCTTCGGCCAGGACCGATTCCAGGCGGTCGTCGGCATCGCGAAGGACAGCAAGTACAATTTCATCGGCGAAGATCCCGCGCCGCATATTTATCAGGCGACGACCCAGGTCTATCAACCACAGGTCTCGCTGTTCGTGAAGGCTGCGCGGCCTGAAGCGGTGCTCGGGACTGTACGCGGAGAGGTGCAGCAGCTCGATCGCAACCTGCCGCTGACGGGCGTGTTTACGCTGAAGGAAATCTTCGCTCAGTCGCTGTGGGCACCGCGCATGAGCGCCTGGCTGCTGGCGGTGTTCGCTGGACTGTCACTGGTGCTGGCCGTCATCGGCATCTACGGCGTCATGGCGTACGCGGTCAATCAGCGCACGCGCGAGCTCGGCATCCGGATGGCACTTGGCGCCAGTCAGAGCGACGTGCGGCGCCTGGTCGTGCTGCAGGCGTTCCGTCTCACGGTGTTGGGCGTGGCCGCAGGACTCATCGTCTCACTCGCGGCGTCCCGTCTGATCGCAAGCTTGCTCTTCAGCGTCAGCCCTACGGACGTCGTCACGTTCATCGCCGTGCCTGTTCTGCTGGCGGCGTCAGCGCTCGCGGCGAGTTATCTGCCTGCCTTCCGGGCGACGCGCATCGATCCGATCGTGGCGCTGCGCTACGAGTAGGAACCGACGCTGTCCAGTGTACGAGCGGGGCGGACGTCAGCTTCCGCGCGACCGTACGATTGTCGTGACACAGGGCAGGTCAGCCGTGATAGAAGAAAGACATGCCCCTGAGTCTGCGTGCGGGCGCAGTACCGGCCCTGGCTGCGCTCGCCGTTATTGCCTGCAAGCAGAACCAGCCGCCCGGCGGACCACCGGCGATGCCGCCGACGCCGGTGGCGATCGCGCCGGCACACGCGGCGGCGATCGACGATTCGAGCGAATACGTGGCGACGCTCAAGTCGCTGCGCTCCACGGTCATCCAGCCGCAGATCGACGGACAAATCACACAGATCTTCGTGCGGTCGGGCGACCGTGTGCGGCAAGGAGCGCCGCTTGTGCAGATCGATCCCCGGCGCCAGCAGGCCGCGGTCTTGAGCCAGGAGGCCGAGCGCGCGGCCCGGGAGGCGAACGTCGCCTTCGCCCGGCAGCAGCAGCAGCGGGCGGGCGAGCTGTTCACGGCCGGAGCCATCAGCAAACAGGAATTTGAACAGGCCGAGACCAGCCTTCGTACAGCGGAAGCACAGCTCAAGGCGCTGCAGGCCCAGCTGCAGCAGCAGGAGGTGCAGCTCCGGTACTACACCGTCGCCGCGCCCACCGCCGGAATCATCGGCGACGTGCCCGTGCGCATCGGCAACGTAGTCACGACGCAGACCGTGTTGACGACGATCGATCAGAACGACACGCTCGAGCTGTACGTGTCGGTACCAATCGAGCGCGCCGACCAGCTTGCGAAAGGACTGCCGATCCGCATCCTCAGCAGCGAGGGGGATGAACCGCTGGCGACAACGACCATCGCGTTCATCTCGCCGCACGTGGAAGATCAGACCCAGTCGGTGCTGGTCAAGGGGATGGTGCGAAACTCCGATGGCCGGCTGCGGTCATCGCAGTTCGTCCGTGCGCGGATCGTCTGGAAGACTTCCGAAGGTCTCGTCGTTCCAGTCACGGCCGTGGTTCGAATCAACGGCCAGTTCTTCGCCTTCGTGGCCGAAGACGGCGGCGGGAAGCTCGTCGCCCGGCAGCGCGCGATCCGGGTCGGCCCAATCACGGGCGACGCGTATCCGGTGCTGGATGGGATCAAACCCGGCGAGCGGATCGTCACGTCGGGAGCGCAGAAGCTGGCGGACGGCGTCCCCATCGCGCCGCAGGCCTGAAGGACGCTCCGTGTTCGTAGATACCTTCATTCACCGGCCGATCCTGGCAAGCGTCTGCTCGCTGATTATCATCCTGGCCGGCGTCATCGCGATACCGACGCTGCCGATCGCGCAGTTCCCGGAGCTGGCGCCGCCGCAGGTGTCGGTCACGGCGTTCTACAACGGCGCGAACGCCCAGGCGGTCGAGACCGCCGTCACCACGCCGCTCGAGCAGGCGATCAACGGCGTCCAGGGCATGCAGTACATGACCTCGACGAGCGGCAACGACGGCACCTGCGCCATCGTTGTCACCTTCGATCCGACGCGGGACCTCGACGTCGCCGCCGTCGACGTGCAGAACCGGCTCTCGCAGGCCGAAGGGTTGCTGCCCAACGAGGTGAAGCAGGTCGGGATTTCAGTGACGAAAGTGTCGAACAACTTCGTGCTCGCCGCCGCCGCCTTTGCCGAACACGGAGAGTACGATTCGCTGTTCATCAGCAACTACCTCGATCGTTTCGTGCGCGACGAGTTGAAGCGGGTACCGGGGGTCGGCGACGTGCTGGTATTCGGCATCGGGCGCTACGCGATGCGGCTCTGGCTCGATCCCGACAAGCTGGCCGGCCGCAACGTCACCGCCGATGAAGTGGTGCAGGCGCTGCGGGAACAGAACGTACAGGTCGCGGCGGGCCAGGTGGGTGCGCCGCCCGCGCGGCACGGGCAGACGTTTCAAATCAGCGTGCGAGCGGCCGGGCGGCTGACCGAGCCGGTGCAGTTCGAAAACATCATCCTCAAGCGATCGGCCAACGGCGCCGTCGTTCGCGTGAAAGATGTCGGCCGGACGGAGCTCGGCGCCGAGAGCTATTCGACGGCCTTGAGATACCAGGCGCGTGATGCCGTCGGGTTCGGCGTGCTGCAGCTCCCGACGGCGAACGCCCTGCAGGTCTACCGCGACGTCGCCGCCGAGATCGATCGCCTGTCCAGACGCTTTCCGCCGGGGCTGAAGGTCGAAATCGCGTTCGATACCACGACCGTCGTGGCCGAGTCGATCCGCGAAGTGGCGACGACGCTTGTCGAGGCGATCGGGTTCGTGGTCCTGGTGATGTTCCTGTTCCTGCAGAACTGGCGCACGACGCTGATTCCGGCGATGACGATTCCCGTGTCGCTGGTCGGCACGTTCGCGTTCGTGAAGCTGTTCGGCTTTTCCATCAATACCCTGACCCTCTTCGGCATCACGCTCGCAACCGGGCTCGTGGTCGATGACGCGATTGTCGTCATCGAGAACATCGAACGGCACATTCATCAGTTCCATCGACCGGCACGGGAGGCCGCGTCCTCCGCGATGGCCGAGGTCATGAGCGCGGTGATCGCCACCGCCCTCGTGCTCGCAGCCGTGTTCGTGCCGGTGGCCTTCTTTCCGGGCACGACCGGGAGGTTGTATCAGCAGTTTGCGCTGACCATCGCCATCTCGATGGCGATTTCCGCGTTCAACGCCTTGACGTTGACGCCGGCGCTTTCGGCGCTGCTGCTCGGCCGGACGGAGAAGCCGAAAGGCCCGTTCTTCGGCGTCATCAACCGGGTGATCGACAGCGGGACCGCCGCCCTCGTGCAGTCGCTGCGCGGCCTCGTTCGCGTGCGTGCCTTCGTGGCGCTGGTCTTCGTAGTGCTGCTCGGCGGCACCTACTGGGTCTATACCCGCGTGCCTTCAGGGTTCGTGCCGGATGCCGACCAGGGGTACGTGATGATTCTGGTTCAGGCACCGCAGGGCGCGTCGCTCGATTACACGATGGACATCGTCAGGCAGGCCGAGGAGATCCTGCAGAAGATGCCGGAGTCGCACCGCATGTTCGCCGTGGGCGGCTTCAGCTTCGCCGGGTCGGCGCCGAATTCCGGCCTCATGTTCGTCCAGCTGAAAGATTTCGCCGAGCGGAGAGGGACCATGCAGTCGGCCAACGCCGTCATCGGGCGCCTGTTTGGCGCGTTCAGCCGGATAACGGGCGGGATGGTGATTCCGTTCCTGCCGCCCTCGATCAACGGGCTCGGGGTGTTCGGCGGCTTCACCTACGAGCTGCTCGATCAGAGCGGCGGCCCGATCGAGAACCTCGAGGCGACAGCGCAGCAGCTGATCGCGCGCGGCAACCAGACGCGCGGTCTCACCGCGCTGTTCACGCAGTTCACCGCCAACGACCCGCAGCTCGTCGTCGACATCGATCGCGAGCAGGTGAAGAGCCTCGGCATGTCGCTCGGCGACGTCACCAGCACGATGCAGGTGCTGCTCGGATCGTCGTACGTGAACGACTTCGATTTCAACAACCGTTCGTATCGCGTCTACGTGCAGGCCGATCGCCACTTCCGCTCCAATCCGGCCGATATCGAGCGGTACTCGGTGCGGTCCGCGGACGGCCGGATGATGCCCCTGAGCAATGTCGTGTCGGTCCGCGAGGCGACCGCGCCGAAGACCATCAATCATTTCAACCTGTTTCGCTCGGCAGAAATCAACGGCTCCGCCGCGCCCGGCTACAGCTCCGGTGATGCATTGCAGACGATGGCGCGGCTCTCGGATCAGGTGCTGCCGCAGGGATTCAACTACGCGTGGTCGGGCATTTCGCTCGAGGAAATCAAAGCCGGGCGCCAGTCGGCGGCAATCTTCGGCCTCGGCCTGCTGCTGGTGTATCTCACGCTGGCGGCGCAGTACGAGAGCCTGACGCTGCCGTTCATCATTCTGTTGTCGGTGCCGCTGGCGATCATGGGTGCGCTGGCGGCGCAATGGGGCCGCGGGCTCATCAATGACGTGTACTGCCAGATCGGGCTGGTCATGCTGATCGGCCTGTCGGCGAAGAACGGCATTCTCATCGTCGAATTTGCGGAGCAGCTTCGCGCCCGGGGCCTGTCGATTGCCGAAGCCGCGGTGGAAGCCGCCCGGATCCGGCTGCGGCCGATTCTGATGACATCACTGGCCTTCATTCTGGGTGTGATGCCCATGGTCGTTGCCAGCGGCGCCGGTCAGGAGGCGCGTCACTCGGTCGGTACGACGGTGGCCGGCGGCATGATCGCGTCCACCTTTCTCAACCTCGCATTCATCCCGGTCCTCTATGTCGTCATCAAGAGCATCGGCGGCAGACGTTAAGTGATCATTGTCGCCATGATTCGACATCAGACGCTCGGCTCGCGCCGCGCGCTCGCCGCAGCTGCGCTGGTCGCGTTGTCAGCCCGGCCTTTTTCTGCGCAAACGCCGCCGCCGAAGGAGCAGGTCACCTTCGAAGAGGCCATGTCGAGGGCCGTCGCGCGGAACCCGTCGACCGCTATCGCGGCGGCGGGCATCCTCCGCGCAGAGGCATTGTTGACCGAAGCCCGATCGGCGTCGCGCCTGCAGGCGAACGTCAACGTGACCACAACCACGCTGAACCGCGGCGTCGAGTTCGACGGAGCAACGGTCACTCCGCGGAACCAGACGATCGGCAGCCTCGATGTGCGCATGCCCGTGTATGCCCCGGCGCGGTGGGCCCGGCAGGCGCAGGCCGAAGACGGACAGCGAATCGCTGAAGCGAACGCAGTGGAAGTGCGCCGTCAGACGGCATTCGCGACGGCCGATGCGTACCTGACGATCATCGCGCGGCGGCGCGTGGTGGAAGCCAATGAACGCGCCCGAAACGTGGCGAAAGCCCATTTCGACCTGGCACACGAGCTCCAGGAACGCGGTACCGGCAGCCGGTTGAACGAGCTGCGCGCACAGCAGGAGCTGTCGATCGACGAGGGACTGGTCGAGACAGCGCGGCTGTCGCTGTATCGAGCCCAGGAGGCGCTCGGAGTGCTGCTCGTCGCTGATGGCCCGGTTGATGCCGCCGACGAACCGGCGCTCGCCATTCCGGCAGACCCGGGCGCGACGGCACTGACGTTGTCCCGGTTCGGCCGGCCTGCCGACACCACGCCGGGCGTCGCCGAACGGCAAGGCGAGAGAAGCGGACAGCCTGCGGGCGAGCCGGTCGATTTCCAGAATCTCTGGCGACCCGACCTGCGCCTCTACTCCCGGCAGCAGCAGGCTGCCGAGCGCGTGCTGCGGGATTCGACCAAAGATGCGCTGCCGTTCCTCGAGGCGGTGTTGCAGCCATTGTCCACCTACCCGTCGCAGTTCTTCCTTCCCCAGAACAGCTGGCGCTTTCTGCTGCAGTTGTCGATCCCGATCCTCGACAGCGGGCAGCGCCGCGGCCAGCGGGCCGAGCGCCGCGCTGCCCTTGACATCTCACGCGCGACGCTGGCGAATGCCCTGGCGACGGCGGCGTCGGAAGTGCGTGCCGCGCAGGAAGCGGTTGCCAGCGCGGAGCGCACGCTCGTCAGCGCACGCGCCGGCGCCGACCAGGCACAGCAGGTCGTCAACATCGTGAACATCAGCTTCCGCGCCGGCGCGGCGACCAACATCGAGGTCATCGATGCCGAGCGCCGGGCGCGTGACGCCGACACGGCTGTCGCTTCGGCCGAAGACACGCATCGCCGCGCGCGGCTCGAGCTGCTGACGGCGCTGGGCAGGTTTCCGTAGAGAGCATGCATTTACGCGCCGAGTTCTGCGGTCTCTGCGTGGTCGTCGTTTCTCGGTGACGTTCAAACGCCTGAACGGCTGCGCTACGAGGCCGTCAGAACACGGCTGATTTCCCGGGCGAGCGCGGCGTGATCGATAGGTTTCGACACATACCCATCCATGCCGGCTTGGAGGCATCGCCCGCGGTCGCCCGACATGGCATGCGCGGTCATGGCGATGATCGGCATCCGGCCATTGGGCAGCCCACTGGCGCGCTGCGACTCGCGCTCCCGGATGATGCGGACGATCTTCAGTCCGTCGATGTCCGGCATCTGCACGTCAAGGATCGTCAGATCGAACCGGTCGTGCGTCAGCGCGTCGAGCGCATCGCGGCCCGAGGACACGACATGCACCGTGTGACCGCTCTTTTCGAGGAGACGGGCAGCCAGCCGCTGGTTCACAGGATTGTCCTCGACCAGCAGCACGCGCAGCGGCCGCTCCTGCCCCTCGATCGCGGCCGGAGCGCCCGATGCTGCCGTGGCGACGACCCCGCGCTCACGCACGCCGACCTTCGTCGTGAAGTGAAAGACGGAGCCGCGGCCCTCTTCACTGTTCAACAGGAGCCTCCCGCCCATCATTGCCACCAGACTGCGCGAAATCGTCAGGCCCAGCCCGGTCCCGCCATAGCGCCGCGTTGTTGAGCTGTCCGCCTGCGTAAAAGCGCGGAAGACTGCTTCCTGACGATCGAGCGGGATGCCGATCCCGGTGTCTGCGACGCTGAAGCGAAGGACGGCCGTCTCGGCGGTCCGTCCTTCCAGATCGATACGGACCGTCACTCGTCCTTCGTGGGTGAACTTGATCGCGTTGCCGAGAAGGTTCGTCAGCACCTGCCGCAGTCGTGAGCCATCGGCGGTTACCTCATTCGGCACTCCGTTGGCGACCTCACTGCGGATTTCCAGACGTTTGTCCCTGGCAGCCTTGGCAAACGGCTTCACACAGCCGTCGAGCCATTCCCGCAGCTGAAACGGAACCGGCTCGATCGACAACCGCTCGGCCTCGATTTTCGAGAGGTCCAGGATGTCGTTGATAATCTGCATCAGCGATGAGGCGGATGCCTGAACCAGGGTCAGGTTCTCGCGTTGCTCGGGAGTCAACGGCGAGTCGAGTGTCAGATTCGTGAGCCCGATGATGCCGTTCATCGGCGTCCGGATTTCATGGCTCATATTGGCGAGGAACTCGCTCTTGATCCGGTTCGCCTTTTGCGCCGCCCGCCGCGCTTCGTCGAGCTCATGCGATTGCTCCTGCAGCCGGGCCACCAGCTTGCGTGACATCCGAATGGCTCCCACGAGCCGTTGACGCAGCCGTTCCGCCGTGCGCGCGGTCAGAGATATATAGACACCCGCGCCATACAGGAATGCCACTTTGAATATCTCAGCGGGCCAGTTGACGGGCCGGTGCTCCACGAGGGTCAATTCCAGCAACATCACCACATATGCCCCGATGGCCAGATGCGCGAACGCCAGTGCGCGGCGAAAGCTGGTGTTGACTTGATCGGCCGTCCTGATCAGCAGCAGGAAGAACAGCCAGCTCCGGTCGGCGCCGGTCAGATAGATCGCGACCACCCAGACGATGACGTCGAGGGCGAGGAAAACCGTGCCCAGATTCACGATAGGTCGCAGCCGGTCGAACGCGGCGTACAGCGCAATCCAGGATCCCAGGCTGTAGCTGAGCACGAGGACGGTGACCAGGAACGGATGGACATCGGCGCCGTCGGCGACGAACGATTCCCGCAGCAGGACGAGAGTAGTGATGATGGAGAACCCGATCAGCCGAAGGCGGGGCACTTCCTTTGTGTGAAAGGCGTGCTCTCGATGCTGCTTGGCCTTTGCGCTTGTATCGGGATCGAGATGAAACAACTGATCTGTGGCCAAGGGCATGTCCAGCATACCCTCACCCGCAGCGAAGGTCTGTCGGGCGGCGACTGACGTCTGGACGATACCGCTGAGCAGCGAACCGTCGTCCGGGCGGGCCGAATTCGAGTCTGGATGTACAGGCCGCGTCAGGCTCGGAGGCGTTGTTTCACGAGCTCAATCAGCGACCCAAGCGAATTACCCCGGGCTATGCAGCCAGATGCCGGTGCAAAGAGCGATACACCGGGCGTGTTCCCGAGGATGACGATGCTCCCGACATAGTAGCCAAGTGCAATGACGCCGAACGGCCGCCAGAATTCGTTCACCACAGTAAAGAGCAGCAGGGCGACAGCGGCCACGACGCCAACGTCGCAGGCAGCGGCAGCCCAGCGACGCTTCACCTCTTCGAGAATCCGTCCGCTCGCGAACGCGTTGGTCGGGGCCGCAATGGTGAGGCGGACGACAGTCGCGCGCGGACCCCGGACGGGCCCGGTCGGAACCCCTTTCTGCACGCGCTCCCTGCCTCTTGCCGTCTGGATGGCGGCGACCGTCGCGCCACTCTCCGCCGGTATGGGCGTCGGATCGGCTGCGGGATCTGGAAACCGCTCCAGGAACTCTTTGGCGATCACGTCCGGATCGAGACCAACCGCCTGTGCATAGGCTCGAATGAACGATCGCCTGAAAATTCCGGACGGCCACCGCGACACATCGTCGCGTTCGAGCGCTTCCAGCAGCGATTGACTTATCTTGGTGTTGTCGCTGATCGAGGCGAGCGTGATGGTCCGGCGCTCGCGTTCCATACGCAGACGGTAACCAAAGCCAACTTCGCTCAGTGTGCTCATGACCTTTTGAAACGCTGCTGTGCAATTTGTGATCCGCCGATGCGCTGGGTGGCTGGATGAGTGAGTGGATAAATACAAGACAAAGTAGTGTGTAACTATGTAACCACAATGGAGAGCGGTTGCGTTCTACTGCGGCTCCGCGAAGGCGTGAGGATCCGCGGGGGCGAAGCGCCCCGATCCAGTCGGTCCCTCGTGAACCTTGTTGCGCGTCGTTCCATCGGCCTCGATGACGCTCAGAGACTCTGAGCTTTCATCCGCCGATACTCCAGACGATGTGGCAATGCACTGAGGGACCGCTCTGAATGTGGCGCGTCGCGGTTGGATTGCGGGTGCCGCAGCGGCTCAATGGTCACGCAAATAGCGGCGCGCGGCCTGATAGTCGGGACACGCCCGCGCGACAAGCTTCCAGAACCGGCTCGAATGATCCATGCGCTTCAAATGCATCAGCTCGTGAACCAGAACGTAGTCGCGGACCCAGTCAGGAAGTGCGATTAAGCGCCAGTTCAGACAGATGTGGCCACGAAGCGAACACGATCCCCAGCGCGACCGCTGATTACGGATGCTGACCCGGGCCACGGACAGGTTGTGTATCCGAGCCAATTCCAGGAGCCGGGGTACCAACTCACACTTTGCCCGTTCGACGAGCTCTCTTTGACTCAGGACTTGACCGCCGGCGGAGGTCAACATGCCGGACAGGGACGACCGATCCTGCAGCCGCGCGCGCTGTGATCGTTCTTCAAGCCGCCGCTGTTGTTTCTCAATCCAGACACGCTCGCGTGCGGCAAAGGCGGCGGCCTCCTTCCGGGATCCCCAACGCGGCAGCGTGACCCGGACCGTGCCGTCAGGACATACCCGGATCACGTAGCGACGGGCGCGGGGATGCCGTACGAAAACCAGCAGCCCGCGGTCAAACTCCAGCTGCATTCGGCCGGCGATGCATCCCGGCTGACTGCGTTGCTCCTCCGGCAAATATTCCTGATATTCTCGGTCGTCGGGGCTTGTCAGCGGGGCGCCTCGCTGCCCTCGGTGCGACGCCGGACTTTCACCACGGACTGCTACGGACGGCAGCGGTTGATCCTGCGGCCTCGCCGCGGCCTCCACCCCGCCCGCCCCGGCGGCATCGAAGAGGAGGGGCAACTGCAACGTTAACGGCCTCCGTAAACGACATACCCACGCTTCCGCAGGCTATCGGCAAGGAAGACCTCCATCTGTTTTGCCTTCGCGTAGGACATGGGATTCAGGTGGGCATACAGCCGAGGCACCAGCCGCTCGCCGCAGCGCCGGACGATTCGCGCGGCCTTGATGCCTTGTTTGTGATTCTGAAAGCGCTGCTCCGGCGAGAGGCCAGTCATGCCCACGTAGTACGCGGCTCTGCCGTCGCCCCTTGGATTGCGGAGGAAGACGACATAGACGCTGTGGTGATCCCGTCCCTGATTGATTAGACGGGGCTCTGCCCCGGACCCCGGCTCGGTCGCTCGCGGGGCCCCTTCGCCCCGCTCTGCTCCCTCGCCAGCGCGCAGCGCGCGCCCGAGGGACGGCAAGCGCAGGGCGTCCCGAGCCTGTCGAGGGGCGGAGACCGCACAACCCCCGCTTCCGCCTCCGCCCGCCTCCGCTCTTCGAGCTTCGGCGAGGTCGCGCCGTAGCGCTTCGCGCGAAGGCGGACTAAAGCTACGGCGGACGCGCGTGCGCGCCTTGCCGGTGATGCGGCTCGGCGAAGAGCGAGTACACGGTTCTCCTTTCGAACCGCGTAACGGGCCTGGGCGAGCTGAAACAGACGCGTCAAGTACTTTCGACGACTTCGGCGTCGATCTCGTTGATGGCTGTGTCGTCCTCGCCGTCTTCGCCATGTGAGAAGGGCAGTCCGTCCGCGAGCTCAGGTGCCTGGAGCATCCGCGGCACACGATCGATGGATTCGAGCGTCCTGATATCCTCGCCGCCGTTCGCCGCGTGCAGCTCCTTGAACTTGCGGGCCTTCACCAGGACGTTGCCTTCGAGCGATCCGACGGCTTGATTATACGCATCCAGGCTCGCCTTGAGCTTCGTCCCGAGCGACTCGAAATGGCCGCCGAGGACACGAAGCGACTCGTAGAGGCTGCGGCCAAGCTCGCTGATTTTTCGTGCGTTCTCCTCCATTGCCTGCTGCTGCCAGCCATAGGCAACTGCCCTGAGCAGTGCAATCAGGGTCGTGGGGCTCGCGGGAATCACCCGCTTGTCGACGCCGAACTCGATCAGGACGGGGTCCTGCTCGAGCGCCGCACTGAAGAACATCTCTCCCGGCAGGAACATGACGACGAAGTCGGGGCTGACCGGTACCTTCTCGAAATAGCTTTTGCTCGCCAGTTGCGAGATGTGGGTGCGGACCTGCCGGGCGTGTTCGCAGAGCAGCCGCTGCCGCGCGTCCTCATCGGGAGCCTCGACCGCGCGGAGGTAGGCGTCGAGGGGGACCTTCGCGTCGACGACGATGTGTTTCCCACCGGGCAGGTTGACGACGACATCGGGCCGGATTCGTCCCTCCTCGACGCTGATCGTTTCCTGTTCCGAGAAGTGACAGTGCTCGACCATGCCGGCGAGCTCGACGACCCGCTTCAGCTGCAGCTCGCCCCAGCGTCCCCGCACCCCGGGCCGCTTGAGCGCGTCGACGAGCCGCGCCGTCTGACTCTGGAGGTTCTGGCCCATCAGGTCGAGCGAGGCGATTTTCTCAATCAGCCTGGTGCCGGTTTCAATGCGCCGCCGCTCTGATTCGCGGATCTCGCGGTCCACCTGGTCGAGCGTCTTTGCCATCGGTGCGAGCAGATCTTCGATGGCTTTCCGGCGGGCCTCGAAGTCGGTGGCCGCTTCGGTCCGCGCTTCGCGAAGCCGGCTCTCGGCAAGTGTCAGGAACGCCTGGTTGTTGTTCTGCAGCGCTTCAGAGCTGAGCGCCTGGAATGCCTCGCGGAGTTTTGCCTCAGCATCGTGATACGCGCGGAGGCGCTCGGCGTGAACCGCGTGATCCTTTTCGATTTCCAACCGCAGCCGCGTGAAGGCCGGTCGGGCCGCCAGCCAGCCGACGATCACGCCGATTCCCAAGGCGAGGGAGAAGAGAACGAAATCTGTGGGCATTCTGTGGGCCTTTTGGTCCTTTACTTCGATATCCTTTGGGCCTACTCCATTCCCCCCGGGTTACTGCGCGACGACGAACGGAAGCCAGGACTCGGGCAGCTGGAGCTCAGCAGCACGGAGCGCAGCGGCAATCGCCCGCCGGCGATCAGCCGTCATGCCGAGTCCATCGAGCGCTCCGGCGGGCGCCGTGATAACCCGCAATGCATGGCGCGCTGCTATCTGCGCACGGCGACGCCTGGCTGCCGCACCGCCCTGGCCATCCGCCGCGAAATTCCGCTCCCGCACTCGCTCCGCTTTCAGCATCTGAAGCCGTCTCGTGTCGACAGGCTCGAACGGCAGCTGCGACTGGAACCGCGCTTCGGAGGCGGTCTGAAGGCTGCCCGCGGCACGGATCGCCTGGTTCCTGTTCAGCTGAAGCCGGTAGCACTGAAAACAGAGCGTCCGCGCCGACGCCGGCTGGATGGACGACGCCGTGGCGCCGCGTGCCCGCCGTCGGCTCAACGCATCGAGACAGGCCGGACACCGCACGGGAGGCGGCGTGCCTTCCAGCTCGCCCCCGGGAAACTGAACCCAGTTGTACGACCCACTTGGAGGAAGTTCCTGCGACATGGAAGCAGTGTAGAAGCAAGGCGTGACAGGGTAGGTCACGGAAGGGCAGGACGGGCAGGACGGGCAGGAAGGGCAGGAGGGGCAGGAGGGGCGGGCAGGGCAGGTCGGTAGGCGGAGGTCGGGCAGGCAGACAGGCAGCCTGAACGGCTTCTGACGGTCATCGCCGATCTTGCATGGCACGCTGCGCGAGCTACCACCAAGGACACGAAGGACACAAAGGTTCAGCGCGATTCAGATGCGTACGTACTGCACAGGATTCCCGCAGGCCTGGAGAAACCGCGCGAAATCCGCAGCGGCGATGGTCAACGTGACGGTATTGATGTTCGGATGGAACGAGAGGCGCTCGGCGGACTGGAAATCGTGGTCCAGTATTACCCGGACCGCATGACTATGATCGTTGATCAACCCGAACGGCGACACCGAGCCGGGCGTCACCCCGAGGCATCGCATCAGCCGTTCGGGCGACCCGAAGCTCAGTTTGCCATCGCCGATCTGGTCCGCGACCCGCCGGAGGTCGGCCTTCTTCGAATACTCCAGAATCACCAGGTAGTGGCGGTCCCCCTTCTGGTTCCGCAAAAACAGGTTCTTGCAGTGCGTGGCCTCGATCGCGGCCCAGTGCCGGCGCGCGTCGTCGACGGTCGCGACCGGCGGGTGCTCGTGCCGTGTGTAGGAGATAGCGAGCTCGCGCAGGCGCGCGGCGACCGCGGATTCCTGGTCGGTCATGAAGATGACGGCACGAGTACGGCCGCGCCTTCGAGGCGCCCCGCGCGCAGGTCCGCAAGCGCCGTATTTGCGTCCGTCAAATCATAGCGCCGCACGTGCGTCCGCACCGGGACCTTCGGCGCCAGCGCCAGGAACTCCACGGCATCCTGCCGCGTGAGGTTCGCCACCGATCGCACGGCCCGTTCCTGCCACAGCAGCCGATAGGGAAACGACGGTATGTCGCTCATGTGGATACCGGCACAGACCACCAGCCCGCCGGCCCCGACGCGTGAGAGCGCCTCGGGTACGAGCCGTCCGACCGGCGCGAAAATGATGGCCGCATCGAGCGGCACGGGCGGCGCGTCGGTCGACGCGCCCGCCCACACGCATCCCAGGCGCCGCGCAAACTGCTGCGCTGCGACGTCACCTGGCGACGTGAAGGCGTACACCTCCCGTCGTTCGTAGACTGCCACCTGTGCGATGAGATGGGCCGCCGCGCCGAAGCCGTACAGACCAAGCCGCCGGGCATCACCAGTCATCCGGTACGATCGGTATCCAATCAGCCCGGCGCACAGCAGCGGCGCCGCCTCGACATCGTCGTAGCCATCAGGAATGCTGAAGGCAAACCGCGCATCAGCGACGGTATAGTCGGCGTAGCCGCCGTCGATGTGATAGCCCGTGAACCGCGCGTCCGGGCACAGGTTCTCGCGATCGCTGCGGCAATATCGGCATGCACCGCAGGTCCATCCCAGCCAGGGCACGCCCACACGATCCCCGATTCGGAAACGTCGAACGGTCTCGCCGACAGCCTCGACAACTCCGACGATTTCATGACCCGGGACGATTGGGATCATGACCGACGGCAGCTCGTTGTCGACGACGTGCAAATCGGTTCGACAGACGCCGCACGCCCTCACACGAACAAGCACTTCGCCGGCGGAGGGTGCGGGTACCGGCCGCTCGATCCTCTCCAATCCACCGGCACCGGCCGACGTCAGCACCATGGCCCGCATGTCTCGTGATTATGCCAAGCCGTGTTTTGGCTTGGGCGTTTACGACAGGGGGGCGGGCAGAGCAGTCGGGGCAGGTGGGGCTAACGCTCACTGTCGGCAGCACGTGGAGCTCTTTCCCCGGCGTCCTGACCCGGAGGCTGCCAATTGACCGACAAAAGCCTGCCCGGACGGGGTGCGTCGCCACGACGCCGGGTCCGGTGAACAGCCTTCTGGCGCAAAACCGAAGATTTCGGGTGCGCGTCGATGGTCCTCATTTTGCCCTTCATCGGCGGCGTGAGGCTACCGTCATTCGCTCTCCGTCAGTTCTTCCGCTGGAAACGGCAGCCGGCTGCCGAAGGCACGGTGACGCGCCCGATCCTGGCGTGGCAGACGATCGCGGTCGTCGGCAGCCCCGAATTCCGGCCGCCTCTCGAGGACATTGTCGGCCCGGGTGCCTACAACGTGATGTTCATCGAGTCGATCGAAGGGGCACACACGCGGATTCTGCAGACGCGGCCCGATCGGGTGATCCTCTGTTGCGACGTCGATGATCCAAGCGGTTTCCACCTGCTGTCGATGCTCAAAGCGGATCGCCGCACGCGGACGATTCCGGCAGTGACCTACGTCACGTGGCCATCGTCGCAAGCGTTCGAGTTGATGTCACAATGAAAGCAAGGCTCAGGCGCGGACAGCGCGCCTGCGACCCTTCGACTGCGCTCAGGGTGGCGAGGGAGCGGCCGCCTTCGCGCCGCCGGCGCTCTGGCGCGCCGCGCCGTAAGGTCGGCGGAGGCGAAAACGGGATGGAGCGGTCCCGCCGCTCGACAGGTTCGGGGCGCCCTGAGGCTTGTCGAAGGGCGCGAGCGACCGAGCTGGAGTGTGGGGTGGAGCCCCACATTAGCGATGACCACCAGCGACGCACGGCAATCGCTCGTGCCCGATCGACGCCGGGTGGCGCGCGGCGGACGGCGGGACTACGATCGGCCGGGTCGCGATCCGATGCTGCTGGTCGCCGACAGTTATCGCGAAGTGCGGCGCGCGTACGTGCGGTATCTCGAGTTGTTCGGGTTTCTGGTCAAGGAGGCTCAGAACGCGGGCGAGGCGCTTCACATCCTGCGCGGCGCCACACCCAAGGTGATCCTCGCCGAACCGACCATGCCGAGGCTCCACGCCGAGCAACTATGGGATCAGGTTCAGGCCGATCCGCGGACACGATCGACGCCAATTATTCTGCTCGTCACTGATTTGGATGTGCCGAAAGACGCAGTGGGCCATCTGCGGCCCGCGGCCGTGCTGCACAAGCCTTTCCATCTGAGCGCCCTCACCGCGACTGTGCGCCGCGTGTTGCGATCGCGTCCCCGCACCGTTTCGCGACCAGACTAAACCCAACCAGCTGGATTGAACCGCTATTCCGGTAGGCGCGTGCGAACGCCGACGCGAGATACCGGCCGAAATTCAATCGTGAGCCGGACTCTTTTCATGGGGTGCTCGCAGTCAGCTGGAGAAACGGGTGATGAACGTCAGATCCGGCTGGCGGACGGCTTGCACTGGCAGCCGCGAGCGGCGTTCAAAAGGAGAGGAACGATGGAACCGTCGAACTGGACGCGAGCGACCGGAGAAGAACCAGGAAGGCGGCCGGTCTATCGCTGACCATCGGTCGTTGTGCGGGTCTCAAAACACGAAAACGCAGAACACGCAGAGACCGCAGAGCCTTTTTTCAAGGATGCTCTGCGATCTCAGCGGGTTCTGCGTTGAACGTCGGGTTTCAGCAACCTGCGAAACGTCCGCCCTCGTCAGTGCCGGGACGGACATCAGAGCTGTCTCAGGCAATCGCGCTGCGCGCGCCGTCGCGCGCCACGCGCAGCGCCCGGAACCGCTGAAACGGCAGATGACAGTCGTGCTGTTTCAGAAAGCCCAGAAAACGCTTGTAGTCGTCCGCGGCCATGTTGAAGAGGCCGAGCAGCAGGCGATAGCTGCCGTGCGTCTGCTCGAGGCCGGTGCGGACGATGTGCCGCATGTCGTCGCGGGTGATGTCGCGCGACATGAACGCGGGGTACGCCGTCGTCCAGAACGATTCCTTGTGCACCAGAATCCGCTCGAGGATCCCGTCGACGCGCGCCTGGTGTGACACGCTCGCGCGCTGCGAGCCCGATTCCTCCTGGCGTGCCGGCGGCGTGTACGATGCGATCTCGGCCGACAGGTCTTCGGGCTCGACGAGCGGGTTGTTCACGCGCAGCACGAGGCGCTCGATCACATTGCGGAGCTCGCGAATGTTGCCCGGCCACGGATACGCGGTCAGCAGGTCCAGCGCAGCTCTCGACACGCCCAGCATCGGCCGCTGATGCTGCTCGGCGAAGACGCGCAGATAGTGATCGAGCAGGAGGGGAATGTCGGACTGCCGCTCGCGCAGCGGTGGAATCCTGATTTCGTAGACGTTGAGCCGGTAGTACAGGTCTTCGCGGAACTCCTTGGCCGACGCCGACTCGAGCAGATTGCGATTGGTGGCCGTGACCACGCGGACATCGATGTGCGACTGCATCGCCGGCGCCCCGACGGTCTGAATCTCACCGGTTTCCAGAAAGCGCAGCAGCAGCGCCTGCATGCGCAGGCTCATTTCCCCCACTTCGTCCAGGAAGACGGTGCCGGCGTGCGCCTGGCGCAGAAGTCCCGGGTTGTCCCGGAACGCGCCGGTGAAGCTGCCGCGGGCATGGCCGAAAAACTCCGACTCGAGCAACGTGTCGGGGATGCCGGCGCAGTTGATGGTAATGAAGGGCGCCAGATGCCGGCCGCTCCGCATGTGGATCGACCGGGCCACGACCTCCTTGCCGACGCCGGTTTCTCCCGTCAACAAGACCTTGGCGTCCGAGCGGGCGGCCGAGTCGATGTCGGCCTGGATGCGTTGCATCACGTCGCTGTCACCCAGCAGCGGATATTTCTTGATCGTGGCGCGGGCGTCGGTGGGAGGCATGGGGATTGGTCGCATCCGTGTGAATCCAAAAACACTACGACGAGGCGCATAGTCGCACCCGCCGGTTATTCGCGCAACCGGTCTCTCGCAAACGACGACAGTCCGTCGTGCTGCTGAGACAGCTGACCAATGTCTACTGTCGAGCAGAATACCTAATAATGTCTATATTGTCGTATGTTGCATCATAATATGCATTAAACATCTCACAACTCGCTATACTTTTGAGAACAGATCTCACAAAAAGATCACTTTTGTCTCAAATGTGATGCAGTTCAGCGGTGTGGCCGATATCCATTGTAGCCCGGTTCAGGTAGACTTTGGTCGCCTTTCTGCAGCTCGGCTGCAAAATCGAGACTGTAACTTACTGATACATAATGGGTTATGACCAAACAAAAAAAGAGTTGACAGCTGAGATCGGGCCTTTAGAATGCCCCTGCAGCGGCTCAGCCGGATTTCGACCTCAACAGTTGAGCCGACTAGCCAGCGAGCTCGGCGCATTCGACCAAATCGTAATCAACCTCGGCTGTACGCCGACAAATCGGGGCTGTAAGTCACGGGGCGAAGCTGTGCCCCGGCGTCTCGTCGGAAACTCCATTCGTTCGGAAAGAGCCATCATGTCCAGTGCCTCCTCTCACACGACCGCAACGCGCGAAATCGGTGCCGGTAAACCGGTCACGGTCCTCTATCTTGGCTGCCCCCAAGCAGCCAGACCTGACGTCGAAAAACAGCTGGCAGCACTGCGCATCAGCGTCGTGTGGGTCGACTCCAGCCAGGCGGCCCTCGCTGAGCTGCAGCGGCGCGACCTGCCCGTCCTCGCGGATTTCTCGCGAGGCGGCGCGATCCTCGAGCCGCTGCGCGAGCTACGGGCGAAGCACCCGGCGATGCTGCTCGTCGCCCTGGTCGACCCCGCGCGACCCGATGTCGCCAGCGAGGCCGTGCTGGCCGGAGCCGCCGACCTGCTGACGCCGCCGCTCGACGTGCGCCGCCTGGTCCGGACCCTCGAACGGGAGCGCGCCTACGCCTCCTTCGAGGTGCTGCCACCGGCAGTGGACCTCGATGAGCTGTACTGCCTGTCGCCCGCGATGCGCGAACTCCGCTCTCACATCGCCGCAGCGGCGCTGTCACGCGCCGGCGTGCTCATTTGCGGCGACCGCGGCACCGGTCGCGAGACGGTTGCCAGGTCGCTGCATGCAGCGGGGCGATCGCTGCGGCCCGGCGGTTTCGTGACCGTGGACTGCAGCGCGTACGACGGCGAGCGGCTTGGGATCGACCTGTTCGGCGTCGGCGGCCGGGCCGAGGAGAACCTGCCCGCGCGCGGCCTCGAGCGGGTGAGCCGGACCGCCAAGCTGTATGAGGCGCTAGGCGGCACCTTGTACTTGCGAAACCTGCCCGACGCGACCACACGCGTGCAACGCCGGCTGGCCCGCCTCCTGCGCGACCGCGAAGCGGTGCTCGCCGAGACGGGCGAAGTCATCAACCTCGACGTGCGCTGCATGGTCGGCGGGGACGCACATCTCGAGACCGCGTTGCGCGAGGGCAGCGTGCTCGACGAGCTGTACCGCCGCATTTCCGCGGCCCGTCTCGACCTGCCCGCGCTCCGCCATCGCCGCGAGGATATTCCCGCGCTGGCCAACTACTTTCTGCGGCAGGCCTGCGCCGCGCAGAAAGTGCCGCACAAAGTGTTCTCGCGATCGGCCCTGGTGCTGCTGTCCGCGCTGCCGTGGACCGGTAATGCGACGGAGCTGCGAGCGCTGATGCACACGATTGTGGCCGGGCTGACGACGCGCGGGATTGGCGTGGAGGACGTGCTCGCGCACGTGCGGCTCGATGGCGGCGCGGTGATGATTGCCCGCGGCGGGACGCTCCGGCAGGCGCGCGCTCAGTTCGAGCAGCAGTACATCGCGTCAATCCTGCAACAGCACCGCGGCCGGATCACCCAGGCCGCCAAGGCGCTCGGCATCCAGCGCACGAACCTGTATCGCAAGCTGCGCACGCTGCGGTTGTCCTCGTCGCAGGGCGGCGATCGCGCGTAGCGTTCACGCGTGGCGCAGCATCCGTCTGACCCTTCGACCGCGGGTCGCTGAGCCGTTGACAACATCTCCCGGCGACAATGCCCCTGACCGACTTCACCCGCATCGTCCGAATATTGCCGAAACCTTTCCGGCTGATCGTTCAGCGCATCTGGGCCGAGCTGAACGCGCAGACAGATCGCTATCGGGCGCCGCGCCGCGTCCGCACCTTCGATGCCGATGCCCTGCTTCGGGCGACCGAAGCGGCGAGCCTCGACGTTCTCTGGAGCCGCCTGGCTGAGCGCCTGCACGCGGTGCCGATTCGATCGATCTCGGAGGCCGATTACGAGCGGCTCTGCCCGGACGATGGGCAGCGGATCTTCCGGGCCGCCGAAGAGGCGATCGCTCGTCGCGTCGACGTGCTCGGTACCGGACCGATCGAGCTCGGCTCGCCTATCAACTGGCATACCGATTTCAAGACCGGCCACGTGTTTCCTGCGGCGTTCATGCGTGACATCACCTACACGAATCTCGGATGTCCGAGTGACGTGAAAGTGCCCTGGGAAATCTCGCGCCTCCAGTGGCTGATCCCGGTCGGTCAGGCGTACCTGCTCACGAGCGACGACCGCTATGCGGACGCCGCGCGCGAGGTCCTCGACGACTGGATAGCCGGGAATCCGTACGCGCACAGCGTGAACTGGGCGTGCACGACGGAAGTCGCGATGCGGATCTTCTCATGGACCTGGTTCTTCCACGTGTTCTGCCGGAGCGGGGCGTGGGCCGATCAGGGCTTCCGCGCGCGCTTCATCCGGACGCTGTTTCTGCACGGGGAGTTCACCGAACGGTACATCGAACGGTCCGACGTCAACGGCAGCCCCGTCACCGCCGCCGCCGCGGCGCTGGTGTTTGCCGGCCTGTTTTTCGGCAGGGGCCAGGCACCGTCGCGGTGGGCGGGCGAAGGCTGGCGGATGCTCTGTGAGGAGCTGCCGCGTCAGGTATTTCCGGACGGCGTCAACGTCGAAGCCTCGATCGCCTGCCACCGGCTCGTCCTCGAGCTGTTCTTCCTTGCCGCCCGGTACCGGGAGGCCTGCGGTCTCAGCGTGCCGGACGATTACCGAGCCCGGGTGGTTGCTATGGCGCGTTTTTCGTTCGCCTACACGCGGCTGGACGGCACCACACCTCTGCTGGGTGACGCCGACGACGGAAGGACCCTGCCGTTCGGCGGCCAGGCGCTGACGGATCATCGCTATCTCGCCGGCCTGGTCGGCGCCCACTGGCACATCACCGATCTGCTGGAAGGGTTTGCCGGACGGAGCGAAGAGATCTTCTGGACGCTTGGTTCGCGTGCCGCGGCGCTCGTCGCCAGCCGCCGGAGGGCCCCGGCGCGCGCCATCTCTGCGGCCTTTCCCCACGGCGGCTGCTACGTGATGCGCAACGGCCACGACCACGTGTTCATCGACTGCGGGCCGGTCGGACAGGCAGGCCGCGGCGGCCACGGACACAACGATTGCCTTTCGTTCGAGGCATCCATCGACGGCTGCCATCTGGTCAGTGATTGCGGCGCGTATCTCTACACGGCAAGCGTCGAGGAACGGAACAACTTCCGGTCCACGGCCTATCACAACACGCCGTTGATCGATCGCGAAGAGGTGAACCGTTTCATCCGGCCCGACTTCCTATGGACTCTCCGCGACGATGCCGCACCGCTGGTAAAAGTGTGGCAACCGGGAAGCGCGCGCGATGTGTTCGTCGGCACGCACAGCGGATACGACCGTCTCGCGAGCGCCGTCGGGCCGGTGCGAACGATTGAGCTCGATCACGAATTGCACCGCCTGTTGGTTCGCGACGAAATCGCGGGCGCCGGAGATCACCTGGTCACCGTGCCTTTGCACCTGGCGCCGGGTGTCGAGGCAGGATGCGACGGCGTGGAGACCGTGATCCTCCGCCACGGTGATCGCACGTTCCTCCTGAATTGGTCGTCCGCCGAGGACTGGACGCTGGAAGTCGGAACCGGACGCATCTCACCCAGCTACGGCCTGGTGCAGACGACCGTCCGCCTGCTCTGGCGCCGCTCGGGACCGCTCCCGGTCACATTGAGCGTCAGCATCGCCCCTGCATCTGTCGACCAGCGGAGGCCGGCCGGCGATCTGTCGCTGGCCGCGCGATCCGGGTCAACGTGATCGAGCACAGGATCCCCTGGAGCTCCAGGGCTCCAGGGTTTCATTAGCCCCTAGCCGGAGCGTTTTGAGAATTCTGCTCTCAGATGTTCTCATGCAGCGACCAAGTCAACGAGGTGTTGGATAGCCGCATCGGCGTGATGATACGCGGCCTCGATGGTCGCCGCGGTGGGCGCAGTAGATGTCGCAACGGGTGCCGGATCGAACAGCGTGTGGGCGATCGGACCGCAGATGCGCGTGTGAAAAGGGACGAAGACGGCGGAGACCTTGCGGCCTCTGTCGGTCAGCCGATCGCGATAGGTGCGGCCCTCCCGTTGAACGAGGCCGTGGGCTTTGAGCTTCCGGACGTCGTATCGGAGTGGGGTGAGTGAGTAGGTCTGGGGTGTGA
>JBKPAI010000105.1:0-24701 GCA_046726355.1 Acidobacteriota bacterium | reverse complement strand
CAAAATTCTCGTTTCGAGCCGCGTCACGGGCTAGACCGCTTCAATGACCTGGCTGATGGCCGCAGTCAGCTTCCGCCAGGCAGCGGTCTGCGCCTCGAGCTGCGCGTGTCCCTTCCGCGTCAGCTCGTAGTACTTGGCGCGCCGGTTGTTGTCCGACGTGCCCCAGTGCGATTTGATCCAGCCCCGCCGCTCGAGCCGATGGAGCGCCGGATACAAGGATCCCTGCCGGATCTGGAGCGTCGCGCTGGAGATTTGATGCAGCCGCTCGGAGATGGCCCAGCCGTGCTGCGGTTCGAGCGCGACAGCCTTGAGAATCAGAAGATCGAGCGTGCCCTGTGGCAGGTCCAGCCGATCGATGGACATGCGAACGAACCCTTTCGCTTCGACAAGGCGGAGCCTACCAGATCTCTTGTCGAAGCGCAAGGGAAGGGTCGCAGGGCCTTAAGGGTCCGGGGCGGACACACAGGCTACACATTCAATTGTGCCCACGGGACTTCGCGACCCGACGTGACTGTGATGGGGATAGACAACCGGTCGGATCCGCGCGGAATGAACGCGCCCGGCGGCGTGCCGGTGGTCAGGATGGTGCTGCCTGCCGGGGGCGTCGGTTGACCGAAGGCGATGCTGCTGACTGGCGTTGGCGACGTGGTATTTCGGTCACAGCTGGCGAGGAACAATGTGGCGCAGACGATCATCGTAACGGTCAACCGACGCAAACGCGGCTTGAACACTCTGAATCGAGCCATGGCGCCGGATTGATCAAGCAAACGGCGCGCCCGCACGCGCCGGTCCGCGTGATCACTCGAAGCGGGTCCTTGCCGGATCGCGTCGACACCGCGCCGGTCAGGATCAGCTGACGCTTTTCAGCTTCGCGAGAATGGCAAGGTACAACTCGCCGATCGCCGTGCCGGTCTGGTCCGCGATCATCTGCACTCGATTCTTCGGGTCCCGCACGCCGACTTGAAGCTTCGTGCTCTGGAGAAAGGCGATGGTAAGCTCCTTCGCCATGTCCTCTGGGGGCTGCGGCATTCACTCCTCCCTCTATCGACCAGCGGCCACCGACGCGGATCGCGGCAGCGTCTAGCTTTGCGAGCCTCATAGACGGCGATGACCACCACGGGTTAGCTGAATGCTCCCGGATGGTGACGACAATCAGATTGCATGATACCGGCGTCGGATAGAAAAGATGAAAATATAGCTGTGATGCCGCGAACGTGGCACACTGCCCCGCACCATGATGCCGCACCAGCTCACGGCGACGCATCTATACCGGCGCACCGGACGACTGCTTGCCGCACTGCTGCTCGCAGGCCTTCCGGTGTTACCGCTCTCCACGGGACTCACCGCCGGTCAGACCGTCGAACGGAAGCCACGAGTGACGTCGCCGAGTCGCCCTGCCCGGATGTTTCGCGTCGAAGAGGCGACCATCGCCGACCTGCACCGCGCCATCCAGCATGGCGAGACGACCTGCCAGGCGATCGTGCACGCTTACATCGACCGGGCACGAGCCTATAACGGCACGTGCACGCAGCTCGTCACGCGGGACGGCGCGCCCGTCCCGATGGTCGCTGGCGCGGTGCGCGCGGGATCAGCGACGACGTTTCCGACGTCGACGACCGCTGTCCGGTCGGTCTTGCCGGGGCTCGACGGGTACATCGGTCCGCCGATCGACTTCGGACGCATGGACGCGACGAGCTCGGATCCGACCGTCTACCAGCAGTTCGGCATGGTCGTCGGGCTGCCGAACGCCGGCCAGATCAATGCGCTGAGCACGCTCAACCTCCGCGGCGAGCGATCGGTATCCTGCCAAGCGGAGTGCGACGCCCCGCCGGCGTCGGGCCCGCTGCCGGCGAGCTGCCCGCAGATGTGCGATGTGTTTCGGAGACAGCCCGACGCGCTCGAGCGCGCGGCCGCGCTCGATGCGAAGTACGCCCGGCACCCGGATTTGACGGCGATGCCGATGTACTGCGTCGTTTTCTCGTTCAAGGACGTGTACGACACCGCCGACATGCGTACGACCGGAGGCGGGGACGTCAACTATGCGATGGACGTGCCGCCGCAGGATTCCACCATCGTTGCCGAGCTGCGCGCCAAAGGGGCGATCATCTACGCGAAGGCCAACCTCGCCGAGTACAACGCGGGCAGCGGAGACCCAGGCGGTGCCGCCGCCGTCGCCGCGCGCGAGTACGGCGCGGGGGCGCGCAGCACGTGGGGCGGCACGGCGTGCAATCCGTACGACACTGCGCGGGAGACCGGCGGATCCAGCTCCGGATCAGCCGCATCGGTCGCCGCGAACCTCGTCCAGTGTTCGATTTGCGAGGAGACCGGCGGATCCTGCCGCCAGCCGGCGTGGCGCAACGATGTCGTCGCGCTGGTGACGACGAAAGGGTTGATGCCATACGGCGGCGCGATCGGCGCCGACCCGTATCTGGATCGGGCAGGGATCCAGTGTCGAACCGTCACGGACGCGGCGCGCGTGCTCGACGCCTTGAAGGATCCCGCACGCGGCTACTTCGACCCCCGCGACATCTATACGGCGCTACCGAAAGGGCTGATTGCGGGCCGGCCCTACGCGTCTTTTGCGACGGCGGCGGGCAGGGGCCTCACCGCGGGCAAGCCGCTGGCCGGCCTCCGTCTCGGCGTCGTCCGCGAATACATGGTCAAACACGCGGCGAACGACGCGGCGATGAGCGACCTGGTCGACGGGGAAATCAAGACGGTGCTGCGGGATCGGCTCGGCGCCGATCTCGTGGAGTCGTTCGATCCGATGTATCCGGACGATCCGTCGATTCCGAACATGACGTACAACTTCCAGCAGGCGCTTGCCGAGATTCTCCCGTTCCATCTGCCGGAGTACCTGCGGCGGACGGGCAGTGACGGCGAGCTCTTGTATGCCGTGCCGGGCTACGACGTCACCGGCCGCGACTACATGGTGAAGGTTGGTGAAGGCCAGGCGCCGTGGTCCGACAAGCTGAACATCCGCAGCGTGAACAACGGACCAGCCTCCGCGAGCTTCGCGTTCAACCTCGCGCAGTACCTCCTCCGCCGCGGCGACGCGCGCGTCAACGACTGGGCAAGCTTGAACGCGAATGCCAAGTACTACAGCGCGACGCGTGTGGCCGCCATGAAGAACTGGGAGAACAAGGTCGATCTCGTGTCAGACGGGATCACGCGCAACATCAAGATGCGCGATGTCATGCGTCTCGTCTTTCTCAAGGTCATGCGGCAGAACCACATCGACGTCTTCGTCAATCCGACGACGACGATCCCGCCTGTGCGTATCGGCTATGCGAACCAGCCGGCCGTGAACGATCGGCCCGTCGGCCGATTCCCGACGAGCGCCAACGCGGGCATTCCCGAGATCACGGTGCCCGCCGGATTCAACTCGATTGTGTACGAACCCGAATACGTGCTGAACGCTGCAAAGAACGCTTACATCGCGACGGCCAATAACGATCGGCGATCGACGCTCGAGATCCCGCTGCCGGTCGGCATCTCCTTCTGGGCCGGGCCCGGCGATGAGGGTGTCGTCATCACAGCCGCCGCGGCGTACGAAGCTGCCACGAAACATCGCGCCCCGCCTCCGGCGTTCGGCCCGACGCCGCACAGCAAACACGAGCGCTGACCAGCCGTGCTTGCACGGCCTGAATCTGTATGACCGTGTAAAGGTTTGCGCACGGCTTAGGCGCGCGCGAGGCGTTACTGCAGCGTCAACAGCACGAGGATTTCGCCCCTGCCGGCTGGCAAGGCCTCGAGGGCTTTGCCGAGCAGCGTGCCCGGGCGGTGCATCGACCGCGCGCCGACTCGCATCGGCCGCGATCGCATGGCATAGCCCGTCGTGGGGCTCGTGACCAGCAGATCGCCGATCTTGATCGCGCCGTACCTCGCATCCGCCTTGACGCGCACGCGCCCGCTCTGGGCCACCATCGCGCGGCTGTCGCTGCGCTCGCCCAGCACGAGGCCCGGCTGACGAGACACGGCGCCGGCCACGCGCGTGTCGTACGCTTTCGCCGCCGCCTGCACGCGATTCGGCTGCGTCGGGTCGACGATGACGACCGTGCCCGCCTCGAGCGGCGACGCGGTCTCGACCCATTCGGCGACGTCCTGGTATTTCGCGCCGATGTTGCCGTCGACCGTCACGTCCCCGGCGACCTGGAGTTTCGTCGCCGGCGACGTCGTGCCGATGCCGATGTTGCCGTTGCTGGCGACGGCGAATTTCGAGCTGCTGCCCAGCATGAAATTGATGCTGCCGCCGGGCGCAACGTTGTTGATCCGGTATTCGTGGGTCGCGTTGTTGAACCCCTGGAATTGTCCCAGGGCGCCGGTGTTGTCGTAGAACAGCATGCCGGAATACGCCGTCGCGCTGGCGCTGCGATTTTGCACCGCATAGCCGACGACGCCGCCGAAGTCGTCAGTGAACGCCACGTGGAAGGAGTCGCCCGGCGCCCCCGTGCCCAGCCCGATTCTGGCTCCGTTCTGCATCAGCACGGAGTCGCCAAGATTGACGGAGTCAAGGAACACGCCGAGGTGGCCTGCGCTCCCGAAGGTCGCCGTCGAGGAGGGCGGGTTCGCGCCCCCGACTGATGCGGTCGCACTGCGTCCAGCTGCTGTCGCCGGCCCGGCGGCCACCCACGGGTCAGCGAGGGCGTAGGCGGACGCCGGCCGTCCGCCGAGCGTGTCGGCGTCGATCGCCTTCAATGCGTACGGCACGCTGGCGAGCTGCAGTCTCGGTTGTTCGTGCTCACCGGGCCGGTTGAACCGCACGCCGAGCCACCGCGGTTCACCGTTCGCGAACAGGTCCGCTGGCAACCCGTCCCGGGTGCTCGAGCCCACCAGGACGTTGAAGCGACCGTCGGCACCGACGATCACGTTCTGCGTTTCCTGCCAGATCGGCTCTCCACCTGTCTCGTCGTGATAGACCGATAGCGTCACCGATTCGACAGGCGCCGTCGGTGAGCCATCGGCCGGTCGGAACGCAGCGCTGAACCACACCAGCCGCGGCACCGCGGTAACGACGGTGCCGGAACCCTGGGCTGATTGCGCGTGCAGCGCTGGCGCGAGTGCGAGGCCGACGAGACCGGCGAGGACACTCGAGGCGACAGTTGACCGCATCGTCTTCTCCCGTATGAGGACGCTTACTCTACTGACGTAACCAGATTCCGCAACTCGGCGATCGTTTGTGCACGGATGAGGCTCCCGATAGTGATCGATCCCGTAAATGTCGGAGCGGGCAGTCCGAGCGCCGCGTAAAGGGTCAGGATCGCGGTTCTCAGCTCGTTCACATGAGCCGCCTTGATCACCGTGACGCGACGTGACAGCGTTTCGGCCCAGGTAATTGCGGGTTGATTGTGCGCAGTGAGGACTGCGTCGATCCGTGTTCGCAACTCGAGGATGTCCGCGGCGAGTACGATGGTCAATCCAGTTGTCAATGTTTGATCCGTGCTGTGTGGATCGGTGAAAGTCACGGACACTTTCGCGGTATTCGAGGCGACGCTCCCGTTGGGGTTCGACACGCTGACCCAGTAGTTCGTCTGGCCGTCGAGCGGCGGAGTGGTGTAGGTATTCAACGTGGCGCCGGGAATCGGGTTCACGATGCCGCTCAACGCTTGATGCCACTGGTACTCGAGTGGCGTCAGGCCGGTGGCGGCGACGCTCAAGCCGGCCGTCGTATTTGCCGGGATGGTCGTCTGGCTGGCTGGAGCAGTTGTAATTCTCGGCGGCGACACGGCGAAGACGCCCGTATCAGCCATGACGATCCCGACGCCCGAGTTGCGGTCGGTCCCTGCTCCGTGGATATCGATCGCGCTGTACATCAGCGCTGCGCGAACTTGAGAGGCGGTCACGCCGGGCCTTGCGGACTTGATAAGCGCGGCGATCGCGGCCGCGTGCGGCGCGGCGGCGGACGTGCCGAAGAACGGGTTCGGGAATCCGCCGGCTCCGGTGACGGACACGCCATCAGCGGCGGTCAGGTCCGGCTTCTGAAGGATCTGTCCGCCTGTCGACGACACATTGCCTGGCGTGATCGCGGTACCGTCTGATGTGAAGAAAATCCGTCGCGGACCGTCCGAACTGAACGTCTCGACCGTGTTCATCGAGTTGAACGGGTTCGGATACGGGCCGACGGCACGCGTGGCGGCGACGCTGAACGACGTCGGCGACGATGTGGTCGCGTGGCCGCGAGTCGTGCCGGCGGTGCTGATCGCGAGTCGGCCTCGATTCGTATCGAGGTGTAAGAACCTTGCGTCACCAGAATATTTCACGATGACGATGCGCTCGCCGGGGAAGGCTGGTTGCGTCTGCTCGTACGGATCCTGAGTGCCGGTCTGGTCATTGAACGAGAAGTCGAGCAGCGTCGTTCCGGTACTGTCCAGAATGAAGATGTCGTAATCGTTGGCCGACCCGCCAAGCGGGTCCGACCAGTGCAGGGTCACGTAACCAGTAGGATTCGTCCCTGTGATGACGTCATAAGCGGCGCCGCCGAAGCTGTGGTCGAGGCCGGGCGGCTCTATCGCTGTGGGTCCACCGTCGACGAAATCGCCCTCCCAGGTTCCCGACGTACCGGCATCCTGGTTCCCGGAATTCCCCGCCGACGAGAAGTACAGCGCCCCTGCGGCGGTGACATCCTTGACGGCCTGAATGACGACGCCGGCATTGGTCGTCGAAATCACCGACGGCGCCTGGCCGTCCTGGAACGGCGATTCGAGTAAGTACAGCACGTCGTCAACGATGATGTCGCACCCGGCGGTCCTTAGACTTCGGATGTTCTGCGCGAACTGCGCCGGCGTCGGCGACGCGGTCGCGAAGAACAACTGGGCGGCCGGTGCGAGGTCGTGAATGATCTCCAGCATCGCCGTCCCCTCGCTGCCGATTCCACCCTGGCCGGGAAGGACCGTGACCGGTCCGAGGTCGCCCCTTGCCTGGCTGTCCGCCAGACCCGTCACGCCGTCAGAGATGACACCCACCTTGACGCCGGCACCGTTGACGCCGAAAGTCGCACGCGCCACCGCCGCCTTATGTGTGACGTCACCCTCTGACGTGACGCTGCCGGTGTTCGTGATGAATCTCTGGTCACTGAGTGCCGCCCGCACTGACGCGACGAGCGCGTCGCGAGCGCGCGCTGTCTGCTCCCGGTGCGTTCGAATATCTGCGTCCCGGTTGACTGGGGACGGCATCGACATGCCCTCGCGGAACGCAGCTGTGATGTAATCCGGCTTCGGCTGCACGAAGTAGACGTTGGGCAAGGCGGCGATCTGTTCGATCTGCAGGAGGTCCGCATCGACGAGGACGCTCCGACCGGACGGCTGTGTCGCGACGACGTCGACGCCCAGGCCGCCGAGCGCGGTGAGCAGCTGGTCGGTGACCTCGGCTCTCAGCTCCAGCTGCACTCTGCCGTTGCCGCCACGCGGCAGTGCGACGTCGACCGTCGTCACGCTCGTCTCACGCGTCAGGCGCCGCTTCGCATGCAGCAGGCGCGAGTCGATCTTTCGCTGATTGGCGGTGAGCGCGGCTTTCTCGCGGAGGAGCGCAGTGATGAGCGCCTGTCCCTCCGGGCTCACACCCTTTGTCACGAGTCCTTGCGGCGACGCCTGGCCGAGTGCGGCGACCGCGGAATATCCGGTTGCGACCGCGAGAGAGACGGCCAGACACGCCCTGAGAGTGGATGCGAATAGCAGGCGTGCCGCCAGGGACTTGGCCGGGCGCACTACTGCCGATCTCCTTTCGGCCGATTCGTCATCGAACGCGGCGCCGGTTGGATACCGTAGACGGCATCGTCGCCAGCCAGTTCCTCCAGTCGCGTCAGCGGGACCCACGCGAGAATCGACCGATATTCCGCCAGGCTCGAAACGATTGTTGCGCGAAGGGCGCGCAGTTTCGTCCGGATGGCGTCGGTCACCTCGCACCGTATTTCGACCAGGGCGCGGCCCTTGGCATCGATCGCGACGCCGGAGGCTGCCTCGCTCTGCAGTCTTTCACCGCGGGCAACGCGATCGATTTCGCGGAGCAAGTGGCTGCTGATCTTCTGTTGCGCCGGCGTCTGCAACTCTTTCGGCGGCTGCATGACAGCGCTGCCGCTCGCCAACAGGCATTCCGGAGCAGCAGCAAGCGCCAGGGTCAGCATGGACGTAATGCCTGCGCCACGGCGCCGAGGACGAGCGCGGTCAGGTACGGGCAATGCCCTGCGGGTGGACGGACGCTGCCCGATCTCGCGTACGATCGCGAACGTCGCAAGCAACATCTCCGACTCCATTTTCCTGAACGATTAGCGGGCGCGCTGGATTGAGATTGCGTCGGTCGCGAAGGAGTCTCTCCCGGCTCTCACCGGAAAGTCAAGCGACCTGTGGCCTGCTGTGGAAGAGAAGACACCCCTCGATCTACGCAGACAGTGGGGCGGTTCTGAATCTGGACGAGAGCGCGTCTTCGGGAATTCCGGCACGGGCATCAATGCCCAGTCAGGGGCTGCAATCCGCATCTTCAGCTCGACGGCGACGAACAACGGTACGGGCCCTCATTGGCGTAGGAGGCAGCATTGTTTCGGACGGGCATGAACCGTATCTTTGGCAACGTAGCCGGAATGTGCCGCCAAGCAGTACCCTGGTGTTTGCAGTAGCTGCTCGATCGCGCCAGGGCGGTCCGCAGCTCGAGAATATGGATCGCTTTCAAGACAACGCGAGGGGGGACGATGGAACCGGACACGCTCGCCGGAATCGCTGGCATCGTGATCGTCGCGTACTACCTGCTCTGGCGGTTTTCGATATTCCGCGGCATCTTCAGGCGGTACCGCCACGTCCTCGAGCATCGCCGCTCCATGAAGCACTGAGCCGGTCAACCGAAGTGCGACACTACCCGATGTCGAGCTTGACCGCGCGCTCTCGTGCCAGTTGCTCGCGATACGTCTTCTCCAACTGCTCGACCGCCGCCTTGAAGCCCTGTGGATCGACGAAACGATCGGGATTGTAGGCATCACCAGGCTTGTGCTTCTCGTGCAGCTTGAACTGCGACGCGTGTGAGGCGAGCCAGACGTCGATCTGCAAGTCCTTCTGGGCCTTGAACGTGCGCGCATAGTCCTCGGCGATACCAGGGTACTTCGCCATGCCGCTCACCATCACGCCCGGATTGATGGAGCCCATGTTGGCAATCACCACGCGGTAGGTCTTCCCGCTCTCCTGCACGTTCAACGTGAAGCTCGTCGCGCCTTTGGTGTGGCCGGGATGGTGGTGCGCGGTGAGAACCGTCCCCCCGAGCGAGATGGTGTCGCTGTCCTTGAACGTGCGATCAACCTTGACCGGCTCGAATCGCGCCGAAGGTGTGTCGCCGAAGCGGAAGTCCGACCTGCCGCCGGACTCGAGCAGTTCCTTCTCCTGTTCCGACACGATGAGGCGTGCGCCCGTCATGCGTTTCAATTCCGCCATCCCCGCGACGTGGTCGAAATGTCCGTGCGTAGCGGTCAGGATCCTGGTCTCGGCAAGGTTGAACCCGAGTTGTTCCACACTCGCCTTGATCTGCTTCGCCGTATCGCCAACGCCGGTGTTGATCAGGATGTGTCCTTGCGGCGTCGTGATCAGGTACGTGGCCAAATCGTACGAACCCACCCAGTAGACGTTCCCGACGATACGAAACGGCGGAAAGGGGCGGGTCCATTCCGGATTGGCCTGCGCGAGGCAGGGCGAGGCGAGCGCGACGACTCCGAGCGTCAGAAGCACGGTCAATCGTGGCAGCATGAGGCCACGATTGTACGCATTAATCTATCAAAGAGGATGGTAGAAAGAGATGATCGTGACGCTCCTCAAAACCACTGTAACGGCGGCGTTGACCGGGGCGGCTATTCTCGTGCCGTGGACATCCGGCCGCGCACAGCAACGCCAGAACACGAACCCGATCCGGACCGAGGTGTCGGCCTCCGAGATCGACCGAACGCTGCGCGCCATCGACGTCGATCGTACGTCGGGGAGCGACGGCGAGCGTGCCGCCGCGCAGTATCTCGATCGCAAGTTGTCGGAGTACGGGATCGCCCACACGACGTACAGTAGCCGGCTGTATTTGAGCTGGCCTGGTCGTGCGCAGCTGGTCGTGCCCGGCATCGGAGCCATCGACGGAAAGACCGCCGCCTTCTCAGCGTCGACACCGCCGGACGCACTGCGGGGGCGACTCCGGTTCGATCCCAGGCTCACGCGCCGAGTCGATCGCACGCTCGTGTTCGATTCCGATGTCCGTGACCGGATTCCGGTCGTGCGCGGCATCGCCGACACGGAAGCGCTCGTGCTCGCCGGCCAGCAGGCCGGCGCGCTCGCAGTTCTCCAGATTGATGCGACCGACATCCTCCACGAGGACATCGTCACCACGACGTGGGGAACGCCCACGACGGAGAGCGCCGGTCGATTGCCGCGCATCCCGTACATCTGCATCAGGAAATCCGACGGTGAACGGCTGAGGGGCGCTGCCACGACAGCACCGATCACGGTCACCTTGACGGCCGAAGTCACGCGCGCCTGGCGAACGGTGCCAGTCGTCGTCGCCGACGTGCCTGGGCGCACGCCGGTCTTCGTGCTCATGGCGACGCATCTGGATGCCTGGTACCACGGCATGACCGACACCGGTGGCTCCGTCGCGTCGATTCTCGAGATTGCCCGCGTGCTGCAGGGCCACGCGAGCGAGTTGCAGCGCGGCGTGCGGTTCGCCTGGTGGCCCGGTCATTCGTTCGGCCGCTACGCTGGTTCCGCCTGGTACGTCGATCGCTTCTGGTCGGATCTCGATCGTTATTGCGTGGCGTACACGAATCTCGACGGACCGGGACGACGGGGATCGCCGCTCGATGCTGTGGGATCGAGCGGGTGGCCGGGGCTCGCGGAGTACTCACGCGAGTCTGCGGAACGGTTGACCGGCAGACCCGTGGCGGCCGCCCGGGACGAGTCGCGCCTGTTTCGACCGGGACGCGACAGCGATTCTTCGTTCCAGGGCCTCGGAATCCCGTTCTTCTCGATCGGCGTGCCGGGCCCGGCGAAGGGAAGCGCCGACGTGGACGCAGCGGGACGGATCGCGTACTGGCACACGGCGGAGGACACGTTCGACAAGCTCGATCTGAAGGTGCTGGAGATCGATACGCAGTACCGCGTGGCGCAACTGTACGATCTGGCCACGATGCCGGTGCTGCCTCACCGTCTCCAGCCCATTGCCGCCGCCTTTGTCGCCGCGGTGACCGATCTGTCCGCAAGCACCGGTTTGGCGTTCGACCTCACGTCCACGCTGAAGCTCGCAGTGGGGCTGGAGGACGCCGCCGCGCGTTTCGACCGCGCGACCAAGCCGGCCAGCGAAATCGGCATTGGCAGATTCAACGAACTCGTCGTCCGTCTGACGCACCAACTCAACTCGACGCTGTACACGAGATCGGGTCGATTCGAGCAGGATCCCGCCGCGGAGCTCCCCGTTCTGCCGTTATTGGCACGCGCAAGAGATCTGGCGACACTTGCACGCGACGGCGACGACTTCGGCTTTCTCGAAACCGAGATGATCCGCGGGCGGAACAACGTCGAATCAACGCTGCGCGACGCGACCGAAGCCATCAACGCGTACCTGCAGGGTCTGTAGGCGCTCGTGCATGCCTAATTCACCACCAGCGTGATCGAGGCCGTACTCGCCCGGTACGTGACGTCGCCGAGATACACGGCCGCGATGGTGTGAGTGCCATGCGGCAGGCTCGACGTGGCGAGCGCGACCGCCGCTGTCACCGTGCCGGTGGCGCTCAGCGTGCCCTGCCCGAGTACGGTGCCGTTCAACATGAACGTGACCTGACCGGTCGGCGGCTGACGGCTCGATCCGGTCGCCGTGGCCGTCAGCGTCACGGTTGATCCGAGCGTCGCGGAGGCGGGCGATGCGGCCAGTGCCACGGTGGAGCTTCGGGTCTTGGCGCCCGACGGTTGCACGTACTGCGCGAACGCCGGTGACGTGCTCGGCGGGATCTCTCCGTTGCCACGATAGATCGCGGTGATCGCGTGTCCGCCGGACGCGAGCGCTGAGGTGATGAATCGCGCCGTGGTCCCTGACAACACTGCGGTGCCGAGCAGCGCTCCGCCGTCGTAGAAGTCGACGCTTCCACTGGGCAACCCGGGTGCATTGACGGTTGCCGTCAAGGTCACGGTCTGACCGACGGTTGCCGGGTTCGCCGACGACGTGACAGTCGTTGTCGACGAAGAAGATGCGGGATTCACGGTCAGCCCGCCGGGACCCGAGCTGCCCGCGAAGCTCGCATCGCCGGAATATGTCGCGGAGATGGTGTGGTTTCCTGCAGCAAATCCGTTCGTCGTCAGAGCAGCCGTACCCCCGGAGAGTGGCGCAGTACCGAGCAATGTGCCGCCATCAAAGAACTGGACCGAACCGCTCGGCAAGCCGGCGCCGGGCGCGACCGGCACGACGGCTGCCGTGAGCGTCGCCGCCTGATTGAAGCCGGCCGGGTTTGGTGTCACAGCGACCAGCGTGGTGGTCGACGCCTGAGCGATGGTGAGCGAACCGCTGACGAAGGCGATGGTGTAGTTGGACGACGACAGACCGAGGGGTGTGATCGCGTAGGCGCCGACCGGACTGGAAGGCGTTGCGACCGTGGAGAAGCTCAGGGTCCCGCTGAGCGATGCGAACGAGTCGCTGTTCACGAACCCTGATCCGCTGGCGGAGAAGAACGGCAGCGGCGCGCCAAATGGCTTCCACGAATTGTCCGCCCGAATCGTGAGCGGCGCTCGAGCCACCGTCAGCGTGCGAGTGGCCGATGACCCGCTGTAGTTTGTCGCGTCGGCCGGCGTGAATGTGACCGACAGCGGATAAGCGCCGGCGTTGAGCACGGTGCCTGCGGCGGGCGAGTAGGTAAAGGTTCCCGGCACGCTCGCGGTGGCGTTCAGCGGTGCGGCTCCGAGTGCCGTGCCGTAGACGATGTCCGCAGGGTTCGACCACGTTATCGCCGGTGCCGCCTTCGCCACGTTGATCGTCACGCTCGCGGTCGCGTCGTTGTAGTTCGCGGTATCCGTCGGCATGAACGCCACCGACAGCGTCTGCGAACCGGCGTTCAGCACGGTCCCGGGCGGGGGTGAGTATTCGAAGGATCCGGCGACGTTCGCAGTGGCGTTCAGCTGTGCGGCTCCCAGTGCCGTGCCGTAGATGATGCCCGCCGGGTTCGACCACGTTATCGCCGGCGCCGCCCTCGCGACGTTGATCGTCACGCTCGCGGTCGCGCCGTTGTAGTGTGCTGCGTCCGTCGGTGTGAACGTGACCATCAGTGTCTGCGAACCGGCATCGAGCACCGTGCCAGCCGCCGGCCAATAGGCGAACGTCCCGGCAACGCTCGCAGTCGCGTTCAGTTGCGCCGCTCCGAGCGCGGTGCCATAGACGATGTCCGCGGGATTGTTCCACGCGACGACCGCGGCCGCTTTCGTCACCGTCACCGGTACGCTGGCGCTTCCCGCGTAGTAGTTCACCTCATCGTCCGGCGTGAAGCTGACCGACGCGATGTGCGTGCCCGCGCTCAGGACGGCGCCCGCCGCCGGCGAGTACATATACGTGCCGCCGGTGCTCGCCGTGGCGTTCAACTGCGTCGCTCCGAGCGGCGTTCCGTAGGCAATCGGCGCAGGCGCGTACCATGTGACCTGCGGGTTTGCCTTCGTGACCGTGATTGGACGGCTGGCCGACGAAGGCTGGTAGTTCGCCGTATCCGACGGCGTGAACGTCGCCGTCAGCGTGTGCGTCCCCGCGCCGAGCACCGTTCCTGCCGGCGGCGCGTACACGAACGTCCCCGCGACGTCGGCGGTCGCGTTCAACTGCGTCGCCCCCAACGGCGTGCCGAAGGCGATGGTCGCCGGATAGGTCCACGTAAGATACGGCGCCGCCTTGAGAATCGTGAGCGTCGCCGTGCGCGACAACGCGTTGTAGTTCGCCGATCCATCGTAGCGCGCGTCGATCGGGTAGACGCCGGCGTCGATCGGCGCCGTCGTCGAACCGCTGTAGGTGACGATGACCGGCGTGAGCCATTCATTGTTGACGCCGGCGACGTTGACGCTGACGCCGTGCGGCAATCCGTCGTAAGTCTCGGTCATGTCGGCGAACGCGCCCATGATCGGCGTGGCCTTGTTGATGACCAGCGATCCCGTCGCGGTGACCGCTTCGTAATTCTCGCTACCGTCGTAGCTCACCTGAAGCGCGTAGGTGCCGGCATTCACCGGCAGGGTCGTGCCGCCGTTGTACAAGACGGTGAACGGATTCAGCTCGGCGCCGCCGGCGCCGCCGGCGCCGTACACTGTGACCGTCGCCTGACGCGACTGGCCGGTGTAGAAGAGCGGCGCGCTCGAGATCTCCACGGTCGGCGTCGCCTTGTTCACGACGATCGTCGTCGTGACCGTTCGCTGCGCCCAGTGCGCCGTGTCCGTCGGCGTCAACGTGACCGACAGCGTTTGCGTTCCCGCGTCGAGGACCGTCCCCGCCGGCGGCGAGTAGACGATCGTGCCGGTGAAATCTGTCGTGGCGTTCAACTGCGCGCTGCCGAGCGCCGTTCCGTACGTGATCGGCGCGGGTTGCGACCAGTTGAGCGTCGGTGTGCCGCCGAGCAGCGTGACGCTCGCCTGCGCCGCCGCTGCGCTGAACGCATCGTCACCTTCGAACGTGGCGGTAATCGCGTTCGGATAGTCGCCGACGGTCTGTGACGAATCGATCGGGAACATGACCGTGACCGATCCGTTCGCGTCGCTTGTCACGTTATGGCCGTATCCCGGCGTGACTGCCGACGTGATCGTCAACGGGCGGTTCGCCAGCGGAGCGCCACTGCTGTCGGTCAGCACCGCGGAAACCTGGAAGCTCGTGCCGTACACGACCGTCGCCGGCGCGGTCAGCGCGATGTTCGATGCGAATGGCACGCACAGACTACTGCTGCCAGACAGTGACAGGCTGTCGAGATCGCTCGATGACAGCGCGTCGTCGAAGATCATCAGGTCGTCGAGCGCCCCGATCAGCGTCGCCATCACGTCGTTGCGGCCGCCGATCGTCATGTTGGTAAGCGGATTGCCGGTCGTGGTCAGCGTCCCGGTCAGCTGCGTGCTGTGGACGAGTCGTCCGTTGACGTACGACCGGACCAGGCCGTCCTGGTAGGTGACCGCGACGTGCGACCAGACCCCCGACGGTATCTGCACGCCGGTGTTCACCCAGTCGAAGCCGGTCGTCTGGTTGAACGCCCAGCGCAACGTGCCGTCCGGATAGCGGGCGATTCGATACTGCAGCGGATTCGAGACGATCGTTCCAGACTCGCCGTAGATGCCGTATGGATGCACCCACACGGCGACCGTCAGACCCGGTCCCGCGAGGGCTGCCGATCCCTCCCACGCCCACAGGAAATTGCCGGGTACCCCGTCGTTCCAACCCTGGTTCACGACCGCGGTCGGGAACGTGCCGGCGCCGGCGTTCCACATGGCGTCACGGCCCATGATGCTGTCGTGGAAATCGCCGTCGAACTTCCACCAGCCCTTGAGATGCCCCGGCACGGGCGGCGGCACGCACACGCCGGTGCCGACCAGATACTCCACGCTCTTCGTCGTGGTGTTGCCGGCGACGTCGGTTGCGGCGACGGTAAACGTGTGCCGGCCGGGCGTCGTGTCGAGCGGCGAAGATCCTTCGATCGTCGTGCAGCTCGCGACCCCTGCATAGCCGTACGAATCGTCGCAACTGTACGACGGCAGGAGCCAGGTGCCGTTCGCGTAAAGGGTCGCCAGCGGCGTTGTCAGTGAGATTCTGGGCGCGGTTGTGTCGCGCTTGAGCGGCACCGACACCGTGGTCGTGCCGCCGTGGCTCGTCGCCTCGCACGTGGGATTCGCGTAAATGAAATCCGAGGTGAACGTCGTCGTCGAGCATCCATAGCCGATGTTCACGATCTCGCTGTCGGGATCGCTGACCGACCACTCGACGACAATGTCGCTCAGGTACCAGCCGTCGGGACCGATCGTTCCGGTCACGATCGGCCTGATCACCGGCGGCGTCGTGTCGCCGTCGCCGTCCTGATGGATCGTGATGAGCTTCGATCCGAGGCGGATGCGGCCTTCGCGGACGATGCCGTTCGCGTTCGGATTGACGAGGTACTGAACGGTTCGCGGACCTGCGCCGAACCCCTCGCCGTCCATCAGCACGATCCAGTCGTCGGCGCTGACGGCGTTCCAACCCGACACCGCGCTCGTGTTGACCTCGATGGACCCGCTGCCGCCGCTCGCCGCGAACGACGCCGACATCGGACTCGCGCTGAACGCGGTAGCGACGAAGATGTGGTAGTTGCCCCACGTGTACAGGCCGCCGACGGCATTCTGGGCGGAGGACTGGAACGAAATCGCGGCACCGTCCGCACTCAGCGATGGGCTGAAGGGATACTGGCCGTCGAACGGCACGTCGCCGTCGAGCATGTCGACGCGTCTGAACGATCCGTCGACGCCGTCGTGGACAATGAGGGCGAAGCTGTCGACCGGGAGCGGGCCCGCGAGATTCGCCGCGGCGGTCATGAACGCGACGAACCGTCCGTCGCCGCTGACCGCGGTGTAGTAGCTCGAGCCGTTGGCCAGGGTTCCGTCGTTCAGGCGGCTGACGACCGTCGTGGCCGATGCCGGATCGGCGGCCGCATCGTACAGGAACACCTGCGACTGCCAGTTCATGTCGAAGGGCACGATGTCCGGCGACACCGACGAGTAGGTGATGAAGCGGCCGTCGTCCGACATGTCGGACACCTGCCAGTTGATGCCCCACGACGACGGACCGCCGGTGACGGAGCGATCGATCAGACGCGTCTGCTCGGTCCGGCGGTCGCGCACGTAGAGATGATGCTGTCCGTTCGCGTTGCCAACGGCATGCAGATTGGTCGCGCCGCTCTCGAACATCACGTAGCGGCCGTCGGCGCCGACGCGCGGACGAACGCAGGACTGATCCGCCGGTCCATCGGTGATGGCGACGCTGACCAGGCTCGTCGTCGAACCGCCAGCATCGTCGAGCACGCCGTTGCCGTCGGCGTCGCGATCGTGCAGGTAGATTTGCGTCGGTCGGTACGGCTGGATGCCGGGTGCGAACGTGGTCGAGGCCGAGACGAACGCGACGTACCGGCCGTCGGCGCTGACCGACGGCGAGTACGAATCGGCATCGCCCTGCGCGCCGTTGGTCGCGACACTGACCCGGACGGTGCGATTCGCGTCGAGATCGCGGACGAAGACGTCCCAGTGACTGTTGCTGTCGCCCGCGACGAGGTTCGTCGCGCCGGAGGCGAATGCCACATGACGACCGTTGGTGCTGATCGCCGTCCCCTGGCTGATGCCGTTCGCATCGCCGCCGTTGGACGCGACGCTGACGCGTGTCGTGACGCCGGTCATTCGATCGCGCAGGAATACGTCGTCGAGCCCGTTGTAGTCGTTCGGCACCAGGTCCGACGCGCCCGAGCTGAAGGCAACGTGCCGGCCGTCACCGCTGATCGAATGAACACTGCTGTCGCTCGAGCCGCTGGCGACTCCACTCCAGATCGTCGTCGTGACGTGATCGATCAGGCCGCGGAACGGGGTCAGCGGCGGACCCGACTGCGCCACGAGAACCGGCGAGGATCGACCGCTCGCGACCGCGAGCAGTGCGGCGACTGCCGCCGTGCGCACAACTCGGGACCGGTAGTGTGAACGCGGGCGCATCGAGGCTCCTTGTGAAGAGGGGATTCAGAGGAGCCGTGGCTTCAAGGCGCGTACCCGCGGCGCATCGGCCTGCCCAGGAGGGCAGACCCCCGCGACGTCGCTTTTCGATTAGAGCTGCGTTGAGTTCAGGCCTTGTTTGCCCGGGAGGCCGGCGCGTGTTGGGCGTGCTCACCTTCGCGGCGATGCTGCTGGTGCGCGTTGCAGAATCGTGATGTGCTGTTTGTGCACATCCACATTCATTTTTGCCAGGCTACCAGTCGAACTTCACCCCGATGCGCCACACCCGCGGCGGCACGATCGCGAGCGGCCGGAGAAATGAGCTGCCCGAGCTCCAACTCGTGTTCTGGATCGGATTCGCGTTCGTCAGATTGTAGATGTCGGCGAACGGCGACACACGGGTCCGCCGGAGCTTCGTCACCCGCTCCACGCGCAGATCGAGCAGCGCCACGTTGTCCTGGCGCCGCGCGTTCAGCGGTTCGGCAGGAATGCGGACGTTGCCGTAGTTGAGCGACGCGACAATCGTGCGGCCGAAGTTCTGGCCCGCCTGGAATCGATAGACGGGACTGATCTTCAACCCTCGCGGTCCTTCCCACGAGGCGGTCAGTTTCGCCGCGACGTCGGTCGACTTCTCCTGTCCGTCCGGGCGCGTGTTGATCAGGTCGTTGGGGGTCACCGGAAGCTGGTTCTGGCGAAAGTTCGTGTCGAACAGCGTATTCGCTTGAGCGTAGCTCGTCGTGTGCGAGAGCGATGCGACCGCCGACCACCCGCGGTTCAGCCGTTTCGTGGCTGTCACCTCCCAGGTGTAGAAGTTGGTTCGGGCGCCCAGCACGTTGGTCAGGACGTTCCGCACCGGAAGTCCAAGGTACTCCGGTGCGAGATTCCACGCCCGAATCGGCGAGGCATCGTCGCTGTTGCCGGCGAGACCGTCGGGGCCGGGGTCTGCGACGGTGACCGGCACGTTGAATGCCGAGAAAGGCTGGTTCGCGTTCAACAGCTGTGAGAGCTGCCGCTCAGTACGCCAGATGAACCCTCCGCGCACGCCAAAGTCGGCCGCCAGCTCGCGCTCGAGCCATCCAGCGACTTCCTCCGTATGCGTGTCTTCGAGCCCTGGCGCAATCGTCGACGTCGCGCCGCCGCCGAGCGCCGAAATCAGCCGGCCCTCTTCGCCAGGCTGCCACACCCGGTCGCGATTGAGATCGAGATCGATCGTCCAGGCGTAGCGCCGCTGCCAGATCGGCGGATTGGGATTCACCGTCGCGCTCAGCTCCGCGCCGGGATTCCACCAGTAGCGGCCATAGTTGCCCTTGATAATCGTCCTGCCGTTGCCCGACAGGTCGAACGTCGCGCCCACGCGCGGCGCCACGGTATTCCAGATGTTCAAGTCGTCGACGGCAGGAAAGGATGCGGCGGCGGGATTGAACCGACCGGCTGCGTGAACCTGTGCCGGCAGGAAGTTGCGGTAGCGGTCGAAGCGCAGCCCGAGGTTGAGCGTGAGTCGCTTGGTGGCGCGCCACGTGTCGGTCGCGTACGCGCCGTACGTCCACAGACCGTTGACCGACTGCGTCGGGTTGCCCAGGAGATAAACCTCGATCGGCGCGCCCTGCCGCAGGATGTGCACGACGTCGCCGTACGAGCCGGCCGGATCGCCCTGAGCGGTCAGGTCGCGAAAGATCTCCCAGCCGAACTTGAGGTTGTGGTTGCCCAGCCGACCATGGTGGAAATAACTCATCGACCCGAGCACCTGGTTGCGTCGGATGTCGAGCTCGCGGATCCGCGAAGCACCGGAGACGGAATTGTTGCCCAGGTCCTCGTAGCGCGGAGCCGGCGTGTAGTTCGTATCGGGCCAGTCGAACCCGTACTGGCCGACGCGAATCTCAAAGAACGCGGCGTCTCCAATCACCGTGTCCCACTCGGCCTTGTACAGGCGCGGATAGAGGTACTGGTTGAATGACGCGTCCTCGGAAGCAAAGATCCCCGTCAGGCCGAGCGCAAACGCGTCGAGACGATTGGGCTGATGTTTGCCGTTCCGCGAGGCATAGCCAACGAGCTTGTTGTTCCGGCTCAGCGTGAACGTGACTTTGCCGGTGTAACTCGTCAGCCGCGTCACGAACGGCTTGACCGGGAAGTTCGTCTGCCGCACCTCCGTCAGCAGGTCGCGCACCGCGCCGTACCACCAGAGCCGGTCCTTGACGAAGTAGCCGCCGGCGTCCGCGCCGGAATCGCGAAACTTGTGGAGGCGGTTGACGTCGCGGGGCGCGAGCCCGCCGCCGCCGCTGATCCCCTGAGCGATCTGGCGATCGTCGATGTTGAACGACTGCCAGCGCTCGTTCTCGTAATGGTGCACAAGCGACCCGTGATAGGCGTTGCCGCCGGATTTGCTGATGAAGACCATTTGAATGCCTGGCACCGCCATCTCTGCCGTGTGGGCCGCCGCGTTGACGGCAATCTCGTCGAACGACCCCATGTCGACGTAGTTGCCGAACCGCTCGGTGCCCTGCGTCGAATTGATGCCTTCGATCATCGGCCGGTTCTGGCCCGTGGTGCCGTAGGCGTAGTAGTTCGTCTGCGATCCGGCGGAGCTGCCGCCGACGTCGACGCGCGTGAGCTTCAATGCCGGCGTCTCGGACAGCACCGACCAGTAATCGCGGCTGCCGCTCGGCAGGCTCGCCAGCATCGGCGCATCGAACGTTGTCGCAATTCTCGTGGCAGCTGTGTCGACGACCGGCGATGCCCCGGTCACCGTGACGTTCTCCGAGACCGCGCCAACCGTCATCTGGACGCTGACGGTCGCGGTGAAACCGAGATCGACGCGGATCCCGGTGCGCGTGACCGGCGCGAAGCCGTCGAGCTCGAGCACCACGGTGTACGTGCCCGGCGGCACTGCGGCCAGCCGGTAGGCGCCTTCCTGGTTCGTGGTCGCGACGCGCGTCCCCATCAGCGCCGGACCGCTGATTGTCACCGTCACGCCGGGCAGCGCCGCGTTGGTGTTGTCGGTCACCCACCCGTCGATCGCGCCCATGGTCGCACTCACGGTCTGTGCTGACGCTGCGCCGGCCGACAGGAACATCACGAGCATCACCGCGACAACATGGCGTCGCATGCTGGCCTCCTTCCGCCTCCCGCATCTGACCGGAACGTCCGCGCTGACCTGGAATGATGACGCCGTCACCGAAGCCTTCGAGTCCGACCAGTCAATCATCGGTCTGATGGCAAGGCACCTGAGTCAGGGACCCTCGTTTCACCAGGGTGGTTACGCAAGTGGCGGGGCGTTGACGCTGCCGCCGACCGGCATGGGCCGCCGGGTCCCGTCGGCCGTCCCGATCGCGTCGCCTTGTACGTGGAAGTAGTTGACGCATAGGTAGTTGCTGCCGTATAGTCCAGCTCGCAGTCATTCAAGGCTGCTGCCCTATGCGGATGCTGTCGACCGTGTTCACTGCTCCCCTTGCCACCAAAAGTGGTCGCGCGCCTTCGCCGACCACGCAGACACCGACGCTGACCGGACCACGTCGCCGGGTACTGCCGCGAGTCTGACCGTGAAGAACGTAGCCTATCGAGTCGCGCGTGCGTGGGTGTTTCTTCTCCTTGGCATGTATCTCACCCGGTCGCGCCGCCATCGGGCACGATCAGCATCGAGCACTGGTGGTTCCCGTCGAGGCTCTGGTCCTAGATCGTTTCGGTCGCGATTCGCGTGACGTCCTGGGCGATCCGCATCCTCCGTGCAGGCATCGACTCGTCGCCATCGGCTGCTCGCTGTTCGGGACCGCCGCGTCCTCCTGACCGTCATCGTGGCACTCCTGCCTATCGAGATTCCGGACAAGCAGGTATGAGACGAATTCAATTCGCAATGGTTTCAATTCTGCTCGGCATGGCGGCACCAGTCGCCGCCCAGGACGCATCGTCCTCAGGAGCACCGTTTCACGTGGGATTCGGTGCGTCCATCTCGAACGTCACAGGAACGGTGGCGCCGCTGTTCCTCTTCCCCGTTGACGTCGGATCGCACCTCCGGGTCGAGCCTGAGGTCGGTTACACGCGGACGACGAATGAGCAGACCACTCAAACAACTCCGCCAACCTTTCCCGTACCGATCCCCGTGTCCATTATCACGAGCACCACATCGAAGCAAATTATCTCGGTGCCCTCCGTCGGCACCGGCATATTCTTCGCTCAGTCGCGCGAGAAGATCAGATTGCACTATGGCGCCCGATTCGGCTATGCGCGTACGTCGACCGAATTCAGCAGCGTCTCCCGCGCGACCACCGGGGCCACGTCGACGACAACCACGACAGCGAAGCAGACCGGATACTTCGTTGGGCCGGCCCTCGGCGGCGAGTATTTCTTGGGCGATCGGTTCAGCCTGGGGGCCGAACTGCACGTGCGTTACACGTCGACCGATGGCCGGCAGCAGACCGTCTTCGTGCCGCTGACACCACCCCCGCCTAACGTGATCGTTCCGCCCTCGCCGCAAGGCACGACCTCTGTGACGACCATTCAGACACGCGCTTCCGTCGTCGCGCGCGTGTATCTGAAGTAGCGGACGGTTGTCTCGGCGGTACTGATTCCGACTCTACGTCCAGTCGACTTTCGGTGAGGCGTCCTCGGCCATTCGCGATTGAGAGGAGACGGAACACGCGGTCTACCGCAATTGGGCACTCGGCGGAGGCGGCATCTATTTCGTTGAGGGCGTCGCCACGCCGGTGCTTCGGTTCCTGGATCTCAACACGCATCGTGTCAGTCGGTTGATCAACCTTCCTGGAAGGCCCAACGTGAAAAGACACGGGCTCGCCGTCTCGCCGGATGGGTCGTCGTTGCTGTACACGTCGCTGGATACCGAAATCGGGGACATCATGCTGCTCGAAGGCATTCGATAGGGCCGAAGAGATTGTCTTCCTGAACTGATGGTCCGCTCACTCCGTGGCCTCGGTCTGGGGTTTCCGCGGCAAGCGGCGCCCCTGACCGATTCCCCTGTCGTCCGGCTCGCCGGACGGTTCCAAGTGGGGATGCCGGATGATGCGGCTGCGGCGCCGAAAGATCATTCAGCTGCGCCACCTTCGGATCCATTTTCCACCTTCAGTTGTGGTCACTCCACAACCGCTCTAATATGTCTGTCGTCGGCTCTGATGCGAAGGCGCTGACGGTTTGTATTCACCGCCTCTAACACGATCTGCGAACATCAACGCGTGTTCGCCGGAGTGCTGGCATGGATGTACAGGTCTCGCTGGCCGACCACATCCCCGTGCTCACGCTGAGCGGGCGCTTTGATGCGTCGGGAGCGGCGCAGGTCGACGAAGCGATCTGTGCCCTCGACAACGACACCCCCTTCTGGGTGGTTGACTTCTCCGGCGTCGCATACCTGTCGAGCATCGGCCTGCGATCGCTGGTCGCGGTGGAAAAAGCGCGCCGAGCCCGCGATGGCGGGCTGATTCTGGTGGGCCTGACACGGTCCGTGCGCCAGGTGCTCGAGCTGACCCATCTTGACGGCTGGCTGCGATCCATGCCCACAGTATCGGCCGCGCTCGATGCAGCCCGCGCCGCGGCTCTCGGCCCGGCCGCCGAATACCTCGTGTCGGAACGGATCATCCGCGTGCGGCGAATGGCCGGCAGCAGCAGCACGCTCGAGTGGTGGGACGGAACGCGTAGTGAGCGTTTGATCAGTGCTACGCTCGGCGATCTCGGTTTTGCATTCGGCACGGGTTGCTTCGAAGAGAATGTCGCCGATACCATTGCGGCGCCGGGCTCGTTCGTCGCCACGCCGGTCTTCGCCGGAGTGCGGTCCGCCGAAGCGCGCGGCGTCTCCGATTTCATGACCGGAGGTGCCTCCGCCACCCTGCCTGTGCACATCGTCACCGCGCTCGGCGTGGGCGGCGCGCCCGCGTTGGTGGCGGAGGTGATCAGCCAGGAGCCGTTCCGTTTGCTCGATGCAGTCGGTGACCTTTGGACGGTCGCTGCTCAGGAGCTCGGCAGCTTCCCCCGGACGCTGGGTTTCATCGCCGTCTCGGAAACGCGCCCGCGCAACGCCGTCTCGGATTTCGCCCGCATCGAGCCGATCGTGAAGTTCGAGTTCCCGCGTCTCGAGAGCGACGAGGAGCTGCGCCTACTCCTCGAGTTCGAAGCGGCATTGACCAGCGTCAAGCGGCTCGGCGATGCGCCACCACTCGTGTATCGCGGCAACGATCCTCTGGTGCCGCGCGCCCACGCCGTGATCACGCTGCTCCGGCGCTGCGCCGACGTCGTCACGTTGTTCGAGCAGGACATGATCCCCTACTGGCTTGCCGTGCTCGAATGGACCTACTCCGTGATCTGCTACGTGCAGGTGTCTCCGCGACAGAAGCGTTATGCCGCGTGCAGTGCGGCGCTGATTTGTCGTGCCCTCAACGAGCTCGAATCCGAGAACACACGGTGAGGTGGTGCATCCGCATGCGGTTCGCCGGACGGCCGCGCGAAGACGCATGACACATCAGGGCGAGCACACTCTGCAGATGCCGGCTATCATCTCGGCCCATCCGATTGTCCCGATGCCCCCTGGTGGTTTCGTGCGCCATCCGCACGCCGCGACGTTTGTTCTTTTCGCTGCGCTCACCGTCGCGCACACGTGGCCGCTGGCGACGCATCCCGGCACGCTGTCCCGCAACGACAACGGCGACACCGTCCTGATCGAATGGTCGCTCGCCTGGGTCGCGCATCAACTTCCTCGCGATCCGTTCCACCTCTTCGACGCCAACATCTTCTACCCGGCAAAACACGCGCTCGCATTTTCCGAGCATCTCTTCACCCTCGCCATCATGGGCGCTCCGCTGTCGTGGATCGGAGCCTCGCCCGTGCTCGTCTATAACATCCTGCTGCTCGCCGGCTTCACGCTGACCGGGTGGGTCACCAGCCTCGTCGTCCACCATTGGACCGGCGATTGGACAGCAGGAATAGTCGCCGGTTCGGTCATGGCATTCAACGCGCATTCTCTGACGCGGTTACCGCACCTGCACGCAAGCCACCTGGAATTTCTCCTGTTGCTGTTGCTGACCCTGGACCGTGTTCTCC
>JBKPAI010000104.1:0-17452 GCA_046726355.1 Acidobacteriota bacterium | reverse complement strand
GGGCGAAGCCCCCTGGATCTTCAGTTGTGGCGCAGCCCTTTAGGGCTGCCCGCCGGACGGGCAGGCCTGCCGCCTTTGCGCCTCCGGCGCTTCGGCGAGCCTCGCCGAAGCTCGCTCGAGCTGCACGCGAGCGGAGGCGGGAAGGCCTGCGCGACACGAGGCCGGCGACTTTTGCGCGCGCACGTGGCAGGTACGGCATACTGGAAACGGGTAACTATGCGAGAACGACCGGCCCGATCGCTGGGGGCGACGCTGCTGGGCATTTGCGTGGCGGTCCACTATGTCAACGCTCGCCCACAGACCGCAGCACCGGTCAACCCGGCGTCTCCGTCGGTTTCCACGAGCGAAATTCTCAACAAGTACTGCGTCACCTGCCACAACGCGAGACTGAAGACCGCGGGATTGGAGTTCGACCGCCTGGACCTGTCCAACGTTGCCGGCAATGCGCAGCAAGTGGAAAAGATCGTCACGAAGCTGCGCACCGGCGAGATGCCGCCTCCAGGCCGGCCGCGGCCGGACGCCGCTACGTACCGCGAGGTCGCCGAGCGGCTGGAAAAAGAGCTCGACGCCGCGGCGGCGGCAGACCCGCATCCCGGCCGTGTTCCGGTTCATCGTCTGAACCGGAGCGAGTACACCAACGCGGTCCGCGATCTGCTTGGGCTCGAAATCGACGGGCGGGCGCTGTTGTCGTCGGATGACGCGGATCAGGAAGGATTCGACAACGTAGCGAGCGTGCTGTCGGTCTCGCCGGCGCTCCTCGAAAACTACCTGTCGGCCGCGCGGACGATCAGCCGCCTTGCTGTCGGGGATCCGGCGCGACGTCCGGTTGTCGATACGTTCAAGATTTCGAAGGCGCTGGTGCAGGACGATCGCCTCGGCGACGATCTGCCGTTCGGGTCCCAGGGCGGCGCGCTGATTCGCTACAACTTCCCGATCGACGGGGAGTACATGATCAAGGTCCTGCTGCGGCGCCAGGAGTACGACTACATCATCGGCATGGGTGAGCGGCACCAGCTCGATTTCCGTCTCGACGGCGCACTTCTGAAGCGGTTTACCGTGGGCGGCGAAGCGAAGGGCATGACGACGCCGGAGAATTTCGCCGGCAACACGCAGGGCGATCCCGAGTTCGAAGAATACATGCACACGGCGGACGCGCATCTCGAGCTGCGCGTGCCGGTGAAGGCGGGTCCTCACGAAGTCGGCGTGTCATTCGTCCGGCGGTTCTGGGAACCCGAGGGCGTGTTACAGCCGCAGCAGACCGGGTTTGGACGGACCACCAACGAGTATTACCACGGCAACCCCGCCGTGGAGATCGTGTCAATCGGCGGCCCGTACGGAACGCCCGCCGCCGGAGATTCGCCGAGCCGCCGGAAGGTGTTCATCTGCCGTCCGAAGGATTCCGGCGCGGAAGAACCATGCGCGCGCAGGATTCTGTCGGCGCTCGCGGCGCGTGCCTATCGGCGCCCGCCGACCGAGAGCGAGATCCGGACGCTCCTCGATTTCTACGAGGCGGCACGGGCCGAAGACAGCTTTGACGCCGGCATCCAGCGGGGAATCGAGCGCATCCTGGCCGCTCCGAGCTTCCTGTTCCGCATCGAGCGTGAGCCCGCGGGGACACCGGCGGGCTCCGCCTATCACCTCACCGATCTCGATCTCGCATCGCGGCTGTCGTTCTTTCTGTGGAGCAGCATTCCGGACGACGAGCTCCGGGATGCAGCGGTTCGCGGAAAGTTGAGCGATCGCGCGGCGCTCAGCCGGCAGGTGCAGCGCATGCTTCGCGACCCGCGATCGAAGGCGCTGATCGACAATTTCGCCAGTCGCTGGCTCGAGCTGAGCAAAATCTCCGGTGTTGTCCCGGACACGGAGCTGTATCCGGAATTCGACGAGAACCTGCGCGAGGCGATGGAACAGGAGACGAAGCTGTTTCTCGGCGATCAGCTTCACGCCGACCGCAGCGTCGTGGAGCTGTTGACCGCCGACTATTCCTTTCTCAACGAGCGGCTGGCCAGGCATTACGGGATTCCCAACATTTACGGCGACCACTTCCGCCGGGTCACGTTCACCGACGGCAGACGCGGAGGCCTGCTCGGCCAGTCGAGCGTCCTGACCGTCACCTCGTATCCGAATCGGACGTCAGTGACGATGCGCGGACGGTGGCTGCTCGCGAACGTGCTCGGCGCGCCGCCGCCCCCGCCGCCGCCCGACATTCCCGCGCTCAAGGAAGCCGGCGTCGAGGGGCAGCCACGGTCGCTCCGCGAACGCATGGAGATGCACCGGAAAAACCCTGCGTGCGCGTCGTGCCACCAGCGGATGGACCCGCTCGGTTTCGCGCTCGAGAATTTTGATGGGCTGGGGAAATGGCGGACCACGAGCGACGGCGCGCCGATCGATCCGTCGGCGACCTTCCCGGACGGCACCCGGTTCGAGGGTGTCGCCGGTCTCCGTGAGATGGTGGTCAGCCACAAGGACGATTTCGTCCGGACGCTGAGCGGCAAGCTCCTGGCGTATGCAATCGGCCGCGGCCTCGACTATCGCGACACGCCGGCCATTCGCAGGATCGCGCGTGAAGCGGCGCCGGCCGACTACTCATGGTCGTCCATCGTGACCGGGATCGTCACGAGCACGCCGTTCAGCATGGCTGTGGCGAGCGGGGAGGCGGCGAAACCGACGGCGGAGCTCAAATGATAGTCGCAGTGCAGTCGAGATCTCTCACCACGGAGGACGCGGAGGACAGGAGGAAAAATCCTGTCAGGATTGAACCTCCGCGTGCTCCGCGTCCTCTGTGGCTGATTGATGGTGAATTATAAGTAGGGTCTCATGATCATTTCGAAGAGAGCCATCCCCCGACGCACGGTCCTGCGCGGCATGGGCTCGATGCTCGCGCTGCCGCTGCTCGACAGCATGATGCCGGCGCTGTCGGCGCTGCAGAAGACTCCGGCCAGGCCAATCAACCGGTTTGGCGTCATGTACGTGCCGAACGGCATGATCATGAAGAACTACCTGCCGCTGACCGAGGGCCCCGGCTACGAGCTCACGCCGACGTTGAGCGCGCTGGCGCCGTTTCGCGAGCAGGTGTTGGTGCTGAGCGGGTTGGAGTGCATTCCCATGCCGGGACGGCCCGGCGGTGCGCATGCCAAAGCCAGCACGCGCTTCCTCACCGACGTGTCGCCGCCCACGAGCGAGACCTGGCTCGATGCCGGCATCTCGATGGATCAGATCCTCGCGCAGGAAACAGGCAAGGAGACGCAGCTGCCGTCCTTGGAGCTGGCGATCGAGTCGGCGGAGACCGCCGGCGCCTGCGACACGGGGTTCGCCTGCCCCTACACCAACACCATCAGCTGGCGAAGCCAGAACACGCCGCTGCCGACGCAGAACAACCCGCGGGTGGTGTTCGAGCGTCTGTTTGGCGACAGCATCAGCACCGATCCGAAAGTGCGGCTCGCGCGGCTGCGGCAACAGCGCAGCGTGCTCGACTCGGTGAGCGAGGAGGTCGCGCACCTTCGCGGCGTGCTCCCGCAGGGCGATCGGACGAAACTGACCGAATACCTCGACGCCATTCGCGACGTGGAGCAGCGCATCCAGATCGCCGAGAAGCAGAGCGATCAGGAGTTGCCTGTCGTCGATCATCCCGCCGGTATTCCGTCAAGCTGGGAGGATCATCTCAACCTGATGTTCGACCTGCAGGTGCTGGCCTTCCGCTCCGATCTCACCCGGGTCATCACGCTGATGGTGGGGCACGAGCACAGCGGCATGACCTATCCGCAGATTGGCGTGCCCGATGCGCATCACCCGATCTCGCACCATCAACAGGAGCCGGAGAAGGTCGCCAAGGTCGCGAAGATCAACGCGTATCACGTACAGATGTTCGCCCGGTTCCTGGAGAAGCTGCAGGCGACGCCCGACGGCGACGGCACGCTGCTCGATCACGTGACGATGATGTACGGGGCGGGCATGGCCGACAGCAACAGCCATTCGCCGATTGATATTCCGATGATCCTCGCGGGCGGCGGCGCCGGGACACTCAACGGCGGACGGCACATCCGGTTCAAGAACGTGCCGCTCGCGAACCTGCATTTGACGCTGCTGGATCAGTTTGGCGTGCACCGGGATCGCATCGGGGACAGCACGGGTCGAGTCGATGCGCAGATCCTGTCCTTGTAGCGTACCGGTAGTGTCCGGCTTCAGCCGGACCATGTGCCGCTTTAGGAGGACCGGGCCAGGTCCGCCTGAAGGCGGACACTACCGAAATGTTTTACGCGGCCTTCGACCGGCTGGGCTGTGCTACGGTGGACTCGCGTTCGTTTTCATGGTCACTTTGGCGGCCGCTCCGACTGATCTGCGCCTGATCCAGGCCGTCAAGGACAGGAACATCGAATCCGTCCGCCAGCTGCTGAACCAGCGGACCGGCAGAATCAACGTGAACGCGCCGCAGGGCGATGGCGCGACCGCGCTGCATTGGGCGGCGCACCGCGACGACCTGGCCATTGCCAACCTGTTGATCCGATCAGGGGCGCGCGCGAACGTGGCCAACGACCTCGGGACGACCCCGCTGCACCTGGCGTGCACCAATCGCAGCGCGCCGATGGTCGAGCGGCTCCTGGCGGCAGGCGCGAACGCGAATGCGGCGCTGCTGAACGGCGAGACGGTGCTGATGACCTGCGCGCGTGCGGGCGATCCTGGATCGGTGAAGGCGCTGCTGGCTCACGGCGCCGACGTGAATGCGAGGGAGCACGAACACCGGCAGACCGCGCTGATGTGGGCGGCCGCCGAGCGTCATCCCGAGGTGGTCCGGCTGCTCATTGAAGCCCATGCCGACATCCGCGCCCGATCGCTCACGTACGCGCAGACGGTCGTCGGGGAGCAGACGCAGCGGGCGGGACGCGAGGAGCTGAACTACACGGTCCTGCGCGGCGGCGCCACGCCGCTGCTGTTCACCGCGCGCGTCGGCGATGTCGACTCCGCGCGCCTGTTGCTGACCGCCGGAGCAGACCCGAACGATTCGCAGCCGGACGGCGTCAGCGCCCTCGTGCTCGCGGCGCACAGCGGGCACGGGAACGTCGGTGCGCTGCTGCTGGAGCACGGCGCTGACCCGAACGCCCTGGGCAGCGGGTACACGCCGCTGCATGCCGCCATCCTGAGAAGCGATCTGAACCTGGTGAAAGCGCTCCTCGCGCACGGCGCCGATCCGAATCTCCGGATGACGAAAGGCACCCCCATCCGTCGCGATACCACCGACTGGAACCTGCCGGCGACGCTCATCGGGTCCACGCCGTATCTGCTCGCGGCCCGGTTCCTCGAGACCGACATCATGCCGGTGCTCGTCGCCGGCGGTGCAAGTCCGGCGCTGACGATGCCGGACGGAGCCGACGCGCTGCTGCTGGCGGCCGGCATGGGATCCAGCCGGACCGCGAGCCGGCGGGGAATCGAGACGATCGATTTTGGCAAGGTCGAACCCGAAAATCGCGTTCGCGAGGGCGTGGCGGCCGCCGTGGCGCTCGGCGGCGATCCGAAGGCGGCCAGCCAGTCGGGCGATACCGCGCTGCACGTCGCCGCCGCCCTGGGGCACAACACGGTCGTGCAGTTCCTCGTGGAGCACGGTGCCGGCGTCAATGTGAAGAACAAGCGCGGGATCACGCCGCTGCTGGCCGCCATGTTCGGCTCGATCACCGGGAGAGGAAGGGGCGCCGCGCCGGCCGGTGCCGACTCGATCGGCTTCGAGCGTCCCGTCGAGTCGGCACACCCGGCCACGGTGGAGCTGCTGAAGCAGTTAGGCGCCACAGAGTAGAGTACGCCGAAGATATCCACCACGCAGGACGCGGAGGACACGGAGGAGAAGCCCTGTGGATTCACCCTCTACGACGCTCGGGGTACCTTGAGCCATGTCGCTCCTCGACGCTGATCGGGACGCCCTGAGCGCCGTCTAACGGGAACGGCAGGTTGAACATCCGCGTCCTCCGCGTCCTCTGCGGTGCTACACAACTAATTCGCATGAAAGAGATCCTCACCTGGGTGTTGCTGTTTGGCGCGGCCACGCCGGCACCCGCCGCAGCCGAGCAGACGTTCACCGGCAGGCTGTCCGACAGCCTGTGCGGCGCGTCTCACCATTCAACAAGCGAGCTGACGGATCGACAGTGCCTGCTGGCCTGCATCAATAAGCTGGCCAGATATGTCCTCGTAGACGAAAACAACCAGATCCTGCCGATTGCGAACCAGGATGCGAGAGGGCTGCCGTTGTACGCCGGCCGCCCGGTGAGGCTCACCGGCAACTGGCAAGGCGGCGCTATCCTCGTCACCAAAGTCGAAGCCATTCCGGCGCATCTTCATGTCGGCCACGTCATGACGAACTGGCGCGACACGCCTGGCACGCGCGGATTTCTGCCGGTTGCGGTCGACGAAGTCCGGGTGGCCGTTCTGCATGCCGGGCTCGCCGTCAAGAGCACGACCCTCGACGATATCAAGCTTCACGCGGGTCACGTGCTGCACGCGCTCGATCCCGCAATCGAACCAAAAGGACCCGGCGGTGGTTATGGCGTCAAGAAAGCCGTCGCTGGAGCGCTGCAGCACCTCGACTTTGCCGTGAAAGCCGAAGGCGCGGGCGCAAACGTCACCAAATACGCGGCCGAGGCCTCGGCATCGCTGACACACGTGGTGCAATGGGTTGAACAGGCGATAGCGGCCGCGGAGAGAATCCGCAGCGCGACCGCTGCTGCGGACGCCTCCGCCGCCGCGACCGATTTAGCCGCGTTGACCGGACGAATCAGCGATGACGGCCTTCGGCCGGCGCAGACCGGCATGGAGCTGCTGCTGAAGGCCGAAGGCCTCCTCGGAATGCCGCGATAATTTATTCAGTTGTGAGTTTTGAGTTGTGAGTCTTGACCCGTGTCTCATTCCACACGTTTGTGGACCGCCTGACACGGGCGCCCCGGCCGCGCGCCCCTGACGACAGAGTCATCACGCCGCGTATTTCACGCAGCTGCAGCACGTTACGTTCCGTGTTGCGGCCGGGCGCCGTCCGGCAGCCACGTTGCTCTTTCGCCTGGCGTGAAAATCTCAACTCGATCGTTCATCATCGGTCTCGCCGCATTCGGTTCGCTCGTCTCGCCCGGAGCTGCCGCGCCGCCCGGTGCGCCGCCAGTCGACCAGACGCTCTCGCCGTTCTTCTTCGTCGACGGCGCAGATCCTGCCGTCGATCGACTGCCCCTGAAGGACACGCAGGTCGACGTTGCGGTCAGCGGCGTCATCGCAGATGTGACCGTCAGGCAGGTATACGAAAACCGCGGGCAGCGGCCGCTCCATGCCCGCTACATCTTTCCTGCCTCGACCCGGGCCGCCGTCTACGGCATGACCATGACCGTCGGCGACGTCCGCCTTGTGGCGAAGATCAAGGAGCGGGAGAAGGCGAAGCGCGAGTTCGAAAGTGCGAAGCACGACGGCAGAAGCGCGTCGCTGCTGGAGGAAAGCCGGCCGAACGTGTTCACGATGAACGTCGCCAATGTGCTTCCGGGCGACACCATATCGGTTGAACTGAAGTACACCGAGCTGCTGGTCCCGACCGACGGCACCTACGAGTTCGTCTACCCGACGGTTGTCGGACCGCGTTATTCTGCCAGACGCGAGAGCGACGCCGCGCCCGGGGACGAGTTCGTGAAGGCCCCTTACACGCACGAGGGCGAGCCGCCGCGCGGCGGGTTTCACCTCACGGCGACGCTTTCGACCGGCGTGCCGATTCAAGCGCTGGCTTCGCCATCGCATCAACTGGTGTCCCGCCCGCGCGGACCGGGACGCGCCGAGATCGCGCTCGACGAGTCCGAGCAATTCTCCGGCAATCGCGATTTCATCCTTCGCTATCGCCTCGCCGGCCAGACGATCGGCGCCGGCCTCCTCGTGTATCAAGGCCGGGACGAGAACTTTTTCCTGCTGATGGCGCAGCCGCCGGAGGCGGTCGCGGCCGACGACGTGACGGCGCGCGAGTACATCTTTGTCGTCGATGTTTCCGGTTCGATGTACGGGTTTCCGTTGAATACCGCCAAAAGATTGATGCGCGATCTGGTCGGCGTGCTCCGGCCATCCGACGCGTTCAACCTCGTCGTCTTTGCCGACGGATCGGAGACGTTCGCGCCGGCCTCGGTTGCGGCAACGCGCGCCAATCTCACACGCGCGCTCGAGTTCGTCGGGCGGAAGGACGGCGGAGGTGGGACGCGACTGCTGGCCGCCCTCGAATCTGCGCTCGCCATTCCGCGTCAGCCGGCCGTTTCGCGCACGGTCGTGCTGCTGACCGACGGTTACATCGACGCGGAATCGGACGTGTTCGACTACGTCCGTGATCAACTGGATCAAGCGAACTTTTTTGCGTTCGGCATCGGCAGCAGTGTGAACCGGTATCTCATCGAGGGCATCGCACGGGCCGGACTCGGCGAGCCGTTCGTCGTGACCAAACCGGACGAGGCGGCGGAAGCAGCGACACGACTGCGGCACTACATCGACTCGCCAGTGCTGACCGACATCGACGTGCGCTTCGCGGGCTTCGACGCATTCGAGGTAGAGCCGTCGAGAATCCCCGACCTCTTCGCCAGCCGCCCGATCGTCGTCTTCGGAAAATTTCGCGGCACGCCCGGCGGATCGATCGAGCTGTCGGGGAGAACCGGCCGCGAGGTGTACCGGATCTCGCTTGCGGTTGCACCGCCGGGACCCGATGATCGGCACAGCGCGCTCCGCCATCTCTGGGCGCGCACGCGTATCGCGAACCTCGATGATTTCGGGCCGCGCGCCGCGGCCGCAGACAGGGCGGCCGAAATTACATCGCTGGGCCTGACCTACGGGTTGCTCACACGATATACGTCGTTCGTGGCCGTGCACGAGATTGTGCGCCGCACCGCCGGCGATGCAGACGATGTCGACCAGCCGCTTCCACTCCCATCGGGCGTGACGGATCTCGCCGTCGGCGTGAGAAGAGGCGCCGAGCCTGAGTTGTTGTGGGTATTCGCCGTCGTGCTGATATCGGTCGGTGCTGCACGCGCGCTCGGTGCGAGGCGTCCGCGATCGGGGCTCGCCCGGTGAAGGCCAAATCCTGGTTCGCCATCGCCGTTGCGCTGGTTGCGTGGGCGATGAAGCGCCACTACGCCGACGCGCAGGCTGAGGATCTGTGGTGGATATTGAGTCCGACCGCCCGGCTGGTCGGCGCGATCACCGACACCCGGTTTGCGCTGGTGCCGGGCGAGGGATACTTCTCGCGCGAGCGTCTGTTTCTGATCGAGAAATCGTGCGCGGGGATCAATTTCATGATTGCCGCGTTCGGCATGTCGGCGTGGATGCTCGGTCAGCGGGTCGGGTCGTGGCGCTCGGGCGCACGTGCCCTCGGCGTCAGCCTGCTGGCGAGCTACTCAGCGGCTGTGCCCCTCAATACCGTCCGCATCGCGATTGCGATGTGGCTTGCCGCTCATTCTCTCGTGCCTTCCGGAGTGAGCGCCGGTCAGTTCCATCGCCTGGAGGGGATCATTGTGTACTTCGGCGGTCTCGTGTTGCTGTACGAGGTAGTCCAGTGGCACGCCCTGAGCGAAACGGGCCGTTGAACATTGCCTGCGCCGCCACGCAGAGCTCGCGGAACCCGCAGAAACATGAGATCGCTTTGCGAGTTCTGCGGGTTCTGCGTTGATTGTTGTCGTGGCCGGTGACCTATCGAATGCAGATGCGGGCGGCAGTTGTGCAGGCGTTTCGACGTGCGGCGGTGCCGATGGCGTGGTACTACCTGGTCACGCTCGTGCTGCCCTTCGCGAACGGCGCAGCGCGCGGGGGCGCCGCTTTTCTGGAGCACGCGCTGGCCGTGCTGATCGTGCCCCCGGTGCTGATCGTATTCGTGAGTGCAACCCTCGGAATATGGCGCTCACGGAGGCATCGTCCTATCGGTAATGTCCGCCTTTAGCGGCCACGTGCAGGCTTATCCAGATTCCAGCCTACGATCTGAATGAAAAACGCTTGGTTTGCCACCAGAGAGTTCCCCTACACTCAGGTCAACATCCGATGAGAGTTCTTTCCTTTCCATTGGTTGCGGTGCTGGTCTCGGTGAACTCCGTGCCCGCGACTCTCCAGGAACGGCCGAACCGTTCGATGGGTTCGATCCCGCTTGGATTGACCTGGCGCCGCGTCGGGCCGGCCATGTTCGCCGGGCGCGTCGCCGATGTGGCTGGAGTACCCGGCAAGCCCGACATCCTCTATGTCGCCGCGGCTTCGTCAGGGCTCTACAAATCGACCAACGGCGGGATCACGTTCGATCCGGTGTTCGAAGAGGGCAACACGCTGTCGATTGGCGCCATCGCCGTTCAGCCGGACAATCCCGACATCGTATATGTCGGCACGGGCGAAGGGGCTGTGCGCAACAGCATCTCGTTCGGTGACGGCATCTACAAGACGATCGACGGCGGCAGGAGCTGGAAGCATCTCGGCCTCAACAACAGCGAGCGCTTTTCGCGCATCGTCATTCATCCGACGAACCGCCAGGTGGTTCTGGCGGCTGTGATGGGCAAGGCATTCGGCCCTGGCGGCGAGCGCGGCATCTATCGCAGCAGTGACGGCGGCGCCACGTGGACACCGACGCTCGCCGGCAACGAGACAACCGGCGCGAGCGACGTGGCGATCGATCCGGGCGATCCACGCATCATGTACGCCGGGCTGTACGATTATCAGCGGCAGCCGTGGCATTTCCGTAGCGGCGGTCCCGGCAGCGGCCTTTACCGATCTTCCGATGGCGGCGTGTCGTGGAAGCGGCTGACCGACCCGGCGCTGAACAATGGCCTGCCCGGGACACGGCTGATCGGCCGTGTTGGCGTGAGCGTCAGTCTCAGTTCGCCGAGCACCGTCTACGCGCTGATCGAGGCGCAGGAAGACGGCGTCTTGTGGGGGTCAGACGATCGCGGCCTCACCTGGCGTGTCGTGAACAACGAGCGTCGCATCAACAACCGGCCGTTCTATTACACGCAGGTGCGCGTCGACCCCGCGGACGCGGAGCGCGTGTACACGCTGAGCGGTTCCTTCAACGTGTCGACCGACGGTGGCCGCACGTTCGGGAGCTCCGGCGGGCGGATGTTCGGCGATCATCACGCGCTCTGGATCGATCCGCTCGATCCGAAACGGCTGCTGTGCGGCACCGACGGCGGCTTTTTCATCTCGCACGACTACGGCCGCAACTGGGATTTCGTGAACAACATACCGATGGCCCAGCCGTACCACGTGGGCGTCGATATGGCCGAACCGTACAACCTCATGGGCGGCTTTCAGGATCACGAGATCTGGCGCGGGCCGAACGGAAGGCGTGAGCAGATCCGCAAGCACCGAGGTACGAATTCCAAATTCCTAATTCCAAATTGCACTATCACCTGGGCTGCGTCCTTTTTCTCATCGTCACCACGTTGCGGCCGTTCTCGCGCCGGTAGTCGAACGAGTCTGCCATCGACTTCACGATGAAGACGCCGAGCCCGCCGATCGGCCGTTCTTCGATGGGGGCCTCCAGATTGGGCTGCGGCGCTTCGAGCGGATTGAACGGCTTCCCATCGTCCTCGACCTGGAGCGTCACGACATCGTGCTCCAGCGTCACCCTGATGTGAATCTGGTGTTCGAGCGCGTCGTCGTAGCCGTACTTGATGACGTTGCTGACGACCTCGTCCAGCATCAAACTGATGTTGGCCGTGTCGTCGTCGGAAAGGCCGCACTTCTTGCCGAACTGATCGACGACGCCTCCGAGGCGTGCGATTTCGCGCCGCTGATTGACGACGGCCATCGAGAGCACGCGTGCACGATGCGAATGCCTGGATGGATTCACCAAGAACCTACCGCAGAGGACGCGAGGGACGCGGAGATGCAATCCTGAACCCCCAGGATTGTTCCTCCTGTCCTCCGTGTCCGCCGCGGTTGAATCGTTGTTTCTGGGACGTCTTACACATAGAGTCGCTGCAGCATTTCAGCGGCCGACTCGTCGAGCTGCTCCGCGCGCCGGACGTCCTCGAAGCGGTTCAGCAGATCATCGGCCCGCAGCCGCTGCTTTTCGGCGCCGCGGAAATCGTGAATCACCTGGCCATGATGCATCATGACCAGGCGATCGCCCAGGTGCGTGGCCTGCTGCATCGAGTGCGTGACCATCAGCGTCGTCAGCCGATCGCGGGCGACGATTTCCCCGCTTAATTGAATCACCTGATCGGCGGTTCTCGGATCGAGGGCGGCGGTGTGCTCGTCGAGCAGCAGCAGCCTGGGCTTGAGCCAGGATGCCATCAACAGCGTGAGCGCCTGACGCTGGCCCCCCGACAACGTGCCGATCGGATTGTCGAGGCGATCTTCGAGGCCCATGTTGAGACGCCGCACGCGGTCGCGAAACTGGTCGCGCATCGACCGGCTCAACGCCCAGCCCAGGCCGCGGCGCCTTCCGCGGCGCGCCGCTAGCGACAGATTTTCGGCGATCGACATCGACGGAGCCGTTCCGCTGAACGGATTCTGGAACACACGGCCGATGAGCGACGCGCGGCGATGTTCGGCCCAGCGGGTCACGTTGACGCCGTCGAGAGTCAGTGTGCCCGCATCGAGCGCGAACCCACCGGCGACGGCGTTGAGCAGCGTCGATTTGCCGGAGCCGTTCGTGCCGATGACGATGACGAACGACCCCTCGTCGACGGAGAGATCGACGCCGCGGAGCGCGCGGACCTCGTTCGGCGTGCCGGCATTGAAGGTCTTGTACGCGCCTCGGATTTCGAGCATACGTCAGCCCGTTATGCGGCTCGCAACGAGAATTTTGTATCCGTTTCCTCGCCGAGCCGCATAACGGGCAAGGCGCGCACAGCGCGCCTGCGAGGGAGCGGAGCGGGGCGCCGGGGCCCCGCGAGCGACTGAGCCGGGGTGTGGGGCGGAGCCCCACCTTAACTCGTCGCGATCAGGCCGGCGCGCCGCTTCGTTCCCTTCACGATCGAAGGGAGCACGAGGGCGGCGAAGACGAACACGGCGGTAATCAGCTTCAAGTCGTTCGGGTCGAGGCCGCCGCGCAGGGCGATCGCCACGATCAGCCGGAACAGGATGGAGCCCATGATTGCGCCGGTGATGACGAAGCCAAGCGCGCGGACGCCCACCAGCGCCTCGCCGATGATGATGCTGGCCAGCCCCCAGACGACCATGCCGATACCCATCTGCACGTCGGCGAAGCCCTGATACTGGGTGAGAAGCGCGCCCGAGAGCGCGATCAGGCCGTTCGACAGGGCAAGACCGAGCACGATCATGGTGTCGACGTTGACGCCAAGGGCCCGGATCATCTGCGCGTTGTCGCCGGCTGCCTGCATCGCGGTGCCGAGATTGGTGCGAAAGAAGAGATACAACGCCAGCGCCGTGATACCGGCGGCCATGAGCCCGAGCGCGAGCACCGCGGCATCGCGGGCGCTCACTTCCCATCCCGCCAGGTACAGCGTCGGCCTGCCGAGCACGCCCAGCGCCGCCGACTCGGCCATCGTGGCCAGCGTGCGTTCCGCCAGAAGCGGCACGTTGCTCTTGCCCATGATGTGCAGGTTCACGGAATAGAGCGCCGTCATCACGAGGATGCCGGAGAGCAGGCCGTTGATCCTGAAGCGCGTGTGCAGCACGCCGGTCGTGGTGCCCGCCACGGCGCCAGCGGCAAACGCGGCGGCGCAGGCGGCGAGCGGGTGAACGTTCCCAACGATCAGGACCGCCGTGACCGCGCCGCCGAGCGTGATGGAGCCGTCGGCCGTGATGTCGGGGAAGTCGAAAATCCTGAAGCTGATGAACACGCCCAGCGCGAGGAGCGACAGGATGAGCCCGATGGTAAAGGCGCCAATCAGCAGTAGCATTTCCGATTCTCGATTGTCAGGTAGGAGCGGCTCGCGAGCCGGCCCTACACGATCGGGCCCACCCAGCACGCGCCTCTGACGAATTCGCTCTCGCCCGCGCCGCCGATGCCGCGATCATCGTGGAGGAGGTGCAGGACGCCCAATAATTGTTCCGGTTCGAACAGGCCGGAGACGGTCTCGGCGAGGTCGATTGGTCCCTTTCGAATCGGACGGAAGCGGAAGGCCGCGGCATGGACGTGGCCGGTGCAGTCCGGACCGATTGGCCGAAGCTGCTCGGCGGTCCCGCCGCTGAAGGTGGTCGCGCCCTGAGGTCCGTCCCGGGTCCGTCCCGCCTCCGTCCCCCCTCCGTCCCGGGTCCGTCCCGCCTCCGTCCCCGGTCCCCTCACGACGACGCCGGCAGCCAACGCGACGCAGCGCCCGTACGCCCGCTCCGCCGTGAACATCAGGCGCGTGCGCACATCCGGATGCGCGAAGAACCCCTTGTTTCCGAGCGCCTGCGCCGGCGACCGCCGCAGCGCCGCGCCCACGAGTCCGGCAGCTTCCGCAGCGATGACGATGCCGGCCGATTCGGTCGAGACGGCTTCGAGGCAGCCGGCCAGCAGACGCGACAACCCGACCGTTGCCCCGGCCTGAAGCGTCTCGAAGCGGACGAGATGTGAGAAGCGTCCTTCGCATACCAGGCAGTAAAGGACGCGCACGTCGGCGGCCAGCGTGCCTTCGGAGACAAGATAGTCGGGCACGTTGCTGCCGTCCGCCGGCTGATAGGCCGTTGCGCCCGCAACCGACAGCATCTCGCCGAACCTGGTCTCGCAATCAGCGTAACTCTCGCCGAACGCACCGACACCCACCGCGAGCGTCGGCACGATGGCTTCGAGGCTTGCGCACTGGCCGGCGACGAACCCGCCGTTCGTCAGCGGCGCCGCCGTTCCGATGGCGCGGCACGTCAGACTCGCACCGGGATGCAGATCGAACACGTCGAACGCGACGTCGTGGAAGGTGAAACGACGGGCGGGACGCTCCCGTGCCGGCTGCGGCGCCGCCGGTCCGGGCACGGAAACGAGGAACGCGTCCAGGCGAGTCATGCGCAGCACCGCGACGACCGGCACGGACGGGTTGATGACCTGGAACGTCCCGTTGATGCGTCCGAGCTCTTTGTGGAACTTCATGAGCACGCCGATTCCGGCCGAGCTGAGGAAGCTCACCTGCGAGCAATCGAGTCTGATGTGATGCGTGCCTGCACGCACCACCTCGGTCAGCGCAGACGTGAGATGGTCCGACCAGTATCCGTCGAGCCGCCCGGCGAGCTCGACGTCCATGACGTCGCCATGGGCTTTGCGCGTGATCTCCATCAGTCCCGTGACCTGCCAATCACCTCGTCGGCCTTCTCGAGGATGGCCGGTGGAATCGTGAGCCCGGCTTCGCGTGCCGCGTCGAGGTTCACCAGCAGCTTCGTGCCGCCGAATCCGACAAACGGAATTGCGCCGGGCGACTCGCCTCGCATCACGCGCGCTGCCACCTTCCCCGCCTCGCGGCCGCTTTCGTAGTAGTCGCGTGCGACGGCCAGCACCGCACCCGCCCGCCCCTGGCTGCTTTGATAGACGAACATCGGCACGCGGGCGCGGCGCGCGGCCTGTGCGATGCTCGGAAACGCCGCCGCTGTCAGATTGCCCGGCAGCTGGCAGATGGCGTCGACGTGATTGGCGATCAGCGCGAACGCCGCTTCCTGGACCTCGGCGGCCGAATTGGCCGCAATCGACTTCACCTCCAACCCTGCCTCGCGCACGGCCCGCTCCATGACGGCAAGCTGCGTCACCATGTTGATTTCAGCGGGCACGTAGACGGTCCCGAGCACGCGCGCTCTGGGTGCGACCTGGCGAAGAAGCGGCATCATCTGGTTGTACGCGGCGATGAGGTACACGCCGGTAATGTTCGGCGAATGGTCCGTGTCGCTCTTGCCGGCGCCGGCCGCGACGGCGTCGGCGACATAGGTGAACACGACGCGTGTCTGCCTGGCGCGCTGCAGCGCGGCCTGCAGCGCCGGCGTCGAGAAGGCGATGATGAGATCGGAGCGCTCGCTGACGGCGGCATCGACCAGGGCGCTCAGGGTCGCCATGTCGCCGTGCGCATTGCGGATGCGCTTCGCGAAGTCGCGGCCCTCGACGAGCCCGGCTTCGCGCAGCCCGTCCAGTACACCTTTTTCGGATTCTTCGACGTCGAGCGTTTGATTCAACTGGATCAGATTGACCCGCCACGTCTTCGCGAGAGCGCCCTTCGCCTGGCCCCCCGGATTGCCCGGCGCCGCTGCCGGACCGGCGGCTGCCTTCCGCCGGATCCCCTTGTCGTCGACGACGACGTTCGCGGAGGCCAGGATGTCGTCAGGCACCCGCCAGGGTTGTCTAAGGCCTTGCAGCGCTTTCGTGTTGACCGAGAGATAGGCCGGCGTCACGTCCTGGACGTCGCGGATCGGAATCCGCTCGATGTCGTGGCCGGAGAGGACGTCTGCCGCAAGGAGCCCGCCCTGATGGCCGACCTGATAGAAATCGGGCCCGGCGTCGAACAACGTGCCGCGATCGGGAGCGCCGGGCAGAATCGTGAACACGGGCACGCCGGCACGCTGCGCGACGCCGATGACCGACCCGATTGCCGCAATCACCGTGTTGTCGCCGCCGACCCAGATGGCCTCCGCGTGGCGCGCAAGCAACGAATTGACTGCCTCGGTGACGCCGGCTGTGGTGTCCACGTTCGCCTCGAGCAGCTCGAGGCCCATCTTCCCGGCCACCTCGCGCGCTTTGGTGACGAAGGCCAGTGAATTCGACTCGGCCGGATTCCACGCGACACCGATCCGGCCGAGGCTCGGGAGCATGCGGCGTGCGAGCCCGAAGGCGCGCTCGACCGGCGGGAACACGCCCTGCCCGACCATGTAGGGTGGATGTTTGAGCGGGTCGGCCCGATCGAGGCCGACGCCCGAGGCGAACGGGTCGGCCACCAGCGTGAACACGTGGCGCACCTTGCCAGCCCGGTTGTTGTTGGCCACGGCCTGCAGCGACGGCGTGCTCGAGGTGATCACCAGGTCGTAGTTGCCGCCGGTGACCTGACGGGCGATCGCAATTCCCGTCGGCATGTCCCCCTGCGCGTTGAACCGATCGATCTTCAGGCGCTCGCCGTTGCGGAAGCCGCGTCCGGCGAGCGCGTCGAGCGTGCCGCGGATCCCGTCCTCGAGAACGACCGTGTTCGCGTGCTGGAGAATGGCCACCCGCAGGACGGGCGATCCCGCGTTGACGCGGTGGTCGACGTCGGAGATCAGCAGGAGGGCTGACGCCAGAGAGATCAGACAGATCCCGAGCGCGAGGCGTTTGAACGCGTACAACATGTGCCTGGGAGCGGGTTGAGTTTCACCTGCCGGACCGGTGGTTGTCAACCACCCTTTCGTGGCGCTTCCAGTGCGTGCTGGGCGCTTCGGGGCAGGGTGCTGGGAGCCTGACGCTGCACGGTGCTGGGGGCCTGACGCTGCATGGTGCTGGGGGCCTGACGCTGCATGGTGCTGGGGGCCTGACGCTGCATGGTGCTGGGGGCCTGACGCTGCATGGTGCTGGGGGTCTGACGCTGCATGGTGCTGGGGG
>JBKPAI010000103.1:0-26719 GCA_046726355.1 Acidobacteriota bacterium | reverse complement strand
TGGCGGCGCAGTTCGGCGCGGCGCTGCACGTGCTGCACGTGGCGCAGAACGGTTACATCAACGCCCTCGGCGCAGAGAACTTTGCCACGATGGCGCCTGGTCTCCAGCGGGAACTCGAGAAAGCCGCGCGCAAGGAGCTCGACCAGCTGCTGATCGACGGCGACGGGGTGCCGACCAGACCCGTGGTGCTCACATCGAGCTCACCGGCTTTCGCCATCGTCGACTATGCCGGCGACAACAACATCGACCTGATCGTGATGGGCACGCACGGGCGCGGCACGATCGCACACATCTTCATGGGAAGCGTGGCAGAGCGCGTGGTGCGCCTGGCCCAGTGTCCCGTGCTCACGGTCAAGCATGCGGAGCGCGAGCTCGTGCGGGCGGACGCACTCGAGAGCATCAATCGGGCGGAGGCTCGTTAGCTGGCGAAAGCGACCAGTGAGAAGGATGCCGACATTCAATCGCGGAGGCAACGGTGGCCTGTTCTCCACGAGCGGCCGCCGCGCCCGCTGTCACCGGCCGAATTTCTGCCGCTGAACAATCCCGGCACCCTCGCGAATCACGACGAGATGATCGGCGCCGACGCTCGCGATGTTCTCGGTCGCGCCGCTCGGCCAGCGGATGGTCAGGTCCGCCGACGTCGCCGTACCCAGTCCGAAATGCAGGCGGCGATCGTTCGCGGAGTAGAAACTCGATTGCGCGGTCAGCTCCTGCGCCTGGGCGCGGCCGCCATAGCGCGCCACCACTCGCGATCCGATCGCGCTGCGGTTCGACGCAGTGCCGGCGAGCAGGACCTTCAACCAGTGGCCGGAGCCCGAGAGGTCGTTGCGCAGCAGCGATGGCGGCTCGTTCATGTTCATCACCAGGATGTCGACGTCGCCGTCATTATCGAAGTCGCCGAACGCGCAGCCGCGGCTCGTATGCGCCGCTGCCACGCCGGGACCGGCTTCGTCGATGAGCTCTTCGAACCGGCCGTCGCCAAGGTTGCGGAAGACGAGACGCGGTGTTCGGAACGGGTAGGCTGGAAGCGTCCGCTCCACCTCCGGGTAGACGCTGCCGGTTGTCAGGAACAGGTCGGGAAAGCCGTCGTTGTCGAGATCGATCATTCCGGCGCCCCATCCCACGTACCGCGTCTCCACGCCCAACCCCGCGCGAATGGTGAAATCGTTGAAGTAGCCCTTGCCGTCGTTGCGGTACAGGACGTTCGTATCGTCGGCAAAGTGCGTCTTCAGAATGTCGACATTGCCGTCGAGATCGTAGTCACCGACACCGACGCCCATGCCGGCCTGTTCGAGGCCGTCTTCGCTGAGCGCCACGCCGCGCTCGAGACCCTCCTCGCGAAACGTGCCGTCATGCTGGTTCCGGAACAGCCAGCTTGGCGTCGAGTCGCAGGCCACGTAAATGTCCGGCCAGCCGTCGTTGTCGTAGTCGGCGGCAACGGCGGTCATCGGATAGGAGCCGGCAGCTGCCGCAACGCCCGATTGTCGGCTCACGTCGGTGAACGTGCCGTCGCCGTTGTTGTGAAACAACTGCACGAATCCGGTCGGCAGCCCCCGGGGGCCGCAATTGACCGGGACGCCCTTCCAGCGGCAGTCGGCGTTCTCGCCCGGCTTCGGGAGCTTCTCGAGCGTGGTGTTCAGATAGCTGGCGACGAACAGATCGAGCCGGCCGTCGCGATCGGAGTCCACCCACGTACATCCGGAGCCGTAGCGGACCGCCTCGTGATGCAGACCGGCTTTCGCGGTTACGTCCGTAAACGTGCCGTTGCCGTTGTTGTGGTACAGGACGTTGTGACCATAGTAGGTGATAAACAGGTCGTCGAACCCGTCGTTGTCGTAATCGCCGATCGTTACCGCCGACGCCCACCCGGTGCGCACCAGACCGGCTTTCTCCGTGATATCAGTGAACGTGCCGTTGCGATTGTTCTTGTACAGACGGTTGCTCGCGCCCGGAGGCGCACCTTCCAGCCGCGTGCCGTTCAGCACGAACAGATCGAGCCATCCGTCGTTGTCGTAGTCGAGAAAGGCGACGCCGCACCCGACGACCTCGATGATGTAGCTCTTCGCGTCCGCGCCGCCATAGATAACCGGGTGCGTGAGACCGGCCTCTTTGGCAACGTCGGTGAAATGGGCGAGAAACGGCCGGCCCGAAGGCTTGCCGCGCGGCTGCGGACGTACGCTGCGCGACGAGATCCCCTGGCCGAACGCAGGAGAGGCGGCCGAGCACGCCAGGAGCGCAAGCAGTTCACGACGCGTCATCATCGGTTCTGACCCGGGAAAAACCACGGAGGACGCGGAGGTTCAATCCCGAAAGGCACGCGAGTCTTCCTCCTTTCCTCCGCGTCCTCCGTGGTGAGATCGTCATCTTTCACCTTCGGCGGACGCCGCGGGCTCCTTCGCCACGAGCACCTGTCCGGCCTTCAGGTTTTCGAGTGTCTGGATGGCGCCGGAGGGCCACCGGATCTCGACCCGCTTCGCCGTCGCCTCGCGGTCGAGACCGATCAGCAGCCGCCGGTCACTCGCCGAGAGGTAACCGACCGCAGTATTGACCGTCGCAGACTGAGTCACTCCTGAGGCGGAAACGACTGTCACACGACACCCGATCCCGTCGCGGTTCGATCGGCCACCGACAGTTCGTATCGCCAGCCAGTTCCGCCGGTTGCCGCCGTCATTCCTGAGCACGACGGCCTGCTGGCCGGCGTTGCTCACTACGACATCGACGTCGCCGTCGTTGTCCAGATCGCCGAACGCGGCGCCGCGGCCGGCCCAGTCCTTATGAAAGGCCTCGCCCGGCACGACTCTCACGAAGCGTCCCGCTTCGTTCCGCAACAGCAGAAACGGCTGAAGATATTTCAAGTTCGGCGACGTTTTCTCGATCGTGTCCATCACGTGGCCCTGCGCGACGAAGATATCTTTCCAGCCGTCGTTGTCGTAGTCGACCAGCCGCGTGCCCCACCCTGAAAACAGAAGCGTGGCGCCGCCGATGCCCGAGGCGTTGGTCACGTCGCGAAAGCTGCCGTCACCGTTGTGGCGGAACAGCATGTAACGCTCGTTCGAGAGGTCGGTCACGAACACATCGGGATGCCCGTCGTTGTCGTAATCGGTGAAGTCCACGCCCATGCCGGCGAAGGTTTTGCCGTCCTCGTTGAAGCCGACGCCGGCCGGCAGGCCGACTTCGCTGAACGTCCCGTTTCCGTTGTTGTGGTACAGGAAAGACTGCACTGAGTCGTTCGCGACAAATATGTCCATGAATCCATCGTCATCGTAATCGGCGAACGAGAGGCCGAGCCCTTTGCCTGTTGTGCCCGACATGCCGGATTTCGAGGACACGTCGGTGAACGTGCCGTCGCCGTTGTTGTGATACAGGATGTTGCTGACGCCCTCGTAGTTGTCAGGGTGACAGTAGGCGCGGTACCCGGGTTTCTTCTCCCCGCAATATCTGTTGTTCTGAAAACTCCATTCGACGTAGCGCGTCACGAAGAGGTCGAGCCTGCCGTCGTTGTCGGCGTCGAAGAAACCCGCGCTCGCGCTCCAACCGCCGGCGGCGACCCCTGCCGCCCCGGTCACATCGGAAAACGTGCCGCCGCCGTTGTTGTGATAGAGCGTGTTGCCGCCGAAATTGGTGACGTAGAGATCTTCGAAGCCATCGTTGTCGTAGTCGCCCACAGCCACGCCCATTCCGTAACGGTTCTGCGGCATCCCGGTCACGCCCGCTTTTTCCGTGACGTCGCTGAATGTCCCGCCAGGGTTCTGGTGATACAGACGATTCCAGAATCTGCGGTCAGACTTGTCGGGCAGCCGGCCCTCCGGCAGCGGATCGTCGATCTTGGCGCCGTTGGTGAAGAACATGTCCAGGCGGCCGTCGTTGTCGTAATCGAACAGCGCCACGCCGCCGCCCATCGTCTCCACGAGGTACTTGCTGGATGTGGCTGAGTTCTCGTGCTTGAAATCGATGCCGGCACGCGCGGTGATGTCAGTGAAGAGTACGTCGGCGGGTGCCGCGGCGATCAGGATGAGCGTCAGCGTACCGCACAGAGGACCGAGGAGGTCACGGAGGAAACGGTAAACCACAGAGGAACGGAGAAACGGAGACGAAACGGAGAATACCAATTGATTTCTCCGTTTTACCTCCGTTGCTCCGTTTCTCTGCGTTGATACCGTTCGCTCCGCCGCCTCCGTTGTCTTCATCCGCGGCTTCCCCCGAGGGTACGCCTGCTCACAATCCCCTTCGTTTCCTCTATCACGAACAGATGATTGGCAGGCAAATCACGCAGCGTCTCCTTCCCGCCCGACGGCCACGCGATTTCGACGAGGTCGGCTCTGGCCGCGGACGCGAGTCCAAAGTGGAGACGCAAGTCGTTTTGCGAATAGTAGCTCGATCCGCTCATCACCTCGGCGATCTGGCCGTGCCCGCCGCTCGTCACCCGGACGCGCGCGCCGATGGCCGACCGGTTGGAACGGGTACCCACGCATTTGATCAGGATTGAGTGGTTGCTGTTGCCGCCGTCGTTGCGCAGCAGCGTCGGCGGCCCGTCCAGGTTGTTGACGATCACGTCGACGTCGCCGTCGTTGTCGAAATCGCCGAAGGCGCAGCCGCGGCCGAGATTTTCTGCCCGGATCGCAGCGCCGGCGCTCGCCGAGACATCCTCGAAGCGCCCGTTGCCCAGATTGCGATACAGCACCTTCGGCTGCCGATACGCGATGTGCAGCTTCCGGCCGGCGATCTGCGAGTACACATGGCCGTTGGCGATGAAGATATCTTTCCAGCCGTCGTTGTCCGCGTCAAAGAAGTCGACGCCGAAGCCGAGGTACTTCCGGTTCACGCCCAGGCCGGCCTTGATGCTCGCGTCTCCGAACCCGCCGCCATAGTTCTGATACAGCGTGGTCACCTGTTCCGAAAAGTTCGTCCGCACGATATCGAGCCAGCCGTCGCTGTCGTAATCGCCGACTCCCACGCCCATGCCGGCCAGCGCTACGCCGTTCTCGTCGAACGCGCAGCCCGCCGGCACGGCAATCTCGCGGAAGGTTCCGTCATGGTTATTGCGATACAGCAGGCTCGGCGCGCTGTCGCAGGCGACATAGATGTCGGGCCAGCCGTCGTTGTCGAAGTCTGCCGCCGCCGCGCCCATCCCGTAGGAACCCGCCGGCTGCCAGTTGCTGCCGACAAACACCATGGACGATGACCCGCGCGGCCGCGCGATCCCCGATTGTTCCGAGACGTCGGCAAAGGTGCCGTCGCCGCGGTTGTGATACAGGATGTTCGTGCCGCCGGTGAATCCCAGCGGCCCGCACGGCACCGGAATCTCGTTGTAGCGACAGTAGGCCGATTGCCCGGGGCGCGGCGCCTTGTCGGGATCGAAATTCAGGTAGTTGGCGACGAACAGGTCGAGCCGGCCGTCGCGGTCGTAGTCCAGGAACGCGCAGCCTGCGCCCCAGCACGTTCCCGATCCGGCGACTCCGGCCTCGCGGGAGACATCGGTGAACGTGCCGTCGCCGTTGTTGTGGTACAGCACGTTGTGGCCCCAGTACGTGACGAACAGATCGTCGAAGCCGTCGTTGTCGTAGTCGCCGACACAACACGCCTGGCCCCAGCCGGAACGGGACAGGCCGGCTCTTGCGGTGACGTCGGTGAACGTGCCGTCACGGTTGTTATGAAAGAGGTAACTGGCCGGCTGGCTGTCTCGGACTTTTGCATCGAGGCTGCTGCCATTCACGAGAAAGATGTCGAGCCAGCCGTCGCCGTCGTAATCGAAGAACGCCGCCCCGCAGCCCATTTCCTCGAGCAGGAACTGCTTGTCGTCGGGGCTGCCGGAGATATTCCTGGCGCGCGACAACCCCGCCGTAGCCGTGACGTCTGTGAACAGAAGCTGTTGCGGCGTGGCCGCACGCAGCCCGGTCGGCGTCAGGAATGCCGCCGCCGCGCCGCCCAGCATCTGCAGGAAGGTCCGGCGCGATGCCCGGCGGTCACGCCAACGGCTACTCACGCTTGCGCACCGGCGTGGCCGCTGCCGCTGTCGCGGCCTCCCGCCGCATTTTCTCGAGCTCACTGGTTTCCCGCTCGAGCCGCGTGAACGACTCGAGCGCTTTGCGGCTGTCCTCCAGCCTGCCCTGCTGTCGGTACAGACCGGCCAGCACGTAAAAGTACGAAGACGCGCGCGGGTTCAATGAGATCGCCCGGTTCAGCGAATCGACGGCCTCGTCGAGGCGCCCCTGCCGCTCGTCGGCCCTGCTCTTCTGAAACCACGCCCGGTCGGACTGCGCATCGAGCGCGAGCGCCTTGCCGGCATATTCGAGCGCCTTTTCCGGATTGCCCGTGCGATTATGATACGCGCTGAGGTTCACGTACCCGGACGTGAACGTGCCGTGTCTCTTCTCGTTGAGCGCGATCGCCTGCTCGTACTTCGCGATCGCCGCCGCGTCGTCGCCCATTGCTTCGAGCGCAAGCCCGAGAGCGTCGTGCGCCTCCATGTACTCGGGATCGATCCGAAGCGCTGCTTCGAATTCCTTCCGCGCCGGCTCCCAGTTGTCCTGGATCGAGAAAAGCTTCCCCAGATTGTAGTGGATCTCCGCTGACTCCGGCTGATACCGGATGCCCTGCTCGAACTCGACCTGCGCCGCGTCGAACCGCCCGATGATCATCAGATCGCGGCCGAGAATCTTGTGTGCCTCGGCGTTGCGGATATCGAGCGCGAGCGACCTGGCCAGCGCCCGGATCGATTCGCCGATCTTCTGCTGCGCGAACAGGCTGTAGCCGAGCGCGTACCAGCCCCACGACGATGAGGGCCGCTGTTTCACGTAGTCGGCGAGCTGAGACTCGACATCCGTGAACTTCCCTTGTCGAAAGTACTGTTCGAGCTCCGCCACACGCGCGGGATCGTCCGCTCCGGCAGCGGTCAGTTTGTCGAGGCGCTCTCGAGCCGACCGCTCTGCCGGATTCAGCGACAGGGCGCTTCGGTACGCGGCGGAAGCACCCTCGTGGTTGCCCTGCTTCTCCAGGACGTCTCCCAGAAGGCGCTGGGCTTCTGCCGATTCGGGCTGGAGCTGGATCGCGTGGCGAAATCTCGCCGCGGCCTGTTCCAGATCGCCCTTCTCCAGCGCCGCGCGGCCTTCGGCCAGGTCGAGCCCTGCGTTCTGGCTGCGATCGCCCGCGGCGACGAGCTCGCGGCCCTTGCGCAGCTCGGCCGCTGCCTCCTCATTGCGTCCGGCGCGCGTCAGCGCGAGACCAAGCTGGTAGTGCGCCTCGCCGCTCTCAGGCTCGAGCCGCGCGGCCTCCTGCAGCGACCCGACGGCTTCGGTGATTTTGCGGTCCTGCAGCAACGCCTTGCCGAGCGCCAGATGCGCGCGCGCGAACGTCGCATCGAGCGCGATGACTCTGTGCAGCTGCTCGATCTCTTTTGCCGTTCCGTGGCGCGGGCTGGCCCCGTAGGCAGCCGCCAGATTGAACTGCGCCTTGACTGAGGCCGGCGACAGCGCCACGGCCTTCTCGAGCTCGCGGATGGCTTCGTCGGCATCGGTGGGCGTCAGTGCGGCACCAAGATTCGCGTGTCCGTCCGCGTACTCCGGATTGATGCGAACCGCCTCGCGCAGCGCCGCGATGCCGGCCTGATCGTCGCCGGCCTGAATGAGCACGAGCCCCAGGTTGTTGTGCGCTTCGGCAAAATCCGGGCGCAGCCGGATGGCCTCGCGGAATTCGGCCGCAACGTCGCTGCTGCCGGCGCCCTTGCGGCCGAGCAGCCGGCCCAGGAGGTTGTGCGCGTCTGCGCTGGCCTTCGCGGCCGGTGCCTGCCGCAGCGCGGCGATCGCGGCGTCCCAGTCCGGCGCCGGCCACGAAGCCGGCGGAAGGCTCAGGCCCGCTTCGATCTGGCCGACTGCCCGATCGATCTCGCCGGCGCGGAGATACACAACAGCAAGGTCGATAAAGACGGCCGCAGTCGGCGGCAGGAGGGCGATCGCGCGCTGCAGGCTCGCTCGCGCGCCGGTAAGATCGCCGCTTTCGCGGAGCGCCGTTCCGAGAAACGCATGCGCGGCGCCGGCCGCAGGATCGAGCTCGATGCTCTTCTGCAGCACCGTCAGCGCTTTCTGTCGGGCGCCGCCGTACCAGAGGGCGACGCCGAGGTTGTAGTGCGCGTCGGCCAGGTCGGGACGGAGAACGATTGCGCGCTCCAGGTGAGGCAGCGCGGCCGACAGATCCCCGCGCTGGCCCAGAATGAAACCAAGCAGGTTGTGCGCCTCGGCATGGCGATCATCAACACGGAGCGCCGCGGCAAGTTCCTCCGCGGCCGCATTCAGGTCGTTCCGTCCGGCCGCATCCCGGGCTTTCGCGTAGAAATCGTCCGCCGGACTCGCGACCATCGCGCGCGGCTTCCGCGACGACGCGCTCTGCTGCTTCAGTGCCATTCCGAGGGCGTAGTACCCTTCACGCAGCTCGGGCTCGATCTCGAGCGCCCGCTCGAACGCGGTCACGGCCGCAGTCAGATGGCCGTTCTGGCGCAGTGTCTGACCGAGCTCGTACTGCAGGCGGGCGTTGTTCGGATCGGCGGCGGCCACGCGGGTCAGATGCTCGAGCGCGCCTTCCAGATCGCCCTTCTCACGCAGCGCCAGCCCCAGATTCAATTGGGCGGCCAGACTGTTCGGCTCGAGCGCCAGCGCGTGTTGAAATACGCCGGCTGCCTCGGCAAAGTCGCCGCTCCGGGCCAGCGCGGCGCCCAGGTTGGTCCACGCCCGCCCGTATTCGGGATCGAGCTCCACGGCCTTCCTGAATTCACCGATGGCTCCGGGCAGATCGGCCTTTTCCGCGAGAGCCACGCCGAGCCAGTTGTGCGCCTCTGCCGATCGCGGCCCGACCTTCACCGCCGCCTGAAACGTCTCCAAGGCACGCGGGTAATCGTTCCGGTCCCAGTAGGCGAGGCCGAGGGCAACTTGAAGCCTGGGATTATCGGGCTCGCGCTTGACGGCAGTTTCGAGCTCTGTCACCGATGCGGGAGGGGTTGCGGCGTTCTGCGTCTGGGCGATGACAAGGCCCTGGCCGAACGGGGCAGCTGCAAGGACGATCAACAACCACAAAGGACACAAAGCACGGGTGGCGGCGGAAGGCACGGGTGACCATTGGACGAATCGTGTAGCCGCAGGACTGAACCTCCGCGTCCTCCGTGGTAATTCTTTCATCGCTGCGGCTCCAACAATCGGAGCTGCAACCGCGAATTCGCCTCGTCTTCCTGACGCAGCGTTTTTGCCAGCTCGAGCTGCCTGTCCGACTCCTCTTTCTTTCCCATGCGCGCCAGGAGGAGACCAAGCTGGTAGTTGGCCTTGACCGACTTCGGATTCATCGCGACCGCCGCCCGAAGATTGGCTTCCGCCTCGGTGTACCGCTGCCGGCTCATGAACAAGCTGCCTAATGCCTCGCGCGAGGGCGCATGATCCGGATACCGTTCGAGCAGCTTCTCCAGTATTTCGATGGCCTCACCATCGTTCCCCTGATCTCGCGCGATCAGCGCGAGGTAATGATGCGACGCCAGCTGCTCCGGCTGCAGGCGCACGCTCTCGCGCAGGTGTGCCGCAGCCTCCTCGAGATGGCCTTGAATATAGAAGACGGACCCGAGGGCGTATTGAAGCTGCGGATCGTCCGGCTGCTTCCTGACCAGCGGGTCGAGCAGCTGCTGGGCGGCTTCGAACTGACGCTTTCCAACTTTGGCGGCAGCCAGCGTGTACTGATACGCCGGTTCTTCCGGCCGCATGGCCGCCGCCCGCGCCAGCGCCGGCTCCGCATCGTCCAGAAGATCCATCTTGAGGCAGACGCGGCCGAATCCAAGCAGGATCTCGGGATCGTCCGTAGCGATTTTCCCGGCTCTCATCAGGTACGAGAGAGAACGTTCGAGCTCGTTCCGCTGCTCCGCGATCCCCGCGGCCTGCCGGAGCGCCGGCAACGAGTCGGGCTTCAGGGTGAGCGCCAGGTCGTACGCGTCCAGCGCGCGCGCGGGTTCGGCGTTCAGCACGTACGCGCTGCCCAGATTGAAGGCCAGCTCGTACGAAGGAGGACCGGTCTGCCGGGCGCGCTCGAGAACGTCGATCGCTTCGGCGACCGCTCCCTCGTTGACGAGGAGGAGGGCGAACTTGATCGACCCCTCCTGGGGGACATCGGGAAGACGCGTCCAGTCCTTCGACAGGCCGGCCGCCGCTGCACGGTCGCCGGTCTTCAGGAAATTCGTGACGAGGATGAACAGCCCTTCCGGAGATTGTTTGAACGCGGCAAGCGCAGGCTGGGCCAGATCCAAGGACTGCCGGTAGTTCCCCTTTTCTGTCTCGAAACGCGCCAGCGCCAGTCGCGCGGCCGCATTCGGTGGATCCAGATCGAGGACACGCATGAACAGACCTGAAGCGAGATCACGTTTTCCTTGAACGATGAACACCTGTGCGAGCGTCAGCTGCGCGCCGATCAGGCGCGGCTCGATCTGGATGGCCTTCTGGAGAAGAGTGGCGCTTTCTTCGAATCGTTGCTGCTTGAATCGGATCGTGCCGAGGATGGAAAAGGCGACCGCCTGCGTATCGGGATCCGAGAGCGCCGGCTGCACCTGCCGGTCAGCTTCGTCGAGCCTGCCCTGCTGGACCAGCGCGGCGGCTTTCTGGAGGGCGTCGCGGGCATCGGCGCTGGCGGAGGGCGGGAACGCCAGGAACGCGCCGAGAACCCAAAGGATCAAGGTATCCACCGTGGTACTCACCGTCGGCCCCGTGGTGAAGTCACGCGGGCGGTTCGAAGAATACCATCATCGGTAGTGTCCGGCTTCAGCCGGACCACGAGGACCGCTTGACGGCAAGGTCCGCCTGAAGGCGGACACTACCTGACGAGCAGGCTAGAAATCCAATCTCAACGCGAACTGCAGCGACCGCGGCTGGTTACATTGAGTATTCACGGTACCGAAGCTGGAAGCGCTCCAGTTCGGGTTGGGATCGCAGAACAGCACGCGGTTGAACAGGTTGCCGACCTGCGCCTCGAACCGCAATTTCATCGGATCCTGCAGCGGCACGACTTTGAACACGCTCAGGTCCTCACTGTAGGTCGGGAAGCCGCGCACCGTGCCGTCGCGGCGAGACGCGTTTCCAAACTGCAGCGGACCGGGATCGGTCCACGCGTTTTTGTTGAAGTAGCTCTGCGTGAGCGGATCGAAGTCTCCGGTCACCGCCACGGCATCCACGCCGGCGGCGCGGTTTGGCCGCTTCTGCCCGTTGAAGAGCAGGCCGCCAAGATCGTTGGCCATCGTGATGTTCATCGGCCGCCCACTCTCGTAGCGCAGGATGCCGCTGACATTCCATCCCGCGAGCAGCGCCTTCGCTGGACCTGGCTCGAGCCTTCTGCCGCCCGGCACCTCCCAGGTGAAGCCGGTCAGGAACACGTGCGGCGTGTCGTCGCCACTCAGCGCCCATTCCAGCGGGTCCGCCGGATTCTGAACGATTCCGTTGACGCCGTTGTCGCCTTGGGCGCTCTCTGCGCCGTTGTTATACAGCCTGGAGTACGTGTATCCGAGCCGCGCCTGGAGCCCTCGAGAGAAGCGCCGCTCGAGCACGATCTCCAGCGCATGATACTGGCTCTTGCCGGTGGGGACGCCGCGCCAGTTGATTTGTTGATATTGAGGGTATTTGCGAAGCGCCTGGGCCACATTGCCGGTGAACCCGGGATAAGGCAACGCGATACCGGCCGCCCGCGCGATCGGCGAATTGATGTCCGCCTGCAGGACGTTGGCGCCCAACGCCAGGACTTTGGGATCGTTCATGTTGGCGTCCACGCCCAGCGTCTGCCAATGATGGTTGAGCCGAGTCCCGCGGTTACCGATGTAGGAAACGTCGAGCATCATGTTGCTGGCCAGCTGGTGCTCGAACGTGAGCGACCAGTTCTGAAAGCGCGGCAGCGTCAACCCGTCCGGTGCGACAGCGACGACATTGGTGTTGTTCGCAAACGTCGGATCGATGAACGGTGGCTGCTTCACCAGGCTTTGCGGGAACCCGTTGTCCAGATAGAACGCCGGCGAGAGGCCGTTGGTCGTGTTCGGCGCCAGCAGGTTCGCCTGGAAGCCAAGCGTCGGCTGACCAACGAACTGGTCAAACGCGACCCCTGAGTAATACACACCATAGCCTCCGCGGATGGTGTTCCGGCTTCCTGCTTGATAGGCAAAGCCAACGCGCGGACCCCAGGCGTCGCGCTTGGGATTTTCAAATGTCCGTGTTCCGGCACGACCCGGGCCGGTCCCGGCGAAAATCAATGCGCCCGGGCGATTGCCTGCTCCAGGATTCGGCGTGTTCGGATCGAAGGTGGAATATTGATCCTGGCTTTCCGTCCTGGCGAACTGGTAATCGAAGCGGAGGCCGAGCGTCAGCGTGAGCCTCTCGCTCACCTTGAACTCGTCGTTGATCCATGAGGCGGTGTACGCTTCGTTGAACGTCGGCTGAACCGGTATCGTCTGGTTGGACGCGTGCACCTGCCCGAGCAGGAATGACGCGAACGGATCGCCGGTCTGTCCGAGGTTGTTGCCGCTCGCGTCGTACCCGCCGGTCCCGAGGCGGTTGAAGTCGAACTGCCCGCCGACCGCACCGACCGCCCATCCGCGGAACGGGAAATTGTGATAGCGGTACTCGAAGCCGACCTTCATCGTGTGCCGGCCCTTGACGAAGGCCAGGTCATCGGAGAATTGCCAGCGGTTGTTCGTGAGGAAGCCGAAATTCGGCCAGCCGAACTGCCCGAGGGAATTGTAGGGCGTATTGCCCGCGAAGTTGATCAGCGGCGGTCCCGCCGTGTTGTCCAGAATGCCGCCGCGATTCGCGCCCCACAGCTGCTGCGGCCAGCCCACGCCTGCCGACAGCGGATTGCCTCCCATGAACCACCGGTCGTACGCCACGGTCGTGTGATTGAGCAGGTTGTCGCTGATGATCCAGTCGAACTGCTGGTGGGCATGATGGGTGGAAATCCGCTGGTAGAACCCGTCGCCATAGTACGAGGTGTTCTTCTGCGGCTCCTTTTCGCCGTCGAATTCCGTGGTGCACCCGGCGACCTCGCCGCAGTTGCGGATGGATGGCCGGCGGTTCCAGTAGAACGTGTGACTCATGCGGAAGTTCGGCGTGAACCCGTGGTCCACACGGAACTCGAGGTTCCGCGCATCCAGCACCCACGTCTGGTCGCCCGCCGGATTCCCCGCCACGTTGAATGCCGTCCCGGGACGGTCTGGCTTGACCATGAGCGCGGCAATCTTTGCCGCCACCTGGCTGCGGAGTGGATCGTTAGCGGGAATCCGGTTGCCCGGATACGGATCGCGGACTGGAACGCCGTTGATCAGCCGCGTCGTGGACGGATCGAAAATCTGTCCCGCATAGATCGGCCGTCCCAGGATGTCGGTGCCGATCTGGTTGGTCGTCAGCAGCGCACCGAAATCGCCGGCCTTGAACGCGTCGGTCGGCGTGGTGTTGCCGAACCCGGGAAGGACGCCGCTGCGCAGTCTCGTCCAGTCGAAGTTGGTGAAGAAGAACGTTTTGTTGTGCCCGTCGTAGGCTTTCGGGATCACTACGGGGCCGCCCAGCGTGAACCCGAAATTGTCGTTCTTGAGCGGCGCTTTGCCGGCGAAAAAGCCGTCGGCGTTGAGGCCGTCGCGCGCGAGGTACTCGTAGCCGCTCCCGTGCACCGTGTTCGTGCCCGACTTCGACGTGTATTCGATGAACCCGCCGCTCGTGTGCCCGTACTGCGCCGAATACGTCGTCGAGATGATTTTCATCTCCTGGATCGCTTCCACCGGCGGCGTGCTCTCGTGGCTCTGCTGATGGCCCACGGCGTAGCCGAACGCGGCCCCGTCGAAGAAGTTCTCGGTGGCCATCGTCTGGCCGCCGTTGATCCGCGAGTTGAACTGGCTGCCGCGGAACATCGGATCGCCGTTCGGCTTCATCGGCAGGTAGCCGGGCTGGATTTGAAGGACCGATTCGGCGAGTCGGACATCAGCGGCGGTGATGATCGGAAGATCCTGGTAGTACTTCTCGTTCACCGTGTGGCTGACGTCCGGCAGCGTGACTTGCAGCGGCGTGACGCCTCTCACTTCGACCGACTCCGCAAGCTCGCCAATCTGCAGGCTCACGTCGTGCCGGATCAAGTCACCGCCCTGAAGCAGGATGCCTGAGGTGACCGCTTTCTTGAATCCGGTGAGGTCGACCGTCACCGTATACGTGCCAAGCACGAGTGGCGGAGACTGGTACACGCCCGCGCCGTTGGTCACCAGCGCCGTCTCCACGCCGGTGGCTTCGTTCCGAATGGTGACCGTCGCCCCGGGGACCGCGGACCCCTGCGCGTCGTTCACGACGCCACTCAGGATCGCTCTGTCGGCTCGTTGCGCCAGCGCCGGACTGCTGAGATAGAGTAGGCAGGCAAGGCCAGCGACGAAGCGAATCACTATCCGGCAGGGCCCCGTCATGTCACTCTCCCGACGAGGGTTATTCGAGCGCGCCTCACGTCGACCAGGCCGCGGTACGTGAACGTTCACGGGCGCCAAACTAGACCCAAACCCAGCCACTGTCAAGCGTAATGTTCCGTAAGGCATTATGGTTGAGATAGCCAGTCATCAGTCGTTAGTCATCAGTCGCTGTCGTCAGTCGCCGGTCGCGGTCGTCAGCCCTCAGGACTCATGACTGACGACCGACGCCTGACGACTTATGCCAGCCCGAGGTGAGCCACGCTGTACGACCGCGCGGGAAGCTTGAACGTCATTCGCGCACCGGCTTTCGCCGGATCGAGGGGACGCGGGGCCACGCGCTGCGGCTGCTCGAACGTATTGAACGCTTTCAGATCCTGACCGGTCAGCGTCTCGGCGGCCAGCACGCGCACCGGTGGCGACTCGCGCCATTCGATCGCCAGTTCCCGCTCCGACTCGAGATCGCGGTTGAGCATCAGCAGGCACGCCTGTCCGTTCTGTGCATCGATCGTCGCAACTACGTCCACGAACGGCACCTGGTCATTGCGCGCAAAGTCCGGCCGCAAGCCGTCAGCCTTGATCGGGTACGTTTCCGACTCCACCCGCAGGTCGAGCACCCGTCCGCGGGCATACTTCAGCGCCCATGCATACGGGTAATACGTGCTCTGGCGCAGGACCGACGTCTTGTTCGTGACCAGCGGGGCGATCACGTTGATGATCTGGGCCAGACAGGCGACCCGCACGCGGTCGGACTGCCGCAGCAGCGTGTTGAGAAACCCGCCGACGAGCAGCGCGTCCTCGAGGTTGTACACCTCTTCGAGCAGCTTCGGCGCGAAGGTCCGGTTGCCGTCCGCGAACGTCCCGCCGCGCGCGCGATACCAGACGTTCCATTCGTCGAACGACAGCCAGAGCTGCTTCGGCGACTTGCGCAGACCCTGCACGTAATCGCAGACGGCGGCCACTTCGTGGATCTGCCGCTCCATGTCCAGATTCATCGCCAGGTAACGGGCGGCACTGTTGCCGCTCGTCTCGCGGGTGTTGCCGTAGTAGTTGTGCAGCGAGATGCCGTCAACCTGGTCGTAGCACTCCTCCAGCACGTCGCGGTCCCAGACCAGATATGTCGGCATGTTCGTGTTGCTCGACCCGCAGGCGACGAGCTGCAGGCCGCGATCGAGCACGCGGATCTGGCGCGCCGCGTCGCGCGCCTTGCGCCCGTACTCGCGCGCCGGCATGTGACCCATCTGCCACGGACCGTCCATTTCATTGCCCAGGCACCAGCAGCGCACGTTGTGCGGCTGCTCGTACCCGTGCGAACGCCGCAAGTCGCTCCACTTCGTGCCCTTCTCCACGTTGCAGTACTCGACATACGCCACGGCCATCTCCGGTGTGCCGGTGCCGAGATTGAATGCCAGCAGCGGCTCGGTCCCCACGAGCCTGCACCACTCGATGAATTCGTTCGTGCCGAACTGGTTCGTCTCGAGCGAGTTCCACGCGCGCTCCAGCACCGCCGGCCGCTGCTTCTTCGGTCCGACGCCGTCCAGCCAGTTGTAGCCGGACACGAAATTCCCGCCCGGATACCGCATGATCGGCACGCCGAGGCCCTTCACCTGCGCGATCACGTCAGTGCGAAATCCGCTGCGGTCGGCGAGAGGCGACTCGGGTTCGTACACGCCGGTGTAAATCGCCCTGCCGAGGTGCTCGAGGAACGCGCCGAGCAGCCGGCGATCCAGATCGCGATCGCGCGGCTGCGTGACCATCGCCCGCGCGGGGCCACGAGCCGCCTGGGCGTATCCGATCGCGCTCAACCACGATCCAGTCGCGAGCGCCGCTCCCGAACCGCCGAGCGCCGCCAGAAATGTGCGCCGATCGAAATTAGAGCTCATGGCCTGTTCTCCTTACCGGGACTCTGCCCCGGACCCCGGCTCGGTCGCTCGCGGGGACCCCTCCACCCCGCTCCGCTCCCCCGCAGGCGCGCGATGCGCGCCAAGCGCCAGCGGCACGCTGACTTCGACACTCCCGCGCGTCACGTTCCCTGACGCGTCGCGCGCGTCGACGACAATGATGTAGGTCCGACCGCGGCCTGACGCCGAACGCTCGGCGCGCAGGTTCAGCGTCAGCGCGCCCGTGATCTCCCAATCCGGCGCGGCATGACCATCGCCCCTGCCATCGACGGCCTCATTGCTCGACACGCCGGCAATGCGGATGTCCGGCGCGGGATCGAGGAGATCGATCGCCCTCGCTTCGATGGACACCGGCACCATCTTATGGTCTGGCGGCCAGAGCGTGCGCACCGACGGCGCCAGCGTGCTGAACGCCGGCGGCGATGTATCGCGGTGCGTGATGTGAGGACGCGGCGCCTCGCGCGTGCCGTGGCCGAGAAAGAAGGCGGGGTGCGGCGGCTGATTGTAGCCGACGTTCTGCCAGGCGATTGCCAGCCGGTACTGCGGATCGTGCATCAGCGTATACCGCCGGTCTGCCGCCGGAACGACCGTCATGTAGATGCGCAGGGAGTTGTTGTCGGCGGCCCTCCAGATCACCTCTTCCCGCCAGTCGCCGAGGATGTCGGCGGTGAGCGACGGCGTCGCCTTCGTGCCGTTGTTTCGACACCACCCCGTCGCCGGTGAGCACGCGGACGAGCGTGCCGGTCGTCCAGTCCCACTTCCCGATCCAGTTGTCGTCGAGGATTTCCCGCAGCAGGTCGGCGTCCCACCACACGGCAAAGTTCACCGATGACGGCGCGTTGCCGATGCGCTGCCCGTGGACGTCGAGAAGACCCGAGGCGGCGGGCCCCCAGAACTCGTAGCCGGGATAGCGCGGATCGATGTCTGCGGCCAGCCCGCGGCCGACGTCGACGCCCGGCAGCTGTCGCCAGACAATCTCACCCGTCCGCGCGTCGTACATCGCCATCCCCGGCGTGCCGAGAGAAACCGTCTGACCTTCGCTCTCGTGCACACCGAAGACCTCGAGGCCGGGCCGGACCGGATCCAGATCGCTCACATGCAGCGCGTCGCCGTGGCGCAGGCCGGTCGAAAACCGCCCGGTCCCGTCATCGTCGACGACCATCGATCCGTAGACGATCTCATCGCGTCCGTCATCGTCGACATCGGCGATCGAGAGGTTGTGGTTCCCCATCCCCGAGAACGGCGACGCGTCCGCGTAAGGGAACGGCCCGAAGCTGCTGCCGGAATCGAACACCCAGCGCGACGTGAGCGCACCGCCTCTCCAGTCCCACGCGGCGAGCACCGTCCTGCCGTAGTAGCCGCGCGCCATCACCACGCTGGGCAGGCGGCCGCCGAGATAGGCGACTGCGGCAAGGAACCTGTTTGCTCGGTTGCCGTTGCCGTCGTTGTTGCCGTTGCCGCCAATGCCGCCCCAGCCGTTCAACGGTTCGCGCGCGGCGATGTAAGGCGCTGTGGCGAGTGCCGCGCCTGTCAGGCCGTCGAACACCGTCAGGTACTCTGGTCCGGCCAGCACTTTCCCGTAGCGGGCGTCGGAGGTGCTCGGAACCTGGACGCCGTCGGTGGGCACAACCAGCGAGCGATAGTCTGTGCTGCCGTCGCCGATCACGTGTCCCGTGCCGTCGATGGTACCGTCGGCAGTCTTGCAGACGACTTCCGCACGCCCGTCGCCATCGAGGTCGTACACCAGAAACTGCGTGTCGTGCGCGCCGGCTCGAATATTCCTGCCCAGATCGATTCGCCACAGTCGGGTGCCGTCCAACTTGTACGAGTCGAGAACCTGATTCCCCGACAGCCCGGCTGACGCGCTGTCCCTCGCGTTCGAGGGATCCCATTTCAGGACGATGTCGTACTCGCCGTCTCCGTCCAGGTCGGCCACGCTCGCGTCGTTGGCGTTATACGTAAAGCTGCTCGTCGGCGATCCGGGCGGCACGTCGACGTTCCCGCCGGCCGGACGTTGAATCGGCACCGCGAGATACTGCCGGATCGGCGGGTCGGCCGGCAGCGTGAGCGGCGCGCTCGCAGCCAGCTCGACGCCCGCAAGAACCGGACGGACGGAATACGAATTCGAGGCGCTCAGATCCGCCGTCGTGTCGATGAAATCGGACGTGATAGTGAGAGGCGCGTCGTTCAGTTTCTGCGGCGCGCCGGCACCGGCAGCGCGATACACGTTGAACGCGATGTCCGGCGGATCGGTGCCGAGCAGCCGCCAGCCGACGTACACGTCGCTGTCGCTCGTCCGCACAGCAACGAGGCCCCGCCCCAGGTTTTCCATCAGGCGCGGCGGAGGGGCGGGCTCAGGAAGCACCAGCGGCGCAGCCGTGGCAAGCAGCACGACCAGTCCGGTCGTCATCACACGTTCCGCAAATCTCTCCAACATCGGGAGCGGAGCATGCCGCAGGACTGAGGGTGCACGCAAGTCTGGTGGGGACGGACCCGGGACGGACCCGGGACGCAGTGGGGACGGACCCGGGACGGACCCGGGACGGACCCGGGACGCGGTGGGGACGGACCCGGGACGCAGTGGGGACGGACCCGGGACGGAGGAGGGACGCAGTGCGGACTATCCGGTGGCTCGTCGTTCCTCTGTCTGCGGTCGCGGTCTGGACCGCTGCGCTGCTGCTCGGCCTCGCTGGCATCACGGTGCTCGATTCGCTGTGTCCGCCCGACTTGATGGTATCGGGACTCTGCACCGCATCGTGGCATGCGCCGGCCGTGAAGGGACTGGAGATGATCTGCGCGGCGTTCGCGGCGGCGGGGGTGGTTGCGGTGCCCACGGTGATCGCCCCTCATCACCGCGTGCAGGTCGCCGCGGTCTGTCTGGTCGGCGGCGCAATGTTCGCGCTGTTTTTCGCGATCGCCGCGCACGCGTGGGCTGACCTGGCCGCTGCGGCAATCAGCGGATGCACCGCGTTCTACCTGATGCGTCGGCGATTCCGATCTTCAGGCTCCGACTGAACTCGACCGCCGTCCAAGTCAACTCCGACTGAAGTCCGACTCACGGTTGGACCCAAAACGACGTGGCGGTCAAAACCCGAGCCGCGCGCCCAACTGGAACTGCCGCGGGAACCCGCCGCCCGCGAGCGAGGTCGCGACGAGAAAAGTCCCCAGGCGCTGGTCACCGCCGGGATTCGCGAAATTCGGCTCGTTGGTCAGATTGAAAATCTCCGCGAACAGGTCGAGCGTCCGCCCATGCCGCGGCCGGACGCGGTAGCCGGCGCGCACGTCGATCTGCAGCGATCCGGGACCGTATGCGCCGTTGCGTCCTCCTCGATTCACGACGGTCATCGCATTCTCGCCGGCGCCGCTGTAGGTGCCCGCCGGCAGCGGATCGACGGCGATATTGTTGCGATTCGCATCGACATTGCTGTTGTGAATCGTGAACGGCTGGCCGGTCATCATGCGCGCGACGGCACCGCCGGTCAGGCCGCGAATCCACGGCACTTCGAACCGGCCGCTCAAGGTGACCGCGTGCCGGCGATCCAGATTCGTTGGGCCTTCATTCAACTCGAGATTCCGCTCCCCCAGCACCTGAAAATCGTTGGGCGCGGTGGGCAGGCCGTTCGTATTCCCCCGGCCGTATCCGAGCCCGTACGAGATGCGCGCGCCCCAGTTCGCCGCGAACCGCTTCTCGAGCTGCAGGTTCAGGCCGTCATACCGGGTTTCGCCGATGTACTCGACGATCCAGACGTCGGCCTCGAATGGCGAGAGTCCCAGACGCGGGGCAATCCCGTGGAGATCCACGCGGGTAATCGGTGCGGTGCGGCTCGTCGTCTGCTTCGTCGCCGGATTCAGGTTGTTGCGGAGGGGCAGATCGCCGTTCTCCATGTGCACGTAGTCCGCCGCCACAGACAACTGTCGCGCCACTTGACGTTCGTAGCCGATCGATGCCTGCTGCTGCCACGGCAGCTTGCGATCGGGTGTGTCCAGCCAGACCGCTGATGTATTCCGGGCGAGCGTCCCCGGAGGTATGAGCTGGTTGACCAGATGGCGGTTCAGCGTGGGTCCGCTGACGAGCAGCGGATCGGTCGGGAGCCGCCCCTGACTGGGGCCCGGATCGACCTGCGACACCGGGAAGTTCGCGATGAACGAGCTCGTGAAGACCGGATTCAGCGCATAGTTCTCGAACCGGTCGATCCACTGCTTCTCGTAGAAGATCCCGTAACCGCCGCGCAGGACGGCCGTCGGCCCCATGCTGTACGCGAACCCGGCGCGCGGCTGGACGTTGTTTTTGTCGATGGGATATTGATCGGAATCGGGAAAGAACGGATTCCACACTTCCCTGAGCGGAGAGACGTGGACGTCGTAGCGAAGGCCGAGACTGAGCGTCAGATGCTGGTTCACCTGCCACTTGTCCTGCGCATAGACGCCGAGCGAATGGGTGCGTGAGAGCAGCTGCACCATCTGCGGCACCCGGATCGTCAGCCGTTCCGGATAGGTCGAGGGATCGGCCGCGTTGAACGGCCGGTCCGAGGTGAAGCTGAACTGGCCGTTCATGTAGCGCTGGTCCTCACGGTAATGCTCGCCCAGCTGATATTGCGCGCCGAACTTCACGTCATGACTGCCGTGGGCGCCGGGGATGAACCAGGTGAACGTGTCGTCAAGCGCGTACACGTCCATGTTGCGGTAGTCGGCGTAGTTGGTGTCCGCCTGATCGATGAAGCTCAGGAAATTCAGCGTGGGCGGCGCCTTCGTCCAGTCGCCGGTCTCCTGATAGAGCGGCTGGCCGCGCTTCGGTTTCTCGTGCACGGCCGCCGCGCGCACGACGTTCAACTTCGTGCCGCCGCGCACCCAGTTGTACGTGCCGACGAGCGTCCAATCGTTGTCCTTCTCGATGCTCAGCGTGTCGATCGTGCCGTTCCCGAGCACCTGGTTGTAATTCGGCTGGTGATCCCAGAGAAACCGGACCGAATAATTGTGAGCGGCATTGAGTTGATGATCGGCGCGCCAGAGATAGTTCCAGGAGTTGGTCTCCTGTGCGACGGTAAAGCTGCGGTCGGGCCGGGTCGGGTAGACGCGGCTTCTTCCTTCGTCGCGGTCCTGGCGCTCGAAACTGAAGAAAAAGTGCGCCCGGTCATGCACGATCGGCCCGCCGATCGTGCCGCCCCACTGATTTTTTCGCGTCTCCGGCTTCTCGAGATTCTGTTGCGCGACGAAGAAGTCTCTGGCCGTCAGAGACGAATCGGTGAAGTAGCCGATCGCGCTGCCGTGCCACGTATTCGTCCCCTGCTTGGTGACGGCGTTGACGACGCCGGCTGTGGCGGCGCCATACTCGGCATCGAACTGATTGGTGACGACCTGGAATTCCTGAATCGCTTCGAGCGCCGGCCGCGCCTGCGCCCCGGAGCTGCCGCCGCGCAGGTCGTCGTTGTTGCTGCCGCCATCCATCAGGTACACGACGCCGCTTCCGTGCTGGCCGTTGATGGTGACGCTGTCGGACGAGGAGTCGGCCGCGGCGTTGTAGACGACCCCCGGCAACAGCGCCACCAGGCCAGTGAAGTTGCGCGAGCCTGACGGCAGGTTTTCAATTTCGCCCGTCGACACGTTGCCGCCGGCCTGCGCGGACGTGAGATCCACCTGGGGCGCTTCCGCCGTGACCGTCACGTTCTCTTCCCTTGCGCCGACCCGGAGCGTGAGGTCCACCTGCTGGGTCGCGCCAATCCGCAGGACGACGCCGGGCTGCGTCAGACGGCTGAATCCTTCGAGGTGCGCAGCAATACGGTAGGGGCCCGGCACGAGACCCGGCACCAGATAGGTCCCATCCGGACCGGTGACGGTCTCGCGGATCATGCCGGTCTCCTCGTGCGTGACGGTGATGGCGACGCCGGGCAATACCGCCTGCTGTTCGTCCGTCACGCGGCCTCTGATGGCAGAACCGCCTTGTTGTGCCGCGGCGGCGACCGCGGCGAGAAGCGATCCCAGTGCAGCGAACGCGAGGCACCGCAACCCTGCGCGCATGCGACCTCCTTTTCCGCTTGATTAGCTGCGGTTATACACCCAGGTCGCGTGTCGCCGGTGAAATTTCACCAGGCGGCCGCTGGTCGGCCCCGAACCCTGCGCCACGATGCCGCCCAAAAAAAGGGGGGCTTGCGTTGTTAACTACATTTGTAGTAGACATGATGATGCTCGTAGGAGGAGAACGCGCTTGGCATTACCGCGATTGACCAGGCTGGAGTTGAAGATCATGGACGCGCTCTGGACGCGCGGACCCTCGGCGGTGCGCGAGATCCAGGAGGCGTTTCCGGAAAAAGGCCGCCCCGCCTACACCACCGTCCAAACCATCGTGTATCGCCTGGAAGCCAAACAGGTGATCCGCCGGGTCAAAAAAATCGGCAATGCGCACATCTTCGAGGCGGTCATCTCGCGTACCGCCGCCCACCGCCGCCTGATCGACGAGCTTCTCGGCATCTTCGGCGGCCGGACCCAGCCGATCATGGCCCACCTGATTGAGTCGGGAAAGCTCACGCTCGAGGACGTGCGGGAAGCGGAGCAGACGCTCCGCAAACTCGCGAGAAAGGACAAAGGCAGATGACGGCGCTCATCGTCAACCATCTCTGGCAGTCGACGGTGATCACGGCAGTCGCGGGGCTTCTCGTGCTGATGCTGCGGCCGAACCGCGCGCACGTTCGCTACTGCGTGTGGCTCTCTGCGTCGGTGAAATTCCTGGTCCCGTTCTCAGCCCTGTCGCTCCTTGGCCATCAACTCGGCTGGGGATCGTCCGGCGCCACCGCGCGGCCGGATGTGACGATGGTGCTCATCGACGCAATCAGCCAGCCGTTTACGACCGTCCCGGCAGCCAACCTTGCCCGGTCGGGCGCGGAAGCCGTCGTGGGCCGGCACGCGCTTCCTGTCGTTCTCATCGCTCTCTGGTCCTTCGGCTTTGCCGGGTTGCTGGTCAGGTGGCTGCTTCGGTGGCAGCTGCTCTCTGCTGCCGTGCGATCGGGACTGCCTGTCGACAGCGGTCGTGTGGTCGATTCGTTCCGGCGTCTTCAAGAGCGCGTCGGCATCAAGCGACCGATCCCGATCGTGACAGCCAACACCCCGCTCGAACCCGGAGTGTCCGGAATCATCAGACCGGTGCTGCTCTGGCCGGCCGGCATCGCCGAGCGGCTCGACGATCGACAGGTCGAGGCGATCCTCGCGCACGAAATCTGTCACGTCCGGCGGCGCGACAACTTGGCTGCCGCAGTGCACATGCTCGTCGAAGCGCTCTTCTGGTTTCATCCGCTCGTGTGGTGGATCGGAGCCCGGCTCGTCGACGAGCGCGAACGGGCCTGCGACGAGGAGGTGATCCGGCTGGGCGCTGAACCGCAGACGTATGCCGAGAGCATCGTGAAGACCTGTCGGCTGTACGTCGAATCGCCGTTGCTGTGTGTGGCCGGCGTGACCGGCTCTGACCTCAAGCGAAGAATCGAGCGAATCATGAAGAACAAAGCTGGAGCTTCGTTGAGTGGCTGGAGGAAGATCCTGATCGCAACCGTCGCGGCTACCACAGTCGCGGCACCCGTCGTTGTCGGAGCGTTGAACAGGCCAGGATCTCAAGCGCAATCACAGGCGCTCGAGATGGCCACCGAATCATTTGCGTCGGTCTCAATCAAGGAGAACACATCCGCGGAGCCGCCCGATTTTCGAATATCGACGACGAACGGGCGATTCGTCGTCAAGAACTACCCGCTTCGAGGTCTGATTGGCAACATGTACTTCCAGGACGGGCGGTTGTGGGGAGATCTTCCGGACTGGCTGAACGATCGCTTCGATATCGAGGCCGTAGCCGAAGGCAACCCGGACCCGAAGCAGATGCGGTTACTCGTCAGGAAGCTGCTGGCCGATCGATTCAAGCTGACGGTCCACAAGGAGGTTCGCGAGCTGCCGGTGTATGCGCTCGTCCTCGTCAAGAGTGACGGCACGCTCGGCCCGCGGATGCGGGCGTCGGATCCTGATTGCATCGCTGAGGTCGAGGCCCGCCACAACGGCTCCAGGCCGTTTGTACCGCCTGCTAAACCGATCGGTATCAATACGCCGCTTGACCAGTGGCAACTGCCTTGCGGAAGCGTGGCTTCGCGGCCGAACGGCATCATGGCGGGCCGGGCGACGACGATCCCGGAATTGGCGTTCGGGGGGTTACCCGGACTCGTGGGACGGAAGGTCGTCGACAAAACCGGAGTGACGGGATACTACGATTTCGAGCTCGAATTCACGCCTGCTCGGCCGCCCGGCCCGCCTCCAAATCCACTTCCCAAGCCGCTTCCACCGGAGCAGGCCTACGGCCGGCCGGCGCCGTTCATCAGTCCTTCTTTCTTCACGGCCATGCGGGAGCAGCTCGGCCTCGACCTTGCCTCACAAACGGGGCCCGTGGAGCTCGTCGTCGTCGATCACGTGGAGAAGCCTCACTGAGATCACCAGATCTGCCGCGGAGCCCGACCCCACCACAACCTTGGCACGCCAAGGCCCAACCTTCGCTCGACGGCGATTCAGGCGAGCTACGGCTTGACAAGCGCGAAGACCGCGAAGAAACACCGGTTTTCTTGGCGCTCTTTGCGGCCTCTGCGTTCGATCGGACCGTTCACCCTAGAATGGACCGTCGTGTATCCATCCGGACGTGCGCGCGCTGTGACACGCGGTCTCTGCGTGTCGCTGGCGGTTGGACTGATGATGACCGCCTGCCGCGACCAGGCACGCCGTGGCGACGAGACGCCGCAGCGGGTCGTCGCCTGGCGGACCCTTGGATCGTGGTCCGGCCGCGGCAACGGACAAACCGGATCGTTCACCAGCGACAGCGGCGCGCTGCGAATCCACTGGACGACCAGCCACGAAGAGCCTGGCCGCGCGGGGGGATTTCGCCTCAGCGCCCATAGCGCGATCAGCGGCCGGCTGCTCGAGCAGGTTGTCGACCACCGCGGCGCGGGCGATGGAGTCGGATACGTCAATCAGGACCCGCACGTCTTCTATCTGATGGTCGAGTCAGATCACCTGGACTGGAAGGTCTCGGTCGAAGAGGCGGTTGCGGGAACCATCACCGGCCAACCGCGACCGTAGGCTGGTTGACATGCGGCGCGGTATCATTGCCGTAAGTCAGTTCTCCGTCTGGCGCTGGGAGGGCTGCAGAGTGAAGCACACGTTTCTGGCCTCGCTGATCGCGGCGGGCGGACTGGTCGCGTCCAGCTGGATCGCCCCCCTGTCGGGCGCGCAGGACATCGTCTCGTTTGAAAAAGATATCCGCCCGATCTTTCAGGCCTCCTGCGAGGGCTGTCACGGCGAGCAGCAGGTCTCCGGTCTCGACCTGCGAACGCGCGAGACGGCCATGAAGGGCGGCGATCAGGGCGAGGCGATCGTTCCGGGCAGCGCTGATCAGAGCAGGCTGTACCGGCGCGTCGCGGGACTCGAGCAGCCGTCGATGCCGATGAAAGGCACGCCGCTGACCGCGCCGCAGATTGCCGCCATCAAAACGTGGATCGATCAGGGCGCGCACTGGGACACCTCGGGCGCTGCAACCGCTCCGCAACAGGCCGCGGCGCGCTCGGCGCAGGAGCGCGCGACGCTTCCCGCTGCTGCGGCCCGGAACTACTGGGCGTTCAAGCTGCCCGCGCAGTCGCCGGTTCCAGACGCCGGCCGCTTCAGCAATCCCATCGATCGTTTTCTCGAGAAAGTGCGGCTGGAAAAGGGATTGACAGCGGCGCCTCCGGCGGATCGGCGGACGCTGGTGCGCCGCGCGTATCTGGATCTGATCGGGCTGCCGCCGAGCCCGGCTGAAACCGAGGCATTCCTGACGGACGCGGCGCCGGGTGCGTGGGAGCGGTTGATCGACCGGCTGCTCGCGTCGCCGCACTACGGCGAACGGTGGGGGCGCCACTGGCTCGATGTGGCGCGCTACGCCGATTCGAGCGGCTTCGAGCAGGACTACGATCGGCCGAATGCGTGGCGGTACCGCGACTACGTGATCCGGTCGTTCAATGCAGACAAGCCCTACGACGTGTTCCTGAAGGAGCAGTTCGCCGGCGACGAGCTCGACACGAAATCCGACGACACGATGATTGCGACCGGCTTCCTGCGCGCCGGGCCGCGCGTCGCGTTTCGCGAGAAGGACAACCCGGAACGACGGTACGAATACCTCGACGACCTGATTGCGACGATGGGGCGCGGCGTGCTGGGGCTGACGGTTCAGTGCGCGCGCTGCCACAACCACAAGTTCGATCCGATTCCACAGCGCGATTACTACAGCCTCGTCGCCACCTTCTTCGGCTACGTCGAAACCACGCATCCACTCGTACCGCCCGCCGAGGCGGCTGCCTACGAGAAGAGGATGAAGGAGATCGACGCGCGTCAGGCG
>JBKPAI010000102.1:0-6668 GCA_046726355.1 Acidobacteriota bacterium | reverse complement strand
GTTCATTCGCGTCCGGTGTCTGATTCAAGTCCTGTCTGCCATGTGCTGCCGATCGGCTTTGAGCTCGGCCCATTCATCAACTCCCGCCTGATCCCGCCGCTGGCCCTCGGAATTCCTACTCATGTCACGTCGCGAGCCGGGCCGGGTCATGTCACCCATTTCTTCATCTTTACTGTCGTACCTTTGCCAACTTCGGAAGCAATCTCGAACTCGTCCATCAGTCGTCTCACGCCCGGCAGACCTATGCCCAATCCGTTCCCGGTGGAATAGCCGTCTTGCATCACCATGGAGACATCACCTATGCCAGGTCCGGAATCGGCAGCCACGATTTCAACGCCCGTCTTGTGGGCATTGTTGATGAGCGTAATGACGACTTCGCCCTCTCTCGCATATTCCACAATGTTCCGGGCGACTTCCGAGATCGCCATGCCGATCAGCGTGAGATCGCTCGAGGAAAATCCTCCCTGTGATGCCACGGCCCGGCCTTGTTGCCGGGCCGCCCGGATATCGGCCGGGGACTGCACCGGCACGCGCGCTTCGTTTTCCTTGGTGATCATGGGCCACTCCCGACCGGCTGGTTCAGGTAATCAGGCCCTTCCTCCAGTTTGAGAGCCGGCATAGTCCCGGAGGTTAATCCCAGCTGAACAACCGACCAGGTGACATGGTGCCCAATGTTAACCATGACTATTTCGGGCCCCGCCTCGTTTCGTCGTATTGTCGTGGCCTCGACGATCCCGGTGGCAGCAATGGTCCTTTGGCGAACCAATTCCACACACTCCGTGTGATCTCCGCACACTTTATGGCCGCGCACGCTATTCTCCAGTGAGCGCCGTCAGGACTAGAGCAAATCCCGGTCCGCAACATACCTGCGAATCACAGGCGAACAGACCGGAGGACTTGCAAAGGTCATGCATTGCTCACGGTTCAGACGCGCTGTTCCGGAACTGTGGGGTCAGGCGCGCTGCTGTGCGGCGGGAGTCGCGCGGACAACACACACGCGCGCGCTGAGGTGAGTCAGAAAACCAGGAGAGGGACTGTCCTGTTCAGAGCGCCGTTGGATAAGGCCGGGCCATGTCGATGGAGCTGCTCGAGTTCGGAAGCGTGACGTCGTCCGAACCGTTTCATGACAGACAAGCGTTCGGCGGTTCTGCAACCCGTTTCAGCGAGCGGCATAAGTGCCAGGCGCGCCACCGGCGCGGAGCGGGGCGTCGCGAGCGAAGGCCCGAGGGCCGCGGGGGCGAAGCCCCCCGGATCGAGTCAGTACCTCGCGACGATTCCGAAGTACACGCCCTTCAACGTGAGCGAACCTGAATCGGACTTGATCTCGTACCCGAGGTCCACCGATCGGAATCCGAGTTGCGCCCCGACGTTCCGGGTGAAGTTGGCGGTACCGTAGATGTCCACGTCGGCCCAGTTCGCGTTGTGCACGTCGCCCAGGTGACCGATCTTCAAGCCGGTCATCTCGCCGGTGATCGACACATTGGGCACGACGTAGACGCGCGCGATGCCGCCGAGCGCCGGTGCAGGGTAGCGCGCCTGCGTGAATTCGCGGATGGCCGGCGATTCCGAAATGAGCTCCGCCCGGATATCGTTGTATCTCGCCTCGAGGATGAAGCCGACGAACCACTGGTTCCTGGCGATGAAATCGAATTCGTAATTGAACCGCCACGCCTTCCAGTCGAGCGTCGAGAAGACCGGCAGACTCGCGGTATATCGCTGCGCGTTGAAGATGAGATCACGGGACAGGCGGGTTGACGCTTCGTACTTGATCGGAATCACCTGAGCCCGGAGCTTTTGCGTCCGGACCGGCTGCAGCGTGACCGCGAATTCGGGCACAACCTTGTATGTCAGCCCGAGATCGCGTTCGAAATCGATGACCGTGCCCAGGATCCCCAGCGATTCGCTCGAGATCGTGACGTCGGCCGACGGTCTCCAGAGCGCCGCAGAGGCTTCGATGTGGAACTGCTCGCCGGCGGCCGGCTCGTTGAGGGGGCGTGGCCTGAACTGCGCGCGCGCCGCCACGGCCGGCAGGAGCATCGCTGCGACGAGGGCGGCGCAACACAAGAGACGCGAGAGCTTCGCCATAAGTAAATGGTTGTGCATTCGAACCCGGCAGCGTAGCACGTTACTTGAGCTCGGCCGGAACACCCGTTTGAACATTGCCATTCTTCCGGTGCACTCCTCGAGTGTGCACGCTGCTGGTGAAAGGGGCCACGCTGGTTACACTTCCTGACAAGTCGTGTCGGCTCAGAGATTTTCGCGGCATTCGCCGAGCTCGGGCTCGATTGACACCCCATGTTTGGCAGCGTAGAATCCGGTTCATTGGCCTCAATCTGTCTTCCTGCTATCCCTCACACAGTTTTGAGGTTGTCACACCAGTCCTCGATCAATCGGTGTAGCTGAAGGAGGTCCCATGTCGGTGTCGCGCCGCGGTTTCCTTCAGGGTCTGGGCTCGGGTCGTACTGCACGGGCGTCCGCGTTCCTGGCTGCTCGAGGCCACGAGGAGCACGTGGCGGAGCTGATGCAGCAGGGCGCACGCCAGGGCGACCGCGCCATGAGACCCTCGGCCCCACCCGGAATGGAAGCCATCCGCATCAGCAGCAACGAAAATCCGCTCGGTCCCGGCACGGCCGTGATCGACGCTATTCTCGGCAAGTTTCCCGAGGCCAACCGCTACCCGTTCAACAGCACACCGCTCGATGCTGACTTGGAAATCCTGATCGCGAAGCTGAACAACGCGAAGCGGGAAAACGTGGTCCTCGGCGTGGGTTCGCAGGAAATTCTGCGCAATGCCATCCGCGTGTTCATGTCGCCGACCAAACATCTCGCGCAGGCGACCCCGACGTTCGAGAACTGCGGCGGCGTCGCCCGCCAGCTGGGCTATCCGGTGAAGAACGCGGCCGTCGACGCGAAGATGAAGACCGATCTCGCCGCGATCCTGCCGCTTGCCAAAGGGGCAGGGCTGGTCTACATCTGCAACCCGAACAACCCGACCAGCACGATCGTCGGCAGCAAGGAGCTGACCGACTTCGTCAACGAGGTCCGGAAGTCGTCGCCGGCGACGGCGATCCTGATAGACGAGGCCTATTACGACTACATCACCGATTCGTCGTATACCACGTTGATTCCGCTGGCGCTGCAGACGCCGAACGTCATCGTCGCGCGCACGTTCTCGAAGGCGTACGGGATGGCCGGCGTGCGCGTGGGCTACGCCCTCGGCGATGCGGCAACGATCCGGAAGATGGCGGCATACCGGATGCCGTACAACGTGAACACGTTCGGTGTGGCCGCAGCCGTCGCCTCGCTGAAAGATCCGAAGCACATCGAAGAGGAGCGCGCGCGCAATACCGCCGTGCGCGAGTTCACCGTGAAGGCTCTGGCGGACCTGGGCTATACGTCGGCCGAGTCGCAGGGCAACTTCATCTTCACCGATATCGGCAAGACGATGACGGCGGCGGCGTTCCGTGACGCGTGCGCCAAACAAGGTGTCATGGTGGGACGCGACTTCCCCCCGATGGAGAAGCAGTGGGCACGCATTTCCCTCGGCACGATGGAGGAGATGCAGAAGGCTACTGCGGTGTTCCGCAACGTGCTGCGGCCGACCAACACGACGGCCGGCAAGCAACAGTAGGAGGAGCCATGGCGCTTTCGCGACGAAAATTTGTCAGCACCGTCGGCATTGGCGCAGGCGCGGCGCTCACGAGCGGCATCTGGGCGCGCGGCCGTGAGAATAGCGTGTGGTCTGCCTTCGAACCGACGCTCGAAGCGGTGGAGCGCGGCGTCATCTGTATCGCCAGCAACGAGAACCCGGTCGGCCCCGGAAAGGCGGTGCTCGACTCGCTCCGCAGGCTGCTCGAGGGCGGCGCGACGGCGGGCCGCTACTCGAATCAGGCGGGCCAGCTCACTGAGGCGATCGCCGGCCATTTCAAGGTGAAGACCGAGAACGTTCTCCTCGGCGAAGGGTCGACCCAGATCCTCCGTTCGGCCACGCAGATTTTCACCTCGAAGACCAAAGCGCTCGTCGGCACGATTCCAACCTATGAGGAATGCGCCGGCTATGCCGTGCTGATCGGCCATCCCGTCAAGGGCGTGCCGCTGACGCCGGACTTCAAGATCGACATCGACAAGATGGTGGCGATGGCGAAAGGGGCCGGGCTGGTCTTCTACTGCAATCCGAACAATCCAACCGCCACGTATGTCGGCGCCAAGGCGACGCGCGAGTTCTTCCAGAAGATGGCGAGCACGTCGCCGGAGACGACGATCCTGGTCGACGAAGCGTACTTCGACTACGTCACCGATCCGGATCACGAGACGCACGTGCCGATCGCCGTGGAAAACCCGCGCGTGATCGTGGCGCGGACTTTTTCCAAGGCGTACGGGATGGCGGGGTTGCGGCAGGGGTATGCGATCGGCCATCCGGAGACGATCAAGAAGCTCCGCGACTGGGAGATGGCGGTGGGCACGAGCACGCTGAACGTGTTCGGGATGGCCGCGGCCACCGTCGCGATCGGTCAGGACGCGAGCTTCACCGCGAACGAGCGGAAGCGGAACGCCGCCGTGCGCGACTTCACGGCGAAATGGTTTGCCGATCGCGGCATGAAACCCACCGACGGGCAGGCGAACTTCATGTTCGTCAACATCGGGTCGCCGGCGCGGGCGTTCCGGGAGTCCTGCCGCGCCAAGGGCGTCATGGTGGCGCGAGACTTCCCGCCGTTCGAGAAGACCCACGCGCGGATCTCGCTCGGCACGATGGAGGAGATGCAGAAGGCGGTGACCGTCTTCGGCGAGGTCCTCGGGAAGAAGTCGACGGCGGCAGCGTGACAAAGGATACAAAGGACACAAAGGAAAAGCCGTACCGGGCTTCACCTTTGTGTCCACCGTCCTCTGTGGTGGTCGATGATGGATTGATGGAGCGCCGAATCATTCCGAATTCGAGATTGCGCGTAACATAATTTCTCCCCTCGTCGCACGGTTTCTTTCCTGCACAACTGGAGACAACGATGTCGCGAACATCCCGCCGTTCCGCAGCTGCGGCTGCCGCACTTGCGCTCGGTCTGGTCTGGTTCAGCGCCCGTCCGTCCGGCCAGAATACGGGGCTGCCCAGCACGAAAAAGGGCGATTGGACCCATTACACCGCCGACGTGCATGGCACGAAGTACTCGCCGCTCGATCAGATCCACAAGGACAACTTCAACAAGCTCGAGGTCGCCTGGCGGTTCAAAACCGACAATCTCGGCACGCGCGCCGAGTACAAGCTGGAAGGGACGCCGCTGGCGATCAATGGTGTCCTCTACACGACCGCCGGCACCCGCCGGTCGGTGATCGCGCTCGACGGACGCACCGGCGAGCTGATCTGGGCGCACAGCTATCGTGAAGGCAACCGCGCGGCGATCGCTCCGCGGCAGCTCTCCGGCCGCGGCGTCGCCTACTGGACCGACGGCAAGGGCGACGAGCGGGTCCTCTACGTCACCACCGGCTACCGCCTGATTGCGTTGAACGCGAAGAACGGCAGCATGATTCCCGCCTTCGGCGAGAACGGCGTTATCGATCTGAAGAAGGGCGCGGTGTTCGGCAAGGGCCAGCAGATCGACCTGGAGACCGGCGAGATCGGCCTTCACGCCACGCCGGCCGTCGTCAAGGACATCGTGATCGTCGGCTCCTCGTTCAAAGAAGGCATGACGGTCAGAACCCATAACAACACGAAAGGGCTCGTGCGCGCGTTCGATGTCAGGACGGGCAAGCTGTTGTGGACGTTCCACACGATTCCGCGGCCGGGCGAATTCGGCAGCGACACGTGGGACAACGAGGCGTGGGCCGTCAACGGCAACACCGGAGTGTGGACGCAGATCACCGTCGACGAGGAGGCCGGGCTCGTATACCTGCCGGTCGAGACGCCGACGTCCGACTTCTACGGCGGGCACCGTCCGGGTAACAACCTGTTTGCCGAGAGCCTCGTCTGTGTCGACCTCAAGACCGGGCAGCGCAAATGGCACTTCCAGTTCGTGCATCACCCGATCTGGGATCACGACATGTCGTCGGCAGCGATGCTGACCGACGTGAACAGGGACGGGAGGATCATCAAGGCGGTCGCGGTGCCGAGCAAGCAGGGCTACGTCTACGCGTTCAACCGCATCACCGGCGAGCCGCTCTGGCCGATTGTCGAAACGCCGGTACCGCAGTCGGATGTCCCCGGCGAGAAGACGTCCCCGACGCAGCCGATCCCGATGGATGCATACGGCAAGCCGTTCGCCTATGCCAGGCCATTCATTCGAGTGCCCGACGACATCATCGATTTCACGCCGGCGCTGCGGGCCGAGGCGCTCGAGAACCTGAAGCGCTATCGCGTCGAGAATTCACCGTACGTGCCGCTGATTCTCGGCGACGTGAACGGCAGGCTCGGGACGTTGAACATCGGCAACACCGCCGGCGGGACCAACTGGCCCGGCGGCGGACTCGATCCCGAAACGCACATTTTCTACTCGCAGGCCAGCATGTCGTCGGTCACGACCGGATCGCTGGTTGAACCGCCGGCCGGGTTCTCCGATATCCGCTACGTCGCCGGCGTGAAGGGCCGTGAGTTCCGCGAGATGGAAGGGCCTGGGTTCGGTAGCGCGGCCGATGCGCCGCAGCGCGGCGGCCGGGCCGGCGGGCCGGGCGCAGCTGAAGGC
>JBKPAI010000101.1:0-27499 GCA_046726355.1 Acidobacteriota bacterium | reverse complement strand
GTGCGCTCGCCAATCAGCAGGTTGTACTGCTTCTTGATGTACTGAATGATGGCCTCGTCCATCTCGTTGCCGGCGACGCGCACCGCCTTGCTGTAGACGATGCCGGCGAGCGAGATGACCGCGATGTCGGTCGTGCCGCCGCCAATGTCGACAATCATGTTGCCCGACGGTTCGGTGATCGGCATGCCTGCGCCAATGGCGGCGGCCATGGCTTCTTCGACCAGATGGACCTCGCTCGCCTTCGCCCGATATGCGCTGTCCTTCACCGCGCGCTTCTCGACCTGCGTGATCTCGGAAGGGACGCCGATCACGATGCGCGGGCGGACCCAGACGTTACGGTTGTGCGCCTTCTTGATGAAGTAGGTCAGCATCTTCTCCGTCACTTCGAAGTCGGCGATGACCCCGTCCTTCATCGGCTTGATCGCGACAATATTGCCGGGCGTGCGGCCCAGCATGTCCTTGGCGTCCTTACCGACTGCCTCGACCCGCCCGTTGACCTTGTTAATAGCGACGATTGACGGCTCGTTGACGACGATCCCCTTGCCGCGGGCGTACACACACGTGTTGGCGGTGCCGAGGTCGATGGCGAGGTCACTCGAGAACAGCGAAAGCATCGAACGGAGGCTCAAAGAAACTCCTCGTGGACGGTTGTCGTACGCCGTCGGTCACTGCCGACGGTCGCCGATCGTTGGTCGTCGGTCGTCATCGTTGGTCGTCATCCGCGTCGGCCGCGCCCGTGCCGCGGTGCACCCGCGTGCAGAATTGACGGACGGGTATCGGACCACTGTCAATGGTTATTTATCGGCTGGAGCAGCGGCGGCCTGAATACCATTCTTTCCCGCGTCTTTCACTTGGTACATCGCTCTGTCCGCGGCATGGATGAGCTCGTCTGCGGAAGCCGCTACTTCCGGCAGGGTCGCCACGCCGACCGACACCGTGAGATGAATGTCGAGGCCGTCGCCGGCCAGGAACCGGTGGGCCGCGATCTTCTCGCGAATGCGTGCGCCGACCGCAAATGCGCCGTCGGCGCCGGTTTCCGGCAGGATCAAGGCGAACTCGTCTCCGCCAAACCGTGCAACCACGTCGGTCTCGCGGGCGCTGCCACGAATGACCGCCGCCGCCTCGACCAGCGCCCGGCTGCCGCACAAGTGGCCGTGAGTGTCATTGACCGCCTTGAAGCCGTCCAGATCGATGAACAGCAGCGAGAGCGGCCGGCCGCTGCGCGAGGCCCGCTTCGTTTCACGCCGCAGCACCAGATTCAAGTACCGGGAGTTGTACAGGTGGGTGAGATCGTCGGTGACCGAGAGCGCCTCGGCGCGCTGGAGGAGCAGCGCATTGTCAATGGCGACCGCGGCGGGTTCGAGCAGGAGCCGGACCGCACGCAGAATGCTGACGGTGAGCCGCGGCTCGCGCGCCGATGCCGCCCGGTCCAGGCCAATCAACGCGCCGACGCGGCGGCCCCGGCACTCCAGCGGAAACGCGACAATCGCACCCACGAACGGGCTCTGCACCCGTTCGTCGTCCCGCAAGCTCGCACTGACGAACTCCTCGCCCCGATCCATGACCCACTGCGCAACGGCGTAAACTGTCGGCCCCATGTCCGGCATCAAGCCGCGCTCGGCGAGGACCGACAGCTGACCGGAAAGGTCGGAGGACACCAAAGCCCAACAGGGCGCAGGCACCCATGTCGCGGCGCGATCGACGATCTGATCGGCGATCCTGGCCGGTTCGAGCGACGTGTTCACTGCCCGGACGATGTCGACCAGCGCGCTCTTGCGGTCGACGCGGCTGCGCAACGCGCGTTGAAAGACACGGAGCTTGGTCGCAAGGTCCAAGCCTGGCGTGGTCAGTGAAATCTCGCTCGCCCGGCGAAGCTTCGAGCCCGCCTTTCCGACAGGCCCGACCTGATACAAGGCAACGGGCGCCTTCGTCGCCCGACTCGGTGGTGCCATTGTTTGAAACGAGGCTAGTGAGGCGCGTGCGCGCGCCAGGAAACCCTTCTTGAACCCCCCAGCCCGCGGCAAGTGCTTCTATGCTCTGCAAATATACCACACGGACAGCGGTAACTGCTTGCCACGCCGCAACTTCATCGCTTACGATCAGTGGTTACCATCCACGGCGGGCGGTGGTGGAAATGCGAGGGTTCCACGCCCGCGCCTCCCGTGGTGAAGTTCCAGGATCTCAGCTTCGACTGTCCGTTTCGGACGGCCCTCAATGCCGTTTCTGGCGCCGGCACCGGCTGCGACGAGCTGACGGCTCGGCCGCCGGGCGGCTGATCCCTGAAAGTTCGGTGCTTTATGACAATGCTCGATCGGATGCGCACGCACCGCGGCTGGCTCAAATGGAGTCTGGCGCTCGTCGTTCTCTCGTTCGTCATCTTTTACATCCCCGAGTTCCTCCGGAGCACGGGGGCCGATGCGGCGGCGGGCGAGGCAGTCGCCAACGTCGAGGGCCATGAGATTACGGCCGGCGAGTTCAGGCGGACGTATCAAGCCCAGCTACAGGCGTACCGGACGTCCTATGGCGCGAACATGAGCGAACAGCTGCTCAAGCAGCTCGGCATCGATCAGCAGATCCTGCAGCAGCTCGTCGAGGAGCGCGCAGCGTTGGCCGAAGCGGACCGGCTCGGAATCAGGGCGACCGATGAAGAAGTGCGGCAGCGGATCTTCTCGATGCCGGCGTTTCAGGAGAACGGCGCGTTCATCGGCGAACAGCGGTATCAGCAGCTCCTCCGCATGCAGCGGCCGCCGCTGTCGTCCTCGGACTTCGAAGACAGCGTCCGCCGCAGCATCGCGGTGGACAAACTGCGGGCCACCGTCACCGACTGGCTCTCGGTCGCGGACCAGGAGCTCGAACGGGAATACCGCCGCCGCAACGATAAGGTGAAGCTCGCCGTGGTCAGTTTCACCGCCGACACGTTCCGGTCGCAGGTTTCTGCGAGCGATGCGGATCTCACCGCGTATTTCGAGGCCCATAAGGCTGATTTCAAGATCCCCGAGAAGCGCAAGATTCGCTACCTGCTCATCGACGTGGAGGCGATGAAAGCCAAAGTCGTGGTGCCCACCGCCGATATCGAACGCGCCTACAACAACGACATCGAGCAGTACACGACGCCGGAGCAGGTCCGCGCGAGCCACATTCTCCTGAAGACCGAGGGCAAGGACGATGCGGCGGTGAAGGCGAAGGCCGAGGACCTGTTGAAGCAGGCTAAAGCGGGCGCGGACTTCGCGGAGCTGGCAAAGAAACACTCCGAGGACGAAGGCAGCGCCAAGAATGGCGGCGACCTCGATTACTTCCAGCGCGGCAGGATGGTCGCTGAATTCGATCAGGCGGCGTTCGCGATCCAGCCGGGAGAGATCAGTGGTCCGGTGAAGACGCAGTACGGGTACCACATCATCAAGCTCGTGGACAAGAAAGCCGCGACAACAAAGACGCTGGCGGAAGTGCGGCAGCAGCTGAACGAGCGGCTCGCTTACGAGCGCGCGCAGGCCCAGGCGGCCGATCTGTCGCAGAAGCTCGAAAGCGAAATCAGCCGTCCGGCCGATCTCGATCGCGTCGCCAAGGCGAACGGCCTCACCGTCCAGGAATCGGGGTTCTTCGCGCGCGATGAGCCGATCATGGGGCTGGGTCCGGCGCCGGAAGCGACCAACCGCGCGTTCGAGATGAAACAGGGCGACGTCTCGGGCGGGCTGCGCGTGTCGCGTGGATTCGTGTTCGAAGCGCTGATGGCGAAGCAGGATCCCTACGTGCCGAAGCTCGAGGAAGTGAAGGAGCGCGTGCGCGACGAGGTGACGAAAGAGAAAGCGCGGACGCTGAGCACGCAGAAGGCGGTCGAGATCGCGGCAAAGCTGAAGGGGGCGTCCGACTTCGAGAAGGCGGCGAAGGCGGCCGGCGTCGAAGCCAAGACCACGGAGTTGATCGCCCGCGATTCGCCCCTTCCGGACCTTGGCGTCGCCCCGCCAGTCGACAACGCGGCATTCCAGCTGCCGGTGGGCGCCGTGAGCGACCCGATCGCCACCGACAACGGGACGGCGGTGATCAAAGTGCTGGAAAAGAAGGAAAGCACGCCGGAAGAATGGAAGACGGCGAAAGACCGTTTCCGGGAAGAGCTGCTGACCGATCGGCGCAACCGGTTCTTCGGTGCGTATATGGTCAAGGCGAAGCAGCGAATGAAGATCGAGTACTACAGGGAGACGCTGCAGCGGGCGATCGGGTAGCGGGCCTCACCTCACCACGGAGGACGCGGGGGACGCGGAGGTTCTCTCCCGTGAGGGAAGAGGATTTTTGCGCGCGCCCGTGCTCGTGGTCCCGTTCGGACAACCGTGCACCACTGAGACCCCGCTCCGCGGCTTCCTGGCTCCGTGTCCTCCGTGGTTCACCGCAAGTACGTCACCGGCATCAGCGCCAGCGGCTCGCCGCGGCGGAACAGTCCCAGCGGGCCGCGCATGGCCCGCACCACATCCAGCTCGCCCCTTGACAGGTTCGTGTTCAGCCACGCGCTCAGGGCGCGCGATTCGGCCGATCCGCTCAATTCGTCGGTGACGAGCTCGTACAGGCTCTTCCGCGGCGGATACACCACCAGCTCCACATCGCTGTCGGCCGGAATCTTGGCACGCTGCTTCGCGATCTGCACGGCGTAATCGAGGCCGCCGAGCTCGTCGACCAGCCGGTTCTGCTTGGCCTGCCGTCCGGTCCAGACGCGGCCCTGCGCGAGCGCGTCGACCTTCTCGGGCGTCGTGTGGCGTGAGTCGGCCACTTTCTCCACGAACTGGTCGTAGAACGACTGCAGCTGCTCCTGCAGCTTTTTCACCTCCTCCGGACTGTACGGGCGGACCGGCGAATTGATCTCGGCGTGCTTCCCGACGCTGGTCGACTCGATCCGTGCGCCGAGCTTCTCGTACACGCCGCCGGTCACGAACTTGCCGCCGAAAATACCGATCGAGCCGGTCAGCGTCGAAGGCTGGGCGACAATCACCTGCGCCGGCATCGCGATGTAGTACCCGCCTGACGCGGCGAGGTCGGACATCGAGGCGACAAGCGGCCGATCCTGTTTTTCCTGGCGGGTGATGATCAGCTCGCGCCAGACCGCATCGGAAGCCGCCGCCGACCCGCCAGGGCTGTCGACGCGCAGGACGATGGCCCGGACCGAATTGTCGCGGCGCACCCGCCGGATGTATTCGATCAACGTGTCCGAGCCGATCACCAGGCCGTTGACCGGGTCGTACCCGCTCTTTCCGCCGGCGATTGCACCGGCCGCATAGATCACGGCGATGCGCGGTCCTTTGTTCAGGCCGAGTGACGTCAGGCTGACGCGCGCGTAGTCGTCGCTGTCCAGGCGCGTCACACGATCGCCCGAGCGCAGCTTTTCGTCGACCTGATCCTCGTACGCGACGTCGTCGACCAGCCCGGCGCGGAGCGCATCTTCCGGCAGGAGCGGGCCGTCGTCGATCAGCGCGCGGATCTCCGCTTCGCTCTTCTTGCGGCCGTCCGCAATGCCGCGCACGATCTGCTCGTAGAGATCACGGTTCAGCGACTCGTCCATCTCGCGGTGCGCCGCGGTGAATCCCTTCTGCGTGAACGTGTTGACCGCGGTCTTGTAGCTGCCGATGTGATGCAGATCGGGCGTCGCGCCGATTTTGTCGAGCGTGCCGCGCAGAAAGAGCTCATAGGTGGCCACGCCGACGAGATCCAGCGGGCTCGAGGGCATCAGGAATATCTTGTCGGCCGCCGTCGACAGGTAGTACTCGCGATCGCCGCCGTATTCCAGATAGGCGTAGATCGGCTTGCCCGACTTTCTGAAGTCGGCTACCGCGTCGCGAACCTCCTGGACCTTGCCCCAGAACGGCGAGGAGAACCCGGTGGGTTTCAGCATCACGGCGCGGATCCGTGAATCGACCTTCGCCTTGCGCAGGCTGTCGACCACCGTCCGCACGGTCGGCGTCTTCGCGCCGCGCAGGTAGCCGACGACGTCGGACGGCTCCATCTCGCTCAGGTCGCCGCCGACCCGCAGGACCAGCGTGGACCGCGACGGCACGGCCGGCTCGCGCCCGAACAGCACGTACAAGAGAACGAAGCCGCCGATCGAGACGAACATCGCGATGCCGAGCAGCGTGAACAGGACCGTCAATCCTCGACGAGCCATAGAACCTCGCATTGGCGAGTGATTGGCCCTTGGCTTGGGGCTCTGGACTCTGGCTCAGGCGCGGGTTTCGCGAAAAGGCGAGAGCCAAAAGCCGAGAGCCCAGAGCCATAAGCCCGGAGCCACGAGCCGGATCACTCGATGACCAGATCCGGTTTCAGTATAGTCCTTCCCCATGGAGCGACTGCTGCAGGACATCCGCTACGCGCTCACGATGTTGCGCCGCAACAAGGGCTTTGCCGCCGCTGCTGCGCTCACGCTCGCGCTCGGGATCGGCGCAACCACTGCGGTGTTTTCGGTCATCGACGGCGTGCTGCTCAGGCCGCTGCCGTTTCGTGACGCCGCTCGTCTGGTGCGCCTCTCCGAAGAACATCCCGGCGCGGTATCTCCGTTGCGCCAGGCGATGCTGAGCAACCTGACCTTCCACGCCTGGAGTCAGGCGGCGAAAACCGTCGAACAGCTGGCCGCCTACGGCTATGGAGAGTACACCGTGTCGCTGCCGGATGGCCCGGCGCGCCTCGTCGGCGCTCCGCTCACTCCATCGTTGTTCACGCTCGTCGGCGCGACGCCGGCGCTCGGCCGGTTCTTCACGCCGGAGGAAAGCCGCAAGGGCGCCGATGGTGTGCTCGTCCTCAGTGATCGCGGCTGGCGCGAACGGTTCCACGCCGATCCTGCAGTGGTCGGGCGCACGCTCCTCGTCGACGGCGTGCCTCGCACCGTCGTCGGCGTCGCCCGGCCGGAATTCCGTTTTCCCGATCGCAACGCGCTCCTGTGGACGCCGATGGAAGTGCAACAGCCCTCTCCCGACGCCGTTGCCGGCGAGCGTGGACGCATGAATGTTATCTGGGCACTGGCGCGATTGCTGCCGAGCACCACGCCGGCGCAGGCGGAAGCCGAGGGTACGGCGGCGGCGCGCTCGACGATCCGGCCGCTGGCAGCGAACGTGTTGTTCGGCGTGGGCGGCCCCCCGGTCGTGCACGTGCGCAGCCTGGTGGAAGAAATGACGTCGCGCGTCCGCGCGGCGCTGGTCGTGCTCGCCGCGGGCGTGACGTGCGTGCTCCTGATCGCGTGCGCCAACGTCGCCAACCTGTGCGTGTCACGCGGCCTCGGGCGGCAGCGCGAGCTGGCCGTTCGCGCCGCGATTGGCGCGAGCCGCGGTCGCTTGACCCGCCAGTTGCTGACCGAAAGCCTGGTGCTGTCGGCAATCGGCGGGGCGCTCGGTCTCGCGCTGGCCTGGTTCCTCGTCAGGTTCGCGCCGGTCCTCGCTTCGCGCGATTTTCCACGGCTCGACGAGGTGGCCGTCGATGGAACGGTCATCGTCTTCACTGCCGCGGCCACGTTTTTCACCGCCCTCTGCTCCGGCCTCGCACCGGCGATGCGAGGGTCAGGATTCAACCTCGTGGAGTCGCTGCGGGGTGGCGACGGCGCTACTGCAGGCTTTCGCGGTGTTCGCGCCCGCCGGCTGCGCGACGGCCTGCTCGTCCTCGAATCCGCGTTCGCGGTGCTCCTTCTCATCGGCGCCACCCTGCTCGCGCGCAGCTTCGTCCGTCTGACCCACGTCGACGCCGGGTACACGCCGCAGAATGTCCTGGTGACCGAAATCTTCGTCCCCGGCGGCGACGGCCGTGATACAGGCGACGCGATGCGAACGATGGTCGCTTCGTTGCTCGAGAGAGCCCGCGCGCTGCCCGGCATCGTTGCCGCTGGCGCCGCGAGCTCGATGCCGCTCGACCGCGCCACGCAGCTTGCGGCCTTCCCCGCTCCCTGGACCCCGCCGGGCGCGGCGCGGGCGACGGCCAGGGCCGTGCTGTACGTCGTCACGCCGGGGTACGCCGAGGCACTCGGCCTGCGCCTCAAGAGCGGCCGGGTGTTTCGCGACAGCGATGTGCACTGCGATGCGAGTAAAGGCAGCTGACGCTCAAGTGCACGGCGCGCCTGAGGGTTGGCAGAGGTCGACCGCGTTCGAGCAGTTCGGCTATACTGAAAGTTCGGTCCGAAGACCTCTCCCTCCACTTGCGGAAGTGGCGGAACGGCAGACGCGCTAGCCTCAGGAGCTAGTCCGGGCAACCGGGTCGGGGTTCAAATCCCCGCTTCCGCACCACGTTTCAATTCAACACTCTCCGAATCCTGTACCGATTCCCCGTCGGAGCGATGTACTCGTACCGGTGTCGAGCAGCCAGACGTCGATCCACTCAGGTGGGATTCGCAGCTCTCGGCGTCCGCCCAATCGCGCCGCACGGAGCTTTCCAGACGCCACGCTGTTGTAGATCGTTTTCCGGCCACAGCGCGCATAATTGGCTGCTTACGAAGACGGTCAACCAGGGCGAGGGTCTGTGACTCGTCGGACGGATCGTACTGGGCGCTGCGGGTCGCGTATCGGTGCTCGTCGTCATCGTCGGCCTTTGCCCCGCGGCACGCCTTGCCGCGGTACGTGGCCATCACCGCGTAGGTGCGGTGATTACACATCGCTGATCTTGCCGAGCAACGGTCGTACCGTCGCTGCTTCGTGCCGTTTCGCGGATTTTCAGGGTGTCTGCGTGATGATCAGGGATTCGTGTACGGCTGGTGACGAACCCTGCCCCGCCAGTGTCCCGTCGCTGTCTGGGCTCGTTGAAGTAGGGGATCTCCCACCTGCCAACACCTGCCAATGGTACTGCCCACGGCAGATCGTCCACCGCTCCGATTCGATCAGGGGAACTCCTCGATCCTGCCTTCGTCATTCTGAGGCGTACGTTCTCCGTTATCGAACCCATGTGAAACGAGGATGATGCCGCTAGTTGACGGGCGATGGTCGCTGAAACAACGATCTATTTGATTCGTCACGCCCACGCGGATTGGTGTCATGACGAAGGTCGTCCGTTGTCGAGCGGTGGTCTCAACGCCGCCGCCCTGGTGGCCGATCGCTTGGCATGCCGACCGATCGTGGCGGTCTACACCAGCCCCTCCAGACGGGCCGTCGAGACAGTGGAACCGTTGGCACGGCGCCTCGGTCTTCGTCCTGAGCCGGTCCCCGATCTTCGAGAGCGCGAGCTTCCGGTGGTGCCGCGTGACGAGTTCGAGGCGTTGGTTCGGCAAGCCTGGAGTGTCCCCAACGAGGCGCCTAGTGGCGGAGAGTCGAACGTTCTGGCTCAGGCCCGCGGACTTGCCGTGGTGCGCAACGTCGTGGCACGTCACACAGGGTCGGAGGTGGTGCTCGGGACGCACGGGAATCTCCTCGCGCTTGTCCTGCACGCGCTGGACTCAAGGTTCGGGTACGAGTTCTGGCGTGAGCTTTCGTTCCCGGACATCTATCAATTGGCGTTCGACGGCTCGAAGTTTCGCGGAGTCGAGCGGCTGTGGCACGCTGCCTAAACATCCGAATGGAGCCGACGCGCCGAATGTCGTGTGCGATCGTGTCGCTGAGGCGCGCGGCTCATTTGGCGCGTTAGGCGGCAACAGGACACTGCTGTGAAAGCATCCGTTTTTATTGGAACTAGCGTTGACGGCTTCATCGCCCGCGCCAACGGGGATCTAGACTTCCTGCCGCCGGGCGGCGGCGAACCGCACGGGTACGAGGAGTTCATGGCCACGGTGGATGCGTTGGTCATAGGCCGCAAGACTTACGAGACGGTCCTGAACTTCGATAGATGGCCATATGGCGAGAAGCCGGTTGTCGTGCTAAGCACTCACCCGCTGGCTCCTGCGCCTCCCGAGGCTGTGGTGGAGCATATGTCAGGGGCACCAGCGGAAATCGTGTCGCGGCTTGCCTCCCGCGGGATTGGGCACATTTACGTAGATGGCGGGATCACCATTCAGCAATTCCTTCGAGCTGGGCTCATTCATCGGCTCATTATCACTCGCGTTCCAGTGTTGATCGGCGCCGGTATCCCGCTGTTTGGCGATGTGCCAGTCGATATCGCTCTCAAGCACGTCGCGACACGCCAGTACGTCAGCGGCCTCGTTCAGAGTGAGTATGTCGTTGCCGCCTATGCCTAACGAAGCGAAAAGAGTATCCCCGTCAGCCGAATTATCCGGATGCAGGTCCGGTCCTGGGCACAAGCCGAGCAATTGTCTTCATACGCCCGATACTCTTTCGCGTTTTGCAGCGGCCGGGTGAGTTGATTTATCTGGTTCGAGCGTGTGATCAGGTGCTCGTTTCATCGATGATTACCCTGCACGATCTTACACGTCGAGGACGAACGCCGTCGAGCCGAAGGCAAGGTAGATACCACCGCAGACAGGACTTGTGTCGGGTACGCTCGTCGCGACGGGAGTACACTTTAACGCTGTCGGTGTACAGGTACGAGGTGACTTGTGCGATGTCGAACCCTTACCGGTTCACGCAACCCTCAACCACGCGCCGGGCACGGGTGATCTCCCTAGCTGCCGCTTTCTGATCACCGCCGCGCAGGTTCGTTTCGGGTAGCCCACAGTCCGACATTGTGTCGCGCTGCAACGTGCCTGAATTTCTCTGCGTGGGATCGTTCACTCAGCATGTCGTAGTGCATATCCCGACGTAGCAACAGAAGCGTGCGGCACGTCGTCAGATCGCTGTGGGCATCCAACACCTCATTGGGATCGAGTTCGTTCGGAATGATCCCATTCACCTTCGCGAGAGTCCGGGGCACGGCGACCGGCTGACGGTCGGCGTGAAACGGGTGCAGCACCGCGTACGAAGCGCCTCCCGAAAAGCCCTGCGCCATCACTTGCGCCGCACGCTCGACCCCGTCGACCATGGTGCCGGCGTTGACCAGTTCCACGATGCCATCGTCGTGTGCGGACGCGGAATAGGTGCCCTTCTAAGCCGTGCTCTCACGGCGTCTGCGAATGTGTCCGGAGGTGGTGAATGCCGTGCAACTTGGCGGATCGACGAGGGATGCTGCAGGACGCGGCGGCGCCGCGACCGCGTCGGGAGGAGGAAGAGGCAGCGTGGCGTAGAGCCCCGGGCGGGAAGGCGCAAAGTTCTCACTGTAACGCGCCCGGCGGCACCGTTCGGCCACGCAGCGACGCGCATCGCGGTGGTGCCCAATACGGTTTCGAAGGTGTCGATGTCGCCGAGGGACGCTGTGCGATACCCGGGCACCACCACAATCCGAGTCTCGGCCATGTTTGGCGAAAGCGCCGCCCACGTCCGGCCGCACACGCACCGGCATCTCGTCACCGTGGTGGATGCGTCAGCATGCCGTGTGGTGTCAAGTCATGCTCTGCGCTGACGACGCCACCACCAAACCGCTGCCCCCGTACCGGCACACGCGGTACCCGCCGCGACGGCTAACAACCACGGCCTGCGAGCGAGGACCGTGGATACGTACACGGTCAGCGCGAGCGCCGGAAAGCCGAACGTCTGGATGATTTCCACTCGGTCCGTCCATCGCATGTTCATCCGTCCATTCTGCCTCTTGAGCACCTGGGTCTGACAGTCCCGTTACTTGATGTACTTCGTGGCGCTCCGAGCACGCTCGAACTCCGTCCGTCCTGGCCTCGCGCTGATGATCCTGTCCGTCCTGAAGGAGTGGATCCGTCGCGGATCATGAAGCGAGTGAGTTGCCCAACAGACAGGGCGGCCTGCGCGATTGGCTGACAACTCGTTCGGCCTGATGGACCGGGTCGCCGCTCCTCCTCGTCTGCGGTGCCTGGTACTTCATGGTCATCGCGGACGGAAAGTAATCCGAGAGCGTTAAATCGGTTTCGGAATCTCGTAGAACTCGTCGAGGCGATACGAGGGATGGAGGCCGAGCGCCTCACGCTGCACTTCGAGGTACCATCGGTAGCGCACGGCACGTCGACGCAACTCGCGATATTCCACCACCTGCGGCGATCGGTTGGACCAGTGCACGTCGCCGATCTGCGCGCGCATCACCTGCAGTTGCTCGATGAGCGATTCGAGGGTGTGGCTGATTCGGCGCAGCGCCGCCGCGCGCTCCTCCATCAATTCGAGCTCGAGGCGGCCTTGCCGTTCCGCGGTTTCGCGTCTCCCCATCAGATCAATGTGCTAACGAACGGCGCAGGACAGCGTAACACTACGCCAGACGAAGAATGGCCGAAACCCGCTCGACGCCTTCGGAATTCCGGACACGGCAATACCAAAAATCCCCGGCAATCCCCCGTGACGCTCCCGGCTTCCGCTCCAGACCTCGAAATCCGAAACTGGACCGCACCGGTCAGAGCGAGATCTTCTGCGAGCCCCGCCTGCAGCGCCTTCACGTCAGCGGCCAGTCATGTCTCCGGAGAGCTCCGACGCGGCCGCGCAGGACGGCGCGGCCGTGCGCCCACCGATCCGCCTGGACGCTGACGGCGCGCTCGGATCGCGGTGATGAGGTAAGCGAGCACGACCATCAGCGCCGTACACGTCCAATGGCGTGCCGTAGAACCATGCGTTGAGGACGCGAACGCCGGCGCCGCCGAAGACCGAACCGACTTGTTTGAGCGAAGGCATCGGCGTTCACGCGGCTGTGCGGAATGGCGGCCGGCCGGCCGCGATGGGATCGGGGAAGCGCAGCAGGTCTTTCAGCGCCTGTGAGTCGATGCGCATGATGCCTCATCGTAGACGGCACCGCCGGCGGCCGCGCTGTGCCGCAAAGTTTTTTCGCGGCGCAGGGCCGACTGTAGCCACTTGTTTCGGACGAACTTTTTGTGCGGGGGCGAACACGTCGACAGCCGGAAGTCAAGTAGACGAACGATCAACGCAGAGCCCGCGGAACACGTAGACGCAGCCTGACACTGCCCCGCAAGTTCTGCGGTTTCGGCGTTGATCGTCGTTACCGTCGATGACGCTTTAAATCAGCTGGGCCAAGCCTCTATTTGCGAGCGGTCTGTGGAATCTTGAGCACCTGCCCAACCTTGATCTTGTCGGGATCCGACAGCTGATCACGATTGGCATTGAAAATTTCCATGTAGGCATTCACGTCGCCAAGCTGTTCCCGGGCAATCTTGCTCAGCGTGTCGCCGGACTTGACCGTGTAGGTCGCCACGGCAGGCGCCGCCGCGCCTCCGCCGACGGCCTTGATGTCGGCGACGATGTCCTGTTGCCAGGTGGGGATGGTCTTGATGGCGTCCCAGATCTTGTTGGCCTGGTCCTGAGTTTGAACCGTCCCTTTGAAATGCAGCTTTCCGTCGCGTTCCTCGGCTGAGCCCTGCATGCCGAAGCCTTTGGCGGTCTCAATCGCGTACTTGTAACGGCCCCGTAGCTCCATGGGTCTCCCTCCTGTGATGACGGGTAATTGACGCTTGATGACGGGTAATTGACGCTGACAACCCGGACTATTGCGTGCAAGCTGATAGCCAGACGCACGGACGCCGCGGAAATGACGGGCGGATGCTCGATCATTCCGGGCGGCTCAGCAGGTAATCGACTTGCGGCTGAATCCGGTATAGATTCTCCGGCATCGGAGGCCCCATGACCCGCTGCCGCGCTGTCCGTGTCGCCGTTGTGTGCATTGCGGCGGCCGCGACCTGGACCGCCCGCCCGATCGCACAAAGCAAGGCCAAGGCCGGGAACGTTCCTGAGATTCCGTACGATTCGGTGCCGAACTTCTTCAAGTTGCCTCCGAACATCTATTTCGGCGAGGGCATCGGCGTCGCGACGAATTCCAGAGGCCATGTGTTCGTGTACACGCGCAGCGGCGAGACGCGGCTGTTCGAGTTCGACGACAAAGGCACGTTCGTCCGCGAGCTCGGGCAGGGTCTCTACGGGTTCGTATTCGCCCATGCCGTGCGCGTCGACAAGGACGACAACGTCTGGGCCGTCGACGAAGGCTCGAACATGGTGATCAAGTTCAACCCGCAGGGGCGCGTCGTGATGGTGCTGGGACGCCGGCCGGAGCCTGTCGATGAACTGACCGCCATGCCCGGCCAGGGCGCCTACACCGGCGCCAACAAGCCGTACGTGTTCAACCGGCCGACCGACGTGGGGTGGGACGCCGCCGGCAATATCTTCGTCGCGGACGGCTACGGCGAGTCGCGGGTCGTGAAGTACGACAAGAACGGCCGCTTTCTCAAGTCGGCTGGCGTGCGCGGAAATCAGTCGGGACAGCTGAACCTGCCGCACACGCTCGCCCTTGACGCACACGGCAACGTGTACATCGGCGATCGCAGCAACGCCCGGGTCCAGGTGTGGGACGACGATCTGAACTTCAAGGCGATCTACGACCAGGTGGGCAATCCCTGGGCCGTCTGCATCTCTCCGGGTCCGCACCAGTATCTGTTCGTCTCGAACTCGGTGCCCGACAACGGCGATTCACGCCTCGCCGCGCAGACGGGCGAGATCTACAAGATGGAGCTCGACGGGACGATCGTCGGCAGATTCGGCCGGGCCGGGAAGGCGCTGAAGGAGTTCAGCACGGTCCATGAGATCGACTGCCGCAATCCGAACGAGCTGTTCGTATCGGAAATCACGGCCTGGCGCGTTCAAAAGGTCATCCTCCGGCCGCAGACGTCGAGCGCCAGCGGCAGGTAATCCATCGGGACGCAATCATGAGCACCCACTCTTCGCGGCCGCGGATCTCGTTTGTCGTGTCCATGTCGCTGATGGCCGTGGCGATCGTGGGCGGCCAGAGCTCGGTGGCGGACCTGCCGTTCGAGGCAAACCTCGACCTGCTCAAGCCGCCGGACAACATCCACTTCGGCGAAGTGGCGGGCGTCGCGACCAACTCGAAGGGGAACATCTTCGTGTATACGCGGACCGGCGCGTCACACGCCAGCCTCGGCGGATCGCGGACCTTCTACAAGTCAGGGTCGCGGCTGTTTCAATTCGACGCGGCCGGCAAGTTCGTCAAGGAAATCGGCGTCGGCGTGTACGGCCTGAACGTCGCCCAGGCGGTTCGCGTCGATCCGCAGGACAACATCTGGGTCGTCGATCAGGGCTCGTCCAACGTCATCAAGTTCGATCCCGAAGGCCGCATTCTGCTGGTGCTGAGTCGCAAGCCCGAGGCCATCGCGGTGCGTCCCGGTGCCCTTCCCGGCGGCGGGGCACGCGGAGCGGGCGGTGAGGCCGCCCGGAGCGGCGGGCCCGACGCGGCACGCGGCGGTCCTCCGTCTGAGAGCGGGCGCGGCGGCGGTGGACCCGATGCAGGACGAGCGGGACAGGGCGGCGGCCGTGGTCCGGCAGGGCCTCCCGGATCGGGCATTCCCGGCGACAGCTTTACGCGGACCGCGGGCGTCGCATGGGATCGCGCCGGCAACATCTACGTGGCGGATGGCGCCGGCAATGGTGTGGGCAACGCGCGCGTGGCCAAGTTCGACAAAGACGGCCACTTCATCAAGTCGTGGGGCTATCGCGGCACCGAGGCCGGCCAGTTCAACGCTCTGAGCGGCATCGCGCTCGACGCGCAGGACAACGTGTATGTCGCCGATGCTGGCAACCAGCGCATTCAGGTGTTCGATCGCGACGGCAATCCGAAGACGCAGATGGCCAACATCGGCATGCCTCGCGCGATCTGCATTTCACCGGGTGCGCACCAGTACCTCTTCAGCTCGAACTCCAACGAGACCGAGACGCTCGACAACGGCGAAATCTACAAACTCGAGCTCGACGGCCGCATCGTCGGCAAATTCGGACGCGCCGGGAAGCTGGCAAAGGAATTCAGTATTGTCAATGCGATCGATTGTCGCAACGAGAGCGACCTGTTGATCGGCGAGCTCGGGAACTGGCGAGTGCAGAAGGTCACGTTACGCGCGAGTGGACGATAGGGAGGTTCTGTGAAACGCACATTCTTCTTCACGTTCATGCTGCTTGCGGGCCCGGCGTTCGCCCAGCAGACGGTCCCTGAAATCCCGTTCGACGCCAACATCAACTTCCTCAAGCTTCCCCCCGACATGAACTTCGGCGAAGCGTCCGGCGTTGCCGTCAACTCCAAGGGCGAGATCGCCGTCTTCTCGCGCTCCAACAGCGCAAACGGTCCCGCCTACGGCGCGACGGCGTCACAGGTGCTCCTGTTCGACAAGACAGGCAAATACCTGCGCGAGATTGGGAAGGGCCTCTATGCCTGGTCGTACGCGCATACCGTGCGTTTCGACAAGGACGACAACCTGTGGGCGGTCGACAAAGGCTCCGACATGATCGTCCGCTTCAACCCGGAAGGACACGTCACGATGGTGTTCGGGCGGAAGAAGGAAGCATCGGACAACGCCGAGCCGTGGGAACGGGTGAACCCGCCCCGTCCGCCCGTGAACGGCCAGTTCCGCCAGCCCACCGACGTGACCTGGGACGCCGAGGGGAACATCTACATCAGCGACGGCTACATCAACTCCCGTGTCGCGAAGTTCACGAAAGAGGGGGACTGGGTCGCGTCGATCGGCGAACCGGGACGGACGAAGCTCGGCGAGTTGAACACGCCGCACACGATCGCCGCTGATGCCAAGGGATTCGTGTACGTCGGCGACCGGGGCAACCGGCGGATTCAGGTGATCGACCCGAAGACCAACCAGTTCGTCCGCGAGATCAAGATCGACGTGCCGATCCCGCCCGACGCGAAGCCGTGGATGGGCGCGCAGCCGACGCCCGAGCAGGCCGCCACGCAGGCGGGCGCACCGTGGGCGATCTGTATCACGCCCGGTCCTGGCCCGCAATATCTCTACTCGTCTGACGCGTTCCCCGGCCGCGTGTACAAGCTGTCGCTGGACGGGAAAGTCCTCGGGGTCCTCGGGAAGTCGGGGCACCAGGCGAAGCAGTTCGGCTGGATCCACGAAATCGCCTGCCCGTCAGAAAACGAGCTCTACGTCGCCGAGTTATTGAACTGGCGAGTGCAGAAGCTGACGCTGCATCCGCAGGCACGCACCTCGACGGCCGGGGACAGATAGGTCGAGTAGTCGGGTAGGTCGGGTAGCGCTGGTGGGTTGGAGCGCTTTTCAACCAACGCGGCGCACCTGACCTACCAGCCCCACCCGGCCTCCCCGGCCTACCGGGTCCACCAGCCTGCCCGGCCTACCAGATTCCCACCTGCCCTTTGACCGAATCGATGAGCCGGGCGGGATCGTAGCCGACACCTCGCTTGAACACCGTCTCGACTCTGCGGATGTCGCTGATCGATCTCGACGGATCGCCGGTGACGACGACAAGATCGGCCTGTTTACCAGGCGCGATCGAGCCGATGCGGGCGTCGCGGCCCAGGTATCGCGCACCATTCAACGTGGCGATGGAAATCGCCTCGACCGGGGCAAACCCGGCCTCGACCAGCAACTCGATCTGGTGCTGGTTGGCGAAGCCGGGGACGACGCCGCCGGCTCCAGTGGGATCGGTGCCGGCCAGGAGCAGGCCGCCCGCTCTGGCGAACGCGCGTTCGAGCGCCATCGCTTTCGGAAACAACGCGGCGTACACCGATTGCTCGTTCTGTTGCGCGCGATCGTACGCGCGCCGGAATGCCTCGCTCAATTGCGGCGCCAGTACGTCGAGGCCGGGCGGCAGCGGCCGTTTCGGCGTGAGCGTCTCGAACACAGTCAACGTCGACGTGAGCGCCACGTGCCTCGCCACGAGCTTCGCGACGAGCGCCTTGAATGGCTGGCTGTCGGGATCGAGCGACGCAATGGTCTGCTGCCCGCGACCCTGTCCGGGGCAGACGTCCGGCTGCTTGTCGGCGACGAAATCGGTTGCGGCCACGAAGCCGTGCTCGAGATCGTCGATCCCCGCGTCCACGGCCTCGCTGTAGGTGACGGAGCAGAGATGGCCGGTGACTTTCAAGCGCCGTCTGTGAGCTTCGTCGATGGCCGCTCGCAGCGCCGCGCGCGAAATCTGCATGTACGCCTTGACCGACGTCGCGCCTTGATCGGCCCAGTAGGCCACGTGCCGCCTGGCTTCCTCGGGCGTGGTGAGCGCGTGCATCTGCAGGAAAGCGCTCGGACCATTCACGTATGGCGCGGTCGCATCGATGTCAGGTCCGGGCAGTTCCCCTGACGCGATCCGGCGCGAGAGATTGATATCCATGATCCCGTTGACGTTCCCCCCGGTTCGCATCGTTGTCACGCCACCGGCGAGGTACAGGCGCGAAAAACTGGCGCCCAGCTGCCCGTACACACCGGGGCCGGTCGTGTAATACAGGTGCTCGTGCATCATCACCAGGCCGGGAAGGACGGTACGGCCGGTCAGATCGACGGTCGTTGCGCCCTCGGGAACCTGCACGGACCGGGCATCGCCGGCCGCCGCAATCAGACCGTCACGAAGAATCAGGGTCTGATCATCACGTGCCGGCGCAGCCGTTCCGTCGATCACGCGGGCATGCGTCAACGCGATCGCCGGTGCCGTGAGCTTGACGAAGTTCGCGCGGGAATTGGGGTTCTGCTGGGCGAGGGCGGGGACAAGCGCGCCGAGCGCCGCCGCGCCTGCGACAATCGTCCTGTTGATCGCACCAGCTCCGATTCCGATCATGCAAATCCTCCCGCTACAATCTAACGTGCTCACGTGGGGCTCTGCCCCACACCCCGGCTCGTTCGCTCGCGGGGCCCCTCCGCCCCGCTCCGCTCGCTCGCAGGCGCGCTGCGCGCGCCTAAGCCGTGCTTGCACGGCAACTTGATACATTCGTACACATTGAGGCCGTGCAAGCACGGCTATGAAAGTGGGCAGACGGCTTCTCGGTTTCTTTGTCGCGTTGAGTGTGACAGCCGCCAGTGTGTCTCCGGCGGCAGCCGACGTCTCGTCTGCGTTCGACATCGGCGGCGAGCCGCCGGCCGTTCTGCGCTGGGCCGGCGATCCCGAAGGCGGCGCGCCGTTCGTCGAAGCCGATCCGTCGCATCCCGATACGCTCGTCGGGTTCGACGTCGAAATCGCGGATCTCCTTGCGCGCGGACTCGGGCGGACGCCGGAGTTTCTGAACGTCACGTTCTACTCAATCGACCAGTCGATCGATCGCGGCGACGCCGACATCGGCCTCAGCGGCATCGAAGATACGGCTACGCGGCGCGTCACCCTGGCCGTGACCCTGCCGTATTATGAATTCCGTGAAGTGCTGAGCGTCCGCTCGGCCGATGCCGACCGCATCCGCACGCTCGCCGATCTGCGCGGACGCAGCGTCGGCACACTGGCCGGCACGATCGCCTACGAGATCCTGCTCAACGCCGAGCGGCAGCACGGACTGCGCGCGGTCTCGTACGACGACGATCTGCACCCGTATTCAGATCTCGTCATCGGACGGATCGACGCAGTGCTCCTCGATCACGTGCTGGCCGAGCGCAGACAGCGGTCCATTGCCGGATTCAGGATCCAGCCGCAGACGATCGCGATCGGCCATTATGTCGGTGTCCTCGCGGCGCGGAATGCGCCGCTGCGCGACGCGATGAACGAGATCCTTCGCGGCGCGATGCGCGACGGCACGCTCGAGCGCATTCTGCGCAAGTGGAGTGTCTGGAACGACGATCAACCGAAGCTCTACGACAGACTGCTCGCCGGCCAGCCCGTGGAGCCGGTCACCGGACTTGATTCAACCGCCAGTATTGCGACGCTCAGCGGCTGGCAGGCCGCGAAGCGATATCTCCCTTCTCTCCTGCGCGCGTCGGTCATCACGGTGGTGTTGTCGTGCCTGTCGATGGGCCTGGCCGTGGCCATCGGCGTCGTGATCGCGACCGGACGCGTCTACGGAACCCGTTTGATCCGCGGAACCCTGCTGGGATACGTCGAATTGATGCGTGGCACGCCCATCCTGCTGCAGCTGTTCGTGCTGTACTACGGCCTGGCCGCGGCGATACGGCTGCCGGCGTTCGCCGCGGCGCTGCTGGGGCTGGCGTTGAACTACGCGGCGTACGAGAGCGAGATCTACCGCTCGGCGCTTGAAGCGGTCTCGACCGGACAGCTCGAAGCGGCCCGCACGCTGGGGTTGAGCGAGCGTCAGGTGTTGACCCTTGTCCGCGCGCCGCAGGCGTTCCGCCTCGCGCTGGCGCCGATGACCAATGACTTCGTCGCGCTCCTCAAGGATTCCTCGCTGGTCTCGGTGCTGACCGTGCTCGAGCTGACGAAGCAGACACAGATCTTTGCGACGAACATCGGAAGCTGGGTCATTCCGGGCACCCTCTGTGCGGCCCTGTACCTGGCCATGTCGCTGCCGCTGGCGGCGCTGGCCCGCCGGCTGGAGCGTCGCTGGAAGACCGCGCCGGCATGAGCGCACCGGCGAGCACAGCGAGCGGCGTGCTGCAGATCGACGACCTGCAGCTCCGCCGGGGCGCGCGCACGATTCTCGAACGCGTGACCTGCACCGTCGAGCGGGGTGAGCTGGTCGCCATCATGGGGCCATCCGGCTCCGGCAAGACGACGATCCTGCGCGCCGTGGCGGGACTGGAGCCGTTTCACAGCGGCCGAATCATCGTCGATGGCGTGACGCTGGCAAGCGGCCCGCCGCACCGGGACACGCTTCGCGAGCTGCGGCGGAACGTCGGAATGGTCTTTCAGTTCCATTGCCTGTTCGAGCACCTCTCCGCGCTGCAGAACATCTGCCTGGCGCCGGTGCACGCGTACGGCGTGAAGACCGACGCCGCGCGGCAGCGCGCCCGCGAGCTGCTCCGGACCTTCGGGGTCGAACACCGCGCCGACGCGCTTCCGCGCCAGCTGTCCGGCGGCGAGGCGCAGCGCGTCGCCATTGCCCGCGCGCTCGCCGTTGATCCGCCGCTGCTGCTGATGGACGAGCCGACGGCGTCGCTCGATCCGGCGCGGCGCACCGAGCTGGGGCAGCTGCTCCAGAGACTGATCGATCAGGGGCGCACGCTGGTCCTGGCGACGCATGACGAGGAGTTCGCGCGCGAGTACGCGACGCGGAGGCTGCGGATGCAGCACGGCGTGCTTGTTTGACGGCGATGTCAAGCTTGGCTCGCCGCGGTGCGACTGGGAACCGCCGCTCGCTGTCAATAGCGGGCCGCGATCGCGCCGAGCCACTGCTGAACCTTTTCCGCGCGGTTCCGCTGCTTCCGGTTCATTTTCTCCGGAATGCCCTTCGCGTAGTCGTCGGAAATGTTCTCGTGCAGCTCCGGGGGCACGTTCTCGAACCGGCGATCGGCCAGTCTCTCGAGCAGCTCGAAGTAGGTCCGGTCGGCCAGCTCGTACTCGCCGTGCGCGCTCGGCCGGCCGGTGTCGAGATCGGTGTTCGCAAGATCGCCACGGATCAGATACGGCACATCTGCAGGGCTGCAAACGAGGTGCCCCGGCCGGCGCAAGCGACCTGGACACGAGATCGACTACACCGGCGGGAATCGCTTCCCGACGAGCAGGTCGTACGCCCAGCCGCCGGCGATGGCGCCGACGCAGGGGGCCACGATTGGCACCCACCACCAGGAGTGTCCGGCGCGAAAGACTTCACTGCCCCATCCCGCGATCGCGGTGAACAGCCGCGGGCCGAAATCGCGAGCGGGATTGATCGCATATCCCGAGTTGAAGCCGAAGGTCGCGCCGATCAGGACCACCAGCAGTCCGACGATCACCGGCACCAGACCGCTCGGCGCCGGTTGGTTTCGACCATCCGTCACGCCGAGAATGACGGCGAACAGGAGGGCGGTGCCGACGACCTGATCGACAAAGCCGCCGGGAAACACGCTAAGGAACGGCTGCGGATACGTGGCCCAGATACCCGCCGTCGCCTGCGGGCCGACGACGTGCCGCACGCCCCCATCGAACGCCGCCAGCGCCTCGCGATACGTCGCATACACGACGGCCGACGCGGCAAAGGCGCCTGCGAACTGCGCGGCGGCGTACGGCACCACCTTCGCCCACGGGAACTTTCGATGCACGGCCAGACCGAGCGTGACGGCCGGATTCAGGTGCGCGCCGGTCACGCCGGCGCACACATAGCATCCCATCGTGACCGCCAGGCCCCACGCGATGTTGATGGAGAGATAGCTGCCGGCCGCACCTTTGCTGAGCACGACCTGAGCGACAACGCCGACGCCGAAGACGATCAGGACGAACGTTCCGAGAAATTCGGCGAGCATCTCCCGGACCAGCGCGGCGGGCATAGGCCTCCTCTTTGTGATGCCACGAGCCTGACGCGAGCCTACCGCGGAGGACGCGGAGGACGCGAGGTTCAATCCTGAAACGACAGGGGTGTTCCGTCAGTCTGGAGCCAGCGACCAAGAGCCGTGAGCCCAGAGCCGTCAGCCAAGAGCCCACGACCAAACGGCCGCCGCATTGTATAGTGCCTGCCCATGTCCTACATCCTCGCGCTCGATCAGGGCACTACGAGCTCACGCGCGATTGTGTTCGATCGCGACGGCGGCGTTCGCTCAGTGGCGCAGAAAGAGTTCACGCAGATCTTCCCGCGCGCCGGCTGGGTCGAGCACGATCCCGGCGAACTCTGGGCCTCGCAGATCGGCGTCGCCGCGGAGGCGCTCGGACGGGCGCAGCTTCGCGCCGCCGACATCGCCGCCATCGGCATCACCAATCAGCGCGAGACAACGGTCCTCTGGGATCGAGACACCGGGGAGCCGATCCACAACGCGATCGTGTGGCAGGACCGGCGAACGGCGGACTACTGCGAACAGTTGAAGCGCGACGGCGCCGGCGAGATCATTCAGGCTCGAACCGGTCTGCTCGTCGACGCCTATTTCTCCGCCAGCAAGATCCGCTGGCTGCTCGACAACGTGCCCGGCGCCCGCGCCCGCGCCGACCGGGGCAGGCTGGCCTTCGGCACGGTGGACTCGTGGCTGCTGTGGAAGTTGACCAACGGCAGCTGCCACGTCACCGACATGAGCAACGCCTCGCGCACGATGCTCTTCAACATTCACACCCTCCGCTGGGACGAGGAGCTCCTGCGGCTGTTCGAAATCCCCGCGAGCGTGCTGCCCGAGGTGCGCTCGTCGAGCGAGCCGTACGGCCAGGCCGCCGGGTCGCTCGGCCTCGAGCAGGTGACGATTGCCGGCATCGCCGGCGACCAGCAGGCGGCGTTGTTCGGCCAGATGTGCCTGCAGCCGGGCATGTCGAAGAACACGTACGGCACCGGCTGCTTTCTGCTGCAGAACATCGGGACCTCTCCGACCCGCTCGCGCCAGCAGCTGGTCACGACCGTTGCCTGGCGGGTTGGAGACGTCACTGAATACGCGCTCGAAGGGAGCGTGTTCATCGGCGGCGCAGTGGTCCAGTGGATTCGTGACGGTCTCGGCTTCATCCGGCACGCGTCGGAGATCGAGGCGCTCGCGGGAAGCGTCGCCGACAACGGCGGGGTGTTCCTGGTCCCGGCGTTTGCCGGCCTCGGCGCGCCGCATTGGGATCCCTATGCGCGCGGAACGATTGTCGGCATCACGCGCGGCACGACGTCGGGACACATCGCCCGTGCCGCGCTCGAAAGCATCGCGTTTCAGGTGGCGGACCTGCTCGATGCCATGGCCGCCGATGCCGGAGTCGCGCTGACTGAGCTGCGCGTCGACGGCGGCGCCGCAACGAACAACATGTTGATGCAGGTTCAGGCGGATCTGCTCGGGGTACCGGTCGTGCGGCCGGCGGTCACGGAAACCACCGCCTTGGGCGCGGCATATCTTGCCGGCCTGGCGGTCGGCTACTGGCCTTCGGTCGACGCCATTACCGGACAGTGGCGCGCCGAGCACCGCTTCGAGCCGGCCATGCCGCCCGGCACGGCCCGTTCGCTCCGCGAGCGGTGGTCGGCCGCTGTCGCCCGGTCGAAAGCCTGGGCTTCTTGAATTAGATTGGGCGATCGATGTGGATCCTGATAGCCATCGGCGCCGGAGCTCTTGTGCTGGCGCACACGGCGCCGGCGCCGTTCCTCTTCGACGCGATCGCCGGCCGCCGGGCGATCTGGCACATGCCGCGGCGTCAGCCGCCGACGATCTATCTCACGTTCGACGATGGTCCGAACCCGTCGACGACCCCCGACCTGCTCGACGTGCTGGCGCACGAGAACGTCCGCGCGACGTTCTTCCTGATCGATCGGCATATCACCGATCACACGGCGCCGCTCGTGCGCCGGATGTTTGCCGATGGCCATGCGGTCGCGCTCCATTCGCATACCCGGAAGAACATGCTGATGACGCCGGAGACGTTCGCGCGCACGCTGACGATGGCGGCCGACCACATCGAGCGCGTATCCGGCCGGCGGCCCTGCCGCGCGTTCCGGCCGCACGCCGGCTGGCGCAGCTGGTGGATGTACTCGGGCCTGAAGATGATCGACCATCGCATGATCGGGTGGGGCTGGATGCTCTGGGACTGGAACTGGTTCCGGCAGCGCACCGCCGACTCGATCGTCAACCGGATCGGTCCGCGCGTCGCGGATGGCGACATCGTCGTCATGCACGACGGCGACGAATCGGCGCCGTTCAAGGATCAGCGGCAGACCGTCGACGCCGCGGCGCGGCTGATTCCGCGGCTGCGGGCAAGCGGCTTTGCGTTTGGCACGGTCTGTGAGCCCTGAGATCTCGAGTCCGGGACGCCGCACCGTTTTGCGGCGCGCGGAGGGTCTAACCCGTGAGGAGGGCGTGATGCGGTTGGATCGCGTGGCGCAGGACATTGAAGTGGTCGCAGTCGTTTTGGTCGCGTTGGTGCTCCTGATCCTCTACATCGTGTCCCGCATCTTGTCGCTCGCGCACGGCTAGTGGCCTGTCGACCGCGAACAATCCCGGTCGCGCGCCGCCCTTCACAGCGGTGCCGCGCCGGCCGTGATGCCAACCTGACGGCCTGCGCGACGAGTAGCGGCCGCGCGGTAATTTCTTCACCGGCCGTGTGGGCCGGTCACGGTGCGAGGAGGCGGAGCTTCGGAAAATAGGTCCGATACCGCCGGGCGTCGCGTGTGAGCAGCGTGTAGCCCGCGATTGCGGCATGGGCGCCGATGTAGAAGTCCGGAAGCGGATGACGCCGCGCGCCGCCCCCGCGCCGGGACTTCAGGAACGCCCGCGCGGCAAGAAAGGCAGCGTCCCACGGCAGCGGCTCACGCACGAAGTAATCTGGCGGGACCGACTCGTCCAGCTCCTCGATGCGGTCGAATCCCAGCGAGACCTCGGCGTACACGAGTGGGTTGATGACAATGCGGCCGGCTTCGGCGACGCGGGCGAGCATGGCCGCCGACCAGTCGAACCATTCAGCGTCCTCGGTCACGACATCGAGGATCACGTTGCTGTCGACGAGCGTCGGCATCAGCCGCGGGTGAGGGACAGGATCTGATCAGTGGTCAGACGGGTCGTCCCCCGGCCGCGCATGCGTGCGATCAGCGCCGCGCCACGAGGCTTCACCGCGCGGGACTTCCGCAGCCGGACAGCGTCCCCGTCGAGCTCGAATTCGACTTCACAATTCGGCAACAGACCGAGGCGTTCGCGAATCGCCTGCGGAATCGTAACCTGACCTTTGGAAGTGATGCGCATATTGGGCTTCGGGCGGTTGGCTTCAGGCCGTCGAGTCCGAAGGTCTGCAGCCGCAAGCCAAGGGTGACCGACAGGTAGGAGCCAAGAGCGGTATTACTCTTACCGTTATGAGTAAGACTACCACGACTCGAGCTCCTGTTCACCGGAACGCTGCGGACCCTCAGCCCTGCGTCCGTTCCGCCTTCAGGTCGATGCCGAGCTGCTGGCATTTCTTGTAAAGATGGCTGCGCTCGAGACCGAGCGCGCGTGCCGTTTCAGCAACGCGATGGCCGTGAGCGGCGAGCTCCGCGAGGACGGCCGACCGCTCGAAGGCCGCGACGCGATCGGCGAGCGGACCGGTGCCGGTCGCCGTGCCGCCGCTCGCCGACAGATGCCGGCCCGACAGCACCTGCCGCACCGTCGCCGCATCAACCGCGTCGTCGGTGAGGAGCAGCAGCCGCTCCACGACGTTCCGCAGCTCGCGGACATTGCCCGGCCAGTCGTAGCGCGCGAGCTCGGCCAAGGCTTCAGGCAGGAACGCGCGCACCCTCCAGCCGTTCTGCTCGGCAATCCGCACGGCAAAGTGTTCGGCCAGCAACGGCACGTCGTCCGCGCGCTCGCGGAGCGGCGGCATCACGATCGGGAACACGAAAATGCGGTGATACAGATCGTCGCGGAACGACCCGCGGCGAACCAGCGATTCGAGGTCCCGGTGCGTCGCGGTAAGCACACGCGTGTCGACCACGATCGGCCGATCGCCGCCGATTCGTTCGAGCTCGCCTTCCTGCAGCAAGCGCAGCAGCTTCGCCTGCATCGGTGCCGGCATGTCGCCGATTTCGTCGAGAAAGAGCGTGCCGCCGTTCGCCTGCTCGAACTTGCCGAGGTGGCGGGAGGCGGCGCCCGTGAACGACCCCTTTTCGTGCCCGAACAACTCGGATTCGATCAGCTCCGACGGCACCGCGGCACAGTTGACTGTGACGAACGGCCGCTCCTTCCGTACGCTGCCCTCGTGGATTGCGCGGGCGACGAGCTCCTTGCCGGTGCCGGTCTCGCCGAGAATACAGACGCGGGACGCGGTCGGCGCGACGCGATTCACCTGCGCCAGCACGCGCCGCATCGCGTCGCTCCTCCACACAATTTCGTGCCGGCCGGCGCGGACGCGAAGCGCCTTGTTCTCCGCTTCCAGCCGCGCGAGCTTGAGCGTGTTCTCGATCGTGATCAGCAGCTTGTCGGCCGAGACCGGCTTCTCCAGAAAGTCGGCGGCGCCCAGCCGCGTGGCCCGCACCGCCATGTCCACGGTCGCCTGACCTGAGATCATGACGATCGGCGTCGTCACGCCCATGTCACGCAGCTCTTCGAGCATCGCCAGGCCGTCTTTTCCCGGCATGACGACGTCGGAGAAGACGATGTCGAAGCGTTCGGCGCGAAGCAGGGCCGCGGCGCGCGCCGCGTTGTCGCAGACCACGGCGTCGTGACCGGCCAGGCGGAAGGCGCGGGAGATCGACGCCAGCGTGGACGGATCATCGTCGACGATCAACACGCGGGTCACGACCGGCGCTCCCGCGGCAGCTCGAGATCGAAGGTCGTGCCGCGGCCTCCTTCACTCTCGACGCGGATCCGGCCCTGGTGATCGGCCACAACGGATTGAACGATGGCGAGGCCGAGTCCGGTCCCGTGGTGTTTCGTCGTGTAGTAGGGAGTGAACAGCCGGCGGCGCTCTTCCTCTGTCAGCCCCGTGCCGGTATCCGACACCGCGATCTGGACACTCGCGGCCCCGCCGCGGGTGCGGATGGCGAGCTCGCCGCCGCGCGGCATCGCGTCGATGGCGTTCAGCAGCAGGTTCTGCACTGCGCGACCGAGCTGCTCCCGATCGGCCTCGATTGTGCCGAGCGACTCGTCGAGGTCGGCGACGACCGTGACGGGGGGCCGGCCGGGCGCCTCGAGCTCGGCGCGAAAGAGGCGCAGACTGTCCCGGACCACGTCGTTCACGGACGTCGGGGCGAACTGCGGCGGCGGCATTTTCGAGAAATCACTGAACCGAGATATCACCGTGTTCAGATTCACCAGCCCGGTACCGAGGGTGGTCAGGCTTTCGTCGAAGACTTCGTCGAACTCCGCTTGCGGCAGCGCCTT
>JBKPAI010000100.1:0-45303 GCA_046726355.1 Acidobacteriota bacterium | reverse complement strand
GTGCTGGGGACTGTCGCACAGGGTGCTGGGGACTGTCACCGCAGGGTGCTGGGGACTGTCGCCGCAGGGTGCTGGGGACTGTCACCGCAGGGTGCTGGGGACTGTCACCGCAGGGTGCTGGGGACTGTCGCCGCAGGGTGCTGGGACCTGTCGCCGCAGGGTGGGACTTGGGTTCGGTCCACGGACATCCTTGACAAAATAGTCTAAAGACATGGTTGACACTCAGCTGAGATCTGGTGCGGTGTCGCAGGGTGCTGGGAACTCACTCTGAGAGGGAGGAAGTAGCGTTGTCCGCCTTCGCGCGAAGCGCTGCGGCGCGACCTCGCCGGCGGACCGCCGTCACTTCGGCACAGGCGGTTGCGGTCTCTGCGTTCAACCGTTCGTTCCGTATTCGAGCAACCGTACCTTTGGAATGAGCCTCTGATCGAACTCTCGCAGCCGATTCGGTCCGAGCCGTTGTACTTCCCGGAGCGCCCGCGCCGCATCGTCCAGCAGCGCCTGAACGTCGACGCCCTGGCATCGCGGCCGGAACGGGGCGAGATAGCCGGGCCCGCGCGTGAGCATGTACACCGTGCCGTGGTGATTCAGGCGGCGCAGATGATGGAAGGCGACGCCGATTTGCAGGATCCCCTGGTAGAGATAGCGAACGTTGCGGCGTTCGGCGCGCCACAGGAGCTCGAGCGTTTCGTGCTGCTCGAAGAACTCGCCGCGATTGAATTGCTCGATCCCTTCGAGCAGCGCCGCCGGGGCTGGCTCGTCGCAGCACATGCGGTATGTTAATAACGATGATCGAGAAGCGGCGATCGAAGATTCACGGATGGGGAGTGTACGCGACGAGGACGATTCCGAAGAACAAACGTATCGTTCACTATGCTGGCCAGAAGATCTCGAACCAGGAGAGCCTCCGGCGCGAACGCCGCTACATCCGGCGGGGCCACATCTGGTGCTTCAAGCTGACGAACCGCACGGTCATCGACGCCGCCGTCGGCGGCAACGTCGCCCGGTTCATTAATCATTCGTGCAAACCCAATTGCTACGTCCACATCGTTGACGGCATCATCTGGATTCGCGCGGCGCGGACGATCCGGAAAGGCGAAGAGCTCAGCTATCACTACAACACCGATGGCGAGGCGCTGATCCGGTGCCGGTGCCGCCCCGGCTGCCAGTCCTTCCTGTGACGGTCTTCTATCTCCACGGGTTCGCCTCGTCGGCCCGATCCACGAAGGCTGCCTACTTCGCCGAGCGGCTGCAGGAGCACGGGATCACGCTGCGTTGCCCCGACTTCAACGAACCCGAGTTCGCGACGCTCACGTTGACGCGGATGATCAACCAGGTTGGATCGGAGCTGGCGCAGCTGGAGGGACGTGCGGCCACGCTGATCGGCTCCAGCCTGGGAGGAACAGTCGCGATCCTCGCCGCAGATCGATTTGCGGGCGCGGTCGATCGACTGGTCCTTCTCGCGCCGGCCGTGATGTTCGCGAAACCGGGACATCACCTGCTGCCGCCCGAACGCGTTGAGGAGTGGCAGGTGCGCGGCGCGCTGCCGTTCTTCCATTACGCGTTCGATGGGGAGCGCCTGCTGAACTATGCGTTTTACGAGGACAGCCTGAAGCACAATGCATTCGAGGCCACCGTCGCGCAACCGACGCTGATCTTTCAGGGCTTGCGCGACGCCTCGGTGGACCATCGAACGGTCGAAGCGTTTGCCGCGGCGCGACGGAGCGTGACGCTTTCCCTCCTCGACGACGATCATCAGCTCATTGCCAGCCTCCCTCAGATCTGGGAGGGGGTCGCCGATTTCCTGGGCCTGAACGCGTGAAGGGCCGCGCTCTCTGCACGACCCTGCTGATCGTGGCCGGCAGCCTCACCGCCGACCGGACACCGGGTGCTTCCCCGTTGTCGAGGCCGGCCGCCCGGGCGGCGGCTTCGGTGCCCGCCGGACTGATCGATCACCTTCGCATCGGGGTGCTCAAACCCGGCGGGGGCTACGCGGTATCGAGCATGCCGCTCGAAACCTACGTGGCGCGCGTGCTTGCCGGGGAGGCGGCGCGCGACAGTCTCCCCGCCGCGCTCGAGGCGCTGGCGATTACGGTCCGCACGTTTGCGCTCGCCAACCCGGGCCGGCATCGCGCCGACGGTTTCGATCTCTGCGATCAGACGCATTGTCAGGTGGTGCGAACCGCAACTCCTGCGACGACGCGCGCAGCGCTTTCGACAGCCGGGCGCGTGCTCGTCACCGATGCGGCCATCGCGCCGGTGTTCTACAGCGCTTCCTGCGGCGGTCACACCGAGGTGCCGTCAGCCGTCTGGCCCGGCGCCGACGATCCGCCGTACTTGCCCTCGCACGATGACGCGGCCTGCGGCGGCGAGCCCGCCTGGAGTGCGGAGCTCACATCGGCCGATCTGACGCGTGCCTTGCACGCCGCCGGGTTCCGCGGAAACCTTCGCGACCTCCGGATTGCCTCGCGAAACCAGTCGGGGCGCGTCGCCAGACTACGGATGGCCGGGCTGAAACCGGAGCAGATGTCCGGTCAGGAGCTGCGGGTAGTCGTCGGCCGTTCGCTCGGCTGGCAGCATATCAAGAGCACCGCGTTCAACGTCCGCAGGCACGGCAGCGCGTATCTGTTCACCGGTCGAGGCTCGGGCCATGGCGTCGGATTGTGCGTGATCGGGTCGACCCGGCTGGCGGCTGAAGGCCGAAGTGCGGCCGACATCTTGAGCCGGTATTTCCCCGGACTCACGATCTCAGGATCAACGCCGCCGACCGCTCCGAGTCCCGGGAGTGGTCCTGAGGTGGTGGTCGCGCTGCCCGAAGGCGACGAGGGTGAGCGGGCCGGGATTCTCAAGGAGACGCTCATGTTCCGCGACGATCTGGTCCGGAAGCTTGGTGTTCCGGTCCCGCGGCAAATCGTGCTGCGGTTCCACGAGACGACGGACGACTACGAGCACGCCAGCGGGCAGGCATGGTTCACATCTGCCGCGATCGTCAACGGCGAGGTCCACCTGCTGCCGCTGGCGGTGCTGCGCGAGCGCGGCGTGCTTGCGCGGACCGTCCGGCACGAGCTGGTGCACCTGTTGACCGATCCGGTGATCGGACGCCGGCCGATGTGGGTGAGAGAGGGAGCGGCCGTCTACTTCGCCGACGAACGCCGGTCGCATGATGCCGGCTGGCCGCGGCTCAAGCCTGAATTGCGCGCGTCGTGCCCCCCCGATGGAGAGCTGCGGCTTCCGGCATCGGCCGGCGCCCTGCGTACTGCGTACGCGCGGGCCCGCGCCTGCTTCGCGCGTCAGATTCAATCGGGGAAGAACTGGCGCGACGTGCAATAGGGCCGATGCTACCAGCAGATGCCGCGATAGTCCGCCTTTATCTCGGCTGCAGCGACCGGAAGCCGCACGAGGTCAATCACGACCTGCTCCGACGTCGCTGCGACGAGAGCCTGGGCAAACTCCGGCGACTGGTTGCCGATCACGATGACCTCCGACTGCTCGACCACGTCGTCAATCGTGCTGCACAGCAACGATGCCAGGTGAGGGATCTGCTGCTCGATGTATTCCTTGTTCGCGCCGACGAGCTGCGCCAGCGACACATTCCTGTCGTAGATGCGCAGTGAGAGCCCCTTGCCCAGCAGGGCCTCGGCCAGGATGACACTCGGGCTCTCGCGGAGATCGTCGGTTCCGGCCTTGAAGCTGAATCCGAGCAGGCCGATTTTCTTCCGGCCGGTCTCCATGACCGCCTCGAACGCGCGCTCGATCTGCTGCCTGTTGCTTGGCAGGATGTGTGAGATGACGGGAAGCTCCACATCAACTTCCTTCGCGCGGTACTGCAGGGCGCGGACATCCTTCGGCAGGCACGAACCGCCGAACGCGAAGCCGGGCTTCAGATACGACGCGGAAAGATTCAGCTTCTCGTCACGGCAGAAGATGTCCATCACTTCGTGACTGTCGATCTCCAGCCGTTTGCACAGGTTGCCGATCTCATTCGCGAAGCAGACTTTCAGCGCATGCCACGCATTGCTCGTGTACTTGACCATCTCCGCCGCCCGGATGCTGGTGCTCACCAGCGGCGCGTCGATGGACTGATACAGAGCAATGGTGCCGCTGGCATCGGCCGCGTGGTTGTGCCCGACCAGCGTCAGCGGCGGCTTGCGGAAGTCTTTCAGCGCGGTCCCTTCACGAAGGAATTCGGGATTCACCGACACGCCGAACTCCTCGCCGTACGCCTTGCCCGATTCGCACTCCAGCCGTGGAATCACCCGATCGTGAGTCGTTCCCGGCAGCACCGTGCTGCGGATCACGACGACGTGATAGGTGGATTTGTCGCGGAGCGCCGTTCCCACCTGGTCGACGACGCGATCGAGATAAGTGAGATCCAGGCTGCCGTTGCGGCGGCTGGGGGTGCCCACACAGACGAGCGATACTTCCGTTTCGGCGACGGCCTGCGCGGCATCGGTCGTGGCGTGCAGCCGCCCTTCGGAAACGCTGCTGGCGATCAGCTCGGAGAGGCCGGGCTCGACAACCGGACTACGCCCGTCGTTGACCATCGCCGCCTTGTCGGGGTTCACGTCGACGCCGATCACGTGGTGACCATCGGCGGCGAGCGATGCCGCAGAGACGCTGCCCACGTATCCGAGACCGAAAATAGACACTCGCATGTGAGAAAACCTTAAGTGGGACGGGTTGATGCGGCGCCGGCTGCAATGCCCAGCCCGGGCGCGGACGGGATCCTTGCCGTATCCACACGGACGTCAGGTGCTCCGGCACCATCTGCAGCGGCGCCGGCCATGCGGCTGCGTCCGTCAGTTGTGCTGTTCTTCGCCGCGGTCGCGGCGTCGCTCGTGCTCGCACCCGCGCGTGACGGTCGCTGCCCGACGATGCGCAACAGCGCCTCTTCCAGAGCGCCTGCCACCGCCGACCAGTCGTACCGCTCGACCACAAGCGCGTGCGCGGCCGCTTCGAGACGGCGACGGTGGTCGAGGTCGCGCAGGAGCCGCACGATCGCTTTCGCGAATGCCACGGGGTTGTCCGCCAGCAACACGTGTTCGCCGCTCGTCACCGGGAGGCCTTCGGCGCCGACCGTCGTGGAGACCACAGCTTTCCCCATCGCCATGGCCTCGAAGATCTTGAGCCGCGTCCCGCCTCCGATGCGGAGCGGCACGATGTAGACCGCCGCATCACGCATGTACGGCCGCACGTCGTCGACGCGGCCGGTCACGCGCACCCCGGCCGCTTCGGCAAGCCGCGCCACCGCCGGCGTCGGGGCGCGGCCGACGATGGTGAGTGTGACCGCCGGTTCTTCCGCGCGGACGAGCGGCAGCACGTCCCGATGGAAGAACAGCATCGCGTCTTCGTTCGGCAGCCAGTCCATCGAGCCGGTGAACACGAGACCGCGCGCGCCAGGATCGCTCGAGGATGGGCTGAAATAGCCGGTGTCGACGCCGGTCGGCACGACGTACACCGGGCCGACAATCGCACCGGGATAAATGCGCGTCAGAGTGTCGCGGTCGGCAGTGGAGACGGCGAGAACGCCGGAGAATCGGCGAAGCGCCCGTTCCTCATAACGCAGCATGCGGCGGTACTGAAACCCGTAAAGCCACCGGCCGAGCCGATCGGTCCTGGCGTCCACGTGCCGGCGCCAGATTTCCGATTCGACGTTGTGCGTGAAGATCACCGCCGGGCACGGCAGACGGTCGGGAAGGTTGACGGCGGGCGGCAGGAAATCGCACACGATCAGATCGAACGCCCCTTCCCGGAGCAGTTCGTTCAGGCGCCGTCGGAACGGCCGGGAGCGGTACTTGCCGACCGCGTACGGAAGCGGATCCAGGATGTGCGCGGCGGCATCGGCATAAAAGCGCCAGGATCCTTTGCGGACATCGGATCGTGTGATCGTCTCGACGCGAGCAGCGACCTCCATCATGCCGTCGATGTCGGCCTGGGACGTATCCGGCTCCGCAAACGCGAAGTACGTCACCTCGTGATGCTGCGCAAGATGCCGCAGCAGGTGCCAGGTACGCAGCTTTCCGCCCTTGTCGAGCGGCAGCAGCAGATCCGACTTGAGCCAGAGAATACGCATCAGGCGGCCTCGCGGGGCGGGGCGACGCCGGCTCCTGCAGCACGCGCATGCCCGGCGGCCGGCGCCGGCGCCGGCAGCGTCTGCGGTCCGTCGTTGTCGATGAACGTGCGATGCCAGAGCTCCAGATTCAGCAGGGTCCAGACGCGGTCGCCGGCTTCGATCCGGCCGGCGGCGTGATCGCGGAGAAGACGATCGACCGCCGGCGGGTCGATGAGGCCACGCTCGCGCGATCGGCGGTCCAGCAGCACCTCTCGTGCGACGGTGTTCCACGGCCCGCGAACCCACGCCGCGAACGGCACGGGAAAACCCATCTTTGAGCGGTTCAGAATCGATTCCGGCAGCAATCCTTTCATTGCCTCACGCAGGACGCGCTTGGTCGTCAACCCGGACAGCTTCCATTCGTCGGGCAGTTTCGCGGCGAACTCGACCAGGTGGTGATCGAGGAACGGGACGCGGCTCTCGATCGACGCCGCCATGCTCATCTGGTCCTGCTTCATCAGCAGTTCCACGAGGTAGGTCTTGAGGTCGGCGTACAAGAGGCGGTCGAGCAGCGTGCTGCGGCCATTCGGCTTGTCAAAGTGTGCGCGTGATGCGGCGTACGCACGCGCTCCGGTCGCCGCTTCGCGCAGTCCCGGCGACAGCAGCGACCACTGATCCGCGAGCCTGATCGCGGCAAAGTTGTCGAAGAACATCGACTCGGGCGTCCGCTCCATGGCGAGAAATGTTCGACCGGCGTAACGGGCGAGGGTGCGCGGCAGCCGGGGAACGACACTGGCGATCGACGCCCGGACAGCCGATGGCACAAGGCGCTCGTACACGGTGCCGGCGCGCCAGTTCCAGGCCAGGCGGAGGTACTTGCCGTAGCCGGCGAGCAGCTCGTCGCTGCCTTCGCCGGTCAGCACCACCTTCACGTGCTGACGCGCCAGCTCGGACACGAAATACAGCGGCACGCTCGAGGGATGGGCGATCGGTTCGTCTTCATGCCAGACAAGCCTCGGCAACGCGCCGAAGAAATCCTTGTCGTCGATCACGATCTCGTGCGGGACGGCGCCGACTGCCTGGGCGACACCACGCGCGTATTCGAGCTCATTGAACGCGCGCTCCTTGAAGGCGACCGAGAAGGTCTGCAGCGGGCGGTCGACCATCCGCGCCATCAGCGCGGCGATGGCGCTGCTGTCGATGCCGCCGGAGAGGAACATGCCCAGCGGCACGTCGGCCATCAGACGGAGCCGGACCGATTCTTCGAGCCGTGAACGGAATTCCGCCACGATCCCGGCCGCGTTGCCGGCTCCTTCCGAGCTCGATCCGACCGGGATGTCCCAATACTGTCGGATGTCCAGGGTTCCATCGCTGAATGTCAGGACGTGACCGGGCAGCAGCTTGTACACACCGCGGAACATGGTTTCCGCGCTGGACGTGTAGCGCATGCTCAACACTTCCGGAATGACCGCGGTGTTCGCCCTGGCCTCGACCAGGCCGCTGGCGAGAATGGCCTTGATTTCGGAGGCGAAGAGGAGCGTGCCGCCGGCGCGGCACCAGTACAGCGGTTTGATGCCGAGCCGATCGCGGACCAGCAGCAGCCGGCGTGCCGTTGCGTCCCAAATCGCGAACGCAAACATGCCGCGCAACCGGTGCACGCATTCGGCGCCCCATTCTTCGTAGCCGTGCACGATGGTTTCCGTGTCGCAGTGCGTCCGGTAGTGATGGCCGCGCGGTTCGAGCTCGCGGCGGAGGTCCGCGTGGTTGTAGATCTCGCCGTTGAAGGCAATCCAGACCGTACCGTCTTCGTTCGACATCGGCTGCTGGCCGGCGCTCAGGTCGACGATGCTCAAGCGGCGGTGTGCGAGCGCCGCATGCGCATCGACGTGCAGGCCGGCCTCGTCCGGCCCGCGATGGATGAGCACGTCGCGCATCCGCGCGGCGCGCGCGGCTGCGTCGGCCTCGCGGCCGTCAACCGACACGATTCCTGCAATGCCACACATAACTAACGTGGGCTCCGCCCCACACCCCGGCTCGGTCGCTCGCGGGGACCCCGCCGCCCCGCTCCGCTCCCTCGCAGGCGCGCCAGGCGCGCCGACACCCGTTCTGCGGCTTGGTGTGCTGCGCTCGGTGAACTGAGTACATTCTTCGTTCAAGCCGCATAACGGGGCTACGCTGCCGCCCCCCTGGCCTGCGCGTCGAGCGCACGCGCGTCCGGCCGCGCCGAACTGCGAAGCGCCTGCGTGCCACGGCCCGCGGCGCTCGCGCCGTCGATGAACTGCCGGAACCAGAGCTCCAGCATCACCAGGCTCCAGAGCCGATGGCGGTGATCGTGGGTGCCGCCGGAGTGCTCGCGCCAGAGCCGTTCAATCTGGGCGCTCTGGAATACGCCGCGGTTCTTCAGGCGGCCGTCGAAGAGGAGATCGGCCACCATCGGGGCGAGCGGACCGCGGAGCCACTCGCCGGTGGGCGCCTCGAAGCCGTGCTTCCGGCGTTCCACGATCGTGCGGGGCACCCGCCGTGCCAGCAGGCGCCGCAGCAGGTGCTTGCTCCGCCCGCGCTTCAACTTCAGCGCCGACGGCACCCGTGCCGCGAGCTCGAGCAGCTTGTGATCGAGCAGCGGTTCGCGCGATTCCAGCGACACCGCCATGCTCATTTTGTCGACCTTGGTCATGATGTCGTCGACGAGGTAGGTCTTCACGTCGACGTAAAGAGCGCGGTCGACCGGATCCGGCGACGGGCAGGACTCGTACGCGATCCGGAATCCGAGGAACGGATCGGCGTCGCGGACCTCCCCGGCAAAATCGGGCGCGTAGAGGCTCGCGCGCAGCGCGGGTTCGAACAGGCCATACGAGTGCTTGCGCGCGCAGGCCTCGGCCGGCGACAGTGCGAGGTGCCGGAGTGAACGGACCCCCTTGACGGCGAGGGGCAGGTGATCGGCCGTACGACCCGCCAGCATGCTGGCCGAAGGGCCGAGCCAGCGGCGCGCGGACGATTCCCACAGCTCGACGCGGTGGCGCGCGTATCCGGCCCAGAGCTCGTCGCCGCCGTCGCCCGACAACGCCACGGTGACATGTTCGCGCGCGGCTTTCGAGACGTAGTAGGTGGGCACCGCCGAGTGATCGGCAAACGGCTCGTCGAAGTGCCACACCAGCTTGGGCAGCAGATCGGCAATCCCGGGCCGGACGATGTGCTCGTGGTGCCGGGTGCCGAGATGGCTGGCCACCGTACGTGCGTGGTCCAGCTCGTTGAATGCGTGTTCATCGAACCCGACCGCGGTTGTCACCACCGGGCTCGCGCTCGTCTCGACCATCGCGGCGACGACCGCCGACGAATCAATGCCGCCGGACAGGAACGCGCCCAGCGGGACATCGCTGACCAGCCGCAGGCGGACCGATTCGATGAGGAGCGCGTCCAGCTGCTCGAGATATTCCTCTTCCCGAGCCGGATCGCCGTCGCCGGCAAACGTCAGATCCCAATAGCGCCGAACCGAGACGCGGCCGTTCTCCGCCACCAGATAATGTGCCGCCGGCAGTTTCCAGATCGCACGATACATCGTCGCCGGCGACGGCACGTATTGCAGCGCGAGGTAGGCATCGAGGGCCTCGGCGCTCCACTCGCGGGGAACTGCGGGATCTTCGAGGATGGCTTTCAGCTCCGAGGCGAACGTCACGCCTGATCGTGTGACGGCGTAATACAGAGGCTTCACGCCGATCCGATCGCGGACCAGCAGCAGCCGCCGCCGCCGCTCGTCCCACAGCGCGTACGCAAACATGCCGCGCAACCGATCGACCGCGCGGTCGCCCCACTGTTCGTACCCGTGCACGATCACTTCGGTGTCGGAATGCGTGCGAAAGCGGTGGCCGCAGGCGATCAGCTCCGAGCGCAGCTCGGCGAAGTTGTAGATTTCTCCGTTGAAGATCACGCGGATCGTCTGGTCTTCGTTGGCAACCGGCTGGTCGCCCGTGGCGAGATCGATGATGCTCAAACGCCGATGTCCGAGGCCGATACCGGGACCGGCGTAGCAGCCGTCCGCGTCCGGTCCACGATGGACGAGGGTCGCCGTCATCGCCGAAAGGCGCTCGCGCTCGACGGGCTCGGTCGGCGAGAAGTTGAACTTGCCGGCGAGGCCGCACATGATCAGGACGCCGCCACTTGAGGCTGTGCCGGCGAACGCACGCCGCGAGCGGCCAGCTGGTGGACGTACAGACGGTCGAATTCCCCGACCATGCGGTCAAACGAATAGCGCGAGCGTGCCTCCTGCCGCGCGGCGCCGCCGAGGCGCTCGCCACGTGATGGATCGGCCATCAGCTCACACAGGCGCGCCGCCAGGGACGCCGGATCGTCCGGCGGCACGAGCACTCCCGTGCGGCCGTCCACAATCAATTCCAGAATCCCGCCGACCGCCGACGCGACGACCGGCAGGCCGGCTGCCATGGCCTCCAGAACCGCGTTCGGAAACGCTTCCGATCGGGATGAGAGGACGAAAATGTCGGCGGCGGCAAGGCGATCGCCGACATCGTCGCGATGCCCGAGGAAGGCGAAGGCGTGCAGGACTTCGCGGGCTCGTGCCCGCTCAACCAGCTTCTCCCGCAGCGGACCGGAGCCCACGATCTCGAAACGCGCCTCAGGGAAACGCTGCAGAACGAGTGCCGATGCGTCGATCAGCACATCATGGCCCTTCTCCGCGCGAAGGTTGGCGACGGCAATGACCTTCCGCAGACGACGGGCCGGGCCGGGTACGCGGGCCGTGAATTGTCGAAAATCGAGGCCGTTCGGCACGACGGCGATCTTCCGGCGCGGCACGCGCTCCAGTTCCAGCCGCTGTGCCGCCGCGCGCGAGTTCGCCACCACCTGGTGGGCGAACGCGTACGCCGCACGCTGCATCGCGATCTGCATCGGAGTCTTGTCGGGGTTGAGCTCGCGCCGGCTGCCGATCCGGACGGGCACGCGCGCGAGTGCCGCGGCGGGCAGACCGAAGAGGTTCGAGTAGAGCTCGCTCGTCTGAATGATCGCGATTTGGCGGTCGCGGCACCACCGCGCGAACGCGAGCAGATGCCGCACGATATCGGGTCGCTTGAAGGTTTCGAGAGGAAACTCGGCCACCGACTCGGCTGCTTCTGCCGCGCGTCCGAACCAGGCGCCATGGGCGTGGAAGCAGGCGACGTGCACCAGCCACCGGCTCGAGTCGAGGCGGCGGATCAGTTCGATCATCTGCCGCTCGGTGCCGCCAGGATCGAAGCTGGTCATCACGATCGCGATCGGGACTGGCCCAGGCTGCCCGCGCTCAAACGCATCAGTAAAGGGCACGCCCCCATCTGAGCAAGGCGAGTGCCATGAAAGTTCAGAAAAAGCCGCGCGGTTTTCCGTCAGCACGCCTGTTGAGCAGGGCGCGACGGAAACCGGAGTGCCGAGAGTGGAAATCAGCTACGCACCTGATCCGAGAAGGGCGGGCGTGGCGGAGTGCTGCCCGAACGGTTCGCGGCCGTCGGCGTAGCACTGGTGCCACCGCTCGAAGACGACGAGCTGCCAGAGACGCCACGTGTGGTCTCGCCGGCCGGAGAGGTGTTCCTCGACCAATCGCTGCACGAATCCCGGCTGGAAGTAGCCGCGCTGCCGCGCGGCGCCCGACAGGAGCGTGTCGGCGAAGAGCTCGCGCAGATTGCCGCGGAACCAGACGCCGAGGGGCACGCCAAACCCCTGCTTGCGGCGATTGAGGATCTCCAGCGGCAGCATTGTCGCGGCGACCTCTTTGAGGACGTGCTTGCGGCGGCCGTTTCTGATCTTGAGCGACGCCGGCAGCGATGACGCGAAGCTGATGACTTCATTGTCGAGCAGCGGGACCCGCGATTCAATCGAATGCGCCATGCTCATCCGATCCACTTTGGTCAGCACATCCTCCGGGAGATACGTTTCGGCATCGAAGCGCATCATCTGGCTCGGCCACGGCAGACCTCTATAGCGGTCGAAGTGGCGCGCGAGACGGATCTCCGGGTTATCGCCCTCGAGCAGCCGACGGACATCGGCTGTGAGGAGCGCCGGTTTTTCATCTGCCGCGAAGAACCGGATCGAGTCGATGTACCGTCCATGCGCATCGCGTCCGACGTGACGAAGGAAATTTCGTCCGCGCGCGCCATGCGGCAGCCGGGCGCCGGCCAGCGCCGCCGCGCGGCGGAGCGCCGGCGGACTGTAACGATCGAACGCCAGCACGCGCGGATGCGGGACGTACCGATCGTAGCCGCCGAACAACTCGTCGCCTCCGTCGCCCGAAAGGACAACGGTGACGTGCCGCCGCGCGATTTCCGAGACGTACCAGGTCGGAATTGCCGATGGATCGGCAAAGGGCTCGTCGAAATGCGAGATGAGCCGGTCGAGAATGCCGATTGCGTCCGGCTTGACGACGAATTCGTGATGATCGGTGCCGAAGTGCTGCGCCACGCGCCGCGCATGCTCGAGCTCGTCGAACTCCGGCTCGTCGAAGCCGATCGAGAACGTCTTGACGCGCGCTCCCGACGTCTGTGCCATCAGGCCGACGACGAGGCTGGAGTCGATCCCGCCCGACAGAAACGCCCCGAGCGGGACATCGCTGACCAGGTGCGCGCGCACGGCCTCCGACAACACCGCCCGCAGGCCGGCGACCGCATCAGCGTCGGACCCGGTGTAGCCTTCGTCGGCCGGCAGCTGCCAGTACCGCTGCAGCGTGAGCCGTCCATCGCGCCAGGTGGCCAGGTGGCCCGGCGGCAGTTTCCGGACGCGCTTGAAAATGGATCCTTCGGCGGGCGTGTAGAGAAACGACAGGTAGTGGTCGAGCGCGTTGACATCGAGGTCGCGCGGCAGATCTGGCGCTTCGAGCAGCGACTTGATTTCCGATCCGAAGTACAGGCGGTCGTTCACCGTGGCGTAGTGCAGCGGCTTGATGCCGATGCGATCGCGCGCCATGAGCAGCGTGCGCGACCGGTCGTCCCAGATCGCGAGGCCGAACATCCCGCGCAGCCGGCCGATTGCGGCGGTTCCCCACTCCTCGTAGGCGTGAACGATCACTTCGGTATCCGACGCGGTATAGAAGGAATGCCCTGCGGCGGTGAGCTCGTCGCGCAGCTCGCAGAAGTTGTAAATCTCGCCGTTGAAGACCACCCAGATCGTCCGGTCTTCGTTGTGGATCGGCTGATGACCGGTCGACAAGTCGATAATGCTCAGGCGGCGCATGCCAAGGGCAACGCCGTCGGCGACAAACACGCCCTGATCGTCCGGCCCCCGGTGGCGGATGACATCGCACATGCGTTGAATGAGCAGCTGCTGCGCATCCCTGTCAAGCGGTGCGGAGCTTGTTGGTGACTCGACGAACCCGGCGATGCCGCACATCGGTTGAACCCTCGCAAGAGTCGATTAATTGACGCTGGAACGCGAAGGCCGCGATGGCCGCGAAGAAGAACTGACTTCCGTAGCGTTGTGTGCGGCCTCTCCGTTCGATCGTTCGTCCGCCCTCCGATTGAACTTGCGCGATGCCGAATTGCGAATGCCGAATTCCCAATCCCAGACCGGCGCACGCTGCGGCAGGGCCACACGCGTCCGGCCTTCGATACTGCGGACGACGGATCCGTCAACCAGCGCCAGCCGGGTCATCTCGCCGCGCGCGCCGAGCCGGGAGAAGAGCATGCGCGCATCGGTTTCGAGATCTCCGGCGCGCCAGACGAGGCCGGGACGGGCCGTTTCGCTCCCGCCCATGCTCTGGCCGGACGCGTTGGCGAGGGCCGGCGCCGGTTCGGCCCAGAGCACGTGGTCGATCGACGCGGCACGCGAAATGCGCAGCATCGCCGCGTGTGCGAGCTCGCACGCGGTGGACGAGACCCTCAACCACTCGAGCTCGTGAACGGGATTGTCACCGCTGAGATCGAACACGCTCGCCATCCAGAAGGGACCGGTGGCTGCGTGCGTCACCCGGATGCTCGGTGCGGCGAGCATGCGCCCGTACGCAGGCGAGTACCACCCGAGTCCCGACACAGGATCGCCATGGAAGACTTCAACGACTCCTGTGCCGGCCACCAGCGTGATCCGGTCGAGCGGATGATCGGCGGACCCTGGCGTGTTCCGCGCAGTGTCCGACCGGGCCGCCCGCCGCGTGAGGATCGCTTTTCGACCGTGTACATCGACGGTCCAATCGGGATGGATGTGCCAGTGAACGCGCGCGGCGTGTGCGCCCGTGGCATCGACGAAATCCGCAACGATCAGGAGATCATGATGTACCACCAGCACGCGGCGGCGATGTTCGACCGGACGGTACCCGTCCTGCGATCCATCGAAATAGTCGAGCCGTGCGCTCGTCCGCCAGCGGTGCACGCGGCTGTTTGCCGTGTGCCGCCAGTGGAACGGCCCGGCCGGGATCGACTGTGAGCGATCGTCCAGCGTCAGTGTGTTGTGCAGCGCAGAGGAGCGCAGCCGGTCCCGAACGGCGCGATCGATCGTGTAGCTGCCGGTGCCGGGATCGATCAGGAACGGCAGCCCTCGAAGGGTCAGCGTCAACGACAATGCATCGGCGTGCGCATGGCCGCCGTTCTGGTATCCGTGTGCGCCACCATCGACGACGAGATGATCACCTTCGGCGGAACGCGAAATGTAGTAGCCGGTATCGGGCAGCGCCGCCGATCGAAGTCCGGATGACGTAATGCGGCTGGCGCAATCGGGAAACTGGCATTCCGGTCCCAGCATCCACAGGACTTCTTCCGCCGGCGGTCCGACAGCCAAGCCGGGCTGGTCAATGAGGGCAGCGGCAATCGCCAGCGAATCGCGAACGTCGTCAGGTGCGCGCCCCCCGATCGGAAAGAGCGATCCGCCATCGTCATCGCCGATGTGCGGAAGGCGTCCCTGTGCGTCAGCGAGCAGCCAGGCTGCCATTGCCAGGCGGCGAACGGCGGACTCGAGCTCACGCGCTGCCGGATCGCGGGTCAGGCGCGCGACGATCAGAGCCAGCATGTAGAAGTCGAGCGCGTACCGGTGATAGTGCGGCGACCGCTCGCAGTGCCCGCCGTCAGCGCCAATCTGCCGCCCGACTTCGGCCAGGAGCAGGCGGCGGCCGGTCGCTTGCCATCGTGCGCCGGCGGCGAGCTCCGGCAACGCCCGTCCGGCGACGTACAGCGCGAGCGCCTCACCGAGCAGATGCGTGTTCGGGCTGAAATAGGACGAAAGGTTTCGCTCGACATGCGTGAGCTGTCGGTCCAGCGCGAGCAGGACATCAACCGTCCACGCCTCCGCACTTCGATCGCTGCCGCCGTCAATCGGCGGGTTCTCCACAAAAAAATGAAGCGCCCAGAGCCACGAGAGCGATCGAAGCCCGATCTCCAGCATGCTCGCCCAGTTGATGCCGGCGAGCGGCGGATTCGCCGCCAGCCAGCTGGCGAGCTCCGCGCGAAACCTCTCGTAATAGCGGCTGTCGTTCGACAGCCAGTAGGCCCGGCCCAGCGCCAGCCAGTGCTGGTGCCGATTCAGCTCCCAGATGATCTTGTGATCGCCGCAGGCCGGATCGAGATAATTGACGGCCGACCAGAACTGCTGCGGTGCGCGGCGCTCGTGAACCGGGTCGAGGTGCCAGTCCGGCAAGCCTGGTGGGTCGGGTGAGGCAGGGTCGGCTGATCGAGTGGCCACATCGAAGCGCAACGACCGATATCCGAGCAGGTCGTATTCGCCGGCCAGGATTCGATCGGCGCGGCCGATTGCATCGCGCGTGCTGTCCGGGAATCGACTGGTGATTCGGGCAACCAATGAGCTTCGCTGCGACCGGGTCAGAGGAAATCGCTGTGGGGAAGAGACGAAGTGCCGCGACAGCGCACGATGCGCCTCCGGCCACTGCTCTCGCCGCAATGCGGCGCGGACATCGTCGAGCTCGCGGCCTTCATTGAGGAGCGGCAGAAGCCGGCGGCGATCCCAACGCGGGCGGCGGACGGCCGAAGCGAGACGATCGGTCAAGACGCGCACGCCGGCCGAGGCGCGCCAGACAAGCTCCTCCCGATCCATGCGAGCCAGCCGCGCGAGTTTCGAGGTCATGACGGCTCGGTCGGCGCAGATCCGCGCGCCCGGTCTGGAATGGCGTGGACATGGCGCCCGGGTCGGTCGCGGCCCGGCTGCAGGGCGCGCTCAGCGCGCCGGGACAGGACGGCGCGGTAAGCCGCCAGCCACCGATCCCGCACCGACGGCCACGTCCAGGCTTGACATCTTGCATAGGCCGAGCGCGTCAGGTGCTGCGCGTGCACCTGATCGTCCAGCAGACGGAGGACGTGCGCCGCGAGCGCCGCGTGATCGTTGCGCGGGGCGAGCAGCCCATGCTCGCCGTCAGTCAGGATTGCCGGCACGCCGCCGGCGTCCGTCGAGACGACCGGCAGGCCGCTGGCGTACGCTTCGATGACGGACGCAGGCATGTTGTCGATGTCGGGGCTCTGGATATAGATGTCGTGTTCCTGGTAGTACTGCGCTATCTGGTCCGGCGGGACGCGTCCGGCAAACCGCACGTTCTGAACATTCAGGTCCGCTGCCAGCCGGCGCAGCCTGCCCTCCTGAGTACCGCCGCCGACGAGCGTCAGCGTCGCATCCGGCCTGCGGTCCTGGACGAGGCGGAACGCCCTGATGGTGCACGCCACGTTGTAGAGCGCATCGAAGTTCCTCGTCGACAACAGTCTCGGCCGGATCGGACTGCGGAGCCTGAACACGAACTCGTTCAAGTCCACCACATTGGGTATGACTCCGGCCGCAATGCCGAATCCGCGGAAGACGTCGACCAGGAAGCCCGACGGGACGATGTTCGAGTCGACCTGCATGAGAGCGCGGCGGGCCAGCGCGGATCGCCGGAGGTGATCCGGCGCTTCTCCGCTGCGGTAATTGAGAACGACCGGGCGGCCGAGTGCGCGCGCCATCGCGATCGCCGGCAGAGGCGCAAGCAGGAACGACGCGTACGACGCGGAAAACACATGCACCACATCGGCACGCGCGAGCTCCTTCGCGAGAAGCGGAATGTAGGTCAGCTCGGTGACGATCGTGCGCGCGTATTTCAGGCGCAGCAATTTTCGAAACGGCGCCGGGGGAATGGGATTGACGGGTACCAGCCAGGCTTCGACGTCGGGATCGTCGCGCCACGAGCGCACGAGCCGGTCGGCTTGAACGGCCTGGCCGCCCAGAATCCTCAGCGACGGGGCGACCATTGCGACCTTGATTTTCTGTGCCGCTGCCAGGGTACGACCTCAAGGTCGGTCACAGGCAAGAGCCACGCCGAGCTCGTGCGTGTCGTCAGACCAGACATTTTCCGTCGGATCGGGCACCTCGGCGGGTGCTGCGCGTATGTAAAGGCAACTCGAGCTCTGCGGTGTGTATTGCGCTTGCGGCGTGTGTTTCCGTGCAAAAACGTGCAGAGCTGACTACGGCCATGTAACAGCTGCTATACCGCTCAGTTGTAGCGGGGGACATCAGCGGCTGTGTCATTTTCGCGAACGCAAATACTCGAATAATCCAGCCGTTTCCAACACTGGCGACGTCCTTGCCATACTCCGGCCCAACAACTCCGGCGGAAGCCCATCTAAACCTTTTTGGAGGTCGGATGCTGCGAAGGCGTGTCTCTCACTCGTGTGCCCGCGTGATGCCGGTGGCGGTCCTCAGCGCGATGGCCTTCTCCAGTTCGGTGTCTCGTGCAGCTGCGCAGACCACGGTGGCATTGGACGCGCCGGCCTCCGAGGTCGTCTACGCAACGATTCGCGGGGGGAGCTACGCCAACAGTAATTTTCCGAAACTGCTCGCGACGCGCGCCTCCGATACGGCCGACTACAAGCGGCGCGCCTTTCTGAAGTTCGACACCCATAACAAGATTCCGGCGGGCAAGGCGGTGACCTCCGCGCTGTTGACCGTGACGGTCAAATCGGGAAGCGCAGACAGTACCCGTACTGTTGGGGCGTATCAGGTCACCACCTCCTGGACCGAGACCGAGGTCACATGGAACAGCCGCAAAACCGGCGAACGGTGGATCACGGCCGGCGGCGATCTCGGGTCGAAGCTGGATCAAGAGGTCGTCAGCAACAAGCCTGGGACGAAGATCACGTTCGACGTGACCTCGCTGGTGAAGCACGCGGTCAGCGGCGCTCTCGGTTCATCCCGTTACACCCGCGTGGCGCTCGTGGACATGGAGGCTTCGACCTCCGATTCGTACCGCGAGTACTACACACCCAACGATTCGAATGCGTCGTATCGACCGGTCCTGAGAGTGACGTACGGGAGCGCTTCCAGCTCCTCGGCGAGCAGCGCGTCCCAGCCGGCGGCGGCCATCTCCAGTGCATCGACCAGCGTGTCGACGCTTCGCGTCCTGCAGTGGAACACTCATCACGGCGGGGTCGGCACCGATGGCGTGCTGAACACCGCGCGGCTGGTCAAGAAAGCGGCGAGCTTTAAGCCCGACATTGTCTCGTTCAATGAAGTCGAGCGCTACACAACCTACGGCAACAACGACGGACCGGCAGTGATGACCGCGCTGATGAAGCAATACACGGGGCAGACGTGGTACTACAAGTTCTCGACCGCGACCGGCGATGCGAAGGGCAACGGCAATCTCATCCTGTCCCGGTTTCCGTTCGAGTCGACGGCCGTCCGCCTGCTCAGCCACGATCGGTCGGCCGTCGAGGCCGTGATTCACGTGCATGGGCGCGATGTTCACTTCACCTCGACCCATCTTGATGCCGACTCGACGAGCTACAGGCTGACCCAAATCGGCGAGCTCGTCGCGTGGGAACGCACGCTTGCGGAACCGCGCATCATCGCCGGCGACTTCAACGCCTGGCCCGGCACCAGCGAAAACGCGAAAATGAAGAGCGGCTACTACGATTCGTGGGCCGAGGCGGTCGGCGACGGTACCGACATCTCGTACAGCAGCAACCCGGCCGGCAACACGAAAAACAGCCGGATCGACTACATCTACTATTCGCGCGGCGCGTCGGCGTTGGTGCTCCGCTCGTCGCAGGTCTTCGACGTTCGAGACTCCAAAGGCGTGATGCCCTCCGATCACCGGCCGGTGCTGGCGGTCTTCACCGTCAGATAGCCGCACCGCTGCGGACCGATTGGGCCAGAGGGCAAAGCCGTTCGCGCCGGGAGACGCAAGGGAAACGGCATGGGACCGTGCCGCGCGGCTGCCTAAAGTGGGAAATTAGGGTTCCCCCCAGGCCGGTCCGTCTCCATTTTGTCCGCAGGTCCGACCAACGCTCCGTCCCTGCTCATCGAGAAGGTGAACCGCACCGCGGCTGTGGTATCGCATTTGCTCATCGGCTGCATGCTTGCGGATTGTAGTTTTTTCCTCGGCAACGCCTGACCGGCTCGACCATCTACTCTCTCGGTTTGCCCTGGATCTACCCGAAGCTACCGTCGCGGGCGTGCTATACGAAACGGCGCGTCCCGGGTTGCCGCTCGGACGGCGTCTGCGGCGCGGCGTCACGCTCCTGAAGGATCCTCAGTTCGTGGCTTTCGCCTGCGACAAGGCGACGGCGGCTCTCAAGCGCCGGCTCGCGTCGGGTTTCGACGCCGTGTTGCGGTTCGTTCATGCTGCGCCTCCCGACCCGAACGGCGTCCCGCCTTCGCTCGACGCGGTCGCCGCCCGGTGGCTGAGCCGCGGCGTGCAGTTCTACGTGACAAGCGACGTACACGGCGCGGACAGCCTCGACTATGTGCGTCATCTCGAGCCGGACATCGGGCTCATCTATGCGACGCGCATCCTGAAACCCTCGCTGTTCACGATTCCCCGCCGCGGATCGATCAACATCCACAAGCACAAAGTGCCGGATTACCGAGGCAGCGGTGCGCCCGGTTTGTGGGAGATGCGGGACGGCTGTCCGACGCAGACGGTCACTGTGCATCGCGTCGTCAGCGAAGTCGACGCCGGCCCCGTCCTCGGCGAACGTACGTTTCCAATCGAGCCGTTCGACACGCTCGAAAGCGTGCAGCTGAAGTGTGACGTCCTGGGCGTCGACCTGCTTGTCGACGTGCTGCGGGATGAGCATCTCGGCCGGACGGTCGAGCAGGCGCAGCCGGGCGGCGGGTGCGTGTACAAAGGATGGCAGCCGCACCAAGTGCACGCCCTCGAGCGCGCGATCCGGGCGTCGCGCCGCCGATGGCAGCCTAAGTATTCCCGGCCGCCGGCAAAGCTGCTGGCCCGCGTTCTCCTGTTCCCCCTGCTGGCGGTCCGGAACCACCAACGGCGGCGCGCCCGGCGCTTTCCGGTGGTCATCCTCTTCCATCATGTGGTGTGCGATCGCCCGAAATACATGGGAATTCCGACCGTGCAGTACGCCCGTCACGTACGCTATCTGAAGCGGCATTACCGGATCGTGTCGATATCCGAAGCGGTGCGGCTGCTCGAGCGGGGCGAGGTCGACGTCCCAACGGTGGTCCTGACGCTGGACGATGGATACGCGGACAACCTGATGGGACTGCGCGCCGTCGCGGAGCTCGAGCGCGTCCCCGTCACGGTCTGCGTGTGCACGCGGCACGTATCGGATCGCAGCGAGCTAGCCCACGATGTTACCCGCAACGAGCTCGGGTTCGTGTCGATGGGATGGAGCGACGTCCGCTTTCTCGACCGTCACGGCGTCACCATCGCGAGCCATACCAGGACGCACTTCAACTGCGGCAGCAACGACGGCGTGATGCTCGCCGGCGAGATCGCCGAATCGAAGCGCGAGCTCGAGTCTGAGCTCGGGCACGCCGTCGACGTCTTCGCCTTCCCGAAGGGGAGGCGCGAAAACATCTCGCCGCTCGCCGAGGAAATCGCGATGCGGAATTACGCCGTCGTGATGTCGGCGGCCGGTGGAACGAACGTCGGACCGATGCGTCCACCGATGCATCTGCGCCGCTGCAGCCACCCCGACTCGCTGCTCGAACTGGAAATGCAACTGCAGGAGATCCTGGACAATCCGCTGCTGGCTGCATCCCCGACCGCAATGGTGACGCCGCACCCGGACACACCCACTGTTGGCGTCGGGTCATCCTAACGTGGGGCTCCGCCCCACTTCGGCTCGCTCGCAGGGACCGCTCTGCCGCTCCCGCCTCCGCTGACCCTACGGCGTGGCTCGCCGTAGCGTCAGTGGCGCGTATCGAGAATATTTGAGGGAGCAACGCCAGCGGGGATGCATCGGCGAACGAATGCCACCGTAATGATGAAATGGGCCACCAAGCGAGCAGCCCACAGCCGATTACTGATGCCTCGTCCCCGACAACGACGGAAGCGGGGCACTTCCGCTTGGAGCTTTGGCGCCTGCCGATCTGGCGCCGCGGAGGTAACCGGCAAAATAACAGAGCATCGTCTCGTGCCGCATCCGGTCCACCGCGTCCAGGGACAGGACGGCCGCCAGCCATCCGGCAACATCACGGATCGCCGAACCAATCATGAACCGAGGGATGCCGCCAACCCTCACCACACGCGTCAGGTCCACGCCGAGCTCGGTCACGGGATGCCGCTGCTCGAGGCGGGATCGCGCGACACCCTTCCAATACCACCAGCGCCGGAAGTAACGACGGGTCAGACGCGCCGCCGGGACGTGGTGGTACAGGACCATCGCCGGAACGTAGAGACCGCGCGCCCCTGCTGCTCGCGATCGGCAGAAGAACTCCGCCTGTTCCTGCCCGATTAGCGAGTGGCCGCGGCGGCCGAGGGTCGGGTCGAAACCGCCGATGCGCTCAATCAGCTTGCGCCGTACGGCCATGTTCACCCCAATCGGCACGCGCTGGCGCTCCTCGAAGACGAATGGCTCCTGTCCGTAGTCGAGGATGGCCAGCGTCCCCCAGAGATCCGATCGCGTGCGATCGAGCCAGGGGGGGCATGGCTGCTCCCAGATCGGATGGACCGGTCCGCCGCTGTAGTCAATCCGTGCATCATCGAGCATCGGACGGCACGCGGCGGCCAGCCAGCCGTCGCCGATGCGGACGTCATCGTCCGTAAACACGACGATCGTCGCATTGGTCTCGACCAGGCCGGCATTGAGCGCGTACGACTTGCCCTGCCGCGGCTCGAAGACATATCGCAGCTCCACCGGATACCCATCGATGCGCGACCTCACGATCGCCTGCGTCGCGTCGCTCGAATTGTTGTCGATCACAATGGCGTTCCAGCGCAGGGGGCCGGCCTTCGTAGCCGCCAGCGTGTCGAGCGTCTCGGCAAGACGCTCAGCACGATTAAACGTACAGATGAGCACTGAGGCGTCGAGCGGTGACGGGCTGGAAAAGGGGGGCGCGCCGCCGGTGGTGTGCTGTCGAGCCGGCGCTGACATCCGCGCCCGATGGTTGCAAGGCCCCTGCCTGATGGGCTCCCGCGGAATTCTTGAGGAGATGAGAGGAACAGGCGACACCGCCGCGGGACAGTGAAAAAACCTGCCGTCAATGCCTACGCCGCGTGTAACCCAGGGAGATCGCCAGCCTCGTGCCGCCTTCACGTTCCGCTGATGCCCTGTTCCTGCGCCCACAAGACCAGCTCGAGCCGCCCGTTCACACCAAGCTTCTCGTACACGTTGTGCAGGTGAATTTTGACCGTGCCTTCGGAAATCTGGAGACGCTCGGCGATCGCACGGTTGCGCAACCCCTGTGCCACCATCTTCACGAGCTCGATTTCGCGCGGCGTGAGCGTCTTGCCGACCTCGCGGGTGGCGGCCTCGCGGCGCAGGACCCGGCCGAACGCCCGGGCGAGCACCTCCTGCTCGATCGCCTGTTCCCCGCGCGATACGCGGCGGACACAGTCCACAAGAGCATCCGGCGGCGACTCTTTCATGATGATGCCATGTACACCGAGGCGGACCGCCTCGACCACGTCGTCGTCGGTGGCGGCGGCCGTGAGCAGCACCGTGCGGCACGGCAGCTTCTCGGCGGCCATCGCGCGAAGCACGTCGATCCCGTTGCGGTCCGGCATGCGGAGATCGAGGACCAGCACGTCGGGCCGCGTCGCCCTGACCGATGCGAGCGCCGCCTCGCCGCTGCCGCTGCACGCCACCACGTCGAAGTCGGGCTGCCCTTCGAACAGCCGCTGGAGCCCATGCAGCACGACCGGGTGATCGTCGGCGAGCACCAGCCGGATCGCCATGTCAGAGCCTGCCGGCCGCGATGAGGGGCACCGAGATTTCCACGCGCGACCCGGTCCGGCCTGATTCGATGGCGAGGTTTCCGCCCAGCGACTCCACGCGCTCGCGCAGGCTCTCCGGACAGGCCGCCATGCCGGCCAGAGACCGATGGTCGTGGCGCCCCTGAAACGCGAAGCCGCGGCCGTCGTCGGCTACCGCGATCCGGAGCGCGCCGGCATCGGCGTGCACATCGACCGACACGCGCGACGGATGGGCATGCTTGAGCGCATTCACCACGGCCTCGTGGACCATCAGAGCGACCGGCTGTTCGAGGCCCTGCGGAACGTCGGTCGCCGGAGCGACCCGGATGGACACCGGGATCTTCCATTCCATTGCAAGGCGCTCGCGCACGCGCGTCAAGGCGTCGTCGAGCGAACGCCGCGCGACAGCAATGGCGCCCGGTTTCAGGCCCTCGATGAAGAACCGCAGTTCGCGCTGCTCGGTGGCGAGCGCGCGCTCGAGGGCGAGAAGCCGATCGTGCGTCTTGTCGGCCGGCTCGGAAGCGGCCGACTCGGCCATCCTTTGCAGCTCCAGACGGACACCAGTCAGTGACTGCAGCACCCCGTCGTGGAGATCACGTGCCACCCGGATGCGCTCTTCGCTCGCGGCGACGCTGCGTTGTTGCTGTGTTGCGTACACCTGGTCGAGGGTCGCACCGATTTCGCGGGCAACGACCTCGGTCATAGGGATCATCTCGGCTGCGGGGGTTTCGATGTCGGAGAAGAACACGCGGCCCGTCAGCCGTGCGGTTTCGAACGGCGCCGACACGACGCCGGCGGTCCCGATGTGCTCGAGCAGGCGAGTGTGGACCGGGAAGCCCTGTGGTTCGTAGACGGAGCCGCCGGCGACGCGAACGATCGTCGGATGCCTCTGCGGATCGGCGCACCAGAACGCAACCTGCTCGAGGCCGCGCGCGACGATCGGGTCGAGGTCCTCCGGGGCGAGCCGAACGAGATGCGTGCTCGAAGCGTTCCAGCCGGCCAGGTAGATCCACGGCTCCTCGCCGACATCCCAGCTGGCAAGCGCCTGTCTCGCGCCGACGATCGTCGCTCCGTGGGCCAGGACGCGCTGCGCCACGGCGGCGGGGTCGAGGTCCGCGACAGCGGGCCAGCGGGCGAGGCGCTCGATTTCGGCGCGAAGCCGGATTTCGTGCCGGCCCAGGAACAGCAGCAGCGCGGACACGACGGCGAGGTACACCGCACGAATGATGAAACGATTCAACTCGAATTTCCCGGGTTCCAATTTCCCAGGCTCCAAGGCCAGCGCCATCCACCCTCCGATCAGGAGATAGGAGGTGAAGACGATGATGGCTGATGCCAGCGTGCCCCGCCAGTCCCAGCGCAGCGCGCCGCAGCAGACCGAGAAGACGAAGCAGGCGAAGAACGGGCTCGACGGGCCCATCGTGACCAGTTGCAGCAGCGAGAAAACGGCGATATCGATGAGATGTGTCGCCAGACCGAAATGGCGGGATGTGTAGCGGCGCCAGGCGAACGGCAGAATCGTCAGCGAATACACCACGTACACGACCAACATCGTGTAGGTGGCGGCAACGTAGCGTTCTGGTTCAGCAGGATCCAGCCAGATGGCGAAGAGCGAGGCGCCGGCCAGAAACACGCGCGCGGCGGCTATCGGCCGCTCGACGTGAACGCGCGGGGCGAAAAAGACGCCGGCTGCCGCTGCCGGGCGTTCAAGTGTCGTGACGTCGTCTGCTTTGCTCGTATCACGCATCCGCCACGGGACATCATAAGCAATCGTCGGCGCAACGTGAACGAGCAGAGTTGGGGCGTGCGGAAGCCCGAGAGCATGCGCCTCAGCCGAACCCGATCGACTCGTAGAGAAATTGCCACCGTAAACCGGATATCAGCGTGATGCAGGCCGGACCGGCACCAGCGAGCATCCAACCGGCCGGTGCCGATCTCTCCATCGCTGGCGGACAATTCCCGCGAACGCCCACAACCAGAGCTCGCGCTCGAACGCCGCGGCCGGCGTTCCACCGAGAGTTTCCCTGACTGTGTCGCATGCGGCCCGCAAGGCGCTGCGGAACAGATATCGCGGCACCCCAGCAACATGCGGCACCGTGGCGAAGTCAAGCGGCGTCGCTTCCGGCTTTTCCATGTCGAGGCCGGCCTGCGCGTACAACATGGCACGACTGATGCCGCGCCAGAAGAACCAGCGCCGGAAATAGCGCTTCGTCAGCCGCTCGGCGGGAATGAGATGCCGTACCACCATATCGGGCAGATAGAACCCGGTCAGTCCGGCAGCGTGCGCGCGGACGCACCATTCCCGGACCTCCTGCCCGAGCAGCGTTCCCGCTTTCCGGCCGATCCGCGGATCGAACGCCCCGGCACGCTCGATCGCCAGGCGGCTCATGGCCATGTTGACGCCGAGCGGAACACGCCTGCCGAACTGAATCGGCTGCGGTCCGTAATCGAGCAGCGCGATTGCCGCCCAGAGCTGGCCATTCGTGGCGGGCAGCCACGCCGGCGGAGTGGCGCCCCAGAGAGGCAGGACCCGGCCGCCGACGTAGTCGCACGCGTGGGCGTGGAGGCCGGCTTCGATGCGGTTCAGCCACTCGGGTTCGACGCGCACATCGTCGTCCGTCGTGACGAGGATGCGGCCCCGGGCCATCCGGAACCCGCAGTTCAACGCCGCGCTCCGGCCCTGCTCACGTTCCAAGGCATAGTGAAGCGGCACCGGGTAATCCCGTTGCGTGCGTTCAACGATTTCGCGGGTCTGGTCGGTCGAGTTGTTATCGACGACGATGACTTCCCAGGCCGAGCCGGGATCGAGAGCTCTCAGGCTGGCGAGGGTCTCTCCGAGGACGCACGCCCGGTTGTAGGTCGCGATGACAATGGAGAAGTTCATGCCCTGGCCGAAGCTCGGTCGTGCGGCTGGACGGAGACTCGTGTGGTGGGCAGCGGGCGGTGAAAGGGCGAGCGCAGGTCGAGCAGCTGGTAGAGCATTGCCAGCGCCCGCTCGGTCGCGGTGCCGGGCTCGTAGAACATGTCGCGCGCGATCGCCCGGCGCGCCTCGGCAAGACGTTCGGGATGTTGCATTTCGTCCAGAGCACCCGGCCCCACCTCGTCGGCCGTCCGGACCACGCGCGCGCCGCTGCGCAGGAGAGCAATCTTCTCGGGGTTGATGCGCGCGACGCGGGCGAGGTCGGGCGCATCGAACACGATCAACGGCCGATCGAGCAGGCAGAATTCGAAGCCGATCGAGCTGTGATCCGTCACCATCACGTCGCTTGCCGCCAGCAGCGGCGACGAATCGGCCCACTCGACGAACGCGACGCGCCCCGGAGCGTGAAGGTGGGCGAACCGGGTGCGCCAGTCAATCCCGCCGCTGAATTTCGCCACGCTCGGATCGAGAGAACGGTCGTGGAGCTTGACGATCACGTTGAACCCGGCGGCGACGAGGCTCTTCACGATCGCCTCACCGGCGACATTGAGCGATGAGGCCGGAGACCAGGTCGGCGCGTAGATGGCCGTGGGCCGGTGCATCTCGAGCTGCAGGCGGCCGTGAATGGCGGCCGCGTCGTAGCGGCCGTTCACGAGCGCATCGACCTTCGGATAGCCGATCAGGACCGCGGCCTCGCGCCCGACGATGCCGGCGTCGAGATACCGCCGCATCCGGTCGGCGTTGACGAAGGCGACGCGGTCGTACTGGGCGAAGTCGATCGGCAGGCGGGCTGGATCGTCGAGATCGTATTTGCCGGCGAGACCGTGGAAGAAATTGGCGCGGTGCTCGCAGCGGCGCAGGCGGATGGGATCCCACGGATCGGCGGACAGACACAGATCGATCCGGCGCCACTCTACTGCCGCCCGGGCCTGGATCTTCGCGTGCAGGCCGCTCGCTCTCGCCGCGGCAATGACATGGGCGGGACGGTCGGCGGTGAACAGGATCGCCACCCGCGGATCGCGCTGTAGGCGCTCGAACACCGGCGCGAGAATCGCGAAGTTCATCGCGGTCCGGGCGTCCACAAGAACGCGTCTCCTGCGGCTCAGACGTGCAAACAGGCGGTCCATACGGTGCAGCTGAGCTCCAATCCGACTCATAATGTGTTTCCATTCGGAAGCGGATACTCGACTACGATCCCGAAGTCGTTAGAGCACATAGCGCCGGTACTCGTGCGCGGCGACGAAGCGTCGATACGCGTCCCATGACAAAGCGGCGATGCGAGCGATCTCGCGCGACAGGTGATGCTCGAAGCGGCGCCGGTCTGGCGGTCGATGCCGGGTCAAGAGGACCCGATCGCGATCGAGGTCGAGGATCGCGATACAGCGCTGGTCGTCCCCACCGAGATAGTTCAGCGCCCGGAACTTCCGGCGTCCCGCGGGAGTCGCGAACTCGAAGCGAACCTCCTCGATCACGCCCCTGAACGACTCGCCCTCACAGGTGATCAGCGCGCCCGGCACCGGCACCAGCGGACGCTCCCAGACGTCGAGTCTTGCACCGCGGCCGGGCATCGGCTGCCGTCCCGTCGCCGGAGGCACGTTGAAGGCGCGGTGAAAGTACAACGACGTGGTCTCGACATACTCGCAGATCGGCGCGAAGCCGGTGAAATCCACTTCCAGGAGTCCGCGGCCGCGCAGGAAGCCTGATGATTCCGGCAGCCAGTCCGAGTTGTCGAGAATGACCAGGCCGCCCTCGGACAGCGCCTCCACGGCCGCGCGACAGCACCTCAGCCGGGTGCGTCCCCGTGCCGGTCCGTCGACGACGATGATGTCGAATTTGCCTAAGGAGCGGATCACGTCAGGGTATCTGGCGAGATCCGGCTCGTGGAGCAGCCTGACGTTCGCCGGGAGCTGCGGCGAGAGCGCGTGGAACCAGCGCTCCTCGTCCTCGACGCTCACGACACGTCCGGCCGTGCGCGCCCAGAACAGGGTGGACATGCCCGCACCGTACTCGAACACCGACTTCTGACTGAAATCGAGCTGGGCGAGAAATTCAATCGCCGGGTACGTGTACCACGGCAACGGCTCGCCGGCGCGATCGACTGCGGCACCGGAGATCACGCTGCGGAAGTGTCCGTAGTCGCGCCAGAGAATCCGTGCCGCCTTCAATGACGGCAGGCAGTTGCGGGGATGCCAGCGACCCAGCCTGAGATGTCCGACCAGTCTGGAGAAGCCTGCAGGCGTGCCGCCGGTCTGAGCCGCCGGCCGTTCCGCTGCGCCCAGGCGCAACAGCGGCGGCATCGTGATTCGCCGTAAACGATCTCCTGGAACACTCACGCGAGGCTCTTCTTGACAGACGCGGTCCTGACGCGGGTAACGCGTCTGCCGAACGCGCCAGGGGCGTCGTCCTTAGACGTGCCGAACACCGCGCGCCGCAGCAGGTGCCGCGCGTGCAGGAGCGCCCGGCCCGCCGCGAAGCGCTGCAACCGCTCTTTTCTCTCTGCGGCGAGGAGCTCGACCTGAAAGCGTGCGGTCTGGTGGTCGAGGATCGCCAGCTCGGGGGAGCCCGCCGGCAAGGTGGGGCGCGTTTTCGCGAGCACCCGCAGAATGCCCCGCAGCATCCGCGTTTCGCTGGCCGACAGGCTGTCCGGGCGACGACTGTACCAACCGAGCGGCTTGCCGTGCCGCGTGAACGTGAACCCGGCGAGGGCGGCCCGGATCCACATCTCGTATTCCTCGTTGGTGAACATGGCAGGGTCGAAGCCGCCGATGGCGTCCACTACTTCGCGACGGAAGACCGCCATGATGAACAGCGACATCTCGTCAGCGAGGATCTCAGCGAGGGTGATCGGCAGCCCGTCGCGGCGGATAAGGCGGGCCGGCTGACCGTGGCGTGCGCCGCCGCGATTGCGCGCGTTGCCAATCACGACGTCCACATCGGGCCGGGCGTCGAGCACGGCAACGTGCTCCGCCAGGAACGTGTCGTCCCATTCATCGTCGCTGTCGAGAAACGCAAAGAGTCGTCCCGATGCGATCCGGAACCCGGCATTGCGCGCCGGGCCCGGACCGGCATGCGGCTGTCGAAGCACCCGGACGCGCGGGTCGCGGTCGGCACAGGCGCGTGCGATGTCGAGCGTGCGGTCGGTCGAGCCGTCGTCGATGATGACCAGCTCGAGGTCGGTGAACGTCTGGCGCAGCACCGACTCCACCGCCATGCGCAGGTACTGCTCCGCCTCGTATGCCGGGATGATTACGCTGACGGTTGGCATGAGGCGTCCTGCGGCAGAGAGCGGCCGTCACCGGTTCGGACGGAAGGTCCTGGCGGCGGCGCAGATGCTTTCCCGGACGTGTCGCAAGCCGGCGGCGGCAGCTCGATTGCTTCATACAATGCGGCTGTGCAGCGCGCGGTGGCGGTGCCCGGCGCGTAGAACAGATCAGCGGCGACGGCGCGGCGCGTCGCCGAGCGCCGGCCCGGATCGGCCAGCGCCCGTTCTACGGCGGCGATCGTCTCGTCCACGCCGGTTGTCGATTCAGAGACGTCCGCAAGCAGTCGCACGTAGTCGGCGTGCACGTTCGCGGTCGCGAGAAGCTCGGGCACATGGATGCGGACGAGCGGTCGATCGCAGAGCAGATACTCGAATGCCGCGGAGCTGTGATCGGTGATCATCACATCGGCAGCGACCAGATACGGGCAGATGTCGGCCGACGTCGCGAGCACGGCGAGGCCCGGCTCGAGGACCGGCGTGAGGACAGCAGGCCAATCGATGCCACCGGAATAAACGGCGCGCGGATCGCGCGAGCGATCGTGAAGCTTGACGATGAGATTGATCGGCAGCGACCGAAGACGGCGCAGAAGGTCGATACCCAGGCGATTGAGAGACGAGGCAGGCGACCAGGTCGGCGCGTAGAGCACCGTCGCGCGGTCCGGGGCGAGGCCCAGCGACCGGACGATCGCGTCTCGCTGCAGCGTGCCGTTCACCAGGCAATCGACTTTCGGCATGCCGATCAATCGGATGGCGGCGCTTCCGGCGTCGATCGCTCCGGCCGCGATGCAATTGGTCAGCCGGCGGCGATTGACGAAAAACAGGCGATGCCAGGCGCGCAGGGACTCTGTCGGTGCATCGAAGCCGTACTTTCCGCCCACGCCGTGGAACATCTGGATACGGCACGATTTGAACAGCAGCGGCAGCCACATGAAATCGGCCGTGACGTATGCGTCGAATTTTTCCAGGACGGCCCGGCGCGGATGAACGATGCGTGCCCGGGGCCCGGCGTCCCGGAAGATCACGGCAGATCGGGCCGCGTCTTCGCTGGCGACAAAAGAAAAACTCAACCGCGGATCCGTGCCCATCGCCTGGTGAACAGGCGCGAACATGGTGTAGTGGACCGGGGTACGGGCGTCGAGCAGGATGCGCCGCCTCATCGACCGTCCCTCATGCCGGCGCCCTCGCCAGGTGCGGCGTCGCTGTCTCGGTCACCGCCACCGAGCCCGGGGCAGCGCCCGGGGCGAGTTGATGGCTCGCGATTTCGCGTCCGGCCACGGCCAGCGCGAGCACGTAATAGAAGGTCCAATTGAACGCGACCGAGGCAAAAAGAGCGCAGATCGTCCATCCGACGAGGCCAGCCAGCATCCCTCTGGCATTCATCTCCAGTATGCGGCGGTCCTTGTCGCTCGCCGGCGGGTGCTCGACGGCTGCGGGTCGATTCCCTGCCCCGAAGCGCCGATGGATCGGCGCAGCCGGGCTCGAGCCGCTCCGCCAGCCGGGCCGCCGGCGGCGTCCGGAGCCGTGCAGCAGGCGGCGGGTCGCAAAACACGCCTGGTAGGCGCGGGCCACCAGGAACGCGAACGCCGCCAGCCCGAACACCCCGAGCTCGGCGGCAACCTGCAGCCACACGTTATGGGTGACGCGCCACCTTTCGATTGTCCCGGGCGCGTTGTAATTCTGGAACTGTCCGGCACCAATGCCTATCACCGGGTTGTCGGCGAAGACCCCGAGCGCCTGATTGATCAGGCGGATCCGGGCGGCGCGCGATCCGGTCGCGTCCTCGTCGGCGTTCACGATGCTGTCCAAGCGGGTCCAGACCGACGACGGCATCGCGGGAAGCGTCATGAGCCCGGCGAGGACGACTGCAAGCACCAGTCCCGGCTTGACGCGCACGCTATAGTACGCGACCACCGACCCCATCGCGACCAGACCGAGGAACCCGCTGCGTGACTTGGTAAAGATCGTCGCGATCACCATGAGCACGGCAATCAGCACGGCAACGAGGCGCCTGAGCGTGCGCTCCTCGTGAATGACGATGAAGAGCGTTGGTGCGAGGAACGTCACCAGATTGAGCGCGAGATCGTTCGGGTTCTTGAACATGCCGCCGACCGCGCCGCCGAGGCGGTCGCCTTCGACCAGGTTCACGCCCGATAGATAGTCGATCACGCCGCGGCCGGCGATATACCCCGATGCCAGAATCATCACCCACGTCATCTGCTGAAGCCGCCGCGTGGTGGTGATGGTGCTCATCATCAGCGCGAAGATCAGGATGATTTTCACGTAGATCTCGGTGAACACCGCAAGCGATCCGCCCGGCCAGAACGAGAACGGAACCGTGATCAGCACGACGAGGCCGAGAACGGTCACGCCGGCGACTTCGGGATTGATGCGGACGATCGACTGCCCGGCGCGCAGCCGGCGGGACGCCATAGCGGCGAGGCCGAAAATGGCCGTGACCTCGGCGAGGTGCAGCGATTCGAGCGCCCGCACGTGATCCTGGGGACGGACGAACAGCAGCGCGGTGAACGCGAGCATCCAGAGGTAGTCCCAGTCGTACCGTTCGCGGGCACGGACGATTCTTCGCGTGACGCGGGCAACCCGCGACGACGCCGTCGCGGGACGCGAGGCTCTCCGTCTGCCGTCCGGCGCGGCCTCATGCTGCGGCCCCCGGACATTGAACGTCAGGCGTTCCATCGTCCCCTCGCCGGCGCCGAGCGGCGTGCCACGCGGATCATCTCCACACCTTCCGCCCGCGGGCGGCCACGACGAGGCCGGCCACGGCCGCGTAGTTCATCATCACGAACGTGAACGCAACGCGTGCGAGGCGCCGCAGCACTACGCCACCTCACGCATGACGGCGCGCTGCGACCCGGCGCCGTGCGGTGTGCCGGTCTGCACGCGTCCGCGGAGCTCGATCACCGCACCATATCCTGCGAGCAGATAGAACGCGACCTGGAGTGCGAGCGCGAGCTGATACAAGGCGTGGCGATCGGCCAGCAAAATGCTGGAGGCGAACAATATGAGCATCGCGTACGGCACCGCCAGCCGGCCCAGCTTGTGCGAGAGATACTGCAGCCAGATCGGGTTGCGCCACGGCAGCAGGAGCCGCGGCTCGAGGGCGAGAATCTGGTAGTTGCCGGCGAGCGTTCTCACTTTGCGCCGCGCTTCGGCGTCCGCGTCAATCGGGACGCGATCGAACGCACGCGCGCGTTCGTTGAAGACGACGCGATGGCCTCCCAGCACGATCCGCATCGGCGTGAGGACATCGTCCAGGATCGTGTCGGGCGGCAGCGGACGCCACAGGCGGCGCCGGATCGCATAGATCGCGCCGGTGGCGCCGACCGCGGAACCGACTGCGCTCTCGAGGCGGCGGAGGTGTTTCTCGTAGCGCCAATACATCCCGACGCCGTCGGTCATGGTCGATCGGAGAGCGCGGCGCTGAGCCTGGCGGCGTTCGATCGACGATGCGCGCGGCTGAAAGGCACTCTGAGCGCTGCGTCGATCCGCCTGCGCGGTGCGCCGGTTCCCGAACAGCTCCGATTCGGCGTCGAGCAGCAGCTCGCCGGAGACTCCGCCGATGGCCGGATCAGTGAACGGCTCGACCAGCGCCTTCAACGCGTCGGGTGCGAACACCTGACGCGCGTCCGCGAAGACGAGAATCTCGAACCTGGCGCGCTCGACCGCGGCATTGAGGGCCGTGGCCTTGCCGCCGGGCGGCAGCATGACGGCCTCGACCGCAGGCGCGTACCGCGCCAGCACCTCGACGGTGTCATCCGTCGATCCATCCGAGGCGACAATGATCTGGCGGCTGGCCGCCGGAAAGTCGAGGGCGAAGAGGTTCTCGAGCCGCGCGGCCAGGCGTGCGCCCTCGTTCCGCGCCGCGATGATGATCGAGACACCGTCCTGCGCATTGTCGCTTGCGGACTGCGGACTGGATGGGGCGATGCCGGAATCCCCAGTCCGCGATCGGCGGTGACGGGGCAGCACAAGAGACCAGAGGTAGAGAAGCAGCGGATACCCGATGTAGACATACGCGACAAGGGCCGCCGACAGCCAGAAGACCATCGCCATGATGTTCACGCGGTCGCCTGCACGGGAGCGAGCGCGTCCACTGCGCTCTGCACGGCAGTGGGGCTCGGCGCGCCGATCTTGAACACGTGCGGGTGCGTGCCGGGAATCGCGTTGCGCGTGTCGACGACGAGCTTTGCCGAGTCGATGACCATCCGGTAGTCGACCGTGCGGTGTTCGGTGAGAATCGCCACGCAATCGGCAGCGCCGATGGCGGCCGGCGTGAGCGCGTCGCTGTGCAGCTCGAATCCGCCGCGCCACGCGCGGCCGGCGAGAACCGGCACGTACGGATCCGCATAGCGGACGCGTGCGCCTTTTTCGTGCAGCAGCGTCATCACGTCCAGCGACGGCGATTCGCGGATGTCGTCGATGTCGCGTTTATAGGTCAGGCCGAGGACCAGCACGATCGATCCGTTGAGCGGTTTCCGGTGCTGGTTGAGGGCATCGGCGACTTTGGCGACCACGAAGTGCGGCATCGCCGCGTTGACATGTCCGGCCAGCTCGATGAATCTCGGCTCGAACCCGCTCTGCTTCGCTTTCCACGAGAGATAGAACGGATCGATCGGGATGCAGTGGCCGCCCAGGCCCGGGCCGGGATAGAAGGGCATGAAGCCGAAGGGCTTTGTCGCCGCCGCGTCCACCACTTCCCAGACATCGATGCCGAGCCGATCGCACATCAGCGCGATCTCGTTGACGAGGCCGATGTTCACCATCCGGAACGTGTTCTCGAGCAGCTTCACCATCTCCGCGGTCTCGGGTGAGCTCACCGGCACGATCGTCTGGATCGCCGCTCCGTACAGCGCGGTCGCGAGCGCGGTCGCCTCGCGGCCGAGCCCGCCGACGACTTTCGGCACGTTGCGCGTATTGAACGTCGGATTGCCCGGATCGACGCGCTCGGGAGAGAACGCGAGGTAAAAATCGACGCCGGCCTTCAGCCCGCCCGCCTCGAGCATCGGCTTCACCAGCTCCCCGGTCGTGCCCGGATACGTAGTCGACTCGAGGATGACGAGCATGCCCGGGTGCAGGTGTCTGGCAATCTGCTCGACCGCCGACACGATGTACGACATGTCCGGGTCCTTCGTCTTCCGCAGCGGCGTCGGCACGCAGATGTTGACCGTATCGAGCTCCGCGATCGCGGAGAAGTCGGTCGTCGCGCTCAGACGGCGGCCGGCTACGAGCCGCGCGACTTCGCCGGCAGGAACGTCCGGAATGTACGACGTGCCCTGGGTGATCGCCGCGACCTTGCGTTCGTCGAGATCGATCCCGGTCGTGTGAAAGCCGGCGCGCGCAAATTCCACCGCGAGCGGCAGTCCGACGTAGCCGAGGCCGACGACGCCGACGCGAGCGGATCGATCGGCCAGCCGTTTCCGTAACGCGGTTGTCCGGCTCACAACGAATCCTCCACGGCGGGTTCACTCGTGCCGAGCAGCGTGTGTCTCACCCGGCGCCAGAGGCTGGGGCGGCGTGCCGGCAGCGTCTCGAAACGGGGTGCGGCGATGCGGCCGCCGGCGCCGTACGCCGTCGCGTCCACCTTGATCGATCGCGCCGGCTCCGCCGAACGGCCCGGCGGCCAGACCGGTGCCGTGGCGGGCGACGCGCCCGCGGCCGGCAGCGGACGGCCGCGCAGGAGGCGGTACTGTTCGGCCAGCACGCGTCGTTGTTCCAGCAGCTCGCGCTCGCGCGTGGCGATCTCCATTTCACGTTGCCGCAGCTGCTGTTCGCGCTGTTGCAGCTGCACCGAGAACTGATCGCTGTTTGCCGGCCGCTCCGGGATCGCGGCGGCCGCTGCGGCCGCCGGTGCGCTGCGCTGCAGCAGCGCGGCGGCGGCGATCGGATCGGCGGGGACCACCGCCGCATGCCGGTTCGCGTTGGTCTTCGGCCCGAGCACGCCGGTCGAATCGAGATCTTCGATGACCAGATCCACCAGCTTGACGTCGATGTTGGTCTGCTCCTCGCCGTACCCGAACACCAGCGCGGCGTCGGCGATGACGTTGATCAGGCGGGGCACACCGCCGCTCCGCGAATGAATCCGCGCCGTGACGTCGCGGTTGAACACCATCGGCGCGCCCAGCGCCGCGCGCGCGAGCCGGTGATTGATGTACTGCGCCGTCTCCTCCGAATCGAGCGGCTCCAGGTGGTAGCTCACCGTGATCCGCTGCCGCAGCTGCTCGAGCTCCTCGCGATCGAGCTTGTCGCGCAGGTCGGGCTGGCCCATCAGGATGATCTGCAGCAGCTTGGATTTCTCGGTCTCGAGGTTCGACAGCATCCGGATCTCTTCGAGCGAAGGCAGCGTCAGGTTCTGGGCCTCGTCGATGACCAGCAGCACCGATCGCCCGGACCTCCGCTCGCTGACCAGGAACTCACCGAACTGTTTGAGGATCTGCGGCTTCGATTTCCCGGAGGTGTCGAGGCCGAGATCGATCATCGCCGATTCGAGCAGCTCGCGCGGATCGAGCAGCGTGTTCATGATCCGCGCCACGGTGGTGTGGCTGTCGAGGCCGCGGAACAGCGTCTGCAGCAGCGTCGTCTTGCCCGACCCGATCGCGCCGGTCACGACGACGAAGCCGGCATTCGTCTCGATGCCGTAGCGCAGATACGAGAGCGCTTCCTGGTGGCCGCGGCTTGGATAGAGGTAATCGGGATCCGGCGTGAGCGCGAACGGCCGCTCGCGAAGCCCATAGAAACGTTCGTACATGTATCTCTCCGTTACTCTCCGGCCGCCGGCGTGAGCGGCAGCGGCGTCGGGCGCCGCCGCAGCCGGAGGCCATGGACGACGACGACGGCCGCATCGGGACGGACACCCGCCTCGGTCACCGCAGTGTCCCGTTCAATCGCCGGCAGCACCTTGCGGACGGCGTGCTCGTAATCTTCGGGGAAGTCGATCTCGGTCCACGGATAGCCGCGCGTGCCGACGGCGTGCAGCGGCCGGACGCGGGCGAAGTCGCCAAACGCGTGCGGCACCCAGTCGCGCAGACCGCCGGCGGCGACCCGCGCGTCGAGAAACCCCGACAGCATCCGCGCGCCCGCGGCGCTGAATTTCGCGATGCCCACGTTTTCCCCGTCGGACTCGCGGCCGGAGAGCGTCTTCGCGATTTCCAGGACGCACCCGCGGCGGACCTTGATCTTCATCTCCTCGTCGCCGAGTGGCCCGTCCGTGTAGTCGATGAGCAGGGCATCGTCATATCGCGAGGTCAGAAGGTCGATGAGCAGCTGCGGGTGAAACAGGACATCGCAATTCGCCACCACGAAGCCGTCCAACAGCAGAGGTCGCGCGAGCCACAGCGAGTAGAGGCTGTTCGTCTCTGCGTAACGCGTATTCTCAATGTACGAAATCCCGCGGCCGCACGTCCGTTTCACGCGATCGGCCTGGCATCCCACGATCACCGCGATATCGTTGATGCCGATGGCTCGGAACGCCGTGATCTGCCGCTCGATCAAGGTCTTCTCGCCGACCCGAATCAGACACTTCGGCGTGGTGCCGACCGTGCCGTTGAGCCGCGTTCCCTTGCCGGCCGCCAGAATGACCGCCCTCATTCGTTCTCCTTACGCTGCGGCGGCGATGCGCCGCCGAGCTCGCGCGAACGCGGAAACCCGCGCAAGGTAGGTTCGCCGCTCGTCCTGTTTCACAGCGAATGCCAGAAACGTGGCGGCGTAGCAGAACACGCCGGCCGCTCCGATCAGCGCGACACTCCACAGCCGCGCTGGCAGCGCATCCCGGAGCGGAATAACGACCACGGTCATGACCGCCACCGGCCAGAGCGCCGGCCACACCGCGAGGCGGAACGCGTGGGCCACCGTCAAGCCGACCCGCCGGCATGCAATCGGCCACAGAAGGCCGATCGACGTGCACGCCACCGGGAGCAGCGTGCCCAGCGCCTGTCCAACCAGGCCAAAGCGGCGGATCCACAACAGACTGAGGCCGACGTTGGCGAGCGCCGCACCGGCATTCGAGAACGCGAGCACGCGATGCTGTCCGGCTCCTTTGAGCACCGTCGTGGCCGTCGCGCTCCCGACGCGCACAGCGACCACGGCGATCAGAACCCGGGCGACGACAATGCTGCCGTCGAAGCGCGGACCGAGCCAGGCATGAATGAGTGGCCTGGCGAGCAGCACCAGCGCCGCGGCAAGCGGAACGACGCTGACGAGCGACAGACGCGTGCCCTGCACGAAAATCGCGCGGAGACGCTCCCGCCTCTCGCCGCTCGCGCTGTCCACGACAACGGGAAGCAGGACGCCGTTCAGCTGGTTCGTGAATCGCTGGAGCACCTCCGCGATCCGCTGCGGCACGGTCCACAGCGTGACGGCGGCGGTCGACAGGTAGGCGCCGATGATGAGCGCGTCGATCGAATAATTCAGCTTGTTGGACCAGTCGATGATGGAGATGTAGATGCTGAACCCGGTGATCTCGCGCACCCGCGACCACTGGAACCGCGACGGGCGCAGCGCGAGCGCCGGGAAGACATGGTACGCGTTGATCCGGTACACGAAATAGGTGAGGACCCGCACCGTTGTCGTCGCCGCCACCAGCTGCACCAGATCGAAGCCGGCGGTGAGCATGACGACGTTCACGATCGCGACGAGCACGCTGCTGCAGATGCCGACGATGTTGTTCACGTCGTAGCGCTGAAAACCGTTGATGATGCCGCCGAAGACGCTGAAGGGGAACCCGAGCGAGACGTAGACGCCGATGATGAGCAGCAGGGATCGCGCGGTCGCCTGATCCGCCGGGGCGCGCACGAGGTGCTCGATGTTGAACGCGACCAGCAGAAACACGGCATAGGCGAGGCAGCCGGTGACGCTGAAGATGCCGAACAGGGTGCTGGCAATCTCGTTGAGGCCGTCGGCGTCGCGCCTCGCTCTGTACTGCGCCACGAACCGCACGATCGAGCCGCCGAAGCCGAGATCGAGGACGGAGAAGTACGTGGTGATCGACGCGGTCAACATCCAGAGACCGTATGCCGACGGACCGAGTACCCGGACGTTGAACGGCAGCAGCAGGAGCCCGATGACGGCGTCAGTCGCGATCGCCAGATAGCGCGTCGACACGTTGCGGGCGACCGTCATCACCTGGCGGTCCTCGACGTCTCCCCAGATATCCACCGGTCCGGCCGGGTGCGTCACTTCGCGCCCTTTCCGAACAGAATCACCTTGACCGTGTCGAGCACGATCGTGAGGTCGAAGAAGATCGACAGGTGCTTGATGTAATAGAGGTCGTAGCGCAGCTTTTCTGTCGCGTCCTGAATCGACGACCCGTACCGGTATTTCACCTGCGCCCACCCCGTGACCCCGGGCCTGACGGCGTGACGCTGCATGTAAAACGGAATCCCGCGCGCCAGCTGCTCGACGAAGAACGGACGCTCGGGCCGCGGTCCGACGAAGCTCATGTCGCCGTTCAGCACGTTCCAGAGCTGCGGCAGCTCGTCCAGCCTGGTCAGCCGGATGAACCGCCCGACGCGCGTGACGCGCGGATCGGCATCGCTCGCCCACAGCGGCGTACCGGCTTCGGCGTCGACCCGCATCGATCGGAACTTGTAGATCTTGAAGATCCGGCCGTTCGCGCCGACCCGCTCCTGGCTGTACAGCGCCGGGCCGGGCGATTCGAGCTTCACCGCCAGTGCGGTCAGCGCCATCAGCGGGAAGGCAAGGATGAAGCCGATGAGCGACAGCGACAGATCGAGCATCCGCTTGATGAAGCGCGTCCACCGCGACGCGCGGAAGCCGTCCGAGAAGATCAACCAGCTTGGCTTCAGGTCGTCGATCAGGATCTTGCCGGTCAGCCGCTCGTACGTTGTCGTCGCATCCTCGACGCGGACGCCCGACACCTTCGCACGCAGCAGCGCCCCGATCGGCAGGTGCCCCCGCCGATCCGACAGCCCGACGACGATGCGGTCCACTTTTCGTTCGCGGACGAGACGATCGATGTCGTCCACCCCGCCGAGAATGTCGTGCTGCCTGACCACCGTGTCGTCGTCACGGTCCCTGAGAAAGCCGACGAGCCGGTAGCCGAAGTCCTGCTGCGTGCCGATCTGCTGGGCGATCCGCGCGGCGGTGCGGCCGGTGCCGAGGATCAGCACGCGTTCCTCGAGATGCGGATCGTGGGCGAGATGATTGAACGTGATTCGCCAGGTCAGAACCGCCACGAGAAAGACGCCGAGGGCGGTCACAATCGTGCCGGGGTCGAGAATCATCGACGGCACCGCGATGCACGCGGCCGCGAGTACGAGGGCCGCGGCGCCGGCCGCTTGGAGGAGGCGGACGACGAGCTCGCGGTTCGAGTGAACCACGGTCAGATCGTAGAGGTCGTTGTAGTAGAAGCACAGCTGGCACAGCGCGGTAACGAGAGCAATCTTCCAGAGCGTCGTGCCCGGATCAACGTTGTCGGCGCCGGAGAAGGATCCGTGAAGGGCCGCCGCCAGCACCATCGATCCCGAGATGAGAATCAGCTCGAAACCAAAGGCCGTCGCGCCCCGTACCGAAACGTTGCGGTTGAAGACCTGCATGGTCGTGGATCTCTGACTTGCGGAAGGCGGAAAGGGTCACGGGGATCTGGGTCAATCCATGAATCCGCAATCCGCGACTCGCAATTTCTCAGTGCTGCTGCTCCTGGTACCGGTAGTCGTCTTGCATCCCCGATTCGTTCAGGATCACCCCGACAAGACGCGACGCATCGAAGCCGCGCAGCGCGTTCTCGAGGGCTGGTCTCGCCGTAAAGCCGGCGCGCACTACCAGGAGCACGCCGTCGACCAGCGGGGCGAGGACCGCCACGTCGGCCAGCGGAAGAACCGGCGGTGTGTCGAGAATCACGCGGTCGAAGCGGGTGCGGAGGTGATCGAGCAGGCGGCGCATGGCCGTCGAGCCGAGGAGCTCTGCCGGGTTCATCGGCGCGCCGCCGCCCGCAATAACAGTAAGGTGGTAATCGGGCAGAAACTTCAGCACATCCTTCAGCTCGGCCGCCCCCATCAGAAACTCCGCGAGTCCAGGACCTGGCGGCAACCCGAACATCTGCTGCAGCGAAGGTTTTCGCAGATCGGCTTCGACGAGGGCGACGCGCCGGTGCGCCTCCTGTGCCATTGTGAGCGCCAGGTTGGCGGCGGTAATCGACTTCCCCTCCCCTTTCTGCGGGCTCGTGATGAGCACCGAGCGCAGCGCGTTGCCGTTCTCGGCCTGGCCGAGCCGTGTCCGGAGCGAGCGGTACTGCTCGGCGGCGGGCGACGCGGGCGCAAGCCCCGCCACCAGCATCGGATTCAGCCGAACCGTACAGCTCTGACCCTCTCCCGCGATGGATGATGCGCCCGTCGCCCCTGCTGCGTACGGCTGGGACAGCGCGCCCGACCCGATGACCGACGAACCTCCCGCGGCCGGCGGCATTCCGAGATCGACGGTGACTGGAACAGTCACATTCGCCGGAGCGGCCATCCCGCTGGTGCGGAGCGTTGCACCTTCACGCTCGGCCTTCTCGAGAATGTTCTGAATACGGCTCATCGATCCGATCTCCTTCGTTCTACGGGGCTCTGCCCCGGCCCCCGGCTCGGTCGCTCGCGGGGACGGTTCGGCTGCCCGCCGCCGATGCTCAGGACGACCCTGAGCCGGCCGCAGGGCCTACAGCACCGGCTCGATTCGCGGGATCTCGGCGAGCACGGGCAGTTCGAATTCATCGCGCAGCCCGCGCGCGTCGCGAATCGAGCGATCGAGATATTCACGCCCCGCGACCCCGGCGCCGCCAAGGACAAACCCTGCCACCAGCGCCATCAGGAGCACGCGAGTCGGCTTCGGTTTGAACGGCTCGGTCGGCAGCGCGGCCGGCACCAGCACGGCGAACTGCTCGCCGCCCTGTTTGCGCTGCACTTCCTCGTTCAGCAGTGCGGCCTGCTTCTTCTGCGTCAGGTCGCCGTACGCGTCGCGCTCCAGCTGGTACTCGCGCTGCAGGGAGACCATCTGCTGCTCGACGCGGGGCGCCGCTTCGACGCGGGCTTGATACGCGCCAATCTGCTGCGAGATCGTCTGTGACTGCCGCTGCAGTTCGGTAATTCGAATTTTCGCGGCATCGCGATCCTTCAGGAGCTGCCGGTACTCCGGGTTCGCGTTGAGCACCGGCAGGCGGTCGGCGGCGGGACGCGCCCGTTCCGCGGCAGCCGCCTTCTCCGCGTTCGCGAGCTCCTCGCGCAACCGGATCACTTCGGGGTGCTTGTCTGTGAACGTCAGCTGCGCCTCCGCCAGTTCACGACGGAGCGCAGTTGTCTGGGCCTGCGCGGTCTCGACCGGCGAGCCTTTGAGGCCGGTCAACGCCTCGTCGGCGCCTTGCTGCATCGCTTCAATCTGCCGCTCGAGCATCGAGAGGCGATCCTGTTCGCCGCGGGTCGCGGTGGCGTTCGATTCGAGCTGCCGCTGCAGCGCCGAGACCATGGCCAGGTTCGCGTTCGTCTGCTCCGGCAGGCGGCCCATATACGATTCCTTCACCTGACGGAGACGGGCCTCGAGCGCCGCCAGCCGAGTTTCGCTCGCGCGCAGCTGGCCCTCGATGAACTGCGACGTGTCCTGCGCCCGGATCTCGCGCGACTTGCTGTTCTCTTCCACGAACACCTGCACGAGCCGGTTGACGATCCGCTGCGCCTCTTCCGCCGAGTCGTCGATGTACGACACCAGGTAGGTATCGAGCTGCGCTTTCTGATCGGGGGAGAGCTGGGCTGGCGCCGTCATTGTCCCGATCGCCGGCGTAATCGAGTCGGGCAGGGCGACGGAAATGTTGTTGCGCATGCCGGCGATGGCGACGTCGATCGATCGGTCGGCGTCGAGATGCTCCAGGCGTGCGGTCCGCTCGAGAACGGACCGGCTCAGCAGCTGCTGCGACACGGCACGCATCCGATCTTGACGATCGATTTCAACCGTGCCGACGACGCTCGGCGCCACGCGCGGCGCGCCGACGGCAACCGTCGCCGTCGCCTGAAACGTGCGTGGCAGCTTCCAGACGAGCAGAAGACCGACGACCACGGACACTGCCAGCGGGACGAGGAACCACCATTGGCGCCGAATGAATATCGAGACATAGTCCAGCGGGTCGAAACGCGGCTCGTCCATTTATCGAACCCTCACAGGCTTTGAAGTCACGATCTGAAATCCCACGCGGTTGCGATACAGCTGACCGCCCGCCTGCAGACTCGTCTGCTGCGTCCGCGCGTAGAAGACCTCGAGCCGCATCCACAGTTGCGGCTCCCACCCCAGTGCTGAATTCGTGCGCAGCGAGCGCAACGGCAGTTGCTGGGACACCGGCGTGAACGGCGTGTCATTGCGGAAGACGGCCGACTGATCGGTGTACCAATGACGGCTGCCGAAGAGCGCCGTCCGATAACCCACACCGGCTTCTTGGGTCTGAACCGTTCCGCCGAAGCCGAACGACGGTATCAACGAGCGGAGGTAACCCGCGTGAAGGCTGGACGAGCCGCGGCGTCGGTCGATGGCTACACGCCACGCCGGCGCTGTTTGCGGACCGGCAATCGCCGTGCTCTGGAGGTAGGCGACCCCGGCGCTGCCGCTGAACGTCCACGCCGGGGAAAGCTCGTAGTCGATGCCGCCTTCGGTGGCGTGAATGCTGAACTGTTCGACGTCTCCGTCCACGGCTGCCCGACGCAATGAATAATCCATGCCGGCTGAGAACCGTGCGCTGATCTTGTGGCGCCAGACATTCAGCGATTCGAGGACGGTGCCGCCGTGCAGGAACGCGCGGGGGTCGGGAGGGCGGTCGAAATCAATTTTCTGGAATGACAACGAGCTCGTGAGGCTGTCGCGTGCGCCAATGGTGAAGTCCACGCCGCCGCGGCCGTCCGCGGTGCGCGCGCCGGTGTGGCGGTACGGGATACCACCCAGCTCGATGAGGTCGGTCGATGGCATCGCGGCGGCGGACGCGCGGGCGAACCATTTCAGTCGCGCCGTCTCCTGCCGCCGTACGCTGGCTTTGACCCGCTGGTCCCATCGGTTGAGCGTCGTGAACGTCCGATAGCTCAACAGGCTGCCGCTGTAGTCCGCTGCGAACCGCATGTGCCGTCCGGCGTAGTCGGCGCTGAACGACGGGTGGTACGTGGAAATCAGATCGTCGTTCTCTTCCTCCGCTGTTCTGATCGCGAACAACGAAATGTTGTCGTCGTACGTGGTGCCATAGCCGAAGGACGGCGTGATCGTCCAGCCGGGGCCGGTGGCTTGCTCGGGGGCGCTCGTTCCCACCCGCTCCTGTGCGGCGGCCGCGGATGCGCTCACGACCAGGACAGCGGCGGCGAAGGCGTTGCAGTGATGACGCGGCATCTCAATCTCTCGTCTGCGCTCCGGACTTCGACTTCAGGCTCACGGCTCCACGCTCCCGGCTCTGGACTCTGGACTCAGGGCTCACGGCGATTCGCCACAGGCTCACGGCCACGCGCGAGCCGCCCAAAGTCCAGAGCCCAACAACGTCTACCGGACAATCACCGTGTCGCCGGCGCGGACGAACAACGGCTTGGTTTCGGCGTTCACCGCCTCCTTGTAGTTGAAGCGGATCGTCTGGACGCTGGTGCCGTTCGGCCGCAGCACCCGGACGTCCTTCGTGTTCGCGAACTCCTTGAACCCGCCCGCCATCGCGAGGACCTGCATGATCGTCGTCGGTCCGAAAATCTGTACCGGGCCTGGATGCGACACTTCACCCATCACGAACACCTGCGAGGCCAGCGCCTCGACGACGATGACGGTGACCGTCGGGTTGGTGATGTATTCCTTCAACGATTTGGCAATGGTGTCCCGCAGCTCGATCGGCGTACGGCCGGTCGCGTCCAGATCGCCGATGAGCGGCAGCGTGATCTTGCCGTCGGGCCGAACCTGCACCGACTGTGAAAGCTGCGTGTCCTTGTAGACCTCGATCCGGAGCTTGTCGCCCGGTCCGACGCGGTACTCCTCGGTCAATCCGGGCGGTGTTGGCGCAGCCTTCTTGTCGTCGAGCTTGTCGTCGGGCGCCGCCTGGGGCACGACGGTGAACAGTGCGGCAAGCGCAGTCGCCAGGAACAGTGACATGTTCATCATGGGCTGGTCCTCAGTTGCGATCGGCTGACATCTGATGGCCGCCGCGCCAGTTGACGAGCGGCCGCGACATGGCCTGGCGCTTCAGTGATTCGGCGTCGACCGCGTGGGTCGGATAGCAGGCCGCTCCCACGGCGATGCGCAGCGCCGTGGGGAACTCGTAGTTCTCGATGCGGGACACGAGACGATCGATGACGCGGGTCGAGTGCTCGAAATCCGCGTCGAGCAGCACCAGCGCCAGGACACCCTTGTCGGTGTGGCCAATCAGATCGGTGTCCCGCACTTCCTTGCCGATGATCTGCGCCACCTGATGGACGGTTCCATCGTCCGCGCTGACCATCATGCCCTCCCATTCACGTGCGGTTTCGAGGACCACGAGCGTGAGGAAGTTCTGCGAGCGCACGGCACGTTTCAGTTCGCTGTCCAGGACGAACTCGAACGCGCCAGGAGTGAGGAGCTTCGAGCCCTCTTCGTAAAACGAGCTGGTCGTCATGGCCTTATGACGCCTTATCGAGTCCGTTTTCCTTGATCTTGTAGAGCAGGGCTTTGTAACTGATGCCGAGAATCTCCGCAGTCTCTTTCCGGTTCCAGCGCGTCTGCTGGAGCATCTTCAGAATGAGCTCGCGCTCGGCCTGCCGCGCCGCCTCACGGGAAATGTTCTTGAGTGAATAGTTGCCCGCCTCGGCCGCCGCCGCGGCGATCTCTGCGGGCGTGGGGTGGGCAGTTGCCCCGGCCGCCGCACCCGCGCCAGCCGCAGCCGCGGACGCGGCCGCCACGCCCCGAGCCGCCGGTGCCCCCCGGCCTGTCTCTTATACACATCTGACGCTGCCGACGACCGCGTATAGGTGTAGTTCTCGGTGGTCGCG
>JBKPAI010000099.1:0-17807 GCA_046726355.1 Acidobacteriota bacterium | reverse complement strand
GCACTACCTCTTCACCGATTCGAGCGCCGTCGCCACCTACACGCGCGTGGTGAGCAATTCGACCGTGAACGAGGCGTCCGCGTCGCTGCGGCACAGTACCGAGAACGGCCCGCCGATCGACGACGGCGAGCTGGCGCGTCTTCAGAAAAAGACGTTCGGGTACGCGCTCGGACAGTTCACGCCCGGAATCAATCCCTATGGGATCATCCCGCAGGCATCCTTCGGCGGCGTCACGGGCGCGGCGAGCATCAGCTACAACGGCCGCACGCCGCTGACCGGCAGCGACCGGTTGCTGACCGCCCACGACACGCTGACGACGACGCGCGGGGAACACATCTACAAGGCCGGCGTGTATTTCGAACAGGTCAGCAACGAGGAAGGCTCCGACGTGAACTTCGGCGGCAACTTCGCCTTCGGACGCGACGTGAACAATCCGTTCGATACGAACTACGCGTACGCGAACGCGGCGCTCGGCTCGTTCCAGCAGTACACCGAAGCGACGGCGCGGCCCGGCGCGCCGGGACGCGCGAGCCTCGTCGAATTCTTCGCGCAGGACACGTGGCGGGTCGTACCGAAGCTGACGCTCGATTACGGCATCCGCTTCGCCTGGTACACGCACTACCGCGCGCGCAACGACGCCGCCGCGGAATTCTCGGTCGAGCGCTACGATCCGAAAAAGGCGCCGCTGCTGTTTGCGCCGGCGCTCGTGAACGGCGTCCGAGTGGGACAACATCCGCTCACCGGGGCGACCGTCCCCGCCGCGCTCATCGGCGCCATCGTCCCCGGCACCGGCAACGTGGACAACGGCCTCGTCCTCGGGACCGATCCGGACTTCCCGAAGGGATTCAAGGATCAGGCGCCGCTGCTCGCCGAGCCGCGCGTCGGCTTCGCGTACGACCTGCGCGGCGACGGCCGAAGCGCCATCCGTGGCAGTTTCGGTCTCTTCCACAACACGCGCGCCTCAGGCAATGCGAACTGGGCGCTCGTGCGCAATCCGCCGCTCTCGTACGCGCCGACGATCTTCTACGGGACGATGGATTCGCTGCTGCAGTCGACCGGATTTCTCTTCCCCAGCGCGGTGTTGAGTCTGGAGCGCCAGACCGAGACGCCCACGCTCTACAGCTACACCATCGGCTATCAACGCGACATCGGCTGGTCCACGGTCGTCGATGCGGCGTACGTCGGATCGCGGGGGCGTCATCTGCTCCAGGCGCGCAGCATCAACACGGTGCCGTATGGGGCGCGCTTCCTGCCCCAGAACCAGGACCCGACACGCCCGGGGAACCCGCTGGCGGACAACTTCTTCCGACCTGTCCCCGGCTACGACACAATCTGGCTGTTCCAGAATGTCGGCGTGTCGGACTACAACGCGTTGCAGGTGCAGGCGCACCGCCGCTTCGCGCAGGGCCTGCAGTTCGGCGCCGCGTATACGCTCGCGCGATCGAAGGACTACACGTCGAACAACGACAGCGGGCAGACGGGAACGAACATGCAGATTGCGCTCTACCAGGATCCCGACACCTGGAATTACGGCTACTCCGACTTCGATGTGCGCCACATGCTCGTCATCAATTACACGTACGATATCCCGAAGGCGAGCGCGCGCTGGAACAACGTCTTCACGCGCGCGATCCTGGACAACTGGCAGATATCGGGTCTGACGACGTTCGCCAGCGGCGTGCCGGCCGGCATGCCGCCCGGCGTCGGTTTCAGCACGGTCGACGGAACCGACATCAATGGCGGCGGCGACGCCACCCGCATCGTCGTCAGCGGCAACCCCAACCTGCCGCGCAGCGAGCGGACGCTGACGCGCTGGTTTGACACCACGGTGTTCTCGCGGCCGGCGCGCGGGAATCCGGGTAACTCGCCGAAGGACATCGTGCGCGGTCCCGGGATCAACAACTCGGACGTGACGCTGTTCAAGAACATCCCGTTCGGCGGCCCGCGACGGCTGCAGCTTCGGTGGGAGATGTACAACGTGTTCAATCACACGCAGTTCAGCGGCCTCGACACGACGGCGCGGTTCGACGCGGCGGGCAACCAGGTGAACGCGCGGTTCGGCCAGGTGACGAGCACACGGGCGCCGCGGATCATGCAGGTGGCGGTACGATTCGTCTTTTGAGCGCCCCTGGTTGAAACGATGGGCAGGCGCGGTCAATCTGGGATCGGGCGCGGGCATCAGTCTCGCCCCTCGTTCGGAAAGCACGCATCGTGATCTGGACGGTGATTGGATTCCTGATCGTGATCATCGGTCCGCTCTCCTCAACCACAGTTCGCTTCGATCAGCTCCAGATGGAGCACAACATCGAGTCGTAAAACCTCGGAGCCCGTGACGTCGATCTCGCGACGTGTGGCCCTAAAGTTGGTCAAGGAAAAGACCGCTCGATGGCGTCCCGCGGTCACATGATCGAAATGAAACGTGCCGCGACCGTCGGTCACCGTGACGAGCGGCGATTCGGTTTGCTGGCTGAGCTCGACGGACACCCGGCAGCGCACCGCCCGTGACGTCACACACCACACCAGTTACTGTCTGCGCCCAAACCGGCGACGCGCGGAGACCCAGATGAAACGCGATGACGAAGTACCAGAGCCGGCACCGATTCTTCATGGCGGTCACATCTTCTACGTGCCACGGTGCCGTCTGGATGTCCGGCGCTCTCGTGCGCTGCAAAAAATCCGGGGAGGATACATCCAACCGCACACGTCGTCCGTAGACATTCATAGGTTCCAAAGGAGGACCAAGCTGTGAAGAAAACTGCATTGCTGGCTCTGACAGCGGGCGTGTTGGTGGTGTGCCAGATGCTCCCGGGTACGGCGTCAAGCCACCGTGAGGCGCCACTCATCAGCCAGGACCCGATGGCTGACAACACCGACGTGTACGCGTTCCGAAGCCCGGATCGCCCGGACACGGTGACGATCATCGCCAACTACATCCCGCTGGAATCGCCGGCCGGCGGCCCGAACTTTCCAGCGTTTGACGATACGGTCCTTTACGAGATCAACATCGACAACGACGGGGACGCGAAGGAAGACCTGAGCTACCAGTTTCGGTTCGAGACCCAGACTCGAGATCCCGAGACGTTCCTGTACAACACGGGACCCATCACCTCGCTCACTGATGCGACATGGAACCGCCCCCAGACGTACGGCGTGACGCTCGTCAAGCACGGACCTGGCAGCTCGGAGCGGTCCGAGGTCCTTGGCGCTCAGCTGCCGACGCCGCCTGACCACATCGGCCCGCGCTCCACGTCGAACTATCGCGCGCTGGCGGATGCCGCGGTCGCGACGCTGCCGGGTGGAGTCAAGGTGTTCGCCGGACAGCGCGACGATCCATTCTTCGTCGATCTCGGCTCGGTGTTCGATCTCGCCGGACTCCGGCCGTTCAATGCGTTTCATGCGATACCCCTTCCTGAGGAGCCGGGACGCGACGCGGTCGCCAGGTACAACACGCACACGATCGCCATCCAGGTCCCGATCGCGCAGATCGTCCAGGCCGGTCATCCGACGATCGGCATCTATGCCAGCGCGAGCCGGCAGAAGGTGCGAATCCTGCGTGAGGACGGCACCAGCGGCAGCCGTGGTCGGTTCGTCCAGGTCTCTCGTCTCGGCGATCCATTGATCAATGAGGCAGTGATCCCACTTGGTCAGAAGGATTTCTGGAATCGCGTCGATCCCGAAGATGATGCGCAGTTTGAGAGCTTCTACACGAACCCGGAGCTTGCACGACTCGAGAACATGCTCTATGGCAGCGTATTGACTCCCGTTGACGTCACGAATCGCACCGACCTGGTCGCAATTCTGCTGACGGGGGTGCCTGGTCTGAATTTCACCGGGCCGAGAAAGGCCGATCTGTTGCGGCTCAACACGTCGATTGGTCCGACGGCCGCTGTCGGCGCGGGCAACCGGCTGGGCGTGCTCGCGGGGGATCTGGCGGGGTTCCCGAACGGCAGGAGGCTCGAAGACGACATCGTCGACATCGAGCTGCGGGCGATCGGTCAGGGATACGGTCCGTTCCTGCACTCGCTGCTCGGTCTGCCCAACAAGAGCCCGAACAACCAGCTCGGGGACGGTGTCGATGCCAACGACAAACCGTTCCTCACCCGCTTCCCGTATGTGGCGGCGCCACATCAGGGCTATGAGGTCCCGTAATGATTCGGCCCATGGCAAAAACGCCTTCGAACCACCTGCAGGCGCTTCCCTTCATCGTCGTCGCGGTTCTCGCCGGAGCCGCGACGGCAATTGTCCCGCATGCGAACAGACGCCATGTGGCACCGGCCGGAGAGCCGATGACGATCGGTCCCCACGTCGGAATGCCGGGTGCTCCGCCGACGTCGGCCGAGGGTCTCGGTCGGCAGATTCGTGCGATGGAGCAGCGACTGCAAGAGCATCCGAACGATACGGGCGCGGCCGTCCTTCTGGCCGACGCGCTGTTGCGTCAGGCGCGCGCGACGAACGATGGAAGACCCGCGAACCGCGCCGGCGAGATTCTGAAGGGTGTAATGAAGCAGACACCCTCACAGTACGACGCGCTGCGGCTGCTGGGCGCGATATACCTCTCGCAGCACCGGTTTCACGATGCGCTCGAAGTCGGCCGACGCGCACGAGACCTGCGACCGTCGGACGCATGGAACTACGCCGTCATCGGCGATGCGCTCATCGAGCTGGGCGAGTACGACACAGCGTTCCAAGCATTTGACACCATGGTGACCATGCGGCCGAACGCGGCCGCGTACGCGCGCGTGGCGTACGGACGCGAGCTGCGCGGAAACTTGAACGGCGCGGCGGAAGCGATGCGCATGGCGGAGCAGGCGACGCCCGTGCAGGATCCGGAAGCACAGGCGTGGTATGCAGCCCAGATGGGTGAGCTGTATCTCAGGATGGGCAAGCTGGAGGACGCAGACCGCGCCTACCGGCGCGCGGCGTTTCTGTTCCCAGACTACCCTCACGCGATGGTGGGTCAGGGGAAGGTGAAGGTGGCCCTCGGCGATCCCGACGGAGCGCTGGCGATCTTTCGCGCGCAGCTGCAGCGAACGCCGACTCTCGATCTCGCCGCGCGGATCGGCGATCTCTACGCGAAGCGCGGCGACACGGTCGAAGCCGAGCGTTACTATCAGATGGCCGAAGACCTGGCCGGACCCGGCGCGGCGCAGACGGAGGCCAACCTGGCGCTGTTTCTGGCGGAGCACGATCGCAAATTGTCGGACGCGGTGAAAATTGCCGAGACGGTGGCGCGCGTCCGCGACGATATTTTCACCGACGACGCGTTGGCGTGGGCGTACTACAAAGTCGGGCGAGTGGACGACGCGCTACGGGCATCGCAGCGGGCGCTTCGGATCGGGACGCGAGATCCCCGCATCGTCTGGCATGCACGTCAGATCGAGGCGGCATCACGGCACCGGCATTGACGAATAGAGAAGTCGTTTCACGTTAGCCGGCGACCCATTACACTCTGTAGTCGTTTATGTGGCCGGCGTGGGCGGTGGTCGCGCGATCGGACGCGTCGACGCACGAAGCTGACAGCAGCGACATCGATCGGATGCGCCTTGCCCGGATCGCTCAGGGCGACGGCGACGCGCTCGCCGAGCTGTACGATCGCTATGCTCGTCCCGTCTACTCGCTCGCGCTGCGAATCCTTCGCGATGCCCGGGATGCCGAGGATGTCGTTCAGGAGGTGTTCGCGCAGGCGTGGCGTCAGGCGTCTCGTTACACCGCGACCCGCGGCGCCGTGGCCGCATGGCTCCTCACGCTCGCCCGCAGCCGGGCCATCGACCGGTTGCGGGCGCGCCGGGCGCGCCCCGAGGGGGCGTCCGACGATGCTGCGGCACTTCGGCTCATGGACGCATCGCCTCCGATCGAGCACCAGCTCCTTTCGGCCGAGCAGATTGCCCGCGTCCGGGCCGCGCTCGGCGATCTTCCCGTGCTCCAGCGTGTCGCGATCGAGCTCGCGTATTTCGAGGGGCTCAGCCACGTCGAGATCGCCGATCATCTCGAGCAGCCGCTCGGCACCGTCAAAACTCGAATCCGGCTCGCGATGGGCAAGCTGCGCGAGACGCTGCGAGGCGCCGTCTGATGGCTATAGGTCCCATCGACCACGGCGCACTGCGGGATCAGGTGGAGCTGTACGTGCTCGGCGCGTTGACGCCGTCCGAGCGCGCGCAGTTCGAGTCCCATCTGGCGACATGCGATGACTGTCAGGCGAGCGTTCGAGCCATGTCGGGCGTGGCGGAGGCATTGGCGCAGGCGGTCCCACAGGTCGAACCACCCGCGCCGCTGCGGATACGCGTTCTCACGTCGGTAACCGGCATGAGGCCGGCCTCCCCATCGCGAATGCGAAGCGCGTCGGTCGTGATGCCGTGGCTCGCGGCCGCAGCGTCGATGGTCGCCGCGGTCGCGTTGGGCGGATATGCGGTCGCCATGCGCGGCCGCGTGTCTTCGCTCGAACGCAGGTTGCAGGAGGCGGTTCAACGCGCTGCGGTCACCGAACGCCAGATCGCAGACCTGCGCAGGACGGCCGCAGAAGCGCAGTCACAGATGACGGTTCTCGCGGCACCTGACCTGCAGCGCATCGATCTCTCGGGCCAAACGGCGGCGCCTCAGTCTGCAGGCCGCGCGTTCTGGAGCCGCTCGCGCGGACTGATGTTCACGGCGTCGAACCTCCCCGCCTTGCCGACCGGGACGACGTATCAGCTGTGGGTCCTCACGAGGCAGCCAGCGCCGATCAGCGCGGGCCTGTTCCGGCCCGATCCCGGCGGAAACGTGAGGACGATGTTCGAGACTCCCATTGACCTGCCGCAGCCGATCGGAATGGCGGTAACGATCGAACCTGGCGGAGGCGTGCCGCTGCCGACCGGGGACAAGTATCTCGTGAGCCAGTGATCGAGACCTGTCGCGAATTGCGTCCATATGACTACGTGATGATCCTCACCGAGATGATTCACGACGCCCGCGTCATCCCGCTCGAGCGACGGCCGCATCTTCGCTCGACAATCCCCCATGAAAGGCGATTCGCGGGGGCACTGGGACGCGGACACGTTCGTCGTCGACACCACGAACTTCATCCCTCTCCGCAACGCTGGTTTCTTTTCCGGACGGGACCAAGAGCTGCACGTTGTCGAGCGCTTCACGCGCACTGATGCCGACGTGGGCGACGATGTTCGGTGAAGTGTTCGAGCAGAACGGACGGGAAGACGCCCAGGTGACCATCACCGGTTCCGGACGGCAGCCCCGGATCGTGACGGTGCGTTGAAAGATGGCGCTTCGAGCGGCGGTGCGTGTACACCGGAGTCACCTCACACAAAATCAAACAGTTCATTGAAATCGCTGAGCCGTCGCCACCGGGCACATTCAGCCGGATGAATTGCAACGACTGCTCTGTTCACGGCGTCACGATCAGGCCCATCGTGCAGCGGCGATGGAATCCAAGAGTGCTATCGCAAACCCGTCCTGAGTAAGTGAGTCTCACAAAGCGGCCGCGGATCGTGGTGAAGAATCTCGTCGCAAACTCACGAATTGCGGCTGGCACGCGTGCGGCGCCGAGAACGTGGCCAGCCCTGGTGACGAGATCATTCCCGCCACACGAGTCCTCTCGTGGCCGGCGAGTGGTTGGGCCACCATGACGGATGTCGTAAGAGGAGCCGATCGGCGGCCGCTGCTTGGCTCCGTGTGCTCGGCGCCTCGGTGCCTGTGTGTACGTCGATGGCTCGTAGCATATAAAATACCCGCCGTTCGGAGGAACGCCATGAGAATCGGCCGTCGCACGTTCGTGTCATCTGCTGCCGCCGGACTGATCGGCACCACCGGTCTGGGTGCGGGCGGCCATGCCCGATCTGAGCAGACAGCGACAGGACGCCCTGCCGCACCGTCGGACCAGATCGTGCTCGGCTTTATCGGTGTCGGCGGCATGGGTCGCGCCAACCTGCGCGATTTCATGCGGCTGAACGACGTGCGCGTCGCTTCTGTCTGCGACGTCTGGGAGCACAATCGTCACCTCGCGCAGAAGATCGCCCGCGACGCACGCGGCGGAGACGTCGAGGCGGTTGCCGACTTCCGTCGGGTTCTCGATCGAAAGGATATCGACGCGGTGGTCGTCGCGACGCCCGATCACTGGCACGCGATCCCGACGATTCGTGCGTGCGAGGCGGGCAAGGACATCTATGTCGAGAAGCCGCTCGCTCACAACGTCGTCGAAGGGCGGCGGATGGTCGACGCAGCGACGAAACATAAGCGTGTCGTGCAGATGGGGACGCAACAGCGGTCGGGACGGCATTATCAGGAGGCCGTGCAACTGCTGCACGAAGGCAAGATCGGAAAGATCAGTCGCGTCGCTGCGTGGAACCACATCAACGAGTCGCCCGCCGGCATCGGCAATTTCCCGAACGGGGCGCCGCCGACAGGCCTCGACTGGGACACCTACCTGGGCCCTGCGCCGAACGTGCCGTTCAATCCCAACCGCTTCATCTTCAACTTTCGCTGGTTCTGGGATTACGCGGGCGGCATGATGACCGACTGGGGCGTTCATCACATCGACATCGTGCACTGGGCGATGAAAGCCGACGCGCCAGTGACGGTCTCCGCGACCGGCGGCAAGTATATCGTCACGGACAACCGCGAGACGCCCGACACGCTCGAGGTCGTCTTCGAGTATCCAGGGTTCGTGCTCACCTACTCGCATCGGGCGTGCAACGCGTACACGCCAAATAACCGGGGATACGGGATCGAGTTCTACGGCTCCGAGGGAACGATGTTTCTGGATCGCAGCGGGTACGAAATCGTTCCGGAGACGTCCGTGCAGGCGGGAGACCCTCTGCCGTTTTATGAAGCGGAGCTGAAGGAAGCCAACACCCCGATCGAGCCCTGGGAACGGCCGCGCCGCATGCGGACCGGCCGTACCGCGTTCGTCCGCGGCGATGGCTCCGAGCAACATCTCTCACACGTCCGAAATTTCGTCGATTGCGTGAAGACCCGGAGCCAGCCCCGGTCCGACATCGAGACCAGCCACCGCTCGACGGTTGCCGCGCTGCTCGGCAACGTGGCATTCAGATCCGGCCGCAGAATTCGATGGGACGCGACGGCCGAGCGCGTTGACGAACCGGCGGCGGGCAGGTGGTTGAGCCGCGAACCGAGGGCGCCGTGGAAGACGTAAAGCGCGGAGACGCCGAGACGTCCAAAAAACGCGCGGTCCGCCTTTACCAACGCGATCGTCTCAGAATATTTCCGTTTCGTCTGCGTGGTGTATTTCTCACGACACGAAGGGACCTATGTATGAAGAGTCGTGCTGCCGACGAAGATTCCGATCGAACGCTGGGGAATACGAGCGCGCTTCGGCGCGCCGGCCTGGTGACGCTGTTGTCATTTCTCTCGTTCGCCGTTGTTGCAGCGACCGCACATGGGCAGTCGATCTCGGGCGATCTCGTCGTCCACGTCGTCGACCCGACCGACCTCGTGGTCGCCGATGCGAAGCTGGCACTCACCGCGGTCGAGACCAACGTCAGCTTCAACGCCCGGACCGACCCGTATGGCAATTACCTGTTCACTCAGTTGAAGCCGGGACAGTACAAGCTGGAGGCGGCTTCCGAAGGGTTCCAGACGATTGTCGTGCACGACATCCGGATACAGGTCGGGCAGCGCGCTCGCGTGGACGTGAAACTACCGATCAGCGGCGTGGCCGAAACCGTCGCGGTCTCGGCGGCCGGTGCGACGCTGCTCAACGCCGAGAGCGCAGCGATTGGACAGGTGATGGAGAGCAAGCCGATCGTGGAGTTGCCGCTGAACGGGCGTAATCCGATCCAGCTGGCCCAGCTCTCGGCCGGAGTCACTCCGCTCGGCATCGGCGTCTCACCAGCCTCGAGCTGGACGGGCCGCGGCGATACGACGCTCTCGATTGCCGGCGGGCGCGAGTCGAACAACAGCTTCCTCGTCAACGGCATCGAGACCCGCAATGCGCGGTTCGGAAATGCCGGCATCCGCCCGAGCCTCGATGCGATTGAGGAATTCAAGATCCAGCGTTCGACATTTGGCGCCGAGTTCGGGCGAAGCTCCGCCATCGTCAACACCACGATCAAGGCGGGCACCAACCGCCTGCACGGGAGCGTCTTCGAGTTCCTGCGCGACAGCAAGCTCGATGCGACCGACTTCTTCCTGAACGCGACCAACCGGCCCAAGCCGCCGCTGACCCAGAACAACTTCGGCACCGCAATTGGCGGCCCGATCGTGCTGCCGACGGTCTACGCCGGCCGGAGCCGCTCGTTCTGGTTCTTCAACTACGAAGGCTTCCGCCAGGAGAGCTCGTCCAGCGCCACCGGTCTCTATCCCTCGGGGGCGCAGCTCGCAGGCAACCTTGCCGACGACAGCGCCGGCACGGGCCTCTTCCCCACGCGCTCGCCACTGTGCCTCGCCAATCCGGCCTCGCCCAAGTGCGTCGACGTGATCGACCCGGCCACGGGCGCGCCGTTCCCCGGCAACGTCATCCCGGCGGGACGTCTCGACCCGCTCACACAGCTTGCGCTCCAGTACACGGTGCGGCCGAACGTGGACGTGCCGGCGAACACGCCCGAGTTCCCGAATTTCAATGCCATCGGCACGCCGCGCACGATCAACAACTTCGACCAGTACAACCTGCGGATGGATCACGAGCTGACGTCGCGCGACCGGTTGTTCGGCACCTATTCGTACGCCGAAGAAGCGCGCCAGGTACAGGTGCTGCGGCCGTTTGGAGGCGAGAGCTTTCCGCTTGGCAATCGGCTCGTGACAGTGACGCACAACCGGATCTTCAGCCCCATCCTGCTCAATGAATTTCGCTTCGGATACAACCGGAGCAAGACGTACCGGCTGTCCGAGACCTCCTTTGGACGCGACTTCGCGCGCGAGGTCTTCGGCCTGAAGAACACGAACGATCAGCCGATCATGTTCGGCGTCCCGGCGTTCAACATCAGCGGCTTTGGCGGGATCGGGTCGATCTCGCAGGCGATCGGCGCGCTGGATGAAAACTATCAGCTCACCAACAACTTGTCGCTGATAAAGGGGCGCCACAACGTCCGCACCGGCTTCCAGATCAGCCGTCAGCTGTACTTCCAGGTGACGAACTTCAGCGGCAATCCGACGTTCACGTTCGACGGCCGGTATACCGGGATGCAGCGGATCGGTCTCGCCGATTTCCTGCTCGGGATTCCCTCGCGCGCCAGCGGCGCGATCGGCGACTCGATCCAGAATCTTCGCACGACCTACTGGGCCGGGTACGTCCAGGACGACTGGCGCCTTGCTCCGAACTTCACGTTGAACTACGGCCTGCGGTATGAATTCGCGCGGTCGCCGGTCGAGAAGGATAACAAGAGCCTCGTGTTCAGCCCGGAGCAGCGCCGAATCCTGCTGGCCGGACAGGGCGTGCGGCCGGAGATCGTGGATCCCGACTGGAACAACTTCGCGCCGCGCCTCGGGCTGACCTGGCGGCCGCAGGTCATCGACAACTTCGTCGTCCGCGGCGGCGCCGGCATTTACTACGCGACCGACAACTTCAATGAAGAGCAGTTCAAGGGCATCGGACCGCCTTTCTTCCAGCCGCAGACGATCGAAGGCGATCCACGCACGCCCGATCTCTTCATGCGCGACATGCTGCCCTCCTTCACCGCGTCGCCGAACCTCAACCCGTTTACCTTCGATCCGCGGAACCGCACGCCATACCTCACCCAATGGAGCGCGGGGGTCCAAAAGGGCTTCGCATCGGACTACCTGCTCGAGGTCGAGTACGTCGGCAGCAGAGGCCGGAACCTGCCGCAGCGCCGCAACCTGAATATCGCGAGTCTGGATCCGACGGGCACTATCCCCATCGCGCAGCGCGTGCCCTTTCCGGAATTCGGATTCATCCTGATGACCTACAACGGCGGATGGTCGCGTTACAACGCGCTGACCACGAAGCTCGAAAAACGGTGGTCGAGTGGCGTGTGGTTCCTCGGCTCGTATACGTGGCAGAGGAGCATCGACCTTGGCGCCACCGACGAGTTCTCGGCGCTCTCGGTCGACTTCGACAAGTGGGACAAGGGCCACAGCACGTTCGACGTTCCGCACCGCTTCGTCGGCAGCTGGGTCTACGAAATTCCAGTCGGACGCGGCCGCGCGCTGGGACAGAACCTGCCGCCCGTGCTCGACGCGGTGATCGGCGGCTGGCAGGTGAACGGCATCGTCACCATCGCACAAGGGCAGTTTCAGACGGCGACGCTGGGGACCGACTGGCTGTTCATCGGAGCGTTCTCGCAGTCGCGTCCGAACATCGTCGGCGATCCGGCCGAGGGTCGGGAGCTGCCGGACCGGTATCTCAACCGTGCCGCATTCGACGTCCCTCGCGATGCCGCGGGCAACCCGATTCGCGTCCAGGGCAACGGCGGGCGCAACACCATCCAGCAACCCGGCATCAACAACTGGGACATCGGAGTGTTCAAGAACGTCCAGACCGCAGGGTTCAACCTGCAGTTCCGCATGGAGACGTTCAACACGTGGAACCACACCCAGTTCGGTTCGGCAAACCTGAATACGAGCAGCCCGAGCTTCGGGAGAATCGGCGGGACGCGCGTAGGCCCGCGAAGGATTCAGCTCGGCCTGCGGGTCACGTTCTGAGAAGGAGACCGTGGATCACGTGCGTCGAAGGATGAAGACGACGCCAACCAGCGTCAGTGGATCGATTGGTCTGACGCCGAACAGCAGTCCCTGAATCAAGCTCGACAACGCTGTCGCGCCGGCGAGTCCGGCAAGAACGCCGATGAGCGTCGTGCCGAGGCCTTGACCGACAATCATCCCAATCACGTCGCGTGCGGTTGCGCCGAGCGCAATCCTGACGCCGATTTCGTGCGTTTGCTCGATGACCGAGTGGGCGATCACTCCGTAGAGCCCGATTGACGCCAGAACGAGCGCCACCAGGGCGAAGACCAGGAACACCAGCATCGACATGCGCTGGCGCGCCATCGAGCTCGCGAGAATGGTGTCCATGGTCCGCAGCTGAAACAGCGGAAGGTCCTTATCGAGCTCGCGCACGGCACCTTCGACGGATGCGGCAAGCGACGAGGCATCTGTGGTCGTGCGCATGACGACCGCCAGCGAGCGCGCACCATCGTGGACGAGCGGGAGGTACACCTGTAGGGGCGTCTCGGCTGTGACGCCGTTCATCTTCACGTCGGAGACCACGCCGACGACCTCGCGCCACGGCGCAACGGTCTCTGGTGTTTCGGGCCACCCCTGCTTCAGCCGTTTGCCGATCGCATCGTCCCCGGGCCAGAGCCGCTTCGCCAGAGTTTCGTTGATGACAACGGTCCTGGGCGAATCCGCCGTCTCTCTCGCGTCGAAGAGGCGCCCGCGTATCAGCCGCACGCCCATCGTTGTGAAGTAATCGCTGCTCACCGGTGTGAAGGCTGCGCTCGGCAGCCTGGCGCGCTCTGGTACCGGCTGGTCCCCGACGATGAAAATCGAGTTCCAGTTCGAGCCGTCGATTGGCAGCGAGTACGCCAGCGCGACACGGGTGACACCCGGAAGCTCCCGGAGTCGCGCGAGCACGGCGTCGTAAAACGCCAGTCGCTTCGGCAGGGCCCATTGAGCGCCTGCCAACGTGAATCGCGTCGTCAGCAGATGATCCGTCCGGATGCCGGTGTCTACATTCGTGAGCTCCTGGACTGTCCTCATCATCAGTCCTGCGCCTGTGAGCAACACGAGCGCCAGTGCCGTTTCGACGACGACGAGACCGCGGCGCACGCGGCGGGAGCGCGAGGTAAAGCCGTCCCGGCGTGCGCGAACGAGCGCGTGCTGAGCGATGACCCCAGAGCCCTGCAGGGCCGGGAAGAGCCCGAACCCAAGGCCGCAGAGAACCGCGCCGCCGACGGCGAACAGACGAGCCGATCGGGTTCCGGCAGCGGTAGCGGCTGCAGCAGAATCGCGTTGACCGCCGAGAAGATGGCGGTGGACGCACCGATGCCGAGCGCGAGCGTGGTCATCACCGCCAGGGTGAACGACGGCGTCTTCGCATAGGACCGCGCCGCATATCTGACGTCCTGCCACAGTTGATCGAGCATCGACGCGCTCCCTTCGGTCATCGGCCGGCCGACATCCCGCTCCCGCCGCCACGCATAACGAACCGTCAGCGACAGCGTCTGTCGCCAGTACCACAGTGCTCGGCACGAGCGGCGACCGAGCCGCCCGCGAAAGTCTTCGAGGAGGTCGCCAAGGATCGTCTCTCCGCGGACGCCCGACGGCAGGGCGCAGCGAAGCAGCCGGACCGCGAGTCGCGGAGGGTCGTCTGCGGTCATCGGGTCGACTCTTTCAGCAGATGCTCCAGCCCGCGCCACATGCGCCGGAGCGTTCCGCGCGCGTCCCGAAGCGCGCCAATGCCGGTCGGCGTGACCGTGTAGAGCCGCCGTGGCAGGCCGTCGCGCGCGGGACCGCCCGGCACGGCGCGCCAACGGACCAGACCCTTGTCTTCGAGCCGGTCGAGGGAGGTGTAGAGCGCACCCCGTGAGACCCGGCGGTCGGCCCGCATCTCGAGCTCTCCGGCGATGTCGGCCGCAAACGCGCACTCGTCCAGCCGGAGTATCGCCAGGAGGAGGAGTTGCTCGAATTCGCCGAGATAGACGGCCACGAGTCTACTTTGTAGACTCGTTAGACGGACGGAACGGCCGGAAGGTTGGCGGGCCTGCTTTCGGCAATGCGCACTGGTGGCCGCTCATCGGTCGGCCTGGTGTTCGCGGGCCCCGGTTGAGCGTGAACGGTCAGCGGCCGCCGTAGACGCGACCTTCCGCTTTCTGTCTACTCCGATACGGTACAGCGAGATACCGGCGATTTGATCTGGAACGAATGACAGCCGATGGTGCGGCTCGCGAGAGCGATCGGAAAATTCGACTTCGCCCCGATAACAGGTTTTCAATCGTGGCACCGGAGACGTCGCGCGAGGCTGCTCAACGGCTGGCCGAACGGCCATCGGTGCATCTGGCCGATCAAGACCGTGCGCTTGGCGGAATCACAGCGTCTGTCGGGGTGGCGGTGTTCGAGCCGGCCGATGCTGCTGAGAATAGGGGCGACGCGAGACACGGCGAGTGGCTGATACGTGCTGCTGACGCGGCTTTGTACGCCGCTAAAAGCGGCGGACGCAACCAGGTGAACGTCGCCTGACGCCGATCCGCTCTCCTCGCCTCCCGAGGGTGAATGGCGCGCCTCCGAAGCGGGCGCGCAGTCCATCCGACTGCCGTTTGGGACTCCGCAGACCATTATGCAGGGGCGTCGTGGCGCCGATCACCGGTCTCGGTGTTCAACAGTGAACAGCCGTCCATAACTGCGCCCATCTACGATTGATGCATTCGCGGTCATTTCGGGATCGCGCCGGGGGCAGATCTACGCGTGCGTCGAGCGCACGAACCGGCCATCGATCCTGTGCCGCACCCGGAGCACATGAAAAGACTCGCCGTCCTGGGCAACCATTTGCCGCGCCAATGCGGCATCGCCACGTTCACCACGCATCTCACCGACGCGTTGACAGCAGCGTTGCCGGACGTCGATTCCTTTGTGCTCGCGATGAACGATGCTGGCCGTCAGTACGCGTATCCGTCTCGCGTCCGGTTCGAGATTGCAGAGAATGACGTCGATTCGTATCACCGCGCTGCGGACTTTCTCAACGTCAATCAGGTGGAGGTGCTCTCGGTCCAACACGAGTACGGAATCTTCGGCGGCAAGGCTGGCGCCCACGTCCTCGCGCTCCTGCGCGAGGTCCGGATGCCGATCGTGACGACGCTCCACACCGTGCTCTCGACGCCGAATCCTGGCCAGCGCAGCGTGATCCAGGAGCTCGCCCGCCTCTCCGACCGCCTCGTCGTCATGAGCAGATCGGGCGCCGAGCTGCTCAGGCGCGTCCACGGCATTTCAGACGATCAGATCGATCTCATTCCGCATGGAATTCCGCACGTCCCGGTCGATTCCCTCAGCAAGGATCGCTTGGGTGTCACGGGGAAGACGGTGATTCTGACGTTCGGGCTCTTATCGCGTGACAAGGGCATCGAATACGTGATCGATGCGTTGCCGGCCATCGTCGCGGCCCACCCCGAGACGGTGTACGTCGTTCTCGGCGTCACGCATCCACACGTCATCGAGCACGAGGGGGAGGCCTACCGCCTGATGCTCGAGGCACGAGGTCAGCAGCTCGGCGTCGCCGGGAGCATGATCTTCTACAACCGGTTTGTCAGCCAGGACGAGCTGACTGACTTCCTCTCGGCCACGGACATTTACATCACCCCATACCTCCAGCCGGAACAGATCACATCGGGCACATTGGCTTATGCGCTTGGCGCTGGGAAGGCGGTGATCTCGACGCCCTACATCTACGCCCGCGAGCTTCTCGCTCAGGAGCGAGGCGTACTCGTCCCCTGGAGGGATGCAGACGCAATTGCGCAGGAAGTCATCGCCCTGGTCAGCGGCGACGATCGCCGGCGGGCGATGTGCGCGCGAGCGGCCTCGTATGGCGTCGGGATGACGTGGTCGTCGGTCGCCGGCCGGTACGCCGAGAGCTTCGCGCGCGCGCGAACCGAGCACACGCGCCGCCGTCGCACGTCATTCGCGCAGACACTCGCGACCCGGCCTGCCGGCCTGCCCGAGATCAGTCTGAAGCACGTACGAGCCATGACCGACGAAACGGGAATGTTTCAGCACGCCATATTCAACATCCCCCGGTACGAAGATGGTTATTGTTTGGACGACAACGCGAGAGCACTGCTCCTCGTGACGCTCCTCGAGGACGCGGGCCGCGACGACCTACTCTCAGTTCGTGCGCTCGCGTCGCGCTACCTCGCGTTTGTCAGCCACGCATTCGACCGCGCGTCCGGGCGCTTCAGGAACTTCCTGTCGTACGCGCGGCAGTGGCTCGAGCCGTGCGGATCGGAGGACAGCCATGGACGGGCCCTGTGGGCGCTCGGCGCCTGCGTCGGGCGCGCGGGCGATCCGGGACGACACAGCCTCGCGGGCGATCTGTTCCACGCTGCCCTGCCCGCGGTGACCACATTCTCGAGCCCACGTGCCTGGGCGTACGGGCTCCTTGGCATCGATGAGTACCTGCGCGCGTTCCAGGGCGACAGTACGGTCGAAGGACGTCGCGCCGAGCTGGCCGACCGTCTGCTCGGTCTCTTTCATCGGACGAGCCGAGCCGACTGGCCATGGTTCGAGGACTCCGTCACCTATTGCAACGGTCGTCTCGCGCAGGCGCTCATCATCTCCGGTGATCGGATGCATCGGCCAGACATGATCGCGGCCGGGATGCGCTCGCTCGATTGGCTGGTGTCCGTGCAATCGTCGTCGGACAAGCAATTCGCCCCGATTGGCTCCAACGGGTTCTATCAACGCGGGGCGTCGCCGGCAGCGTTCGACCAGCAGCCGGTCGAGGCCTGCGTGACGGTGTCGGCGTGTCTCGATGCGTACCGCGTGGACGACGACCGCCGGTGGCTCATGCAGGCACGTTGGGCATTCAACTGGTTCCTCGGTGAGAACCATCTGCAGCACTGGCTGTTCGATCCCGCGACAGGCGGCTGTCGTGATGGGCTGCACGTCGATCGTCCGAATCAGAACCAGGGCGCCGAAGCGACGCTCTCGTTCTTAATGGCCTTGCACGAGGTGCGGACTGTCCCCGCACGGGACGTACGCCCCGCACCCGCCCCGGAGCTGCAGGTAACGTCATGACCTCGACCGAACGGTACGAGACCCTCTTCCATCGACACGAGACGAATCCGATTCTGACCGCGGCTGACTGGCCGTACCCGGCACACACGGTGTTCAACGCCGGAGCCACCCGACTTCGG
>JBKPAI010000098.1:0-12827 GCA_046726355.1 Acidobacteriota bacterium | reverse complement strand
GAGTGGACGTCCTTCGATGATGACCGGGAGTCCGAAGCCACCCTGCAGCGGGACGCCGATCGCGGCCGCCGCGACGTCGACGCCCGGCAGCACCTCGAGCCGCTTCGAGCCGTCGCGCATCAGCCTGGCGACATCGTCCGCGGCGGCGTTTCGACCAGTGTACCATCCGTTTCTCTTTCACCGTCTCGCTGCGGGCCTCGCGGTTAGGTGCTGATCTAGACGGTCGCTGGTACACCGTTACAGTCAGCGCCAGCAACAATGGTGGCAAAACGGGCTCGAAAACCAGCACCGTCATCGTCCCTCACGACCAGGGCCACAAAAAAGCCATCAAACCCCGAAAGAGTGCAGCCAATGGCGCAATCCGTGGGTCGAAGGGAAATAAGGAATAAGCCGAAACGGAAAAGAGTAACGGAAGACACCCTGACGCCCTTGGAGCCGACGAAAGATTCACGTGCGAGTAGCGTCCACGCCTGATTAACGACCTCGCAAAACTGAAGCACCCGTCACGCGCGGCTCCGCTACTTCGCTGGCTTTGGTCCCTCCAAGCGATCCTCGCCGGGCACTCCGCCCGCTTCCTCACCGCGTCCGACTTGATCCTCGACCTGACCAGTCAAGAGACCGCTCGCGCCCTGCAACGGCGGCTGCGCGCCTATCTGCGTCCCAGCCTGATCGCCATTGACGAATTTGGCTACCTGTCCCTCGACGCGCACGCCGGGGATCTGCTCTTTCAAGGTGGCGTCGATCTCGCCGCTCCCAGCGGGGAGCCATTCTGCTGGATGCTAACGATTTTCATCGCATTTCGCGGGCCGCAGGCCCAGGCCTAACCAGTTGCGAAAGTCGTCCCTTTCGGGCCGACTTCCTTCGCGCCACAACTTGAATCGAGAATCGAACACAAAAAAGAGGGCAAAAGAAGCCGTATGGACGCTCTGTCTGCGTGTGCATCGAAGTCGCTGTTTGCGGAGTTTCTCAGCGAATTCCGCTACCTGAAAAACGTCACACCCGCGACGATCGAATGAGATGAGACGGCTTCAAGGCGTGGCAGGGCGGATCGGGCGCCGATTCGCCGCCGCTCACGAAATCATCGCTTCCACAAGGCGATCGGGTTCGGCGGCGGGTCGGTGAACCCCATCGCCGTCCCCGGCCATGGGTATGGCCGTTCGGGAACCTCCACTGTGCAAAGGAGCATCTCCAGGACTCACGGCGCCGCACACTGCTACTGGCTGGACCGCACCATTCAAGAGCGCGACGGTTCCCTGATTCTGATCACGGCCGCCGACGAGTTCGATCCGGTGCGCGAGGATCCGCGATGCGCGCGTGCCGATGTGGACGCTCCCCCAAACGACTTCCAGCACGAATGGAATAGATCACGGCTGATCGCTTCGGACTGAACGTTTACGTCGTTGCAGCGCTTTCGCTACCCGTTATACGGTCTGCTTCGTGGCAGCGACGCGGGCGGCCGCTCGGCGAAGAACAATCCGAGCCCGCCGAATGTGGCGATCGCTTGTGGCTCCAGCGTCACGCAGAACCCGGCGCGTTCAAGATGCGTCGAGAGGATCTCCACCGTGAATTGTTCGCAGTCGGGAAGCTGCACATGCCGCGGCAGTTCCGCGCGCAGTTCGTGATATTCGCCGACAATCCGGTCGATGCGGTCGAGTTGGCTGGACGTTAAAAGGATCGGGAACTCGGCACCTTCGCAGTCGATCTTCAGCAGATTTATTCGCCGTCTGCCCCCGTCGCTGATGGCCTCGACGACGTCGTCGAACGGCACCGCATCGACGAGTGGTCCGTCCGTATCCCAGATTAGCGTGCCACCCCCCGCATTCGCGCCATCTGTGGAGTTCCAGAAATGCAGCGCCGGGGCGGCGATGTCCGAACGCCAGACAGCCCGATTGTGCAGGTGGATGCGCCCATGGAACCGGCGCAGGTTGCGGACGGCGCATGCGTAATTTGACGCCTCGGGCTCAAACCCGTGCAGTTCCGCCGCGCCGCGCATAAGGGCCAAGTAGCTGAAAGTGCCAACGTGCATCCCGATGTCAACGACGACAGCGCCTGCCAAGTCCGCGGGGATGCGATACTCGTTCCTCGTGACGACGTTCGTGTAGATCAATTCGTCGTTCGTGCCCGGCCGAAATGAGAATTGCTGCTGCACACAGGATCCCGCTCGAATAAGCGCGAATAACCGGTATCACGGCTTTGTAGGGAAGTCCGTCAAGAAAGCACAGTTCAGCTTAACCAATGACCCCCTTGCGTCCTGGCGGTCATCGCCGCGCGCGACGCGCACGCTTTTCTACGACTTCCCGCCCGACTACACGACGGCGTAGACGAAAGCGAACACAAGCCTGCTTCAAAACGGTTGCGGCTTGATGGATATTTTCTCCGCGAATCCACGGGATGGGTATCCTCAAAAATGGTCGACAAGGAGCGGCGATGAGCAAGCGCCTAGCTGGGTACCAGGCTGGGATTGTTTTTACTCTTCGCGGCATGCGCCGTGGCGCAAACAAGCGCGGACAGACGGACTCTTCAGGTTGAAGTCAAATACACGGGCTCAAGAGCGGTGAACGCCAGCCATAAGATCTATATTGCCCTTTGGGATTTCGGCGATTTTAGCGCCGGCCCTCCGGCTGCCGTCGAATCTTTGGATTCGAAGAACGGGACCGTCACGTTTTCAAATGTTCAGAAGGTCCCAGCGTATAAAAGTGGCTGGCGGCACGCCTGCTGGCCCAAGGCGCAGGCGAGAAGGGTTTTGCGGACACCCGTCGGCCCGGTGATCAGAATGTTGTGATGCTCGGCGACCCAGCGGCAGGTCGCGAGCTGCCGGATCACGGCGCGTTCGAGTTTGCGGCCGCGTGTGTAGGGCGCCCCTTGGAGCGCCGACGGAGACACGTCTTTGGACGCGTCGTGCGGCATCAGATCCGCACAAAAATCCGGTGTCGATACATCCTGAACAGGATGGTCCAGAACACCATCAGCACCGCCGCGCCCCTGAGCACCGGTGTGAACGGCGCGCCGAGCCATGCGAACGGCCCATCACCGAGGTGCCGCACCAGCGCGGACGCCACAAATTTCTCCATCGTCCAGCTCATGACGTAGACAGCAATCGAATTGGCGCCGATGACGAGCAGCGGGAAGGACCACCGCCTCCAGCCGCGCAGCTCAATTGCGGCGTAGAAGGCGGCCAGCATAAGGATCACGAGTCCGCCGCTGTAGAGCGTATACGACGAGGTCCAGATGCGCTTCACGATCGGGCAGACGTGCAGCCACTGGAACATGAGGCCCGCCAGCGCGAGTGCGGCACCGCTGGCGATCAGCCCCCTGAATTTCTCCGCAGGGCTGCGCTTCGATTTCAGCCACTCGCCGCACCACAGCCCAAGCATCATCGTCGCGAGCGTTGGGATGAAGCTCAGCGTCGACCATCCGCCGCTGTTGAAGACGAATGGCACCTCGCGGGGAAACAGGTTCAGGAACCATACGTCGAACGCCCACGACAGGTTCGCGTTCTTATTGAAGTGCGCCAGGAACCCCGTGTAGAGGTGCGGCCAGTTTGCCGGAACGCCGACGCGTGTGTAATCGAAGTCAGGGCCGGGCGCCGGATACAGGATGAAAGCGGTCCAGAAGACGACCAGGATGGCCGTGAATACCACGACCTGGATGCGCCGCCGCGCAAACGCGAAGAGGAATAAAAAGGTGTACCCGAGGCCGATCTGCGTCAGCGTGTCCTCGAAGGTCCAGTAGGTGCGCGGACTCTCCAGGGACCGAAGAAAGATGCCGAGCAGGATCAGCGCCACGCTTCGCCAGATGGCGTGCGCCAGCATGCGCGCGAGGCGCTGTCCTCCGGCGCTGCGCGCGGCTATCGAGAACGGCAGCGCCGCGCCGACGAGGAACGAGAACGCCGGCTGAATCAAATCGTGCAGCGAGCAGCCCTGCCACGGCACGTGCGTGGTGTTGTAGGCGACCACCGCCCAGAACCGGCTCGCCGGGAACGCGTCGTGTAGCGTCCACAGCCGCATCGCCTCAGCGAGCATGAGGAACATGACGAACCCGCGGAAGGCGTCGATGGACGTGATGCGCGTCGTCGGGAGGACGCCCGCGTCGCTTGCCGGACCTCGAGTGGGGACGGTGGTTGTAGCGACCGTCGTCATGATGGACGCATTCTACTGCGCGTCGCCCGCGAGTGCCGGCGGCCCGTCGCAGGCGAAGGGCCTGGCTCGTTGACCGCCGGACCGCGTTCTGAATACCAAATCCCCTGATGCACAATCCACAGAGCCGACGGGCAATGGCTCCCGATGGCCTGCGCATGCCCGTGGCCCCAGCACGGGCAGAGGTGAAACGATCGGAAGATCGTGCTTTTGGCGCTAACCCGCGGCCGTCACTGCCTGATCAAGCACCGTCGCATTTGGCGGTTGTCGTAGGCGACCGGGTGGATATAGTTCACGGCCGCGCATTCCTCATCGCCAGGACGCAGCCATTCACGAGGCGAGGCGTTTTCCCGAAGGCCGCGACCCACAGAAGATAATGTCCGGGCGCACCGTTCCGCTTCGCGTCGCGGCATACCGCCGGCCACGAGATCCTCGACGCGCATGTCGAGATGAGCGCGCATCTCGTCTGCCATGGCGTTCTCGAACCGGTCTCGACGAAGCAAGGCGTTCGTGAAGGAGCGAAACCGATGTAACACGTTCACACCTCGTCTGGCGTGGCATCGAGCGAGGAGGCGATGGCAGCGACAAGACGGTTCCAGCTCGCCGTTTCCTCCGGCAGGCGTTTTCGGCCGGCCGGCGTCAGCGTGTAGAACTTCGCGCGGCGTCTGTTCTCGCTCTCGCCCACTCCGCGCTGATCAGGCCCTGGTGTTCGAGGCGGTACAGCGCTGCATACAACGATCCTTGGGGAACGTCCAGAACGTCCTTGGAAATCTGGGCGATGCGCAGCAGCACTCCATAGCCGTGCAATGGCTTCAGCGAGACCGCCTTTAGAATCAGCTGTCGAGAGTGCCGGGGAGTAGGTCAGCGGACTTCTTCGGCATGTGCGGGATGTTCTCCTAAAGACGCTAGGGTAAGTCGTTTGTTCCCCAAGTCTGTCATCGGCAACGCGCTGAAGTGGTTCGGCGATCGCCGCGGGGGCTGTTTTCATTGCGGCGGCCTTCGGCGTGGGCCGCCACGATCGTGCTGGCGGCGTGCTGGCTTCAGGCGCGGACGGCAGGTGGCACGCGGTGTTCGCCTTCGCGGGGATCGCCAACGTCGCGATCGTCGCAAGGGCGCCGCTGATCGTCGAGCCGCGATGCCCGGCGGCAAATCGCGCTGCCGACGATGCCGGTGGCGGCGTCGTGGTGAAAGCAGTCAGTCCCGAACCGCTTCGAGCGGGTCGACCTTCGTCGCCGTTCGCGCCGGAATCCAGCTGGCGACGAGAGCAACGGTCGCCAGCACAGCAGCCGCTGCTGCGAAGACCGCCGGCTCCGTCGCGCTTACGCCAAATAGCAGGGACTGGAGATACCGCGTCGCGGCGATCGCCCCCGCCGATCCACACGCGATGCCGGCGAGCGCGAGGCGTCCGCCGTCGCGCACGACCATGGATCGGACCGTTCCGGCCGGCGCACCGAGCGCCATGCGGATGCCCATCTCGCGTCGGCGCCGGCTCACGGCATAGCTCAGCACGCCGTAAATGCCGACGGCGGCGAGCACCAGCGCGAGCAGCGCAAATGCGGCGACGAGCTGCAGCGCGAACCGTTCCTGCGCCACGCCGCCGCCGATCACGTCGTCGAGCATCTGCGGCTCGTAGAGCACGAGCGCCGGATCGATCCGCGACAGCTCGCGGCGCGCATCGCTGACGAGCGACGGCCGGTCGCCGTCGAACTTCACGACCTCCGTCAGCGCCCAGTTGCGGTCCGACGCGAACTGCGAGTGTGAGTGGTACACGTAGGGCCGCGCCGGCTCGCGCGCGCTGAGCGCCACGTCGCCGGCAACGCCGATGATCTCGGGCTCCGCGCCGGACACGCGTAGCCGTTTGCCGACAGGATCTTCGCCGGGATAGAGCCGCCGCGCGAGCTCTTCGCTGACGACGACTTTCCGCGGCGCCTTTGCGTCGTCTCCTCCATCAAACGTCCGGCCGTGCAGGATCGGGACGCCGACGGCCGCGAAGTACGCGCCCTCGATCACGCGCTGCTGCGCCATTATGCCGCGCGCCTCGGGCGGCCGATCCGCGCGGCCCGTAAACCAGTTGTGGTAGGTCCCGGTGACCGGCAGCCGCGAAACCGCGGCCGCCGAGCTGACGCCCGGAATCGCCCCGAGGCGCGCAATGAAGTTGCGATAGAAGCGGGCGCGCTGCTCCGGATCGTCGTAGCGTCCGGACGGCAGGCTGACCGTGAACGTCAGCACGTGCGACGGCCGCACGCCGACGTTGACGGCTTGCAGTCGCTCGAAGCTGCGGAGCAGGAGTCCGGCGCCGACGAGCAGCACGAGCGCGAGAGCGACCTGGCAGACGACCAGCGAGTTCCGCGCGCGTGTCTGGCTGCGGCTGCCGCTGGCGCTGCGCCCAGAATCGCGCAGCACGGCTTCGAGATTGGGCCGCGCGCCCTGCACGGCAGGCGCGGCACCGAACACCAGGCCGGCCAGGACGGCGATCGCCGCGCTGAACATGAAGACGGCGCGCTCCAGCGTGCCGCCGCCGGCGCGGCTGACTGCGGCCGGCGCCGCTGCCATCAGCGTGCCCGTTGCCGCGCGCGCGAGCAGCAGCCCCGCGGTGCCGCCAGCGACCGAAAGCAGGAGGCTCTCGAGGAGCAGCTGCCGCACAAGGCGCGCCGACGAGCAGCCCAGTGCCGACCGCACGGCGAACTCTGCCTGACGCGCGGCGCCGCGCGCCAGCATCAGGCTCGCGACGTTCACGCACGCGATGACCAGCAGCATCGCCACCGCGCCGAGCAGGATCCACAGCATCGTCCGGGCGCTGCCGACGGTGTCGAGCTGCAGCGGCGCCACGCGCGCCGACCAGGGGCGCGTCGAGCCGCTCTGGCTCCGCAGTCCAGCGGCGATGGAGGCGAGCTCCGCCTGCGCGCGCTCGACCGTGACGCCCGGTTTCAGCCGTGCGATCGCGCTCAGATAGAAGTTGCCCCACGAGTTCGGGCGGCCCGGCTGGAGGTTCAGCGGCATCCACACGTCGATGCCCGATTCGAGCGGATCGTCGAAGGCGGCAGGCAGCACCGCCGCGACGCGGTACGAGATGCCGTCGAGCGTCAGGGGTCGATCGGCCGCGTCGGCGCCGCCGCCGAGATACCTCCGCCAGATCCGCTCGCTGACGACCGCGACGCGTGCGCCGGGCCGCTCGTCGGCGCGTTCGAAGACGTGGCCGAGCACCGGATGCACGCGCAGCACCCGGAAATAGTCGGCGCTGATCGAGAGCGTGCGCACGCGCTCGGGCTCCCCGCGATCCGTGAGGTCCGCGCCGAGCGCGCTGTATGTGTACACCGCCGCCACGTCCAGGGTGTGGCTGCCGTCGCGGTAGCCCACCAGCTCCGGGCCTGGCAGATACTCGTCGGCGCTGCCGGTGTCGTGATAGATGCGGACGAGGCGGTCAGGCTCCTCGTAGGGCAACGGCTTCAGCACGACGGCGTGCAGCACGCCGAACACCGCCGTGTTCGCGCCGATCCCGAGCGCCAAGGTCGCGACGACGATCAGGGCCAGTTTCTTCGCCGACGCGATGGAGCGGATGGCGTACTTCAGATCGAGCAGCAGGCCGTCCACGTCGGCATTGGACGGAGATGCGCGGGAAAAGGTTGACCGCGGGCCGCGGCTGTGTCTTTGGCGCAGTCACTCACCAGATCGGGACAAGTTCGCCAAGGACACGCCGATCTGAAGGCGACGCTCGAGCGGCTGATGCCGATCTATCAGAAACACTGGTCCATGAAAGCTCCCACGGGCTGGGACTCTTCCCGGTTCTCATTCAGCCACTGAATCAGACCGCCGCCGAACAGAAGGTGACCGTTCCCCCGCAGCTGTGGCACGCGGTGTTGTTCTTTACCGCCGGCGAGCTCCCCAGGCGCGAGCTCAACGCGCACGGTATCGACTACACTGAATACGCGGGCGCGGGCCTGTACATGAACCTGTGCGGCACCGGCTGCCGCGACAAGATCGCCGAACACTGGACGCCGTATCTCGATGGCAAGCGATCGATCGCGGACGCGCTCTCGGCGCTTGTCGCTTCGCCAAAAATGAATCCGTGACGGTTTGTGTCGACACGGTCGTCGCGTTCACCGGACAGTCGCTGCCGGCGTTGATCGCGACCAACTGGGGTCAACACGCGGTTTCTGCTTCAAATCCCCGTCGATGACGAAGCCAACCTCGAATCCGAATCGGATGCCGGTTCAATTCTAGGTCAGACGGTACAGTCGGAGTGCTTGAATGATGACTTCGGTCAAATAGGCGACTCCCAGGAGCGCGATCAGCGATTGCCAGACCTGCGCGATCCTGCTGGGCGGGCCTGGGACGCGCGAGGCGGATGCGCGCGCCGCCTGCCGCGCAAGGCGCGCACGGCAGCGCATCCTGATCCGCTCGGCCCGCGCGGGATCGGGTTCGGCCGGCGGTAGTTCGGCCAGCAGCCGGATCATCGGCTCGGACATGACGTCATTCCTCCCAGCGCTGGCGCGTCGGCCGCCGCATCTCGCTCCAGCGCCTTCGACAGCGTCTCGCGTGCCCGATGGAGCCGCTGGCGCAGCGCGGCCGGCGTGATCCCGCAGATGTCAGCTGCGTCCGAGTGATCTACACCAGCCACGCCCACGAGCAGCAGCACTTCCCGCGCCGCCGCGGGCATGGCCGCCAGCGCCCGCTCGATGCGGCGCTCGAGCTCACTGGCCGCAGCGGCCTCGAAAGGCGAAGAGCGGTCTAGGCTGAACGGCCATAGCGCGATCACGCTCGCCGCCGCCGAGTCCTCCAGCATCCGGGAGCGGTTATAGCTGACGTGCAGGTGGCGGGCGACGGTGAAGAGCCATGGGCCCAGCCTCGTATCGGCCCGCAGCCGCGAGGCGTGCTTCACGAGCCGCAGCCAAGTTTCCTCGAGCAGGTCCTCGGCGACGTCCCGGCGGCGCGACAGCCGCACCAAGAACGTGAACAGACGCGTGTTGAACGCGGCGTAGACGTGGTCGAACGCGTCGCCGTCGCCCTGACGAAGCCGCTCGACCAACGCCAGCTCGGTATCCCGGTCCACCGGAGTACTAACGCGCGGCGGCTACGCGCGTGACATCCGTCACGATGATCCTCGACGAGCGTTATAGCTTGTAGGATTCGGCGTCACCCGCGAGGTGGCTATGGGCATGCTCCGACAGGCCAGCTTGTTCGCGCTGCTAACACTCATCCTCGGTTTCGTTCCCTTCGTCATGGCGGTGGTGTACGCGGCTCGTCCCACCGAGCGGCACCTGGCGCTGATGCGGCCGCTGTCGCTGGCTGGCCTCTTCGCGGCCATGACCGGGGGGCTGCTCGGCTTCATCAACGTGCTCCGTTTCCTTTGGACGCGCGAGCTGACCGCCGAGACCTACCGCGTGATGGCCGTCGGTGCTGCGGAGTCGCTCGTCCCCATGTTCGTGGGGTTCGCGTCCCTCACAGTTGCGTGGCTGCTCGTCGCCGTCGGCATGGGAAGGCAGGGGCCTAGACTGTGAGTAGCGCTCCTGCCGATGCAAACTGATTACTCTCGTGTAGTCGCCAAGTGGCCGAACATCTGGCCGGGCACAGTCACGTCGTTCCTGCGGCGTTTATCGCCGGTTAACACGCTCGCGGCGGCGCCCGTTGCCAGTGACGATGGCGGTGTCTTCTGTTGGCTCTCAGACGATGACCACACTGCTCGGGGTGGGAAGGCCGTCGGCCCGGCGCGACCAGCTGCGGCCGGTATCCACCGATATGTAGAGGTTGCCCTTCCGATCAGCGAGCGCGGCTGCCGAACCGTGCGTGGCGATGCAACGGGTGTCGGCGATGCCGTCGATCCATGCGGGCAGGCCACCGGCGACAGCGACTAGCGGACCGTCTCCATCGACCCTTCGTCGGTAGATTGCCCCCTGAGCTGCGAAGTGGTCTACCGACGCGGACACGAGAACGTCATCACCCGCAAACGCGACCGCGGAGCAATACGAGGCATGCAGGCCCTCCTGTTCGACGTTCCATGTCGCCCCGCTATCGTGGCTGGTGCAGAGCCCGATCGCGGCTGCGGCCATCACGACGCCTGGACGGTTCGGGTGCGCGCGGACCTCATGGACGTCGCTGTCGATGGGGATGGTAGGCTGCCAGGTAACGCCGCGGTCTGTCGACCGGGAGATACCGCCGACGTGGACGTTGGCCAGGAGCACCGCGCCGTCCGGGGTGGCGGTTATCGAGCGGACCCCGAGCGGCGGTCCGATGCGCTGACCGTTGATCACTGCCGAGCCTGCGTACCATGTTTCGCGGCCGGCGACTGCGTCGAAGCCGCGGAGTTGCTCGAGTTCTCCGTCCGCGCCGACGCGCAGAACGCGTGCATCGTCACTCCCGACGTAAATGACGTCGCCAACCGCCACGCAGCACGCGAAATCCAACTCCGTGGTCGCGATCGTGCTCCATAAGCCGTCCGGAGCGCGCCGGCGAAGTGAGCGTCCGTTGACAATCGCGAGAGCGCCGCCACGCCCGTCGGGTGCGAGGGCTCTGACCGACTGATTGCGGAACTCTTGGTCGAGGGTCTCTCCGGCGACGACAAACAGGCCGTCGCGCCAGGTGGCCACAAGTACCATTGGAGTCGTCACGCTGGCATCCTCTCAGCGAGACGCGCGCTATAGAGCGCCGAAGGCATTTGTAAAATCCCACGCGAGGATCTAAACGTCCGCCTCGGCGGGATTAGTAGATGAACTCGAACACCATCTGAGGCGCAGGAAACGGATCGGCCTTAATTCGCAGATTCGCCTGATACGTGCGCGGGCCCTGGTGATCGGCCGAAGACTCCGCGTTTTGGACCAATCGCGCCAACGGTAGCACATTACCCCTCAAAAGTCGCCAAGGGACTTCCGATGTGCCGCCCGCGCGGTCGGAAGCCAGACCGGCGTTCATTGCGACTAGGAACCTGCGCTTCCGCGAGTGGCGGCGCCTCCTGATCCCGCCGGCAGCGCCGTCGGGTGCAAACTTTTGTTGGGCGGGCGGCGAGGCGGACTCAGTAGACCCAAGGAATCAGCCGCCAAGTCTCTTCAGCATAACCAGAGTACGCCACTCCGAATTCCTGACGAAGCACCTCTTCTTCGACACGGATTCGGTACATCGCGGCGACGAGAAATGGGATGGTGCTCAACGCCACGCTCATCCAGCTCACGAATGCGAAACCAAGACCCAAATGAGCGACGAGCGTACCCGTGTACGCCGGATGTCGTACGTGACGATACAGGCCATGACGAACGAGTTCGTGCTCCTCCTGAATGGTCACCCTGCCTGTGAAAAGTCGCCCGAGAGTGCTGATGGCTGTCCAGCGAATAGCAATGCCGACGAGGGGAAAGCCTAAACCGGCTAGCCCGATTACTTGGGCCCTCAACCTCAACCGACCGACACCAAGGGCCGCCAAGATTAAGCCGACGACTTCAACGACATTCGCAGCGTCCCAAACGGTGCTTGAGTACTGGTCCAGGTCTCCTGCCGACGTCTCCCGACGACGCAGGCGTGGCTTCTCAAGGGAAATGAATCCGCCGTGCCATTCCACGACCAGTTGAAAAACGTGAACCAGGGCAGCGATGATCGCAGCAGTCATCTCGGCACGTCAGGGCCGGACCAGCACACTGCGGCTGACTCACGCGAACGTCTGGCATCCTGCACTTTCACCGCGAGCACTCCTCATTAGTCGCGAAGCGCCTTTCGACGAGCTCAGCACAGTCGGGAGGCATGGTCGGAAGCCAGATCGCCGTCTATCGCGACCTAATACCCGCACTGAGCTGCGAAACTCGCGCGCCCATCGCGATGACACTCTCTCCAGACAGACTCATGGCAAACTGGCGAAGGCAGTTGAGTAGATGAACGCGAGCTTCTTGCAGGACTCCGACAGCTTGGCATTCCTAAGGCGAGCGATCGTCTCCTTGGACAACGCGAAGGGAATGGAGTTTTCACGCATGACGACATCGGCCACCGCGACAATGTCTTCCATGGACAGCCTCCGGGCGAAGGCACAGAACTCGCGCTCTCGCCCTTCAACTGCGGTGTTTCGAGACCTGCTGGCCTGCGTCGAGTAGTGCATGACGCCTGCAACGTCACGATCGAAGCTGTGCCGATCGAGGAGAGCGCGCACCTGTCGGCCAATTGCGACGATGCGTGCATGTGGCTTTGCAATGAGCTCGACTTCCTCGCGAAGGAGGGCAATCCATCGCGCGTACCGCGCACCGCGGTCGACGTTCGCATGGGCGACGGTCATTGCACCTTTTGAGACGTCGGTGATGTGGTAGGTCCGGCCGTCGGGACATAGGAAGTGTCGAGCAGCGTAGTGGAGGATGAAGTCCTCCGGCGACCACATGAAGTTCCGGAACCCAGCGGCGATCCTCAACGCCGCTCAGTCCGGTGTCCGAGCCCACCGTTTCAGGGATGGCTCCATGGCGATCAAGATGGCGTCGACCGGTGCGGACGGGGTGAAGTTGGGAAGGTAAACATCGCCGTCAGCAGCCGCTGCGGCGGCGGACTTCTCCTCCAAGGCGCACATCCGGGCCGCAAAACTCATTGCCGTCGCCCAGAGAAGAAGCGATCGGACAGCTAACTTGCCCAGAATATGTAACGAGCAGTCGCCAAGGGACTTCCGATGTGGCGCCGGCGCGGTCGGACGAGATCGGCGTCACACAGGACCCATCCCCGCGCGGCTGCCACTGA
>JBKPAI010000097.1:0-19307 GCA_046726355.1 Acidobacteriota bacterium | reverse complement strand
GGCGGGATCTCGACGCGGCAGTCGATGCCCTTCGAGATAATTGCCGGCTGGACCGTTTCCATTGCGCCCTTCAACACGTCACGGAGGTCGGTGGGACGCAGGTCGAGCCGCAACGTGCCGCGAACGATCCGCGACATATCCAGCAGATCGTCGAGCAGCACCGCCTGCGCCTTCGCGCTGCGGTCCAGTGCCTCGAGCGCCTGCCGGCTCTGGGCGTCGTCCATGCGGCCGGTCTTCAACAATCGCACCCAGCCCAGAATTCCTGTTGCCGGCGTCCGCAGCTCGTGTGAAAGCGTCGTCAGGAACTCGTCTTTCAGGCGGTTGGCCGCATCGGCCCCCTCCCGGGCCTCGCGTTCGCTTTCCAGCAGCGCCTCGCGTTCCGCTTCGATGGCCTTTCGAAGGCTGATGTCGCGGAAGGTCTTGATGGTGCCAATAACCTCGCCGGCACGGTCGCGAACGCGCGCCTCCGTGTGCTCGATCGGGCGCTCGACACCGTCTCGCCGGACGAGGATGTATTCCCGCAGCGGGCTGGCGTCGGCTGGTGGCGGACCCGAATCGCGAACCCGGGTGACGGGATCGAGCGAATGAAACACGTCCGTAACGGGCCGTTGATGGGCCCCGCTTTCGTTCCAGCCAGTGAGCTGCTCGGCCGCAGGATTCATCAGCGTAACACAACCGTTCCGATCGGTGACGATGACGGCGTCCGCCGTACTGCGCAGCGCCGCCTCGTAGGAGGCCACTGTGGCGAAGTGTTCGACCTGCTCCCGCGCGCGGTCGAGAGCCCCTTTATAGGTGAAGTGCAGGATGAGGAGCAGCGGTAGGACCAGCACGATGGTCGTCACATCGACGATCCGTGCGGCGTTCATCAGGATCAGCACGCCCGCGATCGACGCACCGCTGAAGTACGTGAGCCATAGCTTGGAGAAGTATTCCCGCCAGACATCCGCGACTCGCAACTGGCGATCGAGAGCGACGGCCTTCGCGGTCAAGGCAGTATTCACGACAAAATACACCGCCGCGAAAATGGCCAAGGGCCCGATGACCTCGCGGATCCTTCCCGGCTGACTGGCCAGCGGGCCGGTCTGGCTGATGGCAAAAAAGACGTGGGCGGCCAGCCACATCGCCAGTGGGCCGGCGGTTACGTTGAACACGGTTCGGACCCACATACCCGACTTGTTCGTGTCGGGAAGCCTTAACGAAATCACAAGCGTTTGGAGAACGACGGTGACGGTACCCGCCGCCGGTCCAAACAGCAGTGCCGCGGCGATCGTAAACGTGTCGGAAGTCGAAAAGCTGATCTGCGCGGTACGCATCCGCAGCGTTGACCACGCCGTGACCATCGTCAACCCCACCAGCACGAACCAGGGGGGCCCAACGGGATGGCGGATGAGCTCGACAATCGAGACCAGTGAGACGACGGCGCCTGCACCGGCAACGGCTGCGAGGAAGGTGCGTCTCATCGCAACGTGCACGTTTGGATTCTACGCCGAAGGCGCCCAAAGCGTAGAAAACCCGCCCTGGAAGAAGTGGGCCAAACTTTGAAGATATGCCAGGGACCAGACCGCCCTCGAGCCCGCACCGGTAGCGGGTCGCGCCGCTTTTACGGATCGTTCTCGCCTGTGTTACATGGCATGATTACACTCCGCAGCGGGCTCGCCAGCCCGGGCGATCGGCTCATTTCACAAAAAAATTGCGCGGTTTCTTGACGGTTCGCCCGGAACGCGTGTGGCGCCCTGACGCACATCGATCCGGCACGCGAGGTGACCAGATGCGAACGCGAATCCTCCAGCGCGGGCTCCTGCTCGCGATCGTCCTGAGCGTTTCCGCCGCACGCGCGCACGCACAGTTCGACAGCGGGTCCATTGTCGGATCGGTGAAGGACGCGACCGGCGCCGTGATCCCGAATGCCACCGTCACGCTGACCAATGCCGCGACCGGCCTGTCGGTCTCGAAAAAAACGGATCCCGAGGGCAACTACGAGTTCCCGACCGTCCGCCCCGGCATTTATCTCGTAACGGCTGAGCAGACCGGATTTGCGCTCGCGCTGGTAGAGAACGTCCAGGTCCAGGTCGCCGCGCGCCTCCGCGTCGATCTGCAGATGTCGGTGGGGCAGCTCAACGAGCGAATCGAGGTGACGGCGGCCGCGCCGCTGCTCGAAACAGAGACCAGTCAGCGCGGGCAGGTCATCAGCGGCGAACAGACGCGAGCCCTTCCCCTGAACGGCCGAGAGTACTCGGCCCTGGCGCTGCTCACGACCGGCGTCCGGCAATCGGCGCTGGGCCGGGGCACCGGCACCCCGCGCGAGGGCGCGTTCAACGTGAACGGGCTTCGGAGCACGTTCAACAACTTCCTCATCGACGGCGTCGACAACAACGCGTACGGCACGAGCAACCAGGGCTTCTCGAACCAGGTGATGCAGCCGCCGCCCGACGCGATCGACGAGTTCAAGGTCGTCACCAACAACGAGAGCGCCGAATACGGCCGATCGGCCGGCGCCACCATCAACGTGGCGTACAGGAGCGGCACGAACAGCTTCCGTGGCAGCGTCTGGGAGTTCAACCGGAACACCGCCCTGAACGCCACCGGCTTCTTCACTCCGCCGTCGGGGGAGAAGCCGCCGCTCCGGCGCAACCAGTTCGGCGGCGTGCTCGGCGGGCCCATCATCCGGAACAAGGCGTTCTTCTTCGGCGATTACGAAGGCTTCCGCCAGAACCGGAAGCAGGTCTCGTCCACGACGATCGCCACGCCGGAGCAGCGGCGCGGGATTCTGTCGGTCGCGATCCGCGATCCGCGAACAGGCGTGACCTACCCGGCCGGGACGCCGATTCCCATGACCGCGTTCGCGAGCAAGGTCCTGGGCGGCCTTCCGGACCCGACCGTCGACGGCACGTCGAACAACTACGTGATCCTGCAGCAGTTCACGAACGAAACCGACAAAGCCGGTGGCAAGATCGATCTGCGGGCCAGCCCGGCGCTGTCGTTGTTCGGGCGGTACGGCTGGCGCGATCTCGCCACCGACGATCAGCCGCCGATTCCGCTGCCGTCGGGGGGATCGGGCAACGGCCACATCTACGCGCGCAACAAGCAGCTCGTGCTCGGCAGCACCTACGTGATGAGCGCCTCGTCGCTGGTCGAAATCCGGTTCGGCTACTCGGCGACCGAGGGCGGCAAGAACCCGCCGGCCCTCGGATCCACCGGCGTGCTCGACGCGTTCGGCATCAGCGGACTGCCCACCGACGCCCGCATCGCCGGCGGGCTGCCGACGCAGTTGATCACCGGCTATTCGGATCTGGGCCGCCAGGCGACGAATCCGCAGTGGCAGTACCCGACCGTGTGGAACCCGAAGGCGAACTACACGTGGACGCGCGCCAGGCACTCGATCAAGGCAGGCTACGAGTTTCAGCGCGTGAACGTCGAAGTGCAGGACGTGAACCCGCTCTACGGGCGCGACACGTACAGCGGGCAGTTCACCCGGCCGGCCGGCGCTGCGGCGGGCAACATCTACAACCTCGCCGACTTCATGCTCGGACTGCGTTCGCAGTACGCGCTCAGCAACGTGCTGGTCGCGGAGATGCAGCGGAACATGCACTTCACGTATCTGCAGGACGACATCCGTCTGCGCGACAACCTGACGGTGAATCTCGGGCTCCGCTACGAATACGCGACGCCGATGTGGGAAGCCGGCAACATGCTGTCGAACTACGATCCGGCGGCGCGCCGCATGATCACGGCGGCGGACGGCTCGACCTACGACCGCGCTCTGGTGAAGGCCGACCGCAACAACTTCGGGCCACGGCTCGGTTTCGCATTCACCCCGGCGCGGGCAACAGCGATCCGGGCGGGCTACGGCATCAGCTACGTGCACGTGAACCGCGTCGGAGCGGCCGACATCCTGGCGATCAACGGGCCGCAGGTGATCAACGCCGTCGTCAACCAGGCGAATCCGGCCGATCCGTCGTTCCGGCCGACGGAGCAGGGCTATCCAGCCAACCTCGCCAGCCCGTCGACGTTCAATCCGCTGACCGCCAACGTGACCTACATTCCCAGCGAGTTCCAGGCCGGACGGGTACAGAGCTATTTCGTGTCGTTTCAGCGCGAGCTGGGCCGCAACATGCTGGCCGACGTCGCCTACGTGGGCAACCGCGGCGACGAGCTCCTCCTGCTCGCCAATTACAACCAGGCGACGCCGAACCTGGCGGCCGTGAACGTGCCGCTGCAGGCACGGCGGCCGATTTCGGAATTCTCGGACATCACGTATGTCTTCAACGGCGGCAAGTCACGGTACAACGCGCTGCAGTTGAAGTACGAGTGGCGCATGTCGAGCGGCGTCTCGGTGCTGACCTCGCTGACGCTGTCAAAGACCAGGGACAACGGGGCGCAGTCGCTCGAAAACAACAACGGCAACTTCCCGGCGCCGCAGAACTACTACGACCTGGGTGCCGAGTACGGGATTTCCGGCTATCACCAGCCGTACAACAGCACGACCAGCTTCATCTGGTCGCTGCCATTTGGACGAGGGCACCGCTGGGGCGGCAGCGTCTCGAGGCCGGTCGATCTGCTGATTGGCGGCTGGCAGATTGCCGGCATCAACACGGTGACACCCGGCGAGCCGGTCACGTTCACCTATACGCCGGCTGCGGACTTCGTGGTCTCGGGGATCGCGCAGGATTTCCGGGGAGCCAACAACTATCGGCCCAACGTCACGTGCGATCCGTACGCCGCTTCCGGCCAACCATCCATCACGGTCTGGTTCAACCGTGATTGCGTGGTGATCCCGACCGATCGCACGCAGCCGTTCGGCAACGCAGGACGTAACACGGTGCGCGGTCCCGGGTTCTGGCAGTTCGACGCCGCTGCGAGCAAGTCGATCGCGCTCGGCGGGTCGGGCGGCACGCGGCTGGAAATCCGGGTCGAGGCATTCAACCTCCTCGATCGCGCGAACTTCACCGCTCCCAACGGCAACCGGAGCTCGGCGGCGTTCGGTACGATCACCAGCACTTACGATCCACGGCAGGTGCAGCTGGGGGTGAAGGTGCTGTGGAACTGACGCGTGTCTGGAACCCGTCTCGCTGACAACATCAACCGTGAGCTGCCGTGAGCTGACCGTTGTGTTGGCCCCGCAGGGAGCCGTCGCGGGCGATCAAAGGCCCAGAGTCACGGGCGCACCCACGCTCAACCCGGACAGGTGTGATTGATGATCTCGCCGCGCTTCTGCTTGAAGGCCGCCACCCACTGCTCGGTCGTCACCATCGGCTTGTCGGGTCTGACGCCCAGCGAGCGCAGGGCAAACCGCGCGACGTCGAACAGGTCGTACACCTGCGCGTCTGATAATTGGCCGAGCAGATCGGCGAGAAAGGCGCGTCCCGCTTCGCTGATGGCCGGCCGATCCAGAGTGCCTGTCACGGACCTGGCGATGTTCCCGATGCATCGATCGGGATCCTTCCACATCGGCGTCGCGGCCCATCCCTCGAAATGCACGCTGGCGGTGGGATTCGAGTTGAGCCGGTTCGCCCGGCCGAAGGTCAGACCGAGATCGTTGATCATCATGAACGGCTCGGCGCACTGACCGTCCTCAGGACGCGGATTGAGACAGATCAGCCGCTGCTGCGACGGCTTGGTGTCGGAGTGCTGCATCAGGACGGCGAGCAGCTTGAGCGCGTCGCGGTGGGCGCGCGGCGCCCCGCCCGCAGACTCGCTCACCAGATCCAGCTCCCGCCAGGACCAGCCGGAATCGGGGGACGATTCCATGACTTCACCGCGCATCTTGCGCTCGATCGTGGCCGGACTGAACAGGACGCGTGGACGGCGTTCGCGCGTCTCCTGTGCCGGGTTGACGGGGCAGTCACGACACTCCACCTTGACCGGGTACATGTGATCGGCACCGAAACCGAGCGCCCAGAGCAGACGCGTGGCCGCCACTTCGCCGTAAACTTCGCCGTTCGTCTGCCCGTATTTCACCTTCACCTCGTCGCCGGACTCGATCTCGCAGGTGAACTTCGGCGAACGGCCGCCGGAAGGCCGCCGGTCGGCGAATGCGCAGCTGACGGTTGCGTCGGGGGCAAATCCTTTCTTGTCCTCGGGCCCCCTTCTGATGTCCATCGATCGCACATCGGTTCGTGTCCAGACCTGCGCACGGCGGATCGCCGCCAACCGCGCGTCTTTGCTGAGACGTTCAAACGGATGGCGGGACGAGGTCACCGGCTTGACGTGTGCGCAGGCGATCACCGTGACGATGAGCGCCATCGCGCCGGCGACGATCAGTCGACGCATGACCGCAGAGAAAGCAAGAACATGTCCAGTAGTCAGAGAATCTCCATCCCGAGCGCGGAAAGCGCCAGCTCCGTGCCGAGCTGGGCCGTCGTGTTCTGCATATCCAGCGTCGGGTTCACCTCGACCAGATCGAGCGAGGTCAGCAGGCCCGAGTCGGCAACCATCTCCATCACCATATGGGCCTCGCGATAGTCGAGGCCGCCCTTGACCGGCGTCCCCACGCCCGGAGCGATCATCGGATCGCACACGTCCATGTCGAACGACACGTGGATGCCGGCGGTGCCGTTGCCGGCGAGGTTGACCGCGGCTTCGACGACCGACGCAATGCCCTGGCGATCGATGTCCTTCATGGTGAACACATGCACGTGCGAGTCGCGCACGGCGACTTTCTCGCGCTCGTCGAGATTCCGCACGCCGATGATGACGGTGTGCGCCGGCAGGACCTTTGGCGAGATCGTGCCGATGCGCGCCAGTTCGGCCGGCTCGGGTCCGAGCAGCGCCGCCAGCGGCATCCCGTGCACGTTGCCGGAGAGCGAGGTCGCCGGCGTGTTCATGTCGCCGTGCGCGTCGACCCAGAGGAGCCCGATTGGCAGCTGCTTCTTGTTCTTCGCCCAGTCGGCCGCCGCGGCCACGGATCCCGCGGCGAGGCTGTGATCGCCGCCCAGGACAATCGGCATCGCGCCCTCGTCCAGCGCGGCCAGCGCTGTCTGGTACAGCCGCTGGCACACCTTCGCGATGTCGCGGACGTACTTCTTACGCTCGTCGCGCAGTTCCTGGGTCTCGGGGATCGGGGCGGGCAGGTCGCCCCGGTCGACCACCGTATGCCCGAGCGCAACGATCCGTTCTCCAAGGCCGGCGATCCGGAGCGCCGACGGCCCCATGTCGACGCCGCGCCGGTTGCCGCCCAGGTCGAGCGGGACGCCGATGATGTGAACAGTCTTCATGTTAGACCGGGGGCTGCGCCCCGCCGGCCCCCCCACGCCGTCGCTCGCGGGGCCCCCGTGCCCCGCTCCGCTCCGCCACCCCACGATGCACAAACCGCATCGTGGGGGCCCCGGCCGGCGGGGCGCGCTGCGCGCGCCTTGTGCAGACCGGGGGGCTCCGCGGGGCCGGACTCCACCAGGGCCTCAATGCGGCTGCTCGACACGGCGCAGGACATTCTCGCGGCCCAGCCACCTAACGGGCCAGTCTCACCGACACTGACATTCCCTCACCCGAGGGTCTGACAATGGTCGTCGCGAGCGCCGGATTACGCGTGAGCGCATCGAGGAAGTCACGCATCTCCGCCTCTTTGTTGACGACATTGTGTGCGAGCAGAACGCCGCGCGGCTCGAGGCGGGGCGCGATCAGATCGAAGAACCGTTTGTAGTCGCGCTTCCACGCGTCCAGGAACACGAAGTCGAAATCGCCGGACCGCTTCGGGATCTCGACGAACGCATCGCCGGGGACGACCGTGACAATGTCCGCAAGCCCGGCTTTGCGAAGGTTCTCGGCGGCAATCCGTGCGCGCGCTGGATCGTATTCAATCGACGTGAGGTGGCCGCCTGTTTCGCGCAACCCGAGGCCGATCCAGATGGCGCTGTAGCCGAAGGCGCCGCCGATTTCGAGCGCCCGCTGCGCACCGCGCGCGGCCGCCATCACGCGGAGGAACCGTCCGTCCTCCTCCGACACAGCGAGCTGCTCCTTATCGGCGAGCTTGATTTGCTGCAGCAGTTTCTGTTGATCGGGTGTCTGGCCGAAGGCCGCGACCGGAAACGCAGTCAGCAGAATGATCAGGTAGAAGCTGTTGACCCTCATGTGTGCTCTTGAGAACGATTGGGATGATCCGGTTTCAACCATTCGACCACGGCTCTGGCTGTCGCGCGTCCGTCGGCGACGCAATCCGGGATGCCGATGCCGCGAAACCCGCTCCCGGTGATGAACAGCCCGGGGTGGCGGACGAGCGCACGATCGATCGCCGCGACGCGATCGATGTGGCCCACCTCGTGCTGTGCGCTGGCCCGTTCCCACCGATACACGCGCGTGAAGAGCGGCTCGCCGACGATCCCGAGCACCGGCCGCAGCGCCGCCAGCGACAGCGCGGCCAGCTCCGGATCGGACCGCTCCAGCGCGCGCGGATCGCGAGCGCCGCCGAAGAACGTGCGGAGCAGTATCGTGCCCTCGGGCGCGCGATGCGGCCACTTCGACGACAGCCAGGACGAGGCCAGGATGCCCGTCTGCTCGACACGCGGCACGACGAAACCCGATCCGTTGAGCGGATGCGCGACGGCGTTGCGACGAAAGGCGAGTGCGACGGTCGCCGTCGACTCGTACCGAATCCCGGCGCAGAGCCGTGCAAGCTCCGGATCCAGGTCGCGAAGCAGCGCGTCGGTGACAAACGCCGGCGTGGCCAGGACGACTGCCCGCGCGTCGATACAACCATCGCGCGCGCCGATGCGGAAGCGATGCGCACGGCCTCCCGAACCGCCCCCGGGTGCCGCGGGCAGTGCAGCCACATGCTGCACAGGCGTCGCGGTGCGAACCGCACAGGGAGGCAGCGCGCGCAGCACGGCCTGCACCATCTCGCTCAATCCGCCGGGAAGCGAGCGGAACACACCGCCGGAATCCGCCGGCTGCGACGGGCGGCGCGCGCGCAGCGCACGCAGCAGGCTGCCGTGGATCCGCTCCGCTTCGGCGAGCCGTGGAAACAACGCGCGGAGAGACAAGCGGTCGACGTCACCGGCATGGATGCCGGCAAGCAGCGGCTCTGCGAGGTATGTCGTCGCTTCCGCGCCGAAGCGACGGGTGAAGAATCCGCCGATCGATTCGTCGCCGCCGCCGCGGCGCCGCGGCACGACGAGCTCGGCACCCATCCGCAGCTTGCCGCGCCAGGTGAAGAGGCCGCTGCGTACGAAGGGCCACAGGCGCGTCGGAACGCCAAGGACCGATGCCGCCGGGAGCGCGTGCAGCCGGCCGCCGCGCTGGACGAATGCGAGCCTTGGCGGCCTGGTCGACACCAGACGCTCCCGGAGGCCCAGTTCCTCGCACAGCTTGATGCCGTCCGGCTTCTGCACGAGCAGGCCGTCCGCGCCGCCATCGATCGTGAAACCGTCGATCTCTTCGCTGAGGATCACGCCGCCGGCCCGTTGAGCGCTCTCGAGCACGACGAATCGTACGCCGGCGCGCGACAGCTCATAGGCGGTGGACAACCCCGCGATCCCGCCGCCGCCGACGATGACGTCAAACTGCGCCATTCAATACCTAAGATAGGCGATCTTCGAAGAGCACGTCCGGGTGACTGGCAGTCCTTCGAACGCAACGCCCCTGCGGGGCTCGACACAAAGGACACAAAGGAAACCCTCGCAGGGCTGAACCTTTGTGTCTTGGTGTCCTTTGTGTCAGCGCGCGCAGCGCGTCGGTTGGGCCTCTGAGTAATCGTGATGCCCTTCGCCAGACGGTCACAAGCACCGCCGCACGATGTCTTCGAGCGCCGAGATGAACGTCGGCAGCGTGTTCAGCGACTCGATCCGTCGCAGCGTGGTCTCGATCTGGCGCGCGATGCCTGCCGCCTGAATGTCGATATCGAACAGGATCTCGGTGTGATCGCACACGAACCCGATCGGTGCGACGAGCACCTTCCGGTGGCCTGCACGCGACAGGTCCCGGATCAAGGCACCGAGATCCGGACCGATCCACGGTTCCGGCGTCCGCCCGGCGCTCTGGTAGGCACGCTCGTACTTCGTGATCCCGCCGCGCTCGGCGACCGCGCGGGCGGTGGCGTCGACCTCCTCCGCATACCGATCGCCATTCTCGATCGCGCGGACCGGCAGGCTGTGCGCCGTGAACACGACTCGCTCGTCGGATGCCGGGTGCGCCGCGCGCAGGCGCTCGGCGAACGCCTCGACCAGCAGCGGATGAAGGTGGAACGACTCGACCGCATGGAACCGCATTCCTGCGGGCAACGCCTTACGGGCGGCGTCGATGTACTTCTGCACGCTCAGCGTTGAAAACTGCGGGGCGAGCGGGATGCCGATGATGCGGTCCACGCCGGCCGCCGTCAGCGCGCCGACGGCCTCGTTGATGAACGGTTTCCAGTTGCGCATGCCGACCGCGACCGGGACGCTGTCCCCGAGTCGCTGCCGCAACGCCTCGGCTTGCGCCAGCGTGATGTCCGTCAGCGGCGATCGTCCGCCGATTGCCTCGTAGTTGGCGTGCATCTCGGCGATCAGTTCGTCGGAGGGGGGCCGTCCGCCGCGGACGAGCCGGAGATATTCGGGCATCTCGGCCATCGACGATGGGGTGCCGTGCGCCATCAGCAGGACGCCGCATTTGGACATATCCTTTGTGTCCCTTGTACCCTTTGTGTCCTTCGGATCTCTCAGGCCCTCGTCTTCTGATGCACATACCGCGCAAGCGCCTGCACGTGTTCGAGCGGCGTGGTTGGAAGGATGCCGTGCCCGAGATTGAAAATGTGCCCGGCGCGGCCGCCCGCCCGCCGGAGCACGTCGTCTGTCGCCGCGAACACCCGATCGAGCGGTCCCAGCAGCACGGTCGGATCGAGATTGCCCTGGATGGCGCGGTCGCCGCCAATGCGCTGCCACGCTTCGTCGAGCGGCGTGCGCCAGTCCGCGCCGATGACGTCGCCGCCCGCCGCGCGCAGGTCCGCGAGAATGGCACCCGTGCCCACGCCGAAGTGAATGGCGGGCACCCCGAGCGGGGCGATACGCTCGAAGATCCGGCGCGTGTGCGGCAGGATGAACTCGCGATAATCGGCAGCGTTCAGGGCGCCGACCCATGAGTCGAACAACTGCACGGCATCCACGCCGGCGTCGATTTGCGCCGCGAGGTACTCGCCGATGACGTCGGCGGCCGTGTCGCAGAACCGATGCCAGGCCGCCGGCGCGCCGTACATGAGCGCCTTCGTGTGCGCGAAGTTGCTCGAGCGGCCGCCTTCGATGGCGTACGACGCCAGCGTGAACGGCGCGCCCGCGAATCCGATCAGCGGAGCGCGGGTGCCGAGATCGTCCTTGATTTGCCGGATCGCCTGCAGAACGTAGCCCAGGGCCTCGCGCGGCTCGAACGGCCGCACGCGGGCGAGGTCCGCTTCGCTGCGCAGCGGAGTCTCAATTGCCGGTCCTTCGCCGTGGATGAAATCGAACGGGATTCCCATCGGGGCGAGCGGCAGGAGCAGATCGGAGAACAGAATCGCCGCGTCGACGTCGATGCGCCGGACCGGCTGGAGCGTGACTTCGGTCGCGAGGTCAGGCGTGCGGCAGAGATCCAGCAACGAATACCGCGCGCGGAGCGCGCGATATTCGCTCATATATCGGCCCGCCTGCCGCATGAACCAGACGGGCGTCGCGTCGACGGGTTGTAAACGACACGCCCTGACGAAGCGGCTGCCCGGATCGGTCAGTGGATCGCTCCGAGAAGATTGCGCGTCAGAATGACCAGGTCGTCCAGCGTCAGCGGCTTGTAGGCGACTCGCGCGCCGAGCGCGTTGATCTCGCGCACGACGTCATCGTCGATGAAGAAGTCTCCCGTCATGATCGCGACCGGCGTGCCGTGCCGATCGTCCCGCGACCGGAGACGGCGGAGCAGCTCCACACCGTCGATGATCGGCATGTGCAGGTCGAGGATGATGGCGTCAGGGCAGTTGAGTTCCGCTTCGAGGAGGGCCATCTCGGCGCTGTCTGCCGTCTGCACGTCATAGCCCTCCAGCTGCAGCATCCGCGAGTAGGTGTGAATGACGCCCTCATCATCGTCGACGATCAGGATCCGGGCCCCGGACGCGCGCGCCACGCGTTTATTCTAGTGCCAGGATTTCCTTCACCCGGCTTTCCACTCGACCGACAAATAAGGTAGAGCTTGACAATTTCATGCTAAACTTTGGGATTTGAATGATTGTGTCGAATCAGTCCCTTGGAGGCGCCTGGTGAGCCCGATTCTGGTGCGCCCGGTGCGCGAACAGCTCGAGCATGACCGCGTCATTCGGCTCCTTCAGGGCCGGTTTCGCCGCAAGTTCGATGTCGGGATAAACCCCGGAACTGAGCAGAACGCCGCGGTCGGGTCAGGTCCGAGGGACTTATACCCCGATCTCGTCCTGCTGTCCCAGGAGCGCGGCCATCGTCTCCAGGGAGTGGTTGAAGTGGAAACCGGGGAGTCGGTCAATCATCTCGAAGCGCTGGCTCAGTGGGCACACTTCGCCAAGACGCGGGCGGCGTTTCACCTCTACGTGCCGGGCGGCATGGTTGACGTCGCACGCCGGCTCTGCGAGGACAACCACATCTATGTCGCGGAGATCTGGAGTTATCACACGGTAGGCGACCAGGTGCGCTTTACGCTGGTTCATCGGAATCGTGAGGCGCCGCCGGTGTTGCCCCGGCCGCGGCCTCCGGTCCCAACCGCGCGAGGAACCGGCGCCCGTCCATCTGGCGGACGCGCAACGGCGGCACGGCGAAAGACAGCCCGGGCCAGAAAGGCCGCTCCCAAGCCCGCCGCGCGAAAACGAAAGTAGGGACCGTTCGCGCGCGGCCCCTGCAGGCACGGTCCGATGGCGTTCTTACGTTTCAGCCGGGACAAGCGCGGATACGAGCACTTCCAACTGGTGCAGCCCGCGACGGGCCGGCGCGGCCACGCCCGACCTCGAATCCTCTATTGGTTCCGCTCACCGCCGAACGTCAAGGTCGGTCGCGAGCCATTCGACGAAAGCATCCGGGCGGCGCTCGAGAAACAGAACCCGGATGTGGAATTCGACTGGCCTCAGATTCTGGCCACTGCGATCCCGTCGGCTGACGCCGAACAGTGGCGTGAGCGGCGCCGTCAGGCGCGGCAGGCTCGTCAGTTTGCAAACAAGGACGAACCTGCCGACGATATCGTCGATGCCGATTCCCAATCGAGCGATGCTGACGACGCGGGCGGAAACCGATTCGATCAACCCGCTGACGAAGGACCGTCGTCAGAGCGCGGCTCGTGAACCCGGCTTTGCGGCCCGCCCGCCGTCGCTCTGCCTGTTCGTTTTGGCGCACGACGTGACGCCGGAGCGGATGTATAATTCGACCCTATGGGATTGAAAACGCACGGTTTCTGGTCCACTGCCGTCGTAGTGGTCCTCGCGGCGGGTTTGTCCGCGCAGACTCCCGCAGCGCCCGCGCAAAGCCAGCCCGCCGGGTCGCCGCAGCAGAAACCGCCATCAGAGCAGAAAGGGCCGGAGAAGCCGACCTTCAAGGTCCAGGTGGATCTCGTCACGAACGATGTTGTCGTGCGCGACGAGAAAGGCAATTTCATCCCTGACCTGAAAAAAGACGAGTTCGAGATCTACGAAGACGGCGTCAAGCAGGACATCACGTCGATGACGGTCGTGAGCGGCGGCCGCGTCAACAACGTCCTCGCAGCGCCGCCGCCCGCAGCGCCCGAGGGCATCATCCTCCCGCCGCCGAAACCGCGGACCGACATCTCAGGGCGCATCTTCCTTTTCTTTGTCGACGATCTCCATCTGCAGTTCCACAACACGGGGCGCATTCGCGACCTGTTCAAGAAGATCGCCAAGGAACTCGTGCACGACGGCGACATGTTCGGGATCGTGTCCAGCGGACCTTCGTCGATTGCCGTCGACATGACCTACGACAAGGCGAGGCTGGATGACGCGATCAAGAAGATTGCGGGCAATGAGCTGAGCCCGACCGATATCATCCAGGGTCCGTCCGGCTCGCAGGGACCCAGCGAAGTGCGGTATCGCGCGCACGTGGCGTTTTCAACAGTCAACGACATCCTGCAGAACCTCGAGCAGGTGCACAACCGGCGCAAGGCGCTCGTTTACGTCAGCGACGGCTACGACTTCAATCCGTTTCAGGAATCGCGCCTCGGCTTCACCGATCCCAATTCGCCGTTTCAGCAGAACGAGTTCGCCAGATCGCAGCGGCAGATGGCATCGGAGAACTCGGATGGTTCGAGCTCGAACCAGACCGACCCGCTGACCCAGCAGCAGAAGCAGAACGAGGAATTTGCCGACGCCGATCTCGCCCGCGAGCTCGGCGAGCTGACGCGCCAGGCGAACCGCGCGAATGTCACGATGTACACGATCGATCCGCGCGGGCTGGTGGGTATGGGCGATATCGACCAGCAGGTCGATCCGCAGCAGTGGAACGAGTTTATCCGGAAATCGCAGGACAGCCTCCGCGTCATTGCCGAGGAGACCGGAGGCCTGGCGGTCGTCAACCAGAACGACTACAGCAAAGCGCTGAAGAGGATTGACGCCGAAACCAGCGATTACTACGTCCTGGGGTACATCTCGAAGAACCCGGACCCGACGAAGCGCCGCCGGCAGATTGAAGTGAAGGTCACGCGGAAGGATGCGAACGTGTGGTTCCGGAAGGAGTACGTGCTCAAGCCGGCACCGGCGCCCGTGTCTTCTTCAAAACGGTAGACTGCGAAACCAAAAAAATAGATCGCGGGTCTTCGCTCCGCCGGACTCCCAACGCCCCGAGCCTGTCGGGAGGGGTCCGCGCGCACATGCCCCTGGCCCGGTCAGGTCTGCCCGGCAGGGCCCGATCGCCTGGCTCCGGTGGATCGCCATCCTTGCACGCGACGGCGCGCAGTCCGCGCAGCGGAAGCTCTGGCTTTGGCGAAAGTTGCGAGAGTCCCCCACGGCCGCGACGAGATCAGGAAGCCCTCATTGGCAAATCGATTGGGCTGACGTCAGCCATCCGCTCCGTCACCACTGTGTGATTCCGACGGTGGCTGTGGCTTCCGCACGTCTTTCCCTTCTCCTCGACGTACGCGACTTCACGGCTTGTGGCCACCTCACGATAGCGCCCGACGACGCAGCCGCATGCGAGCGTGGTGAAGCCGAGAAGCCGAACGAGACTCATGGGACCCTCCGTAAACCGAGGCTAGCAAATGGAGTGCCGCTGGCATTTGCGCTTTGGCGCCGTGAGACGCGTTCTCGCGTGTCGGCTGGCTGACGCACCATCCCCTGTCGCGCCGCGCCTCGCACGCAATTCATACATTCGAGGAACTGGCGGAATCGCCGGCGATTCGATCGATGTCGTTCCTTTCTGCGGCGCAGGATCCTCGATCCGCGAAGACCGCGCACGCCGGCAGATGAGAGAGACAGTCACCGTGAAGGCCGGACGTGGGTCTCCGTCGACGCCGCGGACGATGGGCGCGCGGCTACAAAAACAGCCGGACGTTCACTTTTTTGAAATCAAGCTTTGCACGGCATGGACCATGTCCGGACGTGTCAAGTTCGCCGTGCAACCCGGCTTAATGTGGATCGCCAGCCATCAGCGCCCGCGCCTGGGTCAGACCGTTGCGCGCCGCCGTTGACGCGGGGTCGATCGCCAGCGCTTCCGCGAACGCGGCGGCCGCTGACGGCGCATCAGCGCGTTGCAGGTGCAGCAGGCCCAGGTTGACATAGGTGGAAGGGTCGCGGGGGTTGGCAGCAATGGACGCCTCGAACGCGGCGACCGCGCAGTCGTGGCGCCCCAGTGTCGCGCATGCCGCCCCGATCAGGTTCTGCGCTCGAGCGTGAAGCGGATTGATGTCGGTGACGCGCCGAGCCTCGCGGATGGCCTCCTCGGTCCTGCCTTGCAGGAACAGCGCGGACGCGCGGAAGTAGCGGGCGTTCGGACGATCGGGAAACCGGCTCGTCAGGGTATCGGCCAGCGCCGCCAGCCGTTCGGCATCGCCCGCATCTGCGAAGACGGAGGCGAGCTGCTCACCCGCAGCCGGATCGGCCGGAGTCAGCCCGAGCGCCTCACGTGCCGCGCCGATCGCTCCCGGGAAGTCACCGCCTGCCGCGAGCACGCGCGAGAGCTCCAGACGCACCGCGGCATTCGCCGGCTCACGGTCCGCCACCGCTCTCAGCCAGTCGCGTTCCTCCTCGCTCTTGTGGGCGCCGGCGGCAGCATCCGACAGACCGGAAAGCGCATCGCTGTTCCGACTGTTCAGCGACAAGGCGTGCAGAAATGCGTCATAAGCAAACCCGAACGCTTCCGCTTTCAGGAGCATCCGCCCGCGCGACGTCCAGGAGGTGTCGGGAGCCCGCTCGAGCATCGAGCGCAGCGATGGCGGGAGCGCCGGGGTGAGGGTCCGAATCGCGGCGGCATTCTCGCCTGAGCTCCGGCCATAAATCCCCCGAGGGGCGGAATACTCCAGCGCCGTTCGATCGTCGGTCTGAATCAGCGCGCTTCCCGCGTATTGCTTCAGCTCGCGCGGTCCGCCCGCCAGCAGTGACAGGAGATCGAAAGACGCGGCCGGTTTCTCGATGCCCAGCTCCTCGAGCGCCGCAGACAGCGGGCCGCGCGTCCATTTTTCGAGAAGCAGACCCTCCAGCCGCGGCGCGACATCCTCGCCGTTCGTCCCAATCAGGAGGAGGTCACCTCCGCCAACCAGCCACATCGTGCCCTGGGGGAAAACCGAGAGGAACGTGCGGACGATGGACCGCAAGTCCTCAGGACTGATGTCGTAGGTGTGCGCCCACTGGCAGAGCAGGCCCTCCGGTTTCAGCCGCCGGCGCGCGGCTTCGAAGAACTCACGCGTGAAGAGCGTGGCGACGCCGGCCATCCAGGGATTCGACGGTTCCGAGACGATGACGTCGTACTGGCGCGGGCTCAGCAGCAGATGCGAACGGCCGTCTCCGACGATCAGCCTCACACCCTGTTGCGACAGCGCCCCGCCGTTCTCACGATCGAACAACCGTGATGCCTCGACCACTTCGGGCGAGATTTCAACGACGTCGGTATGGCGTACCGTGCCGGTGAGAAGCGCCGACCCGGCCGTGACGCCGCTTCCCAGTCCGATGATGCACACATCAGCCGCGTGCCCATGGAGGACGACCGGCAGGAGCCCCAGAAGACGTTGCGTCAGCATGTCGCCGCCGTTGGACGCGTCAACCTTGCCGTCGATTGCCAGAGACCGTGTGCCGGCGAGCCGCCGCACGCTGACCGTCGCCGCAGCGCCCTCTTTGTAGTATTCGAGCCGTCCCGCCCTCAGCCCTGCCTCGAGATCGCCGGACGCGATGTATGGCGCGTACTTGTATCCACCGCTCGCAAGGAGCTCGCGATCCCACGCGGGCACGGAGGTGATCACGCCGATGGCAATCAGCGCCGTCCCTCCGGCCGTCAGCAACGGGACGAAGCGTACTGCGGATGGCGGTTTGCGAATTGCGGGTGTTGCGTTCGGCGATTTGCGATGGCCGCTCTGAAATCCGCGCTTCCCATCCGGCAGAGCGATCGCGAGACAGACGGCGCCGGTCAACGCGCCCAGCCATCCGGCCGAGACGATCGTGGCCTGCAGGCCGACACGCGGAATGAGGAAGAACCCGGCGACCAGCGCGCCGGCGATGGCCCCGGCAGTATTGGCGGCGTACACACGCGAGACATCGCGTGCGGCGGTCGCCACGTGCCCGCCAGCGACGGCGAGTGCCAGCGGGAACGCGGCGCCAAGCGCGAGCGTCATCGGGAGGAGCAGAAGGGTGACACGGGTCGCCTGCCACAACACGACACTGCGGAAATCGACGCTCGGGCCGACGACTCGCGCGGCAATGAGCAGAGGCATTCTTGTCGCCGCATAAGAGGCCGCGGCCACAGCTGTGACAGCGCCCGCCGTAAGTACCAATCCGAGCCACACCCCTGATCGGTTTGTCCGGCGCGCCAGGTGTGTGCCGATCGAAGATCCGATTGCCAGCCCGCCGATGAACGCCGCCGCCATCGTCGCGAAGGCGTAAGTGGTGGGGCCGATCACCAGGGCGAGCAGCCGCGTCCACGCAACCTCGTAGACGAGCGCGGTGAAGCCCGAGATGCCGGCCGCTGCACTGGCGAGCGACGGAGAATGGACTGGCGCGGACCGATCCGACGGTCGCGATGAACGTGCAATTCGCGGCGCTTCTTTTGGACCGCTGTACGGCGCGATACGAGAAGCTTGTTCTCGCTGTGAGCGCCGTATCGCGGTAGGCGCGCGCAGCGCGTCCGCAAGGGAGCGGAGCGGGGCGAAGGGGCCCCTGCGAGCGACCCCGGGGCCGCCACGGCGCGGACTCTGCGCGGTGGGGTGGTGTGAGCCAGTGTCCGGGGCAGAGCCCCGTCTGGTTTGTTCGAGCGCGAACGCGCCGCCCGCAGAGACCAGATTCAGTGCCACGCCCACCCATGTGGCGGCGCGCAGGCCGACCCACGGAATCAGCACGAAACCCGCGGCAATCGCGCCGATCGCTGCGCCGCCCGTGTTCGCGGCGTACAACACTCCCGCATCGGCAGCCGAGCCTCTCGAGTTCTCCTGGGTCTCTGCCCACCACTGGGCTGCGAGCGGGAACGTCGCGCCCATGGCCGCGGCCGGCACGCCGAGCACAGCCAGCGCGATCGCCACGCGGACCACCGCGAACCGCGCGGGCGCGGTGCCGTCCGCGTAGGCCCAGGCGAGTGCCGGTACGAACCCCGCGAGCACCAGGGGCAGGAGCAGCGCGTACGCGGCGATGCCGATTTCGAGCGCCGCGTAAATCTGCAGGTAGGGAAGTGCTGTCCACGTCCGCGTGAAGCGTTGACTGGTTGCCGGCGCTTCGGCGGACGCACTCAACTCACGGGAGAACCGCCCGGCAACCCACGCGCCGACAGCAAGACCACCCATGAACGCCGCCAGCACCGTGCTGGTTGCGGCGACCGTCTGCCCGAGTTGGAGCGTGAGGAGGCGCGTCCAGACGACCTCGTAGACCAGTGCGGCGGCGCCGGATGCCATGTAGAGGAAGATGAACAGCCGCCGGCCCAGCATGGCTGCATGCTACCGCAGCGTGTCGGTCCAGGGTGCTGGGGGTCTTTCGCGGAAGGATGCTGGCGGTCTTTCGCAGAAGAGTGCTGGGGGTCTGTCGCGGAAGGGTGCTGGGGGTCTTTCGCGGAAGGGTGCTGGGGGTTCTTTCGCGGAAGAGTGCTGGGGGTCTTTCGCGGAAGGGTGCTGGGGGTCTTTCGCGGAAGAGTGCTGGGGGTCTTTCGCGGAAGGGTGCAGGGGGTTCTTTCGCGGAAGAGTGCTGGGGGTCTTTCGCGGAAGGGTGCTGGGGGTCGTTCGGTGGAAGT
>JBKPAI010000096.1:0-17283 GCA_046726355.1 Acidobacteriota bacterium | reverse complement strand
TCGTGAAGAAATGCGCGGCGCGCGCGATAGCCGCGCTGATGCGTGCGGTCGACAGCGGCGGGCGCCGCCCACGCGGAAACGGCGCGATCCGGGCGGGACTGGTCGTCGGCAGCGTCATCGATCCGCGGCAGGTGGCCAACCCGCACATCCGTGCGCACGCGAACGAAGGGAAGCTGTTCCGGACGGTGGTCGAACAGGCGTTGCGAGCGCACGGCGTGTCCTGCACCGTCTTTCTCGAGAAGCATCTGGCGGCCACCGCGGCTGCCGCGCTCGAACGCGATGAGGCGTTCATCAGGCAGACGCTGGCCGGGTTCGGGAAGGCGCTCAAAGGCCCCTGGCGCGCCGAGGAGAAGGCGGCTGCAACCGCCGCCTGGCTGACGTTGGCCTAACCAAAGTCGCCGCGCGGTCGGAGCTCAGTCCCACCGAAGTCCGATCTCAGTCCGAGCGAGGTCCGAGCGAAGTCGGAGCTCAGTCCGCCTGGGGTCGGAGCGGAGTCCGACCTGGGTGCGCTTTAATCTTCGTCTCTCATTCGCCGTTAACGTGTGGCCGCGTCGCCTCGTCTTCTACTTGGGAGCGGCGCGGGGGTCCGCGGGGGCGAAGCTCAAACGAGGATTTTGTACTCGTGACGCAGCGACGCGCAAAACCGGCTTAGGCGCGCGCAGCGCGCCCGCCGGAGCGGAGCGGGGCTTGCGGGGTCCCCGCGAGCGACGGCGCGGGGGGGCCGCGGGGGCGAAGCTCAAACGAGGATTTTGTGTGACGCAGCGACGCGCAAAACCGGCTTAGGCGCGCGCAGCGCGCCCGCCGGAGCGGAGCGGGGCTTGCGGGGTCCCCGCGAGCGACGGCGCGGGGGGTCCGCGGGGGCGAAGCCCCCCGGATCTAATCAGGACGCGATTCGGGATGGCACATGCGCTCGAGCTCTGCCGGTCCTCAATGACGCGGTCATATCCGCAGTCCTCCGCTCGCGCGGGAGACGCTGCTCCGGCAAAACCCGAGCTCGCGGCGACGATTCGCGCCGTCCTCTCTGGCGACCAGGCCGCCTTTGCCAGGCTGTATGCCGATCACGTCCGGATGGTTCATGCCATTCTCCTGGGGCGCGTGCCGCGCCGCGATGTCGACGACCTGGTGCAGGAGGTGTTCTTGACCGCCTTCAACCGGCTGCGGGAGTTGCGCGACGCCGCGGCGTTCGGCGGATGGCTGGCGACGATTGCGCGCAATCGCGCCACGGATTACCGCCGGCAGGCCCGCGAGCCGGTCGAACTGCCGCCCGAGCTGCCGGGCGGCGATCCGATCGAATCGGAAACATTCGCAGTGCTCGACATCATCCGCAAGCTGCCCGACGCGTACCGCGAGACGCTGCTGATGCGCCTGGTCGAGGGCATGACCGGCGACGAGATCGCCCGCCGGACCGGGTTGACCCCGGGATCGGTCCGCGTCAACCTCCACCGCGGGATGAAGATGCTGCGCGAACAACTGGGTTTAGAGACACCGCCATGAACGACCGTTATCTGTGGGATCGATCGGGTCCGCCCGACCCGGCCGTGCAGCGCCTGGAACAGCTGCTCGGCCAGCTGCAGTCGGTGCCTCCAGCACCGCAATTGCCGCGAACCGCGCCGCGAGGGCCGCAGCTGCGGACGCTTGCCCCGCTGCTCGCAGTCGCGGCAGCCGTCATGTTCATGATTACCGGCACATGGCGTACGACGCGCGTGACATCGACGACGTCCTGGGAGATCGCGAGCGTTGCCGGGCAGCCGCGCGTCGGATCGGCGGTGCTGAACGGCCGCGGCCGAATCGCAGTCGGCGAGACGCTGACCACCGACAACCGCTCGCAGGCACGCATGCACGTCAGCTCGATCGGCGAAGTCACGGTGGATACCGACACGCGGGTACGCCTCGTGGCGACCCGTGATGGACATCATCAACTGGCGCTCGAACACGGGACGCTGCACGCCGCCATCTCAGCGCCGCCCGGCCAGTTCATTGTCACCACGCCTTCTGCAACGGCCACCGATCTCGGCTGCGCGTATACGCTCCACGTCGACGAGGATGGCACCGGCCTCATGAGCGTGACAATCGGCTGGGTGGCGCTGACGTTCAACGGTCGCGAGTCGCTGGTGCCGGCCGGCGCCTCGAGCCGCACGCATCCGACTCTTGGTCCCGGCAGCCCGTGGTACGACGATGCGGATGAAGAATTTCAGGAGGCGGTATACGAATTGGATTTCGGAACCGACGTTGCGCGCCGTGCGGACGCGCTTCGCCGCGTCCTGGCTCGTGCGGACGAGGGCCATCCCGTGACGCTGTGGCACCTGATCAAACGGGTTGACGGTGCCGACCGCGGGGCGATCGTCGACGTTCTGGCGGATCAAGTCGCGATGCCGCCGGGCGTCACGCGCGAAGCGATCCTGAGGCTCGACGACGCCGCACTGGACGCCTGGTGGAATGCGCTGGGACTCGGCGAAGCAGACTGGTGGAGAAGATTCGGCGCGCCATACCCGACAAAATGAATTCGGAGTGTGGCTGCCAGAGCGATTCGCGACCAGATCCCTGCCGGGCAACCACACAGGCAAGCGCAGCGCGCCATATCAAATTCCTGATTTGGAATTAGGATCGAATTTTGGGATTCCATTGGCGTCGATCCTTCTGATCGGTGGCTCCGGCTTCATCGGCCCACATGTTGCCCGGGCGCTCGCGCGCGATCGCTACGACGTGACAGTTTTTCACCGAGGCCGGCCGTGCGGCCGTGCGGCTGCGCTCCCGCCAGGAGCTCGCGAGATGCTCGGCGATCGACAGCAGCTCGGTGAATCGGCTTCGGCCCTGCGTGCGCTGGCGCCCGAAGTCGTCGTCGATTTCGTGCTGAGCTCCGGCCGGCAGGCACGAGAGCTGATGGATGTTTTCCGCGGCACGCGGTCTCGAATCGTCGGGTTGAGCAGCTGCGACGTGTACCGCGCCTGCGGCGTGCTGCACGGCCTGGAGCCGGGACCCCTCGAGCCCGTGCCGCTCACCGAGTCGTCCCCGCTGCGAACACGCCTGCAGGCGTATCCACCCGATCGCATCCGCATGCTGCGGGAGGTCTTCGGTTGGTTGGACGACGAGTACGACAAGATTCCGGTCGAGCGCGAAATCCTCGGCCACCCGGAGGTGCCCGGCACGGTGTTGAGACTGCCGATGGTGTACGGGCCCGGCGATCCGCTCCATCGGTCTTTTCCGATCCTGAAGCGGATGGACGATCAGCGGCCCGCGATTCTCTTCGAGGAGAAGCATGCCGCATGGAGGTCCCCGCGCGGGTATGTGGAGAATGTGGCGGCGGCGGTGGTGCTCGCGGCGGCGTCAGAACGGGCGGCCGGCCGGATCTACAACGTCGGCGAACGGGAAAGCCTTTCTGAACTGGAGTGGGCCCGCGAACTGGCGCGGGCAACCGGCTGGAGCGGCAAGCTCGTCACCCTGGCCGCCGATCAAACGCCTTCCCATCTCCTGCCGCCCGGCAACCTGGATCAGCACTGGGCCACGGACACGACGCGGATCCGTCAGGAGCTCGGCTACCAGGAACCCATCGGACACGATGAAGCCATCCGCCGGACAATCGAATGGGAACGAGCGCATCCACCGCCGATTGATCCGCGCGCGTTCGATTACGATGCTGAGGATGCGGCGCTTGCGCGGCGGAGATAACGGAGCAGACGGAGGAAACAGTAAAACAACGGAGTCGCAGAGAAACGGAGACGAGCGGAGAAAACAGATGTCTTCTCTGCTCGTCTCTGCTGCTCCGTTTCTGTGCGTTATACCGTTTCCTCTGTCTCCTCCGTTTTCACTACCGGGTCAGCGCGCTGTCCGCATCGGCCTTGATCGCCGCCCACTCCTTGAGCAGGTCGTTGTAGCGCTCGTAGGCGCTGGCGCCGACCTTTTGATCAGCCTGTCCGATTTCGCGCGCTACATTCGACAGCTGGTCGATGAACATCTGATCTTCGTATGGGCCGGACTTCGTCACCAGGCGATCCAGCACCGGCTGCAGTTTCACTGAGTCGCCGCGTCTCGCCTCGATCGCCTGCCGGAGACGCTGCGCGAGCTGACGCGCCTCCGCCAAACTGTTGCGGACCTTCAACGCGAATCTCGTCTGCTCCGCGAGATCGGCGGCAGTCACGCCGTCCTTCGCCACCCGCGGGTCGATCTTCACCGTGAACGCTTCCGTTTTCACCATCCCGTTGGCAGAGAGCCGCGCGCGATACGTGCCTGGCGCCACGAGCGGACCATTTCCGGCGCCGCCGCCGCTCTCCATGTCGCCACCGGTGCCGGCCGGTCCGCCCGGATACCGCAGATCCCAGACGAAACGGTTCATGCCGACCTTCATCGGCAGCGTCGAAGGCAGCGCGCCGCCCCGCCGGCCGCCACCGCCGCGCCCGGTCTGGGGAGCGCTGCCGCGCGTTTCGCTCGTGTAGCTGCGCACGACGCTGCCGGCGACGTCCAGGATCTCGAGCTTCACTTCGCCTGACGCTTGAGCGAGGTAGTAATCGATTCGGGCGCCGACCGGCGGGAATTCAGGCATATCCGGCCGGCCCGACATCGGCGAATAGCGGGTGCGATACGCCGGCGCAGGAGTAAAGAGGAAGGCGGCGCTCGGCTCGAACGGTTTGATGATCGGACGCGCGCGCGGGGCGGCCGCGGCCGGCTTGACCGCGGGTCTCAGCGGCGCCTCAGCCTGCTGCTGCGATGCCAGGACGATCGGCGCGCGGAGCGCGCCCGCGAGCCGGGGCCCCCACGGCGCGGACTGTGCGCCGTGGGGTGGGACGGAGCGGAGCGGGGCGGAGGGGCCCCCGCGAGCGACCGAGCCGGGGTGTGGGGCGGAGCCCCACGTTAGTACGTCCGGCTGAAGCCGGACACTACCGCCTTGCGAATCGGTGGAGCGTGGACGCGCCGGTTTCATCACGCTCGCCGCAATCTGCCGCAGCGGCGCCACGTCGTCCATGATCCAGAACGACCGGCCCATGGTCGACGCGAGCAGGTCGTTGCGGTGCACCTTCAGATCGGTCACGGGTGTCGCCGGCAGGTTCTGCTGCAGCGACTGCCAGTGCTTGCCCTGGTCGAACGACACGTACGCGCCTTCGAGCGTGCCTGCGTACAGCAGTCCCTCCTGTTCCGGATCTTCGCGAACCACGTGCATCGGCTGGTTGTCAGGAATGCCGTTCGCGCCGCCGGTCAGCAGCGTCCAGTGTTCGCCGTAGTCGTTGGTCATGTAGAGGTACGGCTTGAAGTCATTCAGGTACATCCGATACACGGAGATGTACGCCGAACCGCGGCGATGGGGCGAGTCTTCGATCGTGTGCACGCGTCCGCCCGGCGGCAGATCTTTGGGCGTGACATTCTTCCAGGTCTTCCCGTTGTCTCTCGTCACCCACACCGGGCCGTCGTTCGCGCCGGTCCAGAAGACGTTCGGATCGAGGCGCGAGGCCCGCATCGCGTAGAGTGCGGCGTACACTTCCTCGCCGGTCATGTCGCGCGTAATCGGCTCACCCGACGTGACGTGGCCGTCGGGAGTATTTGCGGTCACGTCGGGACTGAAGCGCGTCCAGTGAATGCCGCCGTCGATCGTCCGGTGCACGTACTGCGAGCCGTGATACACGATTTTCGGGTTGTGCGGATCGACCTCGATCGGCGCCTGCCGGACGAATCGATACCGCATGTCCTTGGGGTTCTTGCCGTACCGCTGCTGCGGGTAGATCCAGTAGTGCTGCTCCTGGCCGGTGTCGACGTTGTAGCGGCCGAACTCGCCTTTGCAGTCCCCGTAAATGATCCTGCCGTCGGGCGTCGGCCGAATCTGGCCGCTCTCGCACCCCGACGCCTGGAACCACGTTTGCGTGGGCTCGTCAACTCCCCACGCGAACGGCGGCACGTTCGCCACATAGTAGGTGCTGTTGTCCTGCTGCGGCGCGTAGAGCCGGTAGGGGAACTGATCGTCGGCATCCACCATGTAGAGCTCCGCTGTCGGCTGGTTCATCTGGGTGGACCAGCTGCGGCCTCCATCCTGCGTGATATTGGCGCCGCCGTCGTTGGTCTCGATCATGATCCGCGGAGTGTCCGGATTGATCCAGACCACATGATTGTCGCCGTGCGGGGTCGCGATAGTGGTGAACGTCCTGCCGCCGTCGGTCGAGTGGTGAAACGCCAGCTCGGTTACGAAGACCTCGTTCTCGTCCTTCGGGTTGACGTACACCTTGTTGAAGTAGAACGGACGCGCACGAAGCGATTGGCTGCTGTTCACGATCGACCAGTTCGCGCCGCCGTCGGACGTACGGTACAAGCCGCCCTTCGCCCCCTTCGCTTCCACCTGCGCGTACACGACTTTCGGGTTCGACTGGGCAATGTCGACCCAGACTTTCCCGATCAAATCGTCCGGAAACCCGTTCGACGCCCGCGTCCAGTGATCTCCGCCGTCGGCCGTCTTGTAGACACCGCCTTCGCTCGCCGGCCCGCCGCTGATGATCGTCCACGGCCGGCGCTGCGCGCGCCAGGCCCCGGCGTACAGCTCGCTTGGATTCGACCAGTTGATGGCAATCGACACGACGCCGGTCTGCTCGTTGAGGAACAGGACCTTCTCCCACGACCGGCCGCCGTCTTTCGTTCGATACACGCCGCGGTCGGCGCCCCAGCCGAACGGGTTGCCGACGGCCGCGACATACGCGATATCGGGGTTCTTCGGATGGACCTTGATCTGGCCGATTTGACCGACATCCTTGAGGCCGAGGAATTGCCAGGTACGGCCGGCGTCCACCGACCGATACACACCGCGTCCGAGAATCACGTTGGAACGAATCGCCTCGCTGCCGGTGCCGACGTAGACCACGTTCGGGTTCGAATCCGACACGTCGATGGCGCCGATCGAGCCGGTGGCAATCTGGCCGTCGCTGACCGGCACCCAGGTGATGCCGAAGTTTTCCGTCTTCCAGACGCCGCCGCCGGTGGCACCCATGTAGAACACGTTCGGCTGCGTGCGCACGCCGGCGGCCGCCGTGGATCGGCCGCCGCGGTGCGGCCCGATGGAGCGCCAGCGGAGATCCTGGTAGGTTTTGAGATCGATAATCGCGTTCGCGGGTGCCTGCGCGAGGACGCGCGGCACCGCGTGCGAATAGCCGAGCGGCACGAGCGCCGGAAGCGCGAAGGTCAGCAGAAGAAATCTCTTCATAATGATGGCTCTCTTCGATGGCTGGCGATCTTATCATCCGGGCTGGAAGATTCTCGTGAACGGCGAAAGGCTTGAATGAACGCGCAACGTGTGGTCGCGGATTTACGCGAGCTTGCCGCCCGCACGGCAACCGCCGACGGCGCTCAGCGCCTTGCCTGGGGACCCGTCTGGCGTGACGCGCGCGAGTGGTTTCGCGGCAAGGTCGCCGGGCTCGGCCTCGGTATCACGACTGACGCCGCCGGCAACAACTGGATCACGGTGCCCGGGGCCTCGCCGAAAACGGTAATTGTCGGGAGCCATCTCGACTCCGTGCCGAACGGCGGCTGGCTCGATGGCTGCCTCGGGGTGCTGGCCGCGCTGGAAGTGCTGCGCATGCATGCGCCAGCGCCGCCGCCGGTCACGTTGAAGCTGGTGGACTGGGCGGACGAAGAGGGCGCGCGCTTCGGCCGCAGCCTGCTCGGATCGTCGGCGGCCGCCGGAAGTCTCAGGATAGACGACGTGCGGGAGCTGACCGATCGACACGGCTTCCGGCTCGTCGACGCGCTCGCTGAGAACGGTGTCAGGCTGGAACGCATGCTCGACGCGCACCGCGAGCTGAAATCGATCGATGCGCGCGCGTATCTGGAGCTGCACATCGAGCAGGGCCCGGTGCTGGAGGCCATGAACAAGCCGGCCGGCGCGGTGCTCGGCACCTTCGGGGTCGAGCGGCACCTGTTGCAGTTTACCGGTCAAACTGCCCATTCGGGATCCACTCCGATTGCCATGCGCCGCGACGCGTTTCTCGCTGCCGCGCAGACGGCCCTCGACTGCCGCGAAATCGCCAGGCGCCATACCAAACCGGGCGCAGGCGTCGTGTGTACGGTCGGCGTCGTCAACGTGGAGCCGAAGATCGTGACCGCGGTGCCCGGCGCCTGTGAGATCTCGCTCGACCAGCGCGCGCTCGATGCCGCCGTGCTCGCGGCGATGCTGCGCGACGCGCATGCGGCGGCGGACCGCGCCGCGCGCGAGAACAATGTGTCGGTCGCGTGGCGCCTGATCTGGCGTATCGAGCCGCGGCTGTTCGATCCCGCGCTCGTGCGCCTCTGCGAGGAAGCCGTGCGGGAAGAAACCGGCGACGCTCCACGGCTCCCCTCGGGGCCGCTGCACGACGCGGCAGAAATGGTCCCGCACATGCCGGTGGCGATGATGTTTGCCTATTCGTCGAACGGCCTGTCGCACTGCAAGGAAGAGGACACGCCGGAGCCGTACCTGGAGACCACGATCCGCGCGTATCTGCGCCTGGCGCAGAAGACCATTGCGCACGTGGCGGCCGGCGCCTGATCGAGATGAACGGAGGGGACTGAGCCAACGGTATCACACAGAGAAACGGAGCAACGGAGACGAGCAGAGAAGAAATCTGGTTTCGCCGTTTTGTCTCCGTTCCTCTGCTTCTCTGTGTGATACCGTTCCCTCCGTTTCCTCAGTTATCTGCGCCGGCCGCAGATTCCCCGTTGCGGCCGTCCCCTCGATCATTTGATCGCCACGCTCAGGAGATCGATTGGTTTCATGTCCGCGCTTGCGTAGGCGTGCGGTATGGCGCGCGGGACAAACTGCACGAATCCGGGCGCGCGTTCGGCCGTCGTCTTGTCGGCGTCCATCAGGATCTCGACACGCCCCGCACTTATCTGAATCGTCAGCAGGTCGTTCGGGTGGGTGTGGACCGCCTCGCGCGCACCCGGCTCAAACCGGACACGGACGACCCGGGTGTCCGTATTATCGATGAGCGTCGTGCGCGTGATGCCGGCGGGCGCCTCCGTGGCCGGTGCGGCTGCTGACGGCGCACGTGTTTCCTTGATGGCGACCGCGATCTGTTCGCATAACGCGGAGCCGGTGTTGACGGCGGCGTGCGGCACATTGGCCGGAATGAACCAGACGGCCCCCACGTCGCGGCGTTCGTTCGAGCGCTCCGATCCGACCGTCATGTCGACGTTTCCAGCCGTGAGCTGCATGACCACTGCCGGGAACGGGTGGGTGTGGCTCGTCTCGCCCCTGCCCGCTTCATATCCGAGTCGCGTGACCAGGACGGTCGCGTTGTCGAGGAGGATCGTCCGAGTCATTCCGGGCGGCAGCTGACCCGCCGCGCCGGTGCCGAAGACCGCCGCGAGAAGAACAACGAATCCTGAATTCCGAACGCTGTCGTGAGTCGTGAGTCGTGAGTTTTGAGTCATGAGCCACTCATCACTGAATGACTCACGACACAAAACGTGACGACGCCAAAGGGCGCGTTCGCTTGGCGGCCTTGTGCGTCCTTTGCGTTTGAAGTCGTGTGTCACGGTTCGTGGTTCTTCTCTGCCGATTCTGCGAGCTCTGCGTTGATCGTCGTCGGCGCGCGGACTTCGACGCCAGCTCGACTCGTCAGCGCGTCGCGCGCCTGCAGGACAACGGCCCTGGCGTCGGTGCGCGTGGCTGCCAGCGCGGTGATGTGCCCCATTTTCCTGCCCGGCCGCGGGCGGCTCTTTCCGTAGAGATGCAGTTTTGCGTCGGGGAACCGCAGCGCGGCCACCCAGTCGGGTTCGCCCTGTTCCCACAAATCTCCGAGCAGGTTCGCCATCGCTGCAGGCTGCAGCTGCGCCGCCGACCCGAGCGGCAGGCCGCAGATCGCCCGCAGCTGCTGCTCGAACTGACTGGTGCGGCACGCGTCGAACGTGAGATGGCCGGAGTTGTGCGGGCGGGGCGCCAGCTCGTTCACGAGCAGCCGGCCGTCGCGCGCGACGAAGAACTCGATGCACAGCAAGCCGACGTATTCGAGCGCCTCCATCACGGTGTGGGTGATCTCCTGCGCGAGACGGGCGATGATCCCGGGCACGTCGGCCGGTGAGACGGACACGTCGAGAATATGGTTCCGATGAGCGTTTTCGATCGGCTGGAAGCAGAGGGTGTTGCCGTCGATCCCGCGCGCCCCGATTACCGAGATCTCGCGCTCGAGATCGACGAACGCTTCGAGAATCGCTTCGGGCCGCTCGAGCGCATCCCAGGCGCCGGCCGCATCGGCCGGCGACGACACGCGCGCCTGTCCCTTGCCGTCGTAGCCGAAGACGGCCGTCTTCAGGACGGCCGGACACCCGACGGCGGCGAGCGCCGACTGCAGGTCGGCCGGCGTGCGCACGGCCGCGAAGGGCGTGACCGGTATGCCGCGGCCGGCGAGAAACGTCTTCTCGCGAAGGCGCTGCTGCGCGATCGCGAGCGCGTGCCCGCTTGGGCGGACGATCGCATGCGTCTCGGCAGCCGCGGCGGTTGCGGCCGGGATGTTCTCGAACTCGAACGTCACGACGTCCACACGCTTCGCAAACTCGGCGACCGCATCGACGTCGTCATAGGAGGCGTTGATTTCGACGTCGGCGATCTGTCCCGTCGGCGTGTCGTCCTCCGGGGCGAGCGTGTGCACGCGATAGCCGAGGCGGCGCGCGGCCATCGCAAACATGCGACCGAGCTGGCCTCCGCCAAGCACGCCGATGGTCGCCCCAGGAAGGATCGCGGTCATAAGCTCTGGCCGCGTACTTCGGAGGCCGTGTCTTCGCGGTATTTCTGCAGCTTGGCGCGGAGTTCGGGCCGCGACGTGGCCAGGACCGCGATCGCCAGCAGCGCGGCATTGACGGCGCCGGATGCGCCGATAGCCACAGTTGCCACCGGCACGCCCCTCGGCATCTGCACGATTGACAGCAGCGAGTCGAGGCCGTTGAGAGCAGCACTCTGGATGGGGACCCCGATAACCGGGAGCACCGTATGCGCAGCCACCATGCCCGGCAGATGCGCGGCGCCGCCCGCGCCGGCGATGATGACTTCCAGACCCCGGTCCGCCGCGCTGGATGCGTATTCGGCCATCCAGACCGGCGTTCGATGCGCCGACACGACCCGGCATTCGTGCGGCACAGCGAACTGACTGAGAATCCGATCCGTCTGCTGCATCGTCTCCCAATCGGACTTGCTGCCCATGATGACGCCAACAAGTGGACGAATGTCTGACACGCGCCTATTTCATCACAGGGCAGGTAGGGCAGGTAGGGCAGGTGGCCGGGCAGAGCAGGTAGGTCGGGTAGGTCGGGTGAGTCAGGTGGGGAAGGCCACGTGTTCACCCCGCGCTCGGCATAGAATCGACCTCATGAAACGGTGTGCCCTGTTCCTGACAGCCCTGCTGCTGGCGCCGGCCGGGCCCGGGTTCGCCCAACCACCGGCCAAAGGTGAAGGGAAGCCTGCTCCACGCATCGAGTTGAAGTACACGCTGTTCAGGCTGCCGAACGGGCTTTCCGTGATCCTCCACGAGGATCACACGGTGCCGCTCGTCACCGTGAACATGTGGTACCACGTCGGCTCGGCGCGCGAGCGTCCGGGCCGTACCGGCTTCGCCCACCTGTTCGAGCACCTCATGTTCATGGGATCCGGTCACGTGAAGCCGGGCCAGTTCGACGAGTGGCTCGAGAGCGCGGGCGGCGACAACAACGGATCGACCGAAAACGATCGGACGAATTACTGGATCAACGTGCCGTCGAACGCCCTCGAGCTCGCGCTGTTCCTCGAGTCCGATCGGATGGCGTACCTGCTCGACACCATGACGCCCCAGGTCGTGGACGCGCAGCGCGACGTCGTGAAGAACGAGCGCCGCCAGAGCGTCGAAAACCGCCCCTACGGGATCGCCGACGAGGTGCTCGGCGCCATGCTCTTTCCGGAAGGTCACCCGTACCACTGGCCTGTCATCGGTTACATGCCCGACCTCACCGCGGCGAGCTACGACGATGTGGTCGCCTTCTTCAAGAAGTACTACACGCCGGCGAATGCGAGCCTTGTCGTGGCCGGCGATATCGATCCGGCGAGAACACGGACGCTGGTGGAGAAGTGGTTCGGCGAAGTCAAGCCCGCACCGCCGCCCGAACTCATGACGATTCCGGGCGCTGTCCTCAGTGCGGTGCAGACGAAAACGATCACCGATCGTGTGCAGCTTCCGCGCCTGTATCTCGCGTGGCTGACGCCGCGCCATTTCGAGCCGGGCGACGCCGCGCTCGATCTCGTCGCCGACGTACTGGCCGGCGGGAAGAATTCCCGGTTGTACAAGCGTCTGGTGTACGAGATGCAGATCGCGCAGGACGTGAGCGCGTTTCAGGCCTCGTCGCAGATTGCCTCGCAGTTCGAGATTCTCGCCACGCCCCGGCCGGGCCACACCGTCGACGAGCTGAAGAAAGTGATCGACGAGGAAATCCAGAAGCTGCAGCGCGAGGAACCGACGACGCACGAGGTCGAACGCTCGGTCAATCAGATCGAAGCCTCATTCTTCAACCGGATGGAGCGCGTCGGCGGGTTCGGCGGCAAGGGCGACCAGCTGAACGCCTACTTCACCTACACCGGTATTCCCGACTGGTTCAACGAGGATCTGGCGCGCTACCGCGCGCAGTCTCCCTCGGACGTCCGCGCGGCCGCCGCGCAGTTCCTGCCGTTGGATCGACGTGTCGAGCTGACCGTTATGCCGGAGAACGCCAAATAGGAGCGCACCAACAGATTCGGCACGACGACCGACGCAGAACCCGCTGAACCCGCAGAGAAATACCGAGGCGCTTGTTTCTGCGGGTTCAGCGATTGCTGCGTTGAATGTCGTGAACTCACGAGCCGCGAAGGGCGGTCGACAGGCGGTGCAATGAAATCTCGATTCCGTCACGTTCTCCTGCTCGCAATCGTGGTAACGGGCGCCACACTGGCTGCCCAACAGGCGCCGGATCGCAGCCGGCCGCCGCAGCTGGGGCCCGCGCCGGCACTCAAGCTGCCGCAGATCCAGAAGCGGCAGCTCTCGAACGGGCTGCCGGTGTGGATCGTCGAGCTGCACAAGGTGCCGGTCGCGCAGGTGAATCTGGTGGTCCTCAGCGGAACGGCGCAGGATCCGGCCGGCAAGTTCGGGATTGCGAGTCTCACGTCGGCGATGCTCGAGGAGGGCGCGGGGCCGCGCGCGGCCCTCGAGATCGCAGACGCCGTCGATTATCTCGGCGCCGATCTCGGTGCGGCCAGCACCAGCGACGCGACGATGGTGCGGCTGCACGTGCCGGTGGCACGGCTCGGCGAAGCCTTGCCGATCATGGCTGATGTCGCGCTCCGGCCGACGTTCCCGAAAGACGAGCTCGAGCGCCAGCGGCAGCAGCGCCTCACGAACATCATTCAGGCCCGGGACGATCCGGCCACCATCGCCTCCGTCGGCTTCTCACGCCTGCTGTACGGGCGGGGACACCGCTACGGCACGCCTGCCTTCGGTACGGCCGAAACGCTCAAGGCCTTCACGACCGATGATCTGCGTGCCTCTTACACGTCGACCTTCCGACCGGGAAACGCCGCGCTGCTGGCGGTTGGCGACGTGACCCCGGACTCGCTGTTGCCGCTGCTCGAATCGAGCTTCGGCGCCTGGAAGCCCGCGAGCGGCGGCGCGGCGGCGGCGGAAAAGCTGCCGGCGGTCGAGCAGCCGGCTGCGCGTGAGGTGTACCTGATTGAGAAGGCGGGCGCGCCTCAGACGCAGATCCGGATCGGGTGGATCGGCGTGCCGCGATCGACGCCCGATTACTTTCCAATCGTCGTGATGAACACGCTGCTTGGCGGATCCTTCAGCTCGCGTCTCAACATGAACCTGCGCGAGAAGCACGGCTACACCTACGGCGCGTCGTCGTCGTTCGACATGCGGGCGTCGGCCGGCCCGTTCTCTGCCGGCGCCGGCGTGCAGACCGACAAGACGGGTGAGGCGCTGAAGGAGTTCTTCAACGAGCTGAACGCGATTCGCCAGGCGGTGCCGGCCGAGGAGCTCGCCCGGGCGAAGAACTACGTCGCGCTGCGGTTCCCGAACGGTTTCGAAACGACGGGGGACGTGTCGCGACGTCTCGAAGACGCGATCGTGTACAAGCTGCCGGATGATTACTTTTCGAAGTACGTGCAGAACATTCAAGCGGTGACTTCGGCCGACGTTCAGCGCGTCGCGCAGAAGTACATTCAACCGTCGCGCTTCATCGTGACCGTGGTGGGCGACCGGCAGCAGATCGAGCCGCAGATCCGCCCGTTGAATCTCGGCAACCTCAAGGTCGTACCGATCGACGAGGTGTTCGGGCCCAAGCCCTGAGGCAGAAGACGACAGTTTCACCACAGAGGACACGGAGGACACCGAGGGGAAATCCTGTTTGCTTTCGCGATTGAACCTCCGCGTCCTCCGCGTCCTCCGTGGTAGTGTCTAGGCGATACTGACAGGAGCGCCACCATGCTTATTCGAGCCGCCCGCATCACCATGCTCGTCCTCCTGGTGCTTGGAGCGGCCGTCGCCGCGCAGGTACCAAGCGCGTCGGATCCCCCGAAATATGTCCTGCCGCCGCCGAACATCGTCGCGGCGTTCGACGCCGAGCCGCTGCCGCAGACCATGGTCAGTCCAAACCGGCAGGTGCTGGCGCTGATGAAAGCGCGCCCGCATCCCACCATCGCCGAACTGTCGCAGCCGATGCTGCGGCTGGCGGGATCGCGGATCAATCCGCGAACGAACGGACCGCACCGCTCCGTCGGTCTTGCAGGCAACGGCATCTACGCCATCACCTTGAAGAAGATCGCCGACGGCAGCGAGATCAACGTGACGGTGCCGCCCAGAGCGCGGATCTCCAACGTCAAGTTCTCTCCGGACGGATCGCGGCTGGCGTTCCTCAACACCGAAGACGCCGCGATCCAGCTGTGGGTGGCGGACGCGACGGGCAGTGCAAAGGCCGTGACCGGCACTGACCGGATCAACTCGGCCGGGGGCGATCCGTGCGACTGGCTGACCGACAACGTCACGCTGGTATGCACGCTGGTGGCGCCGGGCCGCGGTGCTGCGCCGTCCGAGCCGGCCGTCCCTCCGGGCCCGAACGTCCACGAGAACTACGGCAAGGCCGCGCCGGCGCCGACGTATGAAGATCTTCTCAAAACGGCGCACGACGATGCGCTGTTCGAGTACTACTTCACCAGCCAGCTCGCCGCGATCAACAGCGCCACCGGCGCGAAGACCACGCTGGGGCGCCCCGCTATCTTCGCGGCGGTGGCGCCCTCGCCGGATGGACAGCACCTTCTGGTGACGAAAATCAAGCGCCCGTTCTCGCATCTCGTGCCGATGAACGGGTTCCCCCACGAGGTCGAAGTCTGGAACCGTACGGGCGATCTGGCAAAGAGGATTGCCGCTCTGCCGTCGCATGAAGGAACGCCGCTCACCGGCGTCGAGCCCGGGCCGCGCGCTCATCACTGGCGTCAGGACCAACGCGCGACGGTGGTATGGATCGAAGCCCTCGACGGCGGTGACTTGAAGAACAAGGTACCGTTCCGCGACAAGGCGCTCTCGCTGCCGGCGCCCTTCACGGGCCAGCCGGAGGAGATCGCGAAGACGGAATGGCGCTACGGCGGTCTCTCCTACACGGACGGCGGTGTCGCGCTGCTCAGCGAAAACGACCGCGCCTCACGGCGTACGCGCACCTGGATCCTCGAGCCGGGCGCACCGCCGCGCAAGGTGTGGGATCGAAAGCAGGACGCCGCCTACGACAACCCCGGGACGCCGGTCACGCGCCGCCCCGCAGCGACGCCTGCGGGCGGCGGCCGCGGCGGCGGCGTTGCGAACAGCCCGGTCATCCAGACCGGCGACTTCATCTATCTCTCGGGCGAGGGGGCGTCGCCGGAAGGCGATCGGCCGTTCCTCGATCGGCTCAACCTGAAGACGCTGCAGACCGAGCGCATCTTCCGATCCGGATCGGAATCACTGGAAACATTCGTGTCGCCGCTGGACGACGCGATGACCACGTTCCTCACACGCTACGAAACGCCGAAGGAACCGCCGAACTTCTACGTGAGGAACCGCGAGGCGACCACGCGCCGTCAGGTGACGAACTTCCCGGATCCGCAGCCGCAGGTCCGCGGCATCCTGCGGCAGTACGTGACCTACCAGCGCAACGACGGCGTCAAGCTGTCGGCGACGCTGTACCTGCCGCCCGGCTACAAGCAGGGCGAGAAGCTGCCGGTCGTCATGTGGGCGTACCCGCGCGAGTTCGGGGACGCCGATTCGGCGAGCCAGGTGACCGGGTCGCCGAACCAGTTCATGATGGTACGCGGCTCCTCGCATTTCTTCCTGCTGCTCTCCGGCTACGCGGTGTTCGACAACCCGACCATGCCGATCGTCGGACCGGGAGAAACCGCGAACGACCACTACGTCGAGCAGCTCGTGGCGAGCGCGCAGGCGGCCATCGACAAAGTGGTCGCGATGGGCGTGGCCGACCGCGATCGGATCGGCGTCGGCGGCCACAGTTACGGCGGGTTCATGACCGGCAATCTACTGGCGCACTCGCGGCTCTTCCGCGCCGGGTTCGCGGAGAGTGCCGCCTACAATCGCTCGCTCACGCCCTTCGGCTTCCAGAGCGAACGGCGGACGTTCTGGGAGGTGCCGGATCTGTACGCGAAGATGTCGCCGTTCTGGTACGCGGATCAGATCAGGGATCCGATTCTGCTGATGCACGGCGAGGCGGACGATAATTCCGGCACGTTCCCGATCCAGTCCGAGCGGCTTTACATGGCGCTGAAGGGCCACGGGGCCACCGTTCGCTACGTGACGCTGCCGAACGAAGCGCACGGCTACGCCGCACGCGAGACGCTGCTGCACGTGCTCGCCGAGCGGCTCAACTGGTTCGACAAGTACGTGAAGAATGCCGGGCCGAAGACCTCGACCTCGGCGTCACGCTGAATTTGCACCCTCCGCTGTAAAGTGCTCGGAGTCTTACGCTGCAAGCGTGCCGGGTTTCTTTCGTAGCAGGGTGCTCGGAGGCTTACGCTGCAGCGTGCTGGGTCTCTGACGCAGCAGGGTGTCTTCGGGCCCTAGCCCTTGCAGCGTCAGGCGCCAAGCACCGTGCCGCGACAGGCCGCCAGCACCTTACAGCGTCAGACTCCCAGCACCGTGCAGCGTCAGGCCCGAAGCACCGTGCAGCGCCAGGCCCCAGCACCGTGCAGCGTCAGGCCCCCAGCACCGTGCAGCGTCAGGCCCCCAGCACCGTGCAGCGTCAGGCGCCAAGCACCGTGCAGCGTCAGGCCCCCAGCACCGTGCAGCGTCAGGCCCCCAGCAC